>NZ_DATJCA010000130.1:0-8044 GCF_035515035.1 Gelidibacter sp. | reverse complement strand
CCGCAACCTTTGCTATCCAGAATGCTCAAAAGGATGCTTTGATTGTGATTTGTAGTGATGTCATTCCATATGCCTTAGAGCTTGCTCAAAAGTTGAAAGAGGAAGAAGCCAGTCGACTCTATGAGTTTTCCACGAAGGATATCCCCAATCAATAAAAAAAACCGAGGCATTTCTTAATTTGAAATGCCTCGGTTTATATGGATGAAGGTTATTTTAAAGTTTTGTGGTTAGCAAGTCTTAACCTCTCTGGTTCTAATTTGCAGACTCTTTCTGTATGCCTTGATGCTAATAAGGTCGTTACTTTTCTTATAGCTTAAATTGACCACGTCATTTTTAGTAAACGTCCCAAAAGCGATTTGGTTTTCTGTAATTTGATGAATGGTGACGGTTTCAATGGTAATTATTTCATTTTGTTTTACGGTTTCAGCAGTAGCATTTTGACCAAAAGTTAATACTGGTAAAGTGATTAGTGCGATAAGGATTAAAACTTTTTTCATCTCTAAAACGTGTTTTGATTTATAATTACATGTCAAAGAAACAACACAATTTGAGTAGATTATAATATATTAGATATAGAACATCGATAAACGGTTAAGTTGAAATATCACTCAAAAATCATCGATGAAATACACAAATGTAGCGAATAGCTCAATAAACATGGAAGCGACCAATGACACGATACATAGATAATAAGTTCAGTGACCTGTTCAGTCGACAAAAGGTAAATCAATTTAAGATTGGAAATACTACTTATAAAGAACGCATCAAAAAACTAGATGCGCTTCAAAATGTTTTGGAGTTTACCTCTAAGCAAAAGATCAGGGATGCGATGTACGCCGATTTTAAAAAACCTTTTTTGGAGACCGATCTCACGGAAATTTATCCGGTACTCACCGAAATTAAATTTGCTAAAAGCAACTTGAAGTCTTGGATGAAAGATCAAAAAGTGGCTACACCTTTGGCATTACTTGGCGCTTCATCTTATGTCAAATACGAACCTAAAGGGGTTTGTTTATTAATCTCACCTTGGAATTTTCCCATCAACCTCACTTTTGGTCCATTGGTTTCGGCAATTGCAGCGGGAAACACAGTTATTATTAAACCTTCCGAAATGACTCCCAATGCTTCAAAGGTGATGGCAGATATTGTATCGGAGCTATTTAATGAAGATGAAATCGCGCTTATTGAAGGTGAAGTTGAGGTGTCAACAGAATTGTTGAAGCTCCCATTTAACCATATCTTTTTTACGGGCTCGCCGCAAGTTGGTAAGATTGTCATGAAGGCGGCTTCTGAACATTTAACTTCCGTGACTTTAGAACTGGGAGGGAAGTCGCCCACTATTATTGACAACTCTGCCAATCTTGAAACTGCGGTTAAAAGAATAATTTATGGAAAATTCACCAATGCTGGACAAACATGTATTGCACCGGATTATGTGCTTTTGAAATCGGATTTGAAAGAACAATTTACAAAACTGTTTAAATCTAAAATTTCAGAATTTTACTCAGAAAATGTTGAGAGTTCAGATTCATATTCCAGAATTGTCAACGCCAAACATTTTGAACGTCTGGTATCTTATATTGATGAAGCAAAACTCAAGAAGAGTGAAATCGCTTCGGGAGGAACTTATAATTCAAGCGATAATTATATAGAACCTACTTTGATTTTTGATATGCCAGAAGATTGCAAGTTGATGACAGATGAGATTTTCGGCCCTATCCTACCGGTTAAAACCTATTCAGCTATTGAGGAAGCGGTAGATTATATCAACTCGAAAGAAAAACCGCTGGCATTATATATCTATAGCAAGTCTAAAAAGAACATCGACTTTGTCATGAATAATACCAGAGCCGGCAGTGGTTGCGTGAACCATAACCTCCTCCAGTTCTTAAATCATAATCTTCCCTTTGGAGGCAGTAATAACAGCGGCATTGGTAAGTCACATGGATTCTATGGCTTTGAGGCTTTTTCCAACCGACGTGCGATGATGAAACAGCACACCCTAGGCGCCACAGATTTTTTGATGCCTCCTTATACCAATTTTAAACAGAAGTTGATTGATTTGACATTGAAGTGGTTTTGAGTTCAGTCTTCAGTTTTCAGTGGCTGTTTTCAGTATCTGAGAATTGAACTTTATTCACAAAGTTCAGCGAATATCTGCGTCATCTGCGGGAAAACAGTTGCAGGTTTCAGTCGCAGTTTCCGTCACAGCTTTTATTTATTATGTTTTCATTGATTTATATGGTCACCTGTTTTCTACTGTTTATAAATCCGTAGTAAAGAATATAGGTGTAGCATAAAATAACAAAAAATAATGCCGATTTAAATCCTATCTGATCCGTTAAATACCCAAATGTTGGCGGAATGATAGCACCTCCAACAATAGCGGTACATAGCATCCCTGAGGCTTTTGGCTTCAATGATCCAATACCATCAATGGCCAAAGTAAAAATCGTTGGGAACATAATAGAGTTGAACAATCCTACCGCCAAAATACTCCACATGCTCACCAAACCTGTGGTGCTTATGGAAATTAGAATCAAGGATATGGCAATGGTAGCAAAAATGCCCAATACCTTTCCTGGCTTAATAATTCTTGTCAGATATGCGCCTGCAAATCGGCCGATCATTGCACCAGACCAATAAAACGTTACAAACACCCCAACAATGGCTTTGTCGTCACTTTCGGTAATCCCTGTACTTAAAATGCCTTCAACTATCGATTTCATAAAGCCATTTTGTTTGATGACTTCTACCATATTCATTTCTAAAAAGTAATTGACCAAATAGCTTCCAATAGCTACTTCTGCACCAACGTAGAAGAAGATACCAATAATGCCCATAACGAGATTCTTATGTTTTAAGGCATCTCTATATGATCCTACGGCAGTTTCATTGATCAGCTTTGGAAGTTTTGCGAAAAAGAAAACACCGGCAATGATGAAGATAAAAATAGCCAATCCCACAAAAGGCTTTTGAACCGCTGAGGCCTCAGTGGCGAGATAAAGACCTTTTTCAGCGTCGGTTAAAATTGCAATTTCATCGCTGGTCTTAATTTTATCACTTAAGATGAATAACGCGCCAATGATTGGAGCAATAGCTGTGCCCAAGGAGTTGAACGCTTGTGAAAGATTCAAACGGCTTGAGGCGCCATCTTCTGTTCCTAAAACCGCTACATATGGATTGGCCGCCACTTGTAGGATGGTAATCCCGCCTGCCAAGATGAAATAAGCCACCATGAAAATTCCAAATATTCGGTAGGAAGCTGCTGGGTAGAAAAGTAAGCATCCCAATGCCATGGTACATAATCCTAAGATAATACCTTTTTTATAACCAATTTTAGTTAGGATATAACTCGCTGGAATAGACAGTAAGAAATAAGCACCAAAAAAGGCAAATTGGACCATTCCTGCCTGAAAATAAGTAAGCGTAAATAATTCTCTAAGTCTTGGAATGAGAGAATCAACTAAAACGGTAATGAATCCCCAAAGGAAGAATAATATGGTCAATAATATAAAGGAAGAACGATAGGATTTTGGTTGATTCATAATGTTAATTTCAAAGTTTTTAATTCAAAGTTCCAGATTTAATTGTCTTAGGTTAAATGATGTTTTAGGTTCAATTTGTGGTTTTACTACTTCTTCTTATGCCACCCGCCCGAACGCGCCTTCTCGGTACGGATTGCGACTCCCTTCTGCCTACTCTCACTGCCCCACTGCCGACTGAATACTGATCTCATCCACAAAGATCCAGCTTTTGCCATTGTCTTTATAACCCACGTGCCACTTAGGAAGTCTGCCCAGTTTTTTAGCCACAAACTTCACGTATCTTGCGTTTTTATCTTTCAGATCAAAAGTCATCGTCTTAATTTTGACCTCTTCAGAACGATTAATTGCGTGAATGCTTTGCTTTCCTACCAATTGAAAGTTTTGATTATCGGCTGAAATATAACATAAAACCTCAGTAGGATAAAAGATAAAAGAACGTTGGTCCTGTAAAAAGTTGACATTAACAGACTGGACGGTCATCTCTTCACCCAGATCAACAATGGCCACCACATCTTTATCCTCATAGCCTTGCCAGGTGCCTGATCGGAAATCTGTGGAGCCTTTAATGCCATCAATTAAAGCGTTAGGTCCACCAGCATTGTATTGATTAGCGTAGGTGGTTTTGAGTTCTATGGAGCGGTTGGGATCAATTTTATAAAAATCAGTCGCGACCGTTGCGGATTTTTCGTCATCTTTTTGAGAATACACCTTTAAAGTTGAAGGCTCCGAAATGATAAATGGTTTTTCGTATTTGATATAAATGGAATCGTTTAAGGTGTAAAAAATATCCGTTTCTTTTTGCGCATTTTCCAATACAACCTCCGTTTCACCTTTAAAGGCGATATCGCCTTTTGCGATAAATGGAACGGGAACTATTTTAAAATAATCGATGGATGTGGTCGGCACATCATCGTCGTCAGTGCCCCAATCTGATGGCGAATCGGTCATATAAAACTCCAAAATACCACCAGATAGAATATCCTTTGAAGTAATATAGCTTTTATGCAATCGGCTACCGTTAAGCCGGACGTAATCTATGTACTTGTTGGTGTCAGAGAGATCAAACGCTTTGATGGTAAAGTTTTTTCCGTTCTCAAGATTGATAGTGGCTTTATCAAATAACGGCGTTCCAATAATATACTGATTGGAGCCTGGCGTCACCGGATAAAAACCCATGGAGGAAAATATGTACCATGCACTCATTTGGCCGCAGTCTTCATTTCCTGCAATACCGTCAGGCTCATTTTTATAAAGCTCCGTTAGGATTTGATGGACTTTCTCTTGGGTTTTAAAAGGTTTATTGACAAAATTATAAAGGTAGGCCATGTGATGGCTCGGTTCATTGCCATGGGCGTATTGGCCTATGAGCCCAGTAATATCTACCATGTTACGTCCTGAAGTTTTCTTTTCTGCGTTGAACAAACTGTCCAATTGCGCTTCCAATACCTCTTTTCCGCCTAATAGTTCCATAAATCCAGAAACATCCTGTGGCACATAAAAACTGTATTGCCACGCATTGGCTTCGGTATAATTAAAATTCACTTCATAGGGATCAAAAGGGTCAAACCAAGTGTTTTTGAAACGGCCTCGCATGAATTTTGTTTCGGGATCAAAGACGTTCTTATAACTTTGGGCACGTTTCATAAAGATTTCATAGTCATCCACTTTTTCCAAAGCGTGGGCCATTTTAGCAATGGTCCAATCGTCGTAAGCGTATTCCAAAGTTTTCGAGACGGATTCGCTTTCATCTTCAACAGGAATAAATCCAAATTCTTTATATGATTTTAAGCCGAGATGATCTTGATTGGCTGAATGTTTCATCGCTTTAAAAGCTTTTTCGGCATCAAAACCTTTTATCCCGGTTAGGTAGGCATCGGCAATTACAGGAACGGCATGGTAGCCAATCATCGTGCCAGTGTAATTGGCACTTAAGTCCCACATAGGTAAGATCCCGCCCTCATCGTATTTTGCGATAAGCGTGTTGACAAAGTCACTGGTGCGCCTACGTTCAATAAGTGTGTATAGTGGGTGCGCTGCCCGATAGGTATCCCAAAGTGAAAACACGGTATAGTACTTAAACCCTTTGGCATTATGGATTTTCATGTCCATGCCTCGATAACGGCCATCCACATCCTGATAGATGTTGGGTACAATCATGGTATGGTACAACGCTGTATAAAAATTTGTTTTATGGTCTTGGTTGTCCGTTTCAATAATGATTTTTTCCAATTGATTTTCCCAGACAGTTTGCGCTTTTTCCTTGACCTGGTCAAAGGTTTTATCACCGATTTCAGCTTCAAAATTCTTCTTGGCACCAGCTTCATCCACGGCGCTGATGCCAATTTTCACGTAGACAGGTTCGTTTTTGGGATTGTCAAATTGGAATACTGCTTTTTTATTGGTCAAGTTTTGTTTTCTTGCAATTAAATCGACGGACACGGGGTGTGAAAATTTAATATAATAGAACAATTTCTGATTGGTTGCCCACGCTTTGGAGTGGCGATAACCAGTAATTTCAGTCCGCGAAGTTTGCTTGATTTTTGAGGCCAAAAGCTGATCGCGATGTTCTAGATCTAATACGATAATTTGATTTTTTGCCGTTGGAAATTGGTATTTATGGATGCCACTGCGCTCTGAAACCGTTAATTCTACATTAATGTCCGTGTCTTCCAAATGCACTTGGTAGTAACCAGGTTCCGCTTTTTCCTTGTCGTGTGAAAATTTTGAGCGATAGCCTTTTTTTCCGTCACTCCCATTGTTGAAAACAACTTCATTGGTGGGCATGAGTAAAATATCACAATAATCATTTATACCAGTGCCACTGAGATGGGTGTGTGTAAAGCCGTAGATGTATTCATCACTATAATGATAGCCAGAAGCAGCGTCCCATCCGTCAAGGCGGGTGTCTGGGCTTAATTGCATCATTCCAAATGGCATGGTTACGCCAGGATAAGTATGACCATGACCGCTTGTACCAATAAAAGGATTGACCAATGACACTAAAGATTTATCTTTTTTAGCTGGCGTTGTTTTAGGATGGTCAGAACAGCCTATAAGTAGGAATAGAGCTGTGAAAGCTAAAAAAAATGACTTCATCATTTAAGGGATTGATTTTGCAGCGGAAATATACTAAATCTTAAGGGACGGTTAAATTTTATCTCAACATTTTAATACCGGTATAATTCATTTATCTTTGAATAAAATTGCTCTTATGTTACGCTGGCTTGTATTTACCATTTTTTATATTCTTATCACGCTATATGGTTTTCAGGCTATTAGGACGCTTACCAAAAACACTTGGATCTACTATGTTTTTATTGCGATAGGAGTGATCATAGCGGGTAACTTAATCTTTCAATTTGCCTTTGGCGCTGGAGGGCGCGTACTTTCACCCTCAAAAAGTTATGCTTTCGGCTTTATTTTAACCTTCTTGTTTTTTAATGTCGTCTTGATCTTTTTTCTCTTTGGGGAGGATATAGTGCGTTCGTTTATAGCGATCTATTCTAAGTTTTTTACTTCTAAAGAATCGTTGTACATGCCTTCAAGACGCAAGTTTGTAAGCGGCGTGGCTGTGGGAATTGCGGCGATTCCTTTTGCTGCAATGCTTTATGGAATGTATAAGGGCAAGTACAATTACAAAGTCATTAAACATACCTTACATTTTGATGATTTGCCCGAAGCTTTTGATGGGTATAGGATTACACATATTAGCGATATCCATTCTGGAAGCTTTGACAACCGACCCGAAGTGGAGCGTGCCGTAAACATGGTCAAACAGCAAAACTCTGATGTCATTCTTTTTACTGGAGATTTGGTCAATAATAAAAGTTCGGAATTATTACCATGGATGGACTTGTTTTCTGAACTAAAAGCTGAGGATGGCGTGTTTTCTGTATTGGGAAACCATGACTACGGCGATTATATTGATTGGGATTCCACCTCTGAAAAGGAGCAAAATCTGGAGGAACTAAAACAGCTTCAAAAAGACTTGGGCTACGATCTTTTGCTCAATGAAAACCGATTTATTGAAAGGGACGGACAGCGTATTGCAATTTTAGGATGTGAAAACTGGGGGAAAGGTGGATTTAAAAAATCAGGCGACTTAAATAAAGCTGCGGAAGGCGTGCGCCCTGACGATTTTAAAATATTGATGACCCACGACCCAAGCCATTGGGATGAGGTGGTGATTAATGATGATTACCATTACCATTTGACTTTAAGTGGACATACCCATGGCATGCAGTTTGGCATCGAAATTCCTGGATGGATCAAATGGAGTCCAATCAAATACCGTTACAAACATTGGGCAGGGGTGTATAAGGAAAAAGGACAATACATAAATGTCAACAGAGGTTTTGGCTACTTGGGCTATCCAGGTCGGGTTGGGATTTGGCCAGAGATCACCGTGATTGAACTTAAAAAAGGCCCCAATAACAGGATGGCATAAAGTCTTTATTGAGCATCCCGGTCTTATCAGAAAAGAGTGATGGGGCAGG
>NZ_DATJCA010000129.1:0-3236 GCF_035515035.1 Gelidibacter sp. | reverse complement strand
ATTATCCAATCCCATTGCTACAGCATCACGTGCATTGATTCTGCCAACCATCATTTGATTTAAATGTGCTACAGAGCCCATTTTACGTTTATGAACCTCATCTAAGGCAGCAGTCATAATCTCGGGATCGAGATTAAATATCTTAATGCCGTCCACGCCTTTACCATCAGCCCAAGCTACCCACTCCCTCGCTTTTTCTGGTGTAAGAAGCGGCCCGCCTTTCCATCCGCTGCCGGGCACTTGGAAATTTACAATACGCGGTGCCACAATTTTATTGGCTGCACTACGCTTCTTTTCGTTTTCAGTCCAGTCCACGCCTCCTGCCGATACGCCTCGAATGGTAGTGACCCCATGGGCTAACCAGAGTTTATATGCATATTCTGCTTCAGGCGCTTTAGGATTACCACCCACATGCGCATGGATGTTGATAAAACCCGGAAGAACATACCCACCATTCACATCGATTTCTTTGGTTCCTTTAGCAGGACGGTTTTCAGAAGTAATTGGCACGCGAGGCGTTCCCACAAGTTTAATCTCCTTTATCTTGTTTTGTTCGATAACAATGTCAACCGGTCCGAATGTTGGAGCGCCTGTACCATCTATCAGATTGGCATTTCTTATAACCATTCTATCAAAAGGACCTTCGCCTTCATTGGGTTTTCGGTCGGGAGCACCAATCACTTGAGCTCCAGCGATGAATGGTGAAATAATAAATACTGCTAATAAGAAATATTTCATATTAAAAAATCTATAAAATTGTTGTTTCCTCATAAAACTCTTATTTAAATGACATTTTGACTAAATAGTCCATTAATTCAAAAATGTTACAATTAATTAATCGACTTCATTTTTGATTTACTTTATTTTATCATCCCAACGCCATGAAGTTTTATAATCCCTTGTCAATTTCTGATTAGACAATCTTGCCCTGACCATTTCAACAGGCATACGACCACCGAGCAACACAGCGTCATGGAACTGTTTGGAAGTCATTTTGCCACTGTCCACAAATTCTTTATGCAGTGCACGGAACTGCAAACCGCCAACCATATACGCCAATTGATATAAAGGACCATAATGATCTACCGAAAAAGATCTTCTTACTTCACCTTCAGCATTTGCAGGTTCATGCCCTACACGCTCAATAAGAAAGTCAACACATTGCTGCGGCGTCCAGTTACCAAGTTGAAATTCCAACGAGAATACAATCCTTGCGGCACGATGCATACGCCAGAACAGCATTCCCATTTTATCGGCATCAGAGCGGTAAAACTGATCGTCCCATAACAACGTTTCCCAGTAAAAAGCCCATCCCTCGCCCCAAAACGGCGTTCTGTTCAAACTGCTTCGAGCGGTATTAAAACGACTGCTCATATAACCCTGTAAGTGGTGGCCCGGTATAAGCTCATGTTGCACCGTTGGAAAATTAAATGATGGCGTGTTTCCGCGCATACTCATCATTTTGTCCTTGTGTGCCATGCCATCCGTTGGATAGGACAACCGGGTTGCTTCACCTCCTGTAAAAAAAGGACTTGTCAACTGGTTCTCAGGCGTCTGCATGGTCAATCGCCATACCTCTTCCGTCAAAGGAGGCCATGTCACATTATCCATCTTATTGATATAGTCTTTGGAATAATTGGCAATATCAAAAATAACCCATGGCACCTCGCCCGGTGGCGGGGCCAAATTTTTGACATGCTCTAGTGCTGCGCGCCAATCATTGCCGTACCCCATAGCATTGGAGACTTCTTTAAACCGGTCTTCGGTCCATTTAAGCTCCCTCCAACCAATTTCAAGAAGTTGTGCCGCATTGTAAGGAATCATTTCACTGGCCAAATCTGCCTGAAGCCCCTTTTCCATTACCGGATCTCCTATGATTGGGCCCGGATCTCCCGGAGTAATACCGACAACATGTGAAATCAACGCGTTTTGATAATCCTTTAGAGATTGGACCAAGCGCTTATAAGGCAAACGGTTCCACCATGAATATATAGGATCATAGCCATCATAAAAAGTATTCCAATCTGATAAAATGCCCTGAAGATGCCCGATATACCCAGCGGCCCTATTGGCTTGCGCGGCAGTTATATTTGGTATGACAACAACCCCATTTGCCTTCTTGGCTTTATTCTGAAGATCGCTGGTCAAACCATCCAACTCATCGGCTACCAAATCGAGCGTACTGGCAGTGTTTCGGGGATCCAGTCGGATACGGTCAAAACGCGTTTCCTGCAACAATCGCAACTTATCCGAAAATGGAACAAGACCTGCAAATTCTTTCCATCTTTGTGCATCCAAATTCAATCTTTCCAGCTCATAAGTCATTTTATTTCTGAGCAAAATATAATCGATTTTCCCTTCCTGACTTAAAGATTCAAAATCGAGATCCTTAAGGCTTTTTTCCCATCCTTTAAAAAATGTTCTGAACCTTGCTTCTCGAACCGGTGAATATTGAACAGGATATCGACGGCCCAATGCAGCTAAATCTTGTAAATATCGTGTGATTGCCGTTCTCATCTCACTCTCGGTATTTGCAAACTCAACCAAAGTGGATAATACCGGTGGATCTTGTGACCAATTGGGATTAAGAAGCACATCTTTATTTTGTGCTACGGATTTTTCGACGGATGCCATCAGGACCAATACAGCCAACGAACTTAGGAGGAACCTAAAGGCTTTAAAGGATGATAAAATAGTTTTCATAAAATTTTATAGTGTTAATTAATTTTAATAATTATAGGACGATCATCGTTCTACATTCAAACCATCAAGATTAAATTGTGCCATCTTTGAACCTTTAGCTGTCTTAGTGTTGATATTGTACTATCCATAAAAATTATTTGTTTTGAAATGGTGAATTATTTCTTTTTGAGCACATCGCCTTCCCATCGCCACTTGGTTTTATAATCTCTCGTCAATTTCAAACCTAAGAGTCTTGCCCTCACCATTTCTATTGGCATACTTCCACCTATTAAAATGGCGTCATGAAATTCTTTGGCAGGCATACCGCCTTCAACAACAAGTTCCTGATACAGAGCCCTATGCTGCAAAGCACCGGTCATATAAGCAAGTTGGTACAATGGAAGCGTTGCGTAGTACGGATTAGCAAAAGATCGCCTCACTTCCCCTTCGGCATTGGAGCGTTCGTGGCGTACTTCATTAACCAAATAATCCACACATTCTTGAGGTGTCCAGTTTCCTAAATGGAAATTCAAAGAGAATATGATTCGGCCTGC
>NZ_DATJCA010000128.1:0-11355 GCF_035515035.1 Gelidibacter sp. | reverse complement strand
GAGTCCCCAACAGAAATGTTGGGGACTTTTTTGTTTATATATGTCAAGCTTCCCTAGCTTAACTTCTTAGAAATAGCTTAATTTTACTCCATAAGGCATTCAAATATTGGGCAATTGATGTATTTTCAATTTCCGTGATCTAAAAGCTTATAATGGAGACAAATAAAGATATTGAATTAGCTTGGAATTTTGTAAACACTACCAATCAAAATGTTTTCCTAACGGGAAAGGCTGGTACTGGAAAAACGACATTTTTACATAATTTAAAGCATAATTCTTTAAAGCGTATTGTTGTGGTTGCACCAACGGGTGTAGCGGCAATTAATGCCAAAGGGGTGACGATCCATTCCTTTTTTCAACTTCCATTTGGTCCTATCTTACCCGATTCTGATTCCAATACTTCATCTGGCTTCAATAGGAAATTCAGTAAAACCAAAATCGATATTATTAAGTCGATGGATTTATTGATTATTGACGAGATAAGTATGGTGCGCGCTGATGTCTTGGACGGTATTGAGAAAACCTTAAAACGCTTTAGAGATCGAAATAAAGTCTTTGGAGGCGTTCAGGTTTTGATGATTGGGGATTTGCAGCAACTGTCGCCAGTAATCAGGGAAAATGAATGGCAACTCTTAAAAACTTATTACGAAACGGGTTATTTCTTTAGTAGTCATGCCTATCAAAATTGCCACGCCATAACCATTGAGCTTAGGCATATCTACAGACAGGAAAATCCTAAGTTTATTGAAATCCTAAATGAAATCAGGAATAATACCTTATCGCAAGCTTCAGCGGATGAATTGAATAAGCGGTATATTAAGGATTTTAAACCTGATCCTAAAGAAGGTTACATTGCACTGACCACTCATAACAATAGGGCAGAAATGGTCAATGCCTCAGAATTGGAAGCTTTGACCACCAAAGAACATACGTATAAGGCAAAAGTATCTGGGAAGTTTCCAGATTATGCTTTCCCAAATAAGGAAGAACTCCAGTTAAAAGTTGGGGCACAAGTGATGTTTATAAAGAATGACAGCTCACCTGAAAAGCGCTATTTTAACGGTAAGATTGGTAAGGTTATTTTGTTGGAAAAGGATGAAGTGGTTGTCAAATGCCCGGATGATGATTATAACATTAATACAACTCCAGAAGAGTGGGAAAACATTAATTACTCTGTAAATGCTGAAACTAAAGCAATAACAGAGGATAAAATTGGGTCCTTTACTCAAATTCCCTTGCGTTTGGCTTGGGCTATTACCATTCATAAAAGCCAAGGTCTGACCTTTGAAAAGGCCATCGTGGATGCACAGGGTGCCTTTGCACACGGGCAAACCTATGTGGCGCTGAGTCGATGTAAATCGTTAGAAGGACTTGTGTTAAAAAGTAAAATAGATTCTAGCCAAATAATTAATGACCATCAGGTAAGCACCTTTACCAAATCAACGGCAGAGAATCAACCCGACGAACAAGCTTTAGAAAAAGCTAAAAAAGCATTTCAGCTTGAATCTATTCAGGAGATATTTAATTTTTATGAATTCTTATATCCCATTAATCGTTTGTTGGATGTGTTTTATAAAAACAAGGGAAGTATCCAGGGCCATGTTGAAACGCCTTTAGTGACCATGAAGGAAGGGATTACCAGATTCTTAAAACTTGGTAATAGTTTTAGTCAACAGTTGAATGAAATTGCCGATGTTGAACATTTACCTGAATCCAGTGATACGATTCAAGAACGATTTAAAAAGGCAAGAGACTATTTTAAGTCCGAAACAGAAAAATGTATTGTAGACGCATTAAAAGCTTTTAATTATTCTACAGATAATAAGGCTCTCGAAAATGATTTAATTAAGAACCTGGAGACTATTGAAGAGCTTTTGGCTACCAAACTTTCTTATTTTAATGGATTAGCGGAGGGGTTTTCTATCCAAAGATTTTTGGAATTAAGAGCCAAATCGGTATTCCTGACCAAAGATAAACCTAAAAAATCAAGGGCTTCTGTGATTGATGGTACGGTCCATATTGAATTATTTGAATTGTTACGTGAATTGCGGAACGAAATTGCGCAAGAAAATGATTTGATTCATTATCAAGTCTTCACACAAAAAGCATTATATGAGATCTGTGAAGTGCTCCCAGTAACGAAAAAGCAACTTTTAGAGATCAACGGTTTTGGAAAAGTTCGTGTCGAGAAATACGGCACTCAAATTCTTGAAGTCATAAAAGCCTATTGTGAGGAAAATGATTTTGAAACTGATGATGCCATCGTTTTTGAAAAGCCTGCAGAACCTAAGAGGGCCCTTAAAAAGGGCGAATCTGATAAACTATCTTTGGAACTCTATCAATCGGGGAAAACCATTTCGGAAATTGCAGCGGAACGAGAGCTTGCCGAAACCACCATCTTTGGCCATTTATCTAAATTTGTAACTTCTGGTCAAGTCAAAATTGCCGATTTAATTTCAGAAGTACATTTTAAGGAGCTGTCTGAGCTCATTCCTAAACAATCTTTTGAGAGTCTATCCGAATTAAAGGATAAATTGGATCCTAAATATAGCTATCCTGAAATTAGACTGGTTTTAAATACCATAAAGAAGGAAGGATAAATTATTTGAGAATTTTTCTGCGACTTTCTAAGTTTTTAGTTATCAAAAAAAAGACCCAACCTAAGTTGAGTCTTTCATAATACTATGTATAAAAAAGATTATTCCTTAATTAGGTTTCTTGAAATTACTATTTTCTGAATTTCTGAAGTGCCTTCGTAAATCTGAGTGATTTTTGCGTCGCGCATCAATCTTTCCACATGATATTCTTTAACAAATCCGTTGCCACCATGAATCTGGACTGCTTCAATTGTATGCTCCATAGCTACTTTAGAAGCAAATAATTTTGCCACCGCGCTGGAGACATCGTAATTATTGCCCTGGTCTTTATCCCAGGCTGCCTTCATCACCAAATGTCGAGCAGCTTCAATATCCACATACATATCTGCCAATTTAAAGGCAATTGCTTGGTGGTTGCAGATTTCTGTACCAAATGCCTTACGTTCTTTTGAATATTTTAATGCCAATTCATAGGCACCGGCCGCAATTCCTAAAGCTTGGGCTGCAATACCAATCCGTCCACCAGAAAGGGTTTTCATGGCAAATCGAAAGCCTGAGCCATCATCACCAATTCTATTTTCTTTCGGGACTTTGACGTCGTTAAATTGTAGAGTGTGTGTATCACTACCTCTAATTCCTAATTTATCTTCTTTTGGTCCAATATCAAATCCAGGAGTGCCTTTTTCGACAATAAAGGCATTGATCCCATGAGAGCCTTTATGCTTATCGGTTTGGGCAATCACCAAATACACGTCTGCACGGCCACCACTAGTAATCCAGTTTTTTGTACCATTAATCAGGTAATGGTCGCCTTTATCAATAGCCGTTGTTCTTTGGGACGTTGCATCACTTCCGGCTTCGGGCTCGCTCAAACAAAAAGCACCTATAAACTCGCCAGTAGCTAGTTTTGTCAAATATTTTTGTTTTTGTTCTTCACTTGCAAATGCTTCCAAGCCATAACAGACCAACGAGTTGTTCACGGAAACAATTACAGAAGCTGAGGCATCAATCTTGGATAATTCCTCCATCACCAACACATACGAGATAGTGTCCATCCCACTCCCGCCATATTTAGGATCGACCATCAGCCCTAAAAAGCCCAGATCTCCCATTTTTTTAACCAACTCCATTGGGAATTTTTGTTTGTTGTCACGTTCAATAACACCAGGAAGGAGTTCAGTATTAGCGAAATCGCGAGCGGCGTCACGTATTAATTTATGTTCTTCGGTTAGTGTAAAATCCATGTTGTAAGATGCTTGTTGGTTTGATTAGAAAACGAACGCAAAGATAAGGTTTTAGTGCTATTTTCTCAATTTGAATAACTATTTTTACAGCCATGGTTAAAAATCACTACAACGTTATAGGCGTAATGTCAGGTACATCCTTGGATGGGATTGACATTGCCCATTGTACTTTTACGCATCAAGGCCAATGGAATTTTGAAATATTGGTGGCAGAAACCTATGATTATCCATCCATTTGGGTCGAAAAATTAAAAAATTTAGTGGCCTTGACCACCTCGGAACTGGTGCAATTGGATGACGATTATACCCATTTTTTGGGACGTGCCATCCGTCAATTTATTCAAAAAAATGAACTTTCCAATTTGGATGCCGTGTGTTCCCACGGCCATACTGCACTGCACCAACCTCAAAATGGATTGACCTATCAAATTGGTAATTTACCCAAGTTGGCCACGCTCCTTAATGAGACTGTGGTTTGTGATTTTAGGGTTGAGGATGTTGCCTTGGGCGGGCAAGGTGCGCCATTGGTGCCCATTGGTGATCAGCTCCTATTTTCTGAATATGATTTTTGTTTGAATTTGGGTGGTTTTGCGAATATTTCTTCGGAAATCAACGGACAGCGGATTGCTTACGATATTTGTCCCGTTAACATTGTATTGAATCGTTATGCCAATATTTTGGGATTAGATTATGACGATGCTGGCAAGATTGCGGCTTCCGGGACCATTGATCAAGCGCTGTTGAAACAATTGAACGCTTTAAGCTTTTATAAAGCCCCTTACCCAAAGTCTTTGGGCTTGGAATGGGTGAAAGAATGGATTTTTCCAATGATAGATTCCTTTTCTTTGAGCGAGAAAGATGTTTTAAGAACTTTCGTGGAACATATTGCCGTTCAAATCTCCAATGAAATCAATTTTAAGAGTAACGCCTCAGTATTAGCCACTGGTGGTGGTGCCTTTAATACGTTCTTGATGGCCTGTTTATCTAATAAAACCCAAAATGCCATTATTATTCCGGATAAATCCATCATAAACTACAAAGAAGCCCTCCTTTTTGCTTTTTTGGGGGTGCTTAAACTTCGTAATGAAAACAACTGTTTGAGTAGCGTTACTGGCGCAAGAAATGATCATAGTTCCGGTAAAATTTATTATCCTTAAAAATAGTGTTAATATGATTCTAAGCGCTGCTTATTTTTTATATTTGCGAGGGAAATTCGGACAGGAAAGCACTGGTTTCTTGAGCTCAAAACACAATACAAATGAAGGGGCTTGATATTTATGTTTTCAAGAACACGAATTTAAAATATACTTAAGTTAAGTTTTGTACGTTTACACACTAATTACATCAATTTTAATAAATTTTTAATATGATATTACAGAGTACTATTCAAGATGGCGTGGAACTTGTTCCGGAAACAGAATCAGTTGAAAAGACATTATCAATTATTGAATTGATAGGGAGTGGGGGAACTGCCGGGATGGTCATCATTGCCATTTTGTTTGTGTTGTTGGTTTTTGCGATTTATATTTATTTCGAAAGGTTATTTGCCGTAAAAGCAGCATCAAAAATAGATTCTAATTTCATGAATCAAATAAAGGATCATGTCACCAACGGAAAAATAGATTCGGCTCAAATTCTATGCGCCCAAGTCAATACGCCGGTTTCTCGCTTGATCAATAAAGGCATCAGTCGCATTGGCAAGCCGTTGGAAGATATCAGTACCGCTCTAGAAAGCGCAGGACGGTTGGAAGTCTATGAATTGGAAAGAAACGTGAGTGTTCTTGCCACAATATCTGGGGTGGGACCAATGATTGGATTTTTAGGAACAGTTATTGGGATGATTCTATCCATCTTTGAAATTGCAAATGCTGGTGGGCAAATTGACATTAAATTGCTGGCAGACGGACTTTATACCGCCATGACAACAACTGTTGGAGGTTTGATTGTTGGTATTGTCGCCTATATGGCCTATAATCACTTGGTGGTTAAAACTGATAAAGTCGTCCATCAAATGGAAGCCAATTCTTTAGAGTTTTTGGATCACTTGAACGAACCGATTTAATTTAGTCGGCAGTCGGCAGTCTTCAGTAGGCAGTTTTCGAAAACAGCGCTGAAGTTTTAAACAGTGAAATTTGTCGGGATGTGTTTCAGAATCGCAGAATAATGATAATCTTGAGTACTATTTAATTATGAATATAAGAGGAAGAAATAAAGTAACACCAGAGTTCAATATGTCGTCCATGACGGATATTGTCTTTTTGTTATTGATATTTTTCATGTTGGCATCAACTTTGGTTACCACAAATGCCATTGACATCCTGTTGCCTAAAGCAGACGGGAAGACGGAGAATAAAAAATCGGTTGCAGTTAGTATTACAAAGGATTTGAATTATTATATCGATCAGAAGTTGGTAGGAGAAAGTGTTCTCGAATTGGAACTAAAGAATGTCCTCGCCAATCTTGAAGAACCGACCATTGTTTTAAGAGCTGAAAAATCAGTAGCCGTTGAGAATGTCGTAAAAGTCATGGATATTGCCAATAGAAATAAATTTAAAGTGATTTTGGCGGTAAAGCCTAATTAATATGAAATATCTTAAAACCAAACATGAACGCGATTCTGCAAAAATCACCACCCTTATCGTGGTTATTCTGCTATTGTTGTTGTTTGTGGTTGGTCCTCCTTATATGGATCCACCCTTAGAATATGGGGTAGCTGTGAATTTTGGTGATTCAGATGTGGGCAGTGGCGATGTACAACCCCTCAAACCTGTAAAGTCTGAACCCAAGGAAGTGGTGAGTGAGCCTATTGTTAAGGAAACAAAAGTAGAAGAAGAAAAAACAGAACCAACAAAATCAGAGCAGCCTGCTGAAAAGGTGTTGACAGAAGACAACTCCGAAGCCATTGCCATGAAAAAGCAAA
The DNA here is from genome assembly GCF_035515035.1 of Gelidibacter sp. Taxonomy (GTDB): domain Bacteria; phylum Bacteroidota; class Bacteroidia; order Flavobacteriales; family Flavobacteriaceae; genus Gelidibacter. The sequence goes on along the minus strand of NZ_DATJCA010000128.1, from coordinate 4,594 downwards.
AGGAAGCTGCAGACGCTAAAGCAAAAGCCGATGCTAAAGCTAAGGCAGAGGTGGAGCGTGCCCAAAAAGCCAAGGAAGCGGCCGAAGCGAAGCAACGTCAAGAGGAAGCCGATAAGAAGGCTAAGTTAGATGCTTTGATAGGAGGTGTTAAGAAATCGGAGGGTACAACAACCGGAGGCCAAGGTGACGACGGCAAACCGGGAGATAAAGGCCAATTGGATGGTGATCCGTATGCACCAAGTTATTTTGGACAGCCTGGCTCAGGAAGTGGCGGCACCGGAACTGGTTATGGCTTGAGAGGCCGGGGTAAACCTTCCAATAGTAAAGTGGTTCCTGATTGTGATGAAGAAGGTAGGGTTGTAGTTGAAATCCATGTGAACAGAGAGGGGCGTGTGGTCACCGCGATTCCTGGTAAAAAAGGAACTACGGGTAATATATGTCTCTATGAAGCCGCACGAAAAACTGCGCTTACCTATAAATGGCCTGCAGATCCAAAAGCACCACCAACACAAATAGGTTTTGTAAAAATCGATTTTAGCGTTACTCAATAAATGACCTATCAAGATACTGTCAACTGGATGTTTAAGCAGTTACCAATGTATCAAAACCAAGGTAAGACTGCATATAAGGCCGACTTGGTCAATACCTTGCAATTTGCAAAACATCTCCAACATCCAGAAAATACATTTAGAAGTATCCATGTTGCAGGAACCAACGGGAAGGGCTCTACCAGCCACATGTTGGCATCCATCTTACAGGAAGCAGGCTACAAGGTGGGGCTTTATACGTCCCCACATTTAAAGGATTTTAGAGAACGCATTAAAATTAACGGCAAGGAAATAAGTGAAGCTTTTGTTGTTGAATTTATTGAAAAGCAACGGGTATTTTTTGAAGTCCATTCCTTATCATTTTTTGAAATGACTGTAGGAATGGCATTTGAATATTTCTCCAGAGAAAAAGTAGACATTGCAATTGTTGAAGTTGGCATGGGCGGGCGTTTGGATTCGACCAACATTATTACACCAGTCTTGTCAATAATCACCAATATAGGTTTGGACCATACTCAGTTTTTAGGACATACTTTAGAAGCCATTGCTTTTGAAAAAGGAGGTATTATAAAGCCTAATATACCTGTGGTGATAGGAGAAACGCAACCTGAAACCAAAAATGTATTTAAGGAGCTTGCAGATGCTCATCATTCTGAGATTCACTTTGCAGATCAGCAAGAGGTCATAGAAGATCATGAAAGTGATCTAAAAGGCGATTATCAGAAAAAAAATAAAGCGACCGTACTTTGTGCCATAGAAATTGTCCGAAGCAAAGAGTTTGTGATTTCCGATGAGGCTATTGAGAATGGTTTTAAGAATACTGTTAAAAATACCGGTTTAAATGGACGGTGGCAGATCCTTCAAGACCATCCGAAGATTATTTGTGACACTGCCCACAACAAAGAAGGGCTGCATTATGCCATGGCGCAATTATTAAGAGAGCCGTATAAAACGCTCCACATGGTCTTTGGTGTTGTTAATGATAAGGATGCAGAGACCATATTGCCATTATTGCCTAAGCATGCGCTATATTATTTTTGTAGGCCTAATATACCCCGTGGATTAGATGCTGAAGTCTTACGCGATATTTTCTTAACAAATGGTTTTGAGGGCAACGCATATGATAGTGTCCAAGAGGCATTAAATGCTGCAAAACAGCACGCTAGTAAATTGGATGTTATTTATGTTGGAGGCAGTACTTTTGTGGTTGCAGAAATAATTTAAATATTTTTCAAAAAAAGCTTTTGGGATATCAAAAACTAATCTATATTTGCAGACCCGTAACAGGGCGATTAGCTCAGCTGGTTCAGAGCACCTCGTTTACACCGAGGGGGTCGGGGGTTCGAACCCCTCATCGCCCACTAAAGTTCATACATTGTATGGACTTTTTTTATAAGCAGCAGGTCCATTAACTCAGCTGGTTCAGAGTGTCACGTCGACAACGTGGAAGTCACTGGTTCGAATCCAGTATGGACCACATCAAGTAGAATCCCAATGTTGAAGACATTGGGATTTTTTGTTACCGGAAAACCCTAAGTCGAAGACTTGAGGGTTTGGAGGAAACAAAAATCTGAAGTGCGCTGGTAAGCGAGAGGGATTGTACCTGCCTGCTGTGGGCATGTTTTCGGCAGGGACTTTGTCCTGGATAAATCTTTCATGTTTTGCAGAATGGGCTAATTGCTTGGCCTTCCTATTGGGTTACAAACCATAATCTTGTTTAAATAGATAGACAACGCTGAATAACGATTTCATAAAACACTGTATTATGCCAAAACCTAAAGGTCAGAAAAACACTAAAAATAAGGCCAAACATGCCAAACTTCTTAATAGAAAGATAAATAAACAAAAAGCTGGAAAAGCCCTTCGAGTGGAACGGTTAAAGGCTATTATAAATAAATCGAAACTGTAATGGTTTGGTTGCGGATGATGGTAATCAGGTGAGCGGTTAGCAGTCGGCAGCGGGCGGTCGGGAGTCTACAGCAAGCAAATTCCAGCTCACAGTCCAGAACAGCTCACAAAAGCTCTAAAATCCGTTCCAAAGCCATACCTCGCGACCCTTTGATCAATAAAAATGAATCTTTAATAGGATGCTCTTGAACGTATGCTTTTAAACGATCGAAAGTTTGAAACTTTTTAATGTGCGTCTGTTTAACATTCGTTTTATAAAAGTTTTCACCAATCAAATAGATTTCTCCTAGCGCGTTTTCTTCAAGATAATCCACAATGGATTGATGTTCGGTTTCTGCAGTGTTTCCCAATTCGAACATATCGCCTAAAAAAATTATTTTATTTTCTTGATGGAGTTGCTTAAAATTCTCTAACGCTGCCATCATACTTGTTGGATTGGCGTTATAGGCATCCATAATTATGGTATTGCTGTCTTTTTTGAGAATTTGAGAGCGACTATTGGTTGGCGTATATGCTTCAATGGCATTAAGGATGTCCTCAGGAGCAACTTTAAAATAAGACCCAACGGCAATAGCTACAGCGATGTTGTTAAAATTGTAGTTACCGGTAAGTTGGCTTTTAATTTCAGAGCCATTATAATTTAGGGTGACGTAAGGTTGCGTATTGATAATCTCCAGCCTGGTATCTGTAGAGGAGTTCAATCCAAATTTATAGACCTGGTCATAATTGAGTGTTTGTTTGACTTGAAGGGGATCATTTTCATTAACAAAAATTGTTTTCTGGTGCTTCTTGAGATAATCATACAGTTCAGATTTTGCTTTGATCACGCCTTCCATACTTCCAAAACCTTCAAGATGTGCTTTGCCAAAATTGGTAATGAGTCCGTAATCGGGGTGGGTAATCTCGCACAATAAGGCAATCTCTTTGGGATGATTAGCACCCATTTCCACAATTCCAATCTCCGTGGTTTCATTCATCCGTAAAAGGGTCAAAGGGACGCCTATGTGGTTGTTCAAATTACCCAGAGTTGCCGTCGTCCTATATTTCTTTGAGACCACGGCATTGATCAATTCTTTGGTGGTGGTTTTTCCATTGCTTCCGGTCAGTGCAATAATTGGAATGCCTAATTGATTTCTATGGAATGTTGCAAGATTCTGTAAGGTTTCCAAAACGTTTTCTACCAATATATAGCGCTCGTCAATGGCATAAGATTTGTCATCAACCACACAGTATTTGGCGCCAGATACCAAAGCTTGACGCGCAAATTTATTTCCATTAAAATTGTCTCCTTTTAATGCGAAGAAAAGACCGTCTTTTTCGATTTTTCGGGTGTCAGTACAGACGCCTGTAGACGATTTATAATAGTGATAGAGCTGTTCTGCTTTCATGAAATAAATGTAATAAAAAAGTCCTAACTCATGGTTAGGACTTTTATGATTTTATTGAATTAAAAAACTAGTTTCTTGTTTTGTTGCTTCCTTTGGATTTTGAACCAACTCTTGACATTGCACATCTGAAACCGATATAGTCAGTGGCCATGTCTTGTGGGAAATAACGACGCTGCGCTGGATCTATCCAATATGCTCTGTCTTTCCAAGAACCACCTTTGTAAACTCTTACATTATCATTGATCAATGAAGTTCTGTTATTTGATTTGTCAATCATTTTTACAATGGCACCTGTTGAATCAACAGTCACTTCATGTTTTGGAGAATTGTACATTTGTCTCGTGTCAGACACTTCGCCATCATCACTAAAGTTATCTGTATAGTGACGTGATGATCTTCTGTCGCCATCTCTGAAGTTTCTGTTATCACTGGCGTCAAAGTTTGTTCTTAAATAAGCATCTTCACCGTTGATAGGTACCTGTAATATGGTTCCAGGTAAGTTTCTAGGAACAACTTGCCCATTACTTAAGGTGTCATAAACAATATCTTCAGTGGTAACCACTTTTACCGTGCCATCTTCATTGATTGCATTTTTGGTGTACACATTACCTCGGTAGTAATTGAAATCATTAAACTCATCATCTACAATAGGTCTGTAAACGTCAGCTACCCATTCGGCAACGTTACCGGCCATATCATATATTCCGAAATCGTTAGGTAAGTATGATTTCACTTTGTTGGTAATATCAG
>NZ_DATJCA010000127.1:0-11676 GCF_035515035.1 Gelidibacter sp. | reverse complement strand
CCAATACCCGAGGTATAGGCGCGGCCAGGCGTTGGATCAAAAAAGAATTTGAAGCGATTTCTAAAGACTGTAACAACTGTTTGGACGTGTTCTATCAAAAGGATTTTGTGACCAAAGATGTCAAAAAGCGGGTGCCACATGACGGCTGGATTGTCAATGTTGTCGCTATTCAGAGAGGTAGTAAATATCCAAACAGATACATCATCATGAGCGGTGATATCGACACGCGTGCCAGTGATGTGATGGATTTCACCATAGATGCACCGGGTGCCAACGACAATGCGTCGGGAATGGCTGGCACAATTGAAGCCGCCCGAGTATTATCAAAATACAAATTTGAAAGCAGCATTGTATATGTTGGACTTTCCGGGGAAGAACAAGGTCTTTTTGGTGGCGCGGGCTTGGCTGCTTATGCCAAAGAAAAAGGATGGGATGTTATTGGCGTGTTTAATAATGATATGATCGGTAATATTGAAGGCGTTGATGGAGTAATTGACAATCGGAGTTTTAGAATATTTTCTGAACCTGTACCGCCAACAGAAACCGAGCGCGAAAGACAAATGCGCCGCTTTTACGGTGGTGAAGTGGATGGGATTTCCCGCCAATTGGCACGTTATGTACATAAAACCACCCAAACCTATATGCCAGAAATGAATCCGATGATGGTTTACAGACTGGACCGTTTTGGTCGCGGCGGCCATCATCGACCGTTCAACGATTTGGGATTTGCTGGCATCCGCATCATGGAAGCGCATGAGAATTATACCCAACAACATCAAGATATTCGTGTAGAAGATGGGATTAATTATGGCGATACCTTTGAACATGTCAATTTCCCCTATGCCGCAAAATTAACCGCAGTCAATGCTATCAATATGGCAAGTTTGGCCTCTGCCCCGCCGCCACCTAAAACCGTGGCCATTGGCGGGATTGTGGAAGCTTCTGCAAAATTAAAATGGGACAAAGTGGATGGTGCCACAGGATATAAAATTTATTGGAGAGACACGACCTCACCTACTTGGGACCATTCCAGATATGTAGGCGATCTTAACGAATTTACGCTGAATGGCATTGTCATTGATAATTCGTATTTTGGCGTTGCATCCGTAGGGAAAGGTGGTCATGAAAGCGTGGTGGTTTTCCCTAATTCAATCTTAAGAAATTAAACGATGAACAAGTATATTTTTTCCCTTTTTGTGATAGTCATTTTCCAAACCACAAAAGCCCAAAATCATACTTTTACAAAACAGGATAGTTTAAGAGGTTCGATAACCCCTGAACGTGCTTGGTGGGATTTGACCTATTATCATTTGGATATTTCTGTGGATCCGAGTACCAAATCAATAAAAGGAAAAAACTCAGTGCATTATAAGGTTCTAGAACCTGATTCCGTGCTTCAAATCGATTTACAAGCGCCATTGATAATTACTAAAGTAACTCAAAATGATAAAGAGTTGGAGGTCAGAACTGATGGAAATGCTCATTTTATCACATTAAAAAATGATCAAAAAAAAGGCAGTCTTCAAAGTCTGGACGTCTATTATGAAGGTCAGCCTCAAGAAGCCAAAAGAGCACCTTGGGATGGCGGTTTTTCCTGGAAAAAGGACGACAATGGTAATGACTTTATTGCCACTTCTTGCCAAGGGCTTGGTGCCAGCGTTTGGTGGCCCAACAAAGACCATATGTATGATGAAGTGGACAGCATGCTCATCAGTGTTCGAATTCCAAAAGCTTTGATGGAAGTTTCCAACGGCCAATTGCGCAGGATTGAAGACCATAAAGACGGTACAAAAACCTATAATTGGTTTGTCAACAGTCCCATCAATAATTATGGCGTTAATGTGAATATTGGTGATTACGTACATTTTTCTGAAGATTATAAAGGCGAAAAAGGACTCTTGAAAATGGATTACTATGTCCTGAAAGACAACCTTGAGAAAGCCAAGAAACAATTTAAGGATGCTCCGCGAATGATGGAAGCATTTGAGCATTGGTTTGGTCCCTACCCGTTTTATGAAGATGGCTATAAATTGGTGGAAGTGCCCTATTTGGGCATGGAGCATCAAAGTTCCGTCACTTATGGCAATGGGTATGAGAACGGCTATTTAGGACGGGATTTATCAGGTACGGGATGGGGATTAAAGTTCGATTTTATCATCATCCATGAATCTGCGCACGAATGGTTTGCCAATAATATCACCTATAAAGATATGGCAGATATGTGGATCCACGAGAGTTTTACAGCTTATGCCGAAAGTTTATTTTTAGAGTATTTTTACGGAAAAAAGGCAGGTGCAGAATATGTCATCGGCACCCGACAGGGCATCCAAAATGACGCCCCAATTATTGGACCGTACAACGTCAATCAACCCGGCTCTGGAGACATGTACTACAAAGGCGCCAATATATTGCATACTTTGAGACAATGGATCAATGATGACGAGCAATGGCGACAAATTTTAAGAGGGTTGAATAAGACTTTCTACCATCAAACAGTCACAACGGAACAAATTGAAAATTATATCTCTAAAACCTCTGGAATTGATTTATCTGCTTTTTTTGATCAATATCTTAGAAGTACTATGATCCCTAATCTGGAATACGAAATAAAGGACCAACAATTGAAGTACCGCTGGACAAATAGCGTAGACAAATTTGAAATGCCGGTGCAAGTTGTTATGGGTGAAAAAGAGTTATGGCTGTATCCAAAAAAAGACTGGTCACTAACTCTAATAAATGTTGGCGATCTTCGGGTAAGCAGCGATTTTTATGTGACCTCAAAAAGGTTATAACCAAAAATATACCTGGTATTTTAATTTCCAATTAAATTTCCTAAATCCTCCAAAAAAACATTCCGCTTAAAAAGCGGAATGTGATAACTAGTTCAATTTTATCTTTCTACAATATAAAATTCAAAGTAATAAATAATTAGGCATTATCTCGTGGTTGATGGGTATCTTTTCTTTTTTCAACCTGTGGATTGATTTGGTTACCATCAGAAATATCCCCTTTTTCATTGATTGCGTGGTCTTTTTTACTTTGCTTCTCTCTCTTTTGCTCTTCTCTCTTTTGCTCTTCTTTTTCGTTTTTCATAATCTCAATTTTTTGGTAACGTTAAACTTAATAGTATCAAGTTAAACTATAATTACTAGCAGCATTAACACAATGGAGCATTTCATTGACTTAAAAAGAAAGCTCTTGAAAAAACCACGGTTCAGAGAAAAGGGAAGTACTTCACTTTGATAAATTCTTTAATGGCTTAGATGCCACTTATAAAACTGCCATAAGGATCTTTGAAAGTGATCCCTTCAGAAAACCTGAACTTATTCAACTGTTTGAATTCCACCAATGCCCAAAGCACAAATTCCTTGACAAAATAACTTTCTTCCTTCGCTAAGTTTGGTTGATGTTCGGCCAATAAATCGTCTAATGGCGAAATGTCGTCCAACAGGCTTTTATACTCATTATCCGGTAGATCATCCAACAGTTCAAATCCGTCCTTTTGATTGAAAAACCAAGATATAACATCGTCATAAGGTGTTTCAGCATCTTCTTTCTTTAGTTTTTCTATTTTTGGAAAAAACTCTTCGAAAAGATTCTTAACACCTTCGCCAATCAAATTATAGGCAACAACCGCTGCACCTTCCTGTTCACCTTCGTAAACCAACTCCACTTTTCCGGTTATTGATGGTATAATTCCTACAAAATCACTTAATCGCACCATGGTTTTATCATCACCAACCATTAAGGCGCGACGCTCAGCAGTACTTAATAAATTCTCCAAAGCGGTGATGCTCAAACGGGCACTCACGCCACTTTTGGAATCAATAAAGTCACTTTCCCGTGCTTCAAAGACAATCTGTTCCAATAAATCCCTTGCTAAATCTGGGACCGCAACCATGTCATTCTGACCTTCTACTATCCGCGCCTCTTGTTCCGTAATCAAGCGGGCCGTTTCAATATCTACAGGGTAATGGGTCAAGATTTGCGAGCCAATCCTATCTTTTAGAGGGGTTACAATACTACCTCTATTGGTATAATCTTCAGGATTTGCGGTAAACAAAAATTGAATGTCCAAAGGCAATCTTAATTTGAAGCCCCTGATTTGAATATCGCCTTCCTGCAAAATATTAAATAAGGCTACTTGTATCCTGGCCTGTAAATCAGGCAACTCGTTGATCACGAAAATACAACGGTTGGCACGCGGAATCATCCCGTAATGGATCACGCGATCATCGGCGTAGCTCAATTTCAAATTCGCGGCTTTAATTGGATCCACATCACCAATCAAATCTGCAACGGTTACATCAGGCGTGGCCAATTTTTCAGCAAAACGCTCACTTCTGTGTAACCATTCGATTGGGGTTTCATCGCCTTTCTCTTTGATCAATTCCTTGGCATATCTTGAAATTGGTTGTAGCGGATCATCATTAATTTCAGAACCTGCCACCACCGGAATATAGTCATCCAAGAGATTTAGCATCAATCGCGCCAATCGGGTTTTGGCTTGTCCGCGCAATCCCAACAAATTAATATTATGTCGGGATAGTATGGCACGTTCCAATTCGGGAATCACCGTATTCTCATACCCATGGACGCCTTCAAATGTAGTTTCTTTATTCTTTATTTTCTGAATTAGATTATCTCGCAACTCGTCTTTAATGGATTTGCTTTGATAATTGGCTTTTTTCAATTCGCCTAATGTATTTATAGTGTCTATTTTCATATGTTATTTTTCTACTTAAAAAGTTCTGATCGCAAAATTTCAGAACTTATTTAATTGAATTTAGTTTTTGTATTTTCTTTTAAACCTAAAAGGTTTGGGAAACCTTGCATGTTAGGGGTTACTGTTTACTTCGTGCTCCTTGTCTCTAACGTCCCGACTTTTATCCTCTAATCCGCTTCTTTCTATTGGTTTCATAATCCTCAAAGATCATCTCACCCAAGCCTTTCAGTCCGGTGTAAAACGCCTTTCCTTGATTTGCTTTGGTAAATTCGGTTACAAAACGCATCAAATAAGGATCTTGGGCAATCATAAAGGTAGTAATTGGAATATGCAATCTTCTGGCCTGTTGTGCCATAGCATAACATTTATTCATGATATAAGGATTCAATCCCGCACTGTCTTTGTAATATTGGCCGTCTGGAAGTCGCAAGCAGCTTGGTTTGCCATCGGTAATCATAAAAATTTGTTTGTTGGTATTCCGTTTTCTTCTCAGTAAATCCATGGCCAATTGTAATCCGGCAACAGTATTGGTGTGATAAGGTCCAACCTTTAAGTATGGTAAATCCTTAATTTCAATTTGCCAGGCATCGTTTCCAAAAACCAAAATATCCAAGGTATCTTTCGGATACCGGGTGGTAATTAATTCCGCCAATGCCATCGCCACCTTTTTTGCAGGTGTGATACGGTCTTCGCCGTATAAAATCATACTGTGACTGATGTCAATCATCAACACCGTACTCATTTGCGATTTGTGTAACGTTTCCTCCACCACCAAATCTTCTTCAGAGAGCTTAAAATCACCAATTCCATGATTGATCTGTGCGTTTTTCAAACTTTCAGACATGGAGACTTTATCCAAAGCATCGCCAAATTGATAGTCCCTGAAATCGCCTGTATGCTCATCACCAATTCCCGGACTTTTACTTTTATGGTTGCCCTGTCCGCTCCGTTTGATCTGTCCGAAAATTTGATCAAGCGCTTGTTGTCTTATGGCGCGTTCTGTTTTGGATGTGATGACCGTGCCGCCGTTTCCGTCCGGATCGATCTCTTCCCTTATATAACCTTTCTTTTTAAGGTCTTCAATAAAGTCATCAACGGTGTACTCTGCAGTGGTCAATTTGTACTCTTTATCCAACTCCCGCAACCACTCAATAGCTTCATCAAAATCTCCTGAAGTATGGGTGATCAGCTCCTTGAAAATTTCGAAAAGTTTATCAAATGGAGATTGAAAAGGCGCTTCATAGGTCTTGAAAACAAAACCTTTTCGATTTATGTTAGTGTTTTTTGTCATAGCATCATAAAAATACGACATTTTAGACGACCAATAAATCTATTAACATCTATTTTATGAATGTAATAATGCCTTTTTATTATCTTTAAGCGAATTCGCTGAATGTGCGATCTTTAATCCATTATCCCAGAAATACCGTCACTACCTACCCGCTAAAAACACTAAAACATGAAACATTTAATTTTTGCGATGACCCTTCTGCTTTGCATTTCCTGTAAGGACAAAAAGAATGGGAACAATGATGATACTGCGATTAAAGTTGAGCAGTACACCATTGAACAGTTTATGGATAACGAAGCTGTAACAGGTGGCAGTTTTTCCTATGACAACTCCAAACTCCTAATCTCTAGCAACCGATCCGGGATTTTCAATGTGTATACCGTCCCAAGTGTTGGAGGCAGCTACACCCCCATTACCGCCTCGGACAGCACCTCCTATTTTGCAGAATCATTTTTCCCGAATGATGACCGGATGCTCTTATCTGCAGATCGCAATGGAGATGAAATCGATCACATCTATTTACGGGATTCAACCGGAACCATCAAAGATTTGACTCCAGATAAAGGAGCAAAATCACAATTTTACGGGTGGGCTGATGATGGAAAATCTTTTTATTTCGGATCAAATAAAATGAACCCGAAATTCTTTGACGTGTATGAGATGGACATTTCCACCTTTAATTCAAAAATGATCTATCAAAATAATGACGGTTTAAATTTTGGCGGCATCTCAAAGGACAAAAACTACATTGCCTTAGCGAAATCGCTGAACACCAACGACAGCGATTTGTATGTCTACAACGTAAAAACAAGAGAGAAAACGAAGGTCAACAGCAACCAAAGTAGCAATGCTGCGCAAGATTTCTCCAATGATAGTAGTGCGCTCTATTATACAACAGATGATGGTTTTGAATTTTCTTATTTGATGAAATATGATCTCAAAACAAAGGAAAAATCTAATGTTCTCGAAAAACCATGGGATATCTCTGGAGCTAGTTTCACCAAAAACGGCACTTATATGGTGGTTTATGTAAATGAAGATGGTAAAAACGCCATTGAAGTTATAGATGTCGCAGCAAATACGCCGATTGACTTACCTGATTTTGGAGATCAGAGCATTACCAGCGTTGGTTTTAGCGATGATGAACAATGGATGCGTTTATATGTTGGTGGCTCAAATATGCCATCCAATCTTTATACTTATAAGTTTTCAACTAAAGAACAACATCAATTGACCAACGTGCTTAATGAGGACATTCATCCGGAAGATTTGGTGACTGCCAAGGTCATTCGCTACACATCTTTTGATGGTGTAGAAATCCCTGCCATTTACTATTTGCCACATCAAGCCTCAAAAGACAACAAAGTTCCCGCAATGGTTTGGGTACATGGAGGGCCAGGCGGACAATCCCGTCAAGGTTTCAATTCCTTTATTCAATATATGGTCAATCATGGCTATGCGGTTTTGGCGGTCAACAATCGCGGTAGCAGTGGCTATGGAAAAACCTTTTACCAAATGGACGATTTAAATCACGGTGAAAAAGATTTACAGGATTGTGTTGAAGGCAAAAATTGGCTCGCCACCCAACCAGAAATTGATGGAGATAAAATTGGAATCATAGGCGGTTCCTACGGTGGTTACATGACTATGGCTGCGCTAACTTACGCCCCTGAGGAGTTTGATGTGGGTGTCAATTTATTTGGCGTTACCAATTGGATCAGAACTTTAAAGAGCATTCCGCCCTATTGGGAATCCATGAGAAAGTCATTGTACTTAGAGTTGGGAGATCCTTTTACTGCAGATTCAGTGCGCCTCAAACGAATTTCCCCTTTATTCCATACCGATAAAGTGACCAAACCACTCATTGTTTTGCAAGGAGCTCAAGACCCAAGGGTCTTACAGGTGGAATCTGATGAAATTGTAGCTGGCGTTCGAGAAAACGGTGTTCCTGTTGAATACGTTTTATTTGAAGATGAAGGTCATGGATTTATCAAAAAAGAAAATCAAATTGAAGCTTATAGTAGAGTCCTTCAGTTTTTGGATAAGTATTTGAAGAATGCAGATGCTCCCATTGAAGGTGAGATAAAAGTTAAAAAAGGATCTTAAAGATTGGTATCTGCTGGCATATTTTTAAATTGGCCCTAAAGCATTAAAAAGCTTTGGGGTTTGTTTTTTCTGGAATTGAATCCGGCATTTACTTTTAGAAAGTTCAAAAAAAAATGAGAATGCCAATTATTCGACCCGTTCCAACTCCTTCAGTTTCTCAATTTTAATCTTTTTACCTGAAGTGGAAATCAGACCTTCTTTTTTAAATTGGGATAAAATTCGGATGGCAGATTCCGTCGCCGTTCCAACAATACTTGCATAGTCTTCGCGGGAAAGATTGACATTGAGATACCCATCTTCAGTCTCACCAAAATTTTTACTGACATAGGTTAAAGCTTCGGATAAGCGTTGTCTCACCGATTTTTGTGCCATATTGATCAGATCACCTTCGGCTTCCCTTAAATCTTGGGCCAAATTCTGTAAGACGTTAAACGAAAATTCCTGGTTAGATTTGATATTGTCCAAAATTTGATCTTTTGGAACATAACAAAGTTCAACATCGTTTAAAGCAACCGCACTTAAATGGGTGCGCTCTTCACTAATAACCGAACGTTGGCCAATTAACTTGCCCTTGCCCATCAATTTCACAGTATGATCTTTTCCATTGGCGCTCAATTTGGTCATTTTACAAATACCTTCTCTTACGCAATAAACGCCAGAGAGCAGTTCATTTTCCCCAAAAATGACTTCGCCTTTTTTATAAAACAGTGTTCTCTTGCATGCAGCGACTTCTTTCAGCTCTTCTTTTGTTAAAGTTTTCATTGAATTCAATTGACGTGCAATGCATTGCTCACATCTACCCATACTATTTTCTTTGACCCCCAAAATTAAGAAAAACATGACAATTATCATAGTATAAGCCATAATCATTTCCGACCTTTGCACGAGGTATAAATGAGTATAATTATGGAATTATCAACTTGTTTCCACTGTGGAGATCTCTCTGATTCGTCCACAATTTTTTTTGACGACAAATCGTTCTGTTGCCAAGGCTGTAAGACGGTTTATGAAATCTTCTCAGATAATGATCTCACCTGTTATTATGATCTCCAATCTGCCCCAGGCACCACTCCAAAGGATATTCAAGGCAAATATGATTTTCTGTCCCAACAGAATATTATTGATAAATTGGTGGAATTTGATGATGGAAAATCACAGATAGCAACACTCTATATTCCCATAATCCATTGCAGTTCATGTATTTGGATTCTTGAAAACCTAAATAAACTCAATAGTTATATTTCATCTTCTCAAGTCGATTTTGGTAAAAAAACGGTACGCATCCAATTCAACTCGCAAAACTACAGTTTAAAAGAAGCGGTCATCTTACTGAGTTCGATAGGATACGAACCATATATCAGTTTGGAGGATTTTTCAACAGGCAAAAATCAGGTCAACCGCTCCTTAATCTACAAACTTGGGATTGCTGGTTTTGCATTTGGCAACGTGATGTTCCTCTCATTTCCTGAGTATTTTGAAGTGAAGGAATTTTGGTTGGACCAGTATAAGCCCTTTTTTAGATGGTTGATGTTTGCCTTTTCACTTCCAGTAGTTTTATACTCTTCACAAGATTATTACATCTCTGCCTATAAAGGTTTACGTGCCAGAGTTTTGAATATTGACGTACCCATTGCTTTGGGAATCATCGTACTTTTTTTAAGAAGCACTTATGACATTATTTTTGATCATGGTTCGGGCTTTTTTGATAGTTTAACCGGGCTCTTGTTTTTCTTATTGTTGGGTAAATTCTTTCAGCAAAGAACCTATTCCTTTCTTTCCTTTGAACGCGACTACAAATCCTATTTCCCAATTGCGATTACCAAGATTTCCAAAAACAATGAGGAACATCCCATTCAAGTGTATGATATTAAAAAGGGAGACCGATTGCTGATTAGGAACGAGGAGCTAATTCCTGTGGATGGTGTCCTCATAAAAGGAAGGGCAAAAATAGATTACAGTTTCGTCACTGGAGAATCAGATGCGGTCAGCAAAGTCTCTGGAGACAAGCTTTTCGCGGGAGGGAAACAAACTTCCGGAAGTATTGAAATGGAAGCTCTAAAAAGTGTGGAACAAAGTTATTTAACCCAATTGTGGGGTAACGACGTGTTCAATAAAGTTAAGGAAGACAGCTTCACCACCTTAACAAACCTGATCAGCAAACGCTTTACCATTATTGTTTTGAGTATCGCCTTTATTGCTACAACGTTCTGGTTGTTTGCTGATTCCAGCAAAGCATTGAACGTATTTACTTCTGTTTTGATTATTGCCTGTCCATGCGCCATTGCATTGGCGGCACCATTTACACTTGGAAATATCCTTCGCATTTTTGGCAAGCACAAGTTTTACCTGAAAAATGCCACGGTTATTGAGCAGTTGGCAGCCATCGACACGATTATCTTTGATAAAACCGGCACCATTACCTCCAACAAACAAAGTACTGCCACTTATGAAGGGGATGCGCTGTCTTTTTCTGAAGAGGTTTTATTGAAAAATACCCTGAGAGGGTCCAACCATCCTCTGAGCAGAACACTCTATGATCTTTTGGAAGAGAACGACATCATCACCCTCGATCAATTTGAAGAACATGTTGGTCAAGGCATTCAAGGGATGCACCAGCAAGACAGTATCAAAATTGGCTCGGCGAATTTCGTTGGAAAGCCCAGTGACACAGCGATTCTCAACACTTCAGTCCATATCAGTAGCAACGACGCTTACAAAGGAAAATACACCTTTTACAATAGTTATCGTAAAGGCTTATCGCAATTGTTCAACAAACTCAAAAAAAATTACGATTTAGCCATTCTTTCAGGAGATAATGAAGGGGAAATGGAAAATTTAAAAAAACTGCTTCCTGCCAGGACCAAATTGCTTTTTAATCAAAAACCCGATGATAAATTGGAATACATTAAGCACCATCAAAGCGAAGGCGCCAAAGTATTAATGATTGGAGATGGCCTGAATGATGCTGGTGCCTTGGCACAAAGCAACGTGGGAATTGCACTTTCCGAAAACGTGAATGTCTTCTCCCCTGCTTGTGATGCCATTTTGGATGCTGAGAAATTTAATAGTCTCAGCGATTTTATTAACTTGTCAAAATCGGCGATTAAAATTGTAAAGTGGAGTTTTGTGCTGTCATTTATGTATAATGTCGTGGGTGTTTCTTTTGCAGTCACCGGAAGATTGGAACCTGTAGTTGCAGCCATCTTGATGCCTTTAAGTTCCATTAGCATTGTTGTTTTTACAACCATTGCTACAAATTTGACCGCCAGGAAATTAAAATAAATTGAAAAAATGAGCAAATTCTCTTGGTTTGTTAATAGGAATTCATGGTCTTAGATAATTAAAATCAAAGAACTTACCCAGAATAAACCTAAAAATTAACATGGTAATTAAAGGAGAATGTTTATAAAAATATTGCGATATTCGTGATTCGAATATTTGAAACATGATAAATATCATAAAATAATAAAACCGTCAAACGTATTTTTGACCCATAACTTCTATCAGGTATGAGTGTTATCTATTTATTACTTAGTCTTAGTATTTTAGTAGC
>NZ_DATJCA010000126.1:0-2667 GCF_035515035.1 Gelidibacter sp. | reverse complement strand
TGGCTGGAAGATTTTGCCTACCGCATCGAAATTAAATGGTGGATGTTTCTGCTCACAGGAATCGCAACCATTCTCATTGCGCTTTTAACGGTAAGTTATCGTGCGATAAAAGCCGCGATTGCAAATCCGGTGGAGAGTTTGAGGGATGAATAAACAATTAAAAAGGTAGAATTATGTTTAGAAACTATATCAAAATCGCATTTAGAAATCTTTGGCGGAACAAAGGATTTTCTGCAATAAACATTTCAGGATTGGCAATTGCTATGGCAGGCGTAATCCTTATTAGTATCTGGATTCAGAATGAATTGAGTTTTGACAGATTTCATACCAATGAAAAGGATCTGTACAAAGTATGGAACAGTTATCGATCGGTTGATGGACATATTAGTAATGGGGATGTTACTTCTGCTCCTTTAGGAAATGCTCTGGTTGATGAATTTCCTGAAGTGATAAAATCGGCTAGGATATATTGGAGTGCCAACCGCCTCTTTAGCTTTGAAGATAAAAGCATTAAAACCAAAGGCAATGAAGTAGATAAAGCCTTCTTGACTATGTTCAGTTTTCCACTTTTAAAAGGAGATGCAGAACATGCTTTAGATGATGTCAATAACATTGTCATTTCAGAAACATTTGCTAAGAATTTATTTGGGGATACAGATCCTATCAATCAAATTCTTAAAGTTGATAATGAGGAATCCTATAAAGTAACTGGAGTGCTAAAAGATCTGCCTTCTAATACTACTTTTGATTTTGATTACTTGACTTCTTTAAAGACGAGTGAGGCAAATGCGGAATGGGGAGCCAATTCGTATTATACTTATGTACAGTTACAACCAAACACAACTATTGAAGGTTTTAATGAGAAAATAAAAAATATAGTAATAAATAAGTCGTCTTATAAATGGGAGGTTTTTTTATATCCTTTTAGTAGATCTCATTTGTATGGCTATTTTGAAAATGGAATAGAAACTGGCGGACGTATTGAAACCGTTCGTTTATTGGCATTGATTGGCGGACTAATTTTACTTATTGCCTGTATTAATTTTATGAATTTGAGTACCGCTCAAAGTCAGAAACGCGCTAAGGAAGTTGGCGTGCGCAAAGTAATCGGTGCAGGAAAATCAAGTTTGATTGGACAATTTTTATGCGAATCCATTCTTGTGGTTTCTATTGCTGGAATCATTGCTTTGGGAATTGCAGTAGTAGCGCTTCCGTTTTTTAATCAGGTGGTAGAGAGTTCTTTGTCTATCAATTTTGGCAATCCTTTGTTGTGGTTAGGACTTGTGGTTTTCATAATTTTCACAGGATTGTTGGCAGGCAGTTATCCTGCATTTTTTCTTTCGTCTTTTGCGCCGACAAAAGTTCTAAAAGGCTCTTTTAAAAGTGCAAAACATTTCTTTAATCCGAGGAAAACATTGGTGGTTTTGCAGTTTTCTGTAGCTATTATATTGGTGGTCGCTACGATGATTATCTATCAGCAAATCAATTTTGTGCAAAATAGAGATATCGGATATACTATCGATAATCTGGTAGAAGTACCGATTGAAGGTGATATCGGAAAAAACTATGATTTAATCAAAAATGAGTTGATCAATAATAGAGCGATTACGGCAATGAGTAAAACCGGTTGGACAGTTACTTTGGATGCAAGTAGCAGTTCGGGCTTTGAGTGGGATGGTATGAATAGAGAAGAAGAACCATTGAATTTCTCTCTTTACAGAACTGGTGGAGACTTTGCAAAAACGATGAATCTAAAACTAATAGAAGGCAGAGACATGGATTTTACACTTTTCCCAAATGATACTTCTTCAGTAATGCTCAATAAAAAAGCTGTTGAAACGATGGGAATGACAGATCCTATTGGAAAATTAATACGAAGTGGTTCTAACAAGGCTTATACTATTGTTGGAATATTTGAAGATTTTATTATCGATTCCCCTTACGAAGAGGTCAGATCGATGTTGGTTCTCGGGTCTGACAAATGGAATTACAACAGTTTGATACGTTTAAATGCGGAGAATAGTACACAGGCAAATTTAAAAGTTGTAGAGCAAGTGTTTGAAAAATACAATCCTGCGTATCCTTTTAATTATCAATTTGTAGATCGGCAATATGCGCAGAAATTTAAGAATGAAAAACAAACTGCGGTACTTTCTACACTGTTTGCTGGTTTGACAATTTTTATTTCCTGTTTAGGTCTTTTCGGATTGGCTGCGTATATGGCTCAAAACCGCGCCAAGGAAATTGGTATTCGTAAAGTATTGGGTGCAAGTGTTGCTGGTATTATAAAAATGTTGTCAAAAGAATTTTTAACCTTGGTACTAATTGCCATTGTTATTGCTGTGCCAGTAAGTTGGTATGTAATGCAGCAATGGTTGATGGATTTTACTTATCGTATAGATGTTGGATGGATAGTTTTTATGTATGCCAGTGTTGGTACAATATTGATAGCGTTATTACCCGTGAGTTTTCAAGCTGTAAAAGCCGCAATTGCAAATCCGGTGGATAGTTTAAAGGATGAATAAACAATTAAAAAGGTAGAATTATGTTTAGAAATTATTTTAAAACCGCATGGCGTACCATGACCAAAAACAAGATGTATTCCTTCATCAATATTTTGGGTTTAACTATTGGTTTATCTGCCTGTATGATTGTAGCAACGGTTGT
>NZ_DATJCA010000125.1:0-11856 GCF_035515035.1 Gelidibacter sp. | reverse complement strand
GGCAGTGTTACGAAACTTATGAATATAATTGGAATAGAGCATTCGGATATTGAATAATGAATAGATCAGAGAATCTACAATAAAAAAATCAAATCTTTTTTAACTTTACGGATTCATCATATTTTTTTGGTGAATCCGTATCATTGTAAAGATCTAATTCGGATAGTGTAAAGTGTTCATTTCACCATCTTGGTCTTAGCTTAAAAAACGGAAATATAAGTACATCATATAGTCATGCGTCCTCAAAGATTGAACGCTTCGTTTTTGTAGAATTTCCATATATTGAAGATAATTGACTTCAAAATCCTCCTGTTGTTATAAAGTCGGTTCTCAAAAATATAACTCTAGAGCCAATTCCTCAATTATCAATAAATCAGAACCATGTATAACAACATCGTGCAATTCTATATTCGTCAAGCTGTAGCCTTTCCTACCTCTCACCTTCTAAAGCCTATCAAAATGGTCGTAGCCTAAAACAACTTCCCCTGCCCGTTCTCTTCCAAATAATCGTCCTCATTAGACCCGTCATCTGAATGAGGTTTGGAGCCTTTAGATTCCTGTTTTTCTGAAATATTATCTTCATCTACAACCTCGATTTCTTGTGCGGGCACCTCTTCTGGAGCTTCATAAGGTAATGGTTCCAATAAACTAATCTGGTTGACCTTATCTCTTGTCAATTGATTGCCTAAAGCGGTAATACCCTTGATGCTGATGAACTCTTCGAGATTGATTTCTAAATTTTCTTTTCTATCTTTGCCGCGTTCTTTTGTAAATTCCACTTCTACCATAGGCTTCCAATCAGTTGAAACGATTTCCAATTGCGATTTTGGATGATCAGAAATAAATAGCTCTTCTTTGCCTTCATGTTCTACAAGGAAACGCTTCACGTAATAACGCTCTTTTTCCCCATCAAAATAAATAGCAGAAATTGGTTTTTTCGGAATCCATTTTTCCAAAACAATCATATCATTATCAAATCGTGTGGTCAATTCCGGTAAAATTGTTTTTAGAACTCCCGATTGATGTATAACCAATAGTCGATCCTCACCTCTGAACTCACCAAGCAACTCGCCTCTTCCATCCACATTCAAACGTTGGACGGCATCATCAAACCAGATCTTTCGAGGTTTTAAAGTCGAAATGCCTTTTTCTTTAAGCTCAATCTTTCTGATGGCATATTTGGTCACTCGGTTGCCTTTGGAATTTCGTCCTTTGATGAGGATATCCGCAAAGTCAAGATCCCATTTCAGCTTTTTAACACTTCCTGCCTGTCTGAGGTAGATGGTGATCACCTCAGCTTCTCCATTTGGATTGGATGAGAAATACCAAACCATAGAGCCTTTATTACCGTTGGTTAGATCGTATTCGCGATCACGAGTAACACCTAGAACAGAAAAACGTTTGACATATGATGGACCTTTTGCGCCATCACGATAAATCATATTATAAATGGTGCGTTTGTCTTTCCTATTGAACACTTCTACGTTGATGATATCTTTCCCGACAAATGTTTTGGCATCCACCTTAGTCACCATCATTTTACCATCTCTTGTAAATACAATAATATCATCTATGTCACTACAATCACACACATACTCGTCTCTTTTGAGTGAAGTACCAATAAAACCTTCTTCTCTATTGACATAAAGTTTCGTGTTTCTGATGATTACTTTGGTAGCATCAACATCATCAAACAAACGGATTTCAGTTAAACGCTCCCTGCCTTTACCATAGTCGTTTTTGAGGCGTGTAAAATACGAAATGGCATATTCTACCAAATGCACCAAATCATGTTTTACCTGTGCTATTTGGTCTTCTAGAGCATCTATTTTTTGTTGTGCCTTGTCAATATCGAATTTAGAAATACGCTTGATTCGAATTTCCGTCAAACGTTCAATATCTTCAGTGGTAATGGTTCGTTTTAAATGTTGGATATGTGGTTGAAGTCCTTTTTCTATTGCGGTTATTACACCGTCCCAAGTTTCTTCTTCCTCAATATCACGATAGATCCTGTTTTCTATAAAAATTCGCTCCAAAGATGCAAAATGCCACTGCTCTTCAAGCTCATCAAGTTTTATTTCGAGATTAAGTTTTAAAAGCTGCACAGTCTTGTCCGTGGAATGACGTAACATTTCTGTAACCCCAACAAAAAGCGGCTTGTTATCCTCAATCACGCAACCCAAAGGCGAAATGGAAACTTCGCAGTTGGTGAATGCATATAAAGCATCAATGGTTTTGTCAGGCGAAATCCCAGAAGGTAAATGGACTAAAATTTCTACTTTTGCTGCGGTATTATCTTCAATTTTCCTGATTTTAATCTTTCCCTTCTCATTGGCCTTTAGAATAGAGTCAATTAGCGATGAGGTATTGGTACTAAAAGGTATTTCATTAATGACCAAGGTACTTCTGTCCAGTTGGGAAATTTTTGCCCTGACACGAATTTTACCCCCACGCATGACATCTCTATAATCTGTGACATCAATAATTCCTGCGGTTGGAAAATCTGGATATATGGTGAATTTCTTTCCGTTAAGATGTTTGATTGACGCATCAATCAATTCAATAAAGTTATGTGGCAATATTTTTGTTGAAAGTCCAACAGCAATTCCCTCACCGCCCTGAGCCAACAATAATGGGAACATGACAGGAAGGTTTATTGGTTCTTTTCGCCTGCCGTCATACGACGCCTGCCATTCGGTAATTTTAGGATTGAACACCACATCCAAGGCGAACTTAGATAAGCGTGCTTCAATATATCTGGATGCAGCCGCACTGTCTCCGGTGAGGATATTACCCCAGTTACCCTGGGTATCAATCAATAGGTCCTTTTGGCCAATCTGCACCATAGCGTCTGCAATACTGGCATCGCCATGCGGATGGTACTGCATGGTATGCCCTACAATATTGGCTACTTTATTATAACGCCCATCATCCAAATCCTTCATAGACTGCATGATACGACGCTGAACAGGTTTAAATCCGTCTTCAATTGCTGGAACCGCGCGTTCAAGAATAACATAAGAAGCGTAGTCCAAAAACCAATCCTTAAACATTCCGGTAACTCTTGTAATAGTCTCATTACTGCCGTTTTCCTTAATGTTCTCCTCCTCATTAGGTATGTGATCTTCTTCCAATGTAACGTGTTTAATTAGTAGGTTTTAAATTTTCTTTAATCATTTTGCTTAGAGATTGTCTAATGTAGCGCCTTTTCTTTTTAGTGACTAAGGTGACATTAAAAGTCTCTTTTTTGGTATGGCCTTGTGAGTTTTTGATATATAATGTCAGGCTTTTATAGACAAAATAATTTTTGAATTTAAAGGCCACCAAGCGCGATTTATCAAATTCCAATAAATGTTCTCTATAATTGAAATAGTCTGATAACAAGAGTCCTTTATTAATTAGGATCACTTTTAGACCATCACTGTCATATTCAAAATACTTTGAAATGGCATGTACCGACAGAAATAAAATCAGGAATCCAGCTAGAATTAGAAGAAAAGTCAATAAAGGATTTGAGGTCAGGTGACTGAATGCACTAAACACCGTAGCCAAAAAAATGGCAAACACAATCAGTATAAAATAGACTGATATAATGATATTTTTAACCTTAGAATTATTAGTTCTCATGAATCTCCTCCACTATATCTAATTCTACCTTAAGATTATCAATAATAAATTCTTGTCTGTCGGGAGTATTTTTGCCCATATAAAACTCAAGAAGAGCATCAATGGACATATCTTTATCAAGCATAACAGGATCCAATCGAATACTTTCTCCAATAAAATTGACGAATTCATCCGGTGAAATTTCACCAAGACCTTTAAAACGGGTGATCTCTGGCTTGGGTTTTAATTTTTCAATAGCGTCACGACGTTCTTGTTCCGAATAACAATAGATCGTTTCCTTTTTATTCCTGACCCTAAACAAAGGCGTTTGCAAAATATACAAATGACCTTCCTTGATCAATTCCGGAAAAAACTGCAAAAAGAAGGTAATCAACAGCAAACGAATATGCATGCCATCCACATCAGCATCTGTAGCTATTACAATATTGTTATAGCGAAGATCTTCAATAGATTCCTCGATGTTCAATGCGGCTTGCAACAGATTGAACTCTTCATTTTCATAAACAATCTTCTTGCTCATGCCATAAGAATTCAAAGGTTTACCCCTTAAACTGAACACAGCTTGCGTATTGACATCCCTTGATTTGGTAATACTTCCAGATGCAGAATCACCCTCTGTTATAAACAAGGTAGATTCTAAATACCGGTCGTTTTTTATATCCCCAAAATGAACGCGACAATCCCGTAACTTTTTATTGTGTAAATTG
Source organism: Gelidibacter sp. (assembly GCF_035515035.1). Classification (GTDB taxonomy): domain Bacteria; phylum Bacteroidota; class Bacteroidia; order Flavobacteriales; family Flavobacteriaceae; genus Gelidibacter. The sequence continues at coordinate 7,522 of NZ_DATJCA010000125.1, read as the reverse complement.
GCTTTTTTCGCCCTGTCTTTTGCAAGTTTTCTAATGCCTGACAATTCTTTGCGTTCACGTTCTGCCTGAAGGATCTTACGCTGAATTTTATCAGCAGTCTCTGGATTTTTGTGAAGAAAGTTATCTAATTGTGTTTTAACAAAGTCGTTGATAAAAGTTCTTACCGTTGGCAAGTCGCCGCCCATGTCCGTTGAGCCTAATTTGGTTTTGGTTTGACTTTCGAATACGGGTTCCATAACTTTGATTGCCACCGCGGTAACCACCGATTTTCGAACATCTGAAGGGTCGAAATTTTTGCCGTAAAACTCTCTAATAGTTCTTACCAAAGCTTCACGATAAGCCGCTAAATGCGTTCCACCCTGTGTTGTGTTTTGACCATTCACAAAAGAATGATATTCTTCACTATATTGTGTTTTAGAGTGGGTTAGAGCAATTTCTATATCATCACCCTTAAGATGGATGATTGGATAGGCCAAATCAGATTCGCCGATATTTTCTTCCAACAAATCCTTTAGGCCATTCTCACTGTAATATTTTTCACCGTTGAAAACAATGGTCAAACCTGTGTTGAGATACACATAGTTTTTGAGCATTTTTTCCACGTATTCGTTGCGATACTTATACTTTTTAAAGATGGCTTCATCCGGAATAAAAGACACTTTTGTTCCTTTTCTTCTAGAGGTATCATCCAATAATTCATGATTGGTGAGATTACCTTGCGAAAATTCTGCAGAAGCTGATTTGTTATCACGAGTGGATTCTACACGGAAAAAATGTGACAAGGCATTCACCGCCTTAGTACCTACACCGTTGAGTCCCACCGATTTCTTAAACGCTTTGGAATCATACTTACCACCCGTATTCATCTTGGAAACCACGTCCACTACTTTACCTAATGGAATCCCACGACCGTAATCGCGAACAATTACCTTATTTCCTTGAATAGAGATTTCGATGGTCTTGCCGGCACCCATAACATACTCGTCAATGGAGTTATCTAGAACTTCTTTTAGAAGAATATAGATACCATCATCAGGTGACGAGCCATCACCAAGTTTACCAATATACATACCGGGACGCATACGAATATGCTCTTTCCAATCGAGCGAACGTATATTATCTTCGGTATAGGCAGTTTCTTGAGACATAAAAGGGTGAAAGTTTAGATAGGTTGCTAATATAATATTTCGTTATAAAACTTAAGAACACAAGATACTAAAGTAATTAACAAAGTTTTAAAAACTGAGAGGGATGATTGAACTATGACGCATGAAGAATCCGTTTCGACGTATTATTTTAGCTCTTACTCTTAAACGTGAAATATAAAATAGGGACGATAAGAATTGCCAATGCAATAATTAAGGAAGTTACAAACACGAATTTAAATACGTAGAAAAGCACCACAAAGAAGATGATTGCTACAGCGAGCCATAATATAATTTTCATATAATTTCAATTTTATCCGATTGAAAGATAAGAATAAAATTACTGATAAAAGAAATTATTCTTGATGCAGGCTCAATGAATGATGATGATGAATGTCCTTCCTCATCAAATTCCATCCATAAAAACTAAACAGACATGGCAATAGGCGCGTTGCTGCATAAATAAATTTCCAAACAAATCTATCCAACAGCAACTGCCATTTTACTTCAAAAAATCAAGTTGGTTCTTCTTTTTATACGTTAAACAAGAAATGCATGATGTCACCATCTCTAACCACATAATTCTTTCCTTCTACACGCATCTTTCCAGCTTCCTTAGCTTTTACTTCACTACCTAAGGCTGAAAAATCTTCAAAGGCAATAACCTCTGCTCTGATAAACCCTTTTTCGAAGTCTGTGTGAATAACCCCTGCAGCTTGTGGAGCTGTGGCACCAACATCAATGGTCCAAGCGCGCACCTCTTTGACGCCAGCTGTAAAATACGTCTGTTGTTTTAACAGTTTGTAGGCTGATCTGATCAGCTTTGAAGATCCTGGCTCATCTAAACCAATGTCTTGCAAGAACATTTGACGTTCTTCATAACTGTCCAATTCTGTAATATCAGCTTCTGTACCAACCGCCAACACCAATATCTCAGCGTTTTCATCTTTTACTGCTTCCCTCACTTTATCAACGTAAGCGTTACCTGTTACCGCAGACTCCTCATCTACGTTACACACATACATGACAGGTTTATCTGTAATAAATTGTGCTGGTTTGACAAATTCGTCGTAATCGTCTTTGGCAAATTCCAAAGCTCTTACTGAAACTCCTGCTTCTAATGCTGATTTTATCTTAACCAAGACCGCTTCTTCCTTCTGCGCTTCTTTATTGCCCGTTTTTGCGGCACGTTTTACTTTTTCAAGTTTTTTATCGACAGTTTCCAAATCCTTTAACTGGAGCTCCATATCAATAGTCTCCTTATCTCTAATAGGATTGACACTACCATCAACATGTACAATATTATCATTGTCAAAACAACGTAATACATGCAGAATGGCATCGGTCTCTCTAATATTCGCCAAGAATTGATTCCCCAAGCCTTCACCTTTACTCGCGCCCTTTACCAAGCCCGCAATGTCCACTATCTCTACGGTTGCAGGTTGCACTCGCACAGGTTTTACCAAAGCCTCTAGCCGCTCTAAACGCGGATCTGGAATATTTACAATACCTATGTTGGGCTCAATGGTACAAAACGGAAAGTTGGCACTTTGCGCTTTCGCGTTAGATAAACAGTTAAAAAGGGTCGACTTCCCTACGTTTGGTAATCCTACAATTCCGGCTTTCATTGAAAAACTTATTTTCATTCCCACAACGGCGGGAATCTCATTAAATAAAATCGCAATTTTTTGCGACTGCAAATTTAGTTAATTATCTGAATAATTTGCATAAAAAAATCCCAAGCTATCCTTGAGATTTTTTACCCATAGTATTACCGTATTATTTACCCTTCCGGATGCATAAAACGTTGTTTTGACAAAAGTTGTTCTTCTGTTTCCATATGATCATCATCAGGAACACAACAATCTACCGGACATACCGCCGCACATTGTGGTTCTTCATGAAACCCTTTACACTCCGTACATTTGTTTGGAACTATATAGTAAATTTCATCACTAATAGGTTCTTGGGACTCCTCAGCATCTACTTCCTCTCCATTAGGAAGCACTACTTTACCGTTTAAACTGGTTCCATCTTTATATCTCCAATCGTCGGCACCTTCATATATTGCAGTATTTGGGCACTCAGGCTCACAAGCACCGCAATTAATACATTCATCTGTTATTATAATTGCCATTACGTCTTTTATATTAAAATATTAATTTTAGAAAAAGTGATGAGATTTTTAGAGGTTTCGATCTGATTTTCTTGATTTCAAGACCTTTTAGAAAAAGTGTGACTTAAACAAATCTCGTTCATTTGATTTTTCTAACTTTGCGATGCAAAAATAACGCCAAAACTATTCATAACCAAATACAGAATGGATTTACAGAAAAGAATTAACGCTTTCGCAAAACTGGGAGAATTTATCGAACAATTTTCAACAGAAGGCTTTAAAATGAACGAGAATGTCAGTACGAACGCTTTATTTTTTGACGGATTTAAGCACCAAATAAAATTGGCGTATGAACACAATGGTTGGTTCACGAAAGAGAACATTGCATTTTCTTTGAGCGGATGGGCTAAATCTCTAAAAAAGAACAACATTGAACAATGGTTAAAGAAGTATCACTTCAATAATATTCCTTCTAAAAAAGTAGCTATTATCATGGCAGGAAACATCCCTTTGGTAGGTTTCCACGATTTCTTATCTGTACTTATTACGGGTCATGAAGTTATTGTAAAACAATCTTCAAATGATAAACACCTACTGCCCTATTTGGCAAAATATTTAGAGCAAATAGAACCTGGATTTAAAGGTAAAATTACATTTACGGAAGAAAAATTAACGGATTTTGATGCGGTCATCGCCACAGGCAGTGACAATACGGCACGTTATTTTGAGCATTATTTTAAAGGTAAAGCATCGATTATCAGAAGGAATAGAAACTCTGTTGCCGTGTTGACCGGTGAGGAGACCGATGATGAACTCAAAGGCTTATCAGAGGATATTTTCAGATACTATGGTTTAGGCTGCAGAAACGTTTCGAAATTATTCGTTCCAAAAAACTATAAATTCGATGCCTTTTTTAATGGCGTTTATGAATGGCATCCTATTATACATCAAAATAAATATGCCAATAATTATGATTACAATAAGGCCGTTTATTTGATGAGCGAATTTGATTTGTTGGAAAACGGGTTTTTAATGATCAAGGAAGATGCCAGCTACGGTTCTCCCATTGCAACCCTATTTTATGAATACTATAACGATATAGAGGAGCTTAAATCACTACTTGAGACTAATCAGGACAAGATTCAATGTGTAGTTTCTAAAGGGGTTACGGATAATTCCGTGGCTTTCGGACAGACCCAACATCCACAATTGTGGGACTATGCCGACAATGTTGATACTATTGCATTTTTGTTAAGAATATAGTTGATAAATTATCAATTTCTTACCCTCAATTCCCTTTGAATTTAGCACCTTTGTATCTTTCAAAAACCAAAAACAATGAAAATACACAATTTTAGCGCTGGACCTTCAATTTTACCTCAAGAGGTTCTTAAAAAAGCTTCCGAGGCTGTTGTAGAATTTAATGGTATAGGACTTTCCTTATTGGAGATTTCGCATAGAAGTAAACATTTTGTAGATGTTATGGAAAATGCCAGAGCTCTAGCTTTGGAATTGTTGGGTCTTGAAGGAAAAGGGTACAAAGCCTTATTCTTGCAAGGTGGAGCGAGTACACAATTTATTATGGTTGCCTTAAATTTATTGGAAAAGCGCGCTGGATACTTAAATACCGGAACTTGGAGTGCAAATGCCATTGCAGAAGCAAAGATCTATGATGATATTTATGAAGTTGCGTCTTCAAAAGAGGCTGGATATAATTACATCCCTAAAGGATATACAATTCCTGAAGATTATGATTACTTCCATTGTACATCCAACAACACTATTTTTGGAACTCAGATAAAACAGTTCCCCAATTCACCAATTCCAATGGTATGTGATATGAGCAGTGATATTTTTTCACGTCAATTGGATTTTTCTAAGTTTGATCTCATTTACGCTGGTGCACAAAAAAACATGGGCCCGGCAGGCACTACTTTAGTGGTGGTTAAAGAAGATATTTTAGGGAAAGTATCCCGAAAAATTCCTTCCATCATGGACTATAAGGTTCAAATTGCAAAAAGCAGCATGTTTAACACCCCTCCTGTTTTTGCGGTTTACACTTCAATGCTAACCTTGGAATGGCTTAAAAACTTAGGTGGCATAAAAGCAATTGAGAAAGTGAATGAAATGAAAGCTCGCGTGATCTATTCAGAAATAGATCTTAATCCTTTATTTAAAGGTTATGCGGTCAAAGAGGACCGATCTAATATGAATGCCACATTTACCTTGGTCAACGATGATTTGAAGGAAACTTTTGAAACCATGTTAAAAGAAGCGGGAATTAGTGGATTGAATGGACACCGTAGTGTTGGTGGCTATAGAGCTTCTATGTATAATGCCTTACCCTTGGATAGTGTAAAAGCACTGGTGGAAGTGATGAGCGAATTGGAAACGAAAGCATAAAAGAAGTCTTCAGTTGGGAACTTGTTCAAACTGAAAAATTAAATAACATAAAAGAGTTTCCCACTTTTGTGGGACTAAAAAATAAAATTTCATGAAAGTATTAGCAAATGACGGAATTTCACAAAGTGGAATTGATGCATTAAAACTAGAAGGTTTTGAAGTAATTACGACTACAGTAGCGCAGGAACAATTGATCAATTTCATCAATGAAAAAAACATTGATGTCCTTTTGGTGAGAAGTGCCACCACAGTTAGAAAAGACCTTATTGACGCCTGTCCAAGTCTTAAAATTATAGGACGTGGTGGCGTTGGTATGGATAATATTGATGTAGACTATGCTCGTAGCAAGAATCTACATGTCATAAATACTCCTGCAGCCTCATCACAGTCTGTAGCAGAATTGGTTTTTGCACATTTATTTGGTGGCGTAAGATTTTTATATGATGCCAACAGAAACATGCCTTTGGATGGTGATTCAAAATTTAACGCTCTTAAAAAGAATTATGCACAGGGCACGGAATTAAGAGGTAAAACTCTTGGAATTGTTGGCTTTGGACGAATTGGACGGGAAGTTGCCAAAATTGCTCTAGGAGTAGGAATGAAGGTGATTGCAAGTGATAAATTCGTTGGAAAAGCAACCATCAAAGTTGAGTTTTACAACGGACAGTTTATCAATGTGGAAATTGAGACCCAACCAATGAAAGACATTCTTAAGCATTCAGATTTCATTACGCTGCACGTTCCGGCACAAGATGAATACGTGATTGGCGATAAACAATTTGCTCAAATGAAAGATGGTGTAGGTATTGTCAATGCCGCTCGTGGAGGGGTCATTGATGAAGTCGCACTAGTTAAAGCAATCGATAGTGGAAAAGTTGCTTTTGCAGGATTAGATACTTTTGAAAGCGAACCCACTCCGGCAATTAAAGTACTCATGAATGGGAAAATGTCATTAACACCACATATTGGTGCCGCTACCAATGAGGCCCAGGACAGAATTGGAACAGAATTGGCCTCACAGATTGTCAGCATATTAAAGACAGAAAACGTTTAAGTTATTAACATTTATTGTTAAAAATGCTTGTCATACAGTGTATTGCAAGCATTTTTTGTATTTTAACCTTTCAATTTTAAAATCATATAATTATGTCTGGAATTTTAGATCTATTAAATAGCGATATTGGAAAATCGATTGTGAGCGGCGTATCTGAGCAAACAAATCAACCGCAAAACAAAACACATGACGTTTTAACGATGGCCATGCCTGTATTAATGGCCGCCATGCAAAGAAATGCCTCTTCACCTGAAGGCGCCCAAGGTTTGTTGAGTGCTCTAAACAACAAGCATGATGGGAGCATTTTAAATAACCTTTCCGGTCTTTTTGGAGGTGGAGGTGTTGATAATAATGTCATGGAGGATGGAAGCAAAATCCTAGGGCATGTACTTGGCAATAAGCAAAGTAACGTAGAAAAGGCAATTGGAGCCAAGGCTGGAGTGGATGCCGGTTCTGTTGCCCAAATTTTAAAGGTTGCAGCACCTATTTTAATGGGGATGTTAGGTAATCAAGCCAAACAACAAAATGTAAATAGTCCAAGTGGGCTTGAAGGGATGTTGGGTGGTCTTTTAAAAGGAAGTTCTCCCAAAGGCGATCAAAGTTTTCTAGAATCTATACTTGATGCCAACAATGATGGAAGCATTATGGATGATGTGGCAGGAATGGTTATGGGTGGAAATAAAAAGAAAGGTGGACTTGGAGGTATAATCGGAGGTCTCTTTGGTGGAAAAAATTAAATAATATAACATAAATCCTTTGAAAAATCGTGCTTTTAAAAAGCACGATTTTTTTGTTAAAACCATT
>NZ_DATJCA010000124.1:0-14967 GCF_035515035.1 Gelidibacter sp. | reverse complement strand
GTGGCACAGAGTGGCACAGAGGGAATACAGAGTTACACAGAAATTTTTTCCGTAAATGATGAATATAGACCAAATATGGAGGGCTAAATTCCCGCGCAGGCGGGAATCTCATGTTAGTCCTTCCCACATTCCCGCGCAGGCGGGAATCTCTTTATTATCTATCCCAATTTCATTTTTTTCTCCCACAGAATGCGCAGATTTGCGCAGATTGCATAGTTGCAAAGAGTTACACAGAGTGGCACAGAGGGAATACAGAGTTACACAGAAATTTTTTCCGTAAATGATGAATATAGACCAAACGTGGAGGGCTAAATTCCCGCGCAGGCGGGAATCTCATGTTAGTCCTTCCCAAATTCCCGCGCAGGCGGGAATCTCTTTATTATCTATCCCAATTTCATTTTTTCTCCCGCTGAATGCGCAAGTTCCCGCGGATTTGTATATCAATTGAACCGATTTTAGGATAAATTCTCCTTGGTCTGTTTAACCTCAAATGAACTTCGCTGAACTCGAGATTCCTGCCTTGGCAGGAATTTGTGGCGCCATCCAAATGACTTATATCATAGTTTTTATGGTTTTATTCCATTAACTTTATGCCATATCAAATAAACTCTAGCACTATGATTTCTATACTTTTTCCCACAGATTTTTCTAAAAACTCAATGAATGCCATCACCTATGCCTTGGAGTTTTTTAAATATGAAAAGGTTGCGTTTTATTTCATGCACGCCTACCAGAAGGATGTTTATGATCATGAGGATTTAGTGTCCCGTGATAATTTTGATGATGTTTTGGAGCGTGTGAAAGCGCAATCTGAAGCCAACTTGAAGGAACTTCTAAAGACGGTTAATGAAATGGCTCCAAATCCGCGATATACCTATCATAGCCTTTCGGTCTTTGGTTCACTTGTGGAAGAGGCCAACAATATTGCCGACCGTAAGAATATCGATTTGATTGTTATGGGAACCAAAGGAAAATCCGATGGCCGCAAAATTGTTTTTGGAAGTCATACCTTCCAAGTTCTGAAATATGTACAATGTCCGGTTTTGGCCATTCCAAAAAATTATACCAACACCCAACCGAAACGTATTTTATTTCCAACCGATTATCTCATACCCTACAAACGACGCGAATTGAAGTTATTATGCGATTTAGCAGCGCCCTACAGAAGTATTGTTGATGTGCTGTATGTTTCAAAAATCGATAAATTATCCATTAGGCAAGAAGATAATCAGGCTTTTATGAAAGGAACCATCTGTAAGACTGAAATAAATTTCATCACAGCAAACAGTCGAAAGGTGGCCGAAACCATTCAGGAGTATATAAAAGAAAACCAGGTGGACATGTTGGTGATGGTCAATACCCAGCATTCGTTTTTGGAAAACATGCTGTTTCCATCCAATATTGATAAAGTAAGCCTTGATCTTAAAATACCACTTTTAGCAATGCAAAACGCCACACGAGCTACACCAGCACTTTAAAGATCTGATCATGAAAAACATACTCCTTCCAACTGATTTTTCTGATAATTCTTTGAATGCCATCCGTTATGCCATTCAGCTTTTTGAAAATAATACGTGTACTTTTCATCTGTTCAATGCGTATACCCCAGTGGTTTATGATCTGACTTATGTTCTGCTCAGTCCTGCGCAATTTGGGCTTCGCGATCCCATAAGAGCAGCCTCCCAAGAAGGTTTAGACGAATTGACCACAGAACTTCTAAATGAATTTGGCAGCAATCCCAACCATAAATTTGAAACTATTGCACGGTTTGAAACCCTTATTCTCGGGATCAAAGAACTGATTGTGGAGCGAAACATTGATCTGGTCGTTATGGGAACGAAAGGCGCAACTGGAGCCAAGAAGATATTGTTTGGTTCAAATACGGTTCAAGTCTTTAGGGAAATCAAGTTTCCAGTATTGGCCATTCCATCCAATTTTGATTATGTGAGACCTAAGGAGATATTATTTCCTACCGATTTAGAAGTAGAGTTCACTCGGGAACAACTTCATGTACTTAAAGCAATAGCGAAGTTGCACGCAGCCAAAATTAATGCCCTTCACGTCAGTACAGGACATGGTTTGAGTGAGATCCAAGATCGAAACAAAGCTCTTTTACCAACCTTGTTCAAAAAATTGACTTATGAATTTCACGATATTGAAGATATGGAGATCCCTGCTGCCATTAACAGATTTCAAGAAGATCATGCCGTTGACATGTTGGTGATGATCAACAATAAACAATCATTTTTTGAGAATATATTTTTCAAGGATACCATCAATCAAATTGGTTTCTATTTGAATATCCCATTTCTAGTCATTCCGTCTAAACAGCGCTAAAATAAAACATTATGACCCCAGAAAAATATCATATTTTAATCCCAACAGATTTTTCACAAAACGCATGGAGTGCCACGGTATATGCTTTAAATCTATATGCCGATCACCCGTGTACGTTCTATCTCTTAAACTCCTTTTCTCTCGATCATACCGACTCAAGATCCTATATTACAACGCGGTTTTTGGACAGCCTAACTGAAACTTCAAGAACCGAGTTAAGTGCACTGAAAGATCGGGCAGCAGAATTATATAGCAATCCGAATCATGAATTTGAGGTCATAAGCACTTCTGAAGAGATTACGTTGGCCATAAAAAGAGCGGTACAGATAAATAATATAGATTTGGTCGTGACAGGTACTAAAGGAGCCACTGGTGTTAACAAGTATTTTTTGGGCAGTAATACCGTCAAGGTCATGCAGAGCTTAAAAAGTTGTCCAATGCTTGCGGTGCCAGATGCCTACGAATTTAAAGCTCCGACGCATATGGCGTTTCCAACCGATTTTACCCGCGTTTACGAAGCGAAAGAATTACAAGCCTTACTGAATTTCGCCGATTTATATCAGGCCCATATTTATGTTTTGCACATCAAATTACAAAGTGAATTAAGTGAACGGCAAAACAGCAACATGAGAGTCCTTCAAGCGCATTTGGTGAACCATCAGCACACGTTTCATTGGGTGGAGAAATCGGCGACAAAATCTGATGAAATCAACGAGTTTGTTAAAGATTTAAAAATCGATGTGCTTGCCATGGTGAATTATAAACATAGTTTTGTGGAAAGAGTCATTAAAGAACCGGTAATCAAAAAGATAGGATTTCAACCGATGGTGCCTTTTTTGGTGATTCCAGAATAAAGTTAAAGGTTTAAAATCTCAAATTCAAATGCCATGCCTATCGATAGACAGGCAAAAATCAACAATCAACAATCAAATTGAAATAAATAAAATATCCATGAAAAGAAAAATATTATTGCCTACTGATTTTTCAGACAATGCGCTACAGGCCATTAAATATGCCTTGGAACTTTATAAGGATCAAGAGTGCATTTTTTATCTTTTAAATGTGTTTTTTATAAACCCAACTAATCTAGAAAATTTGATGGGTATGGAGCCTGGCAGTGACTTATATGAGGCCACCAAAAGACATTCCGAAAACCAGTTACATAAATTGCTAAGTGAGGTTGCCTTTAATGACAACGGGAATTCAAAACATAGCTTTCAGACCATATCCACTTTTAACGAGCCATTACAGGCTATTAGAGCTGCTGTGGAAGAAAAGGATATTCAATTGATTGTCATGGGAACTCGTGGACAGACCAATGCCAGAAGCAAGATTTACGGTAGTACCGCTATTGATGTTATGGAAAAAATCAGGAATTGCCCGGTGATTGTCGTTCCACAATTGGCTAAGCGTAAGATTCCAAAGGAGATTGTTTTTCCAACAAACTACAAAACTAGTTTCAAGAAACAGGAGTTAAAACATCTGATTAATATTGCGAAAAGTAGTAATGCGTCCATAAAGGTATTGCATGTTTCAGAGGAAGGAAAATTGAACTCCCAACAGGCAAACAACAAAAAGCTGCTGGACGAGTATTTCGAAGAGGTCAGTCATTCCTTTCATTTATTGAGTCAGCTCTCCGTACCTGCGGCCATTAATTGTTTTGTCGAAAGTAGAGAGAGCGATATGGTAGCGTTCATAAATAGTAAGCATTCATTTTTCGCAAGTATTTTTAACCAGCCCTTGGTAAAAGGGATTGCCTATGATTCAAAAGTGCCCATTTTGGTGATGCATGATTTGAAGAATTAAGTACTCATAAATTAAGAACAAAGAATCAAGATTCCGGACGAAAGAATAGCACGTTAGGGAATTGGATGAATTCCTTCCAAGAGGAGCCTATTCCAATCAAGGTCATTTCTAAAATTTGTCCACATAGATTAATAAGCCAAATTATTCTTCACGCCTTAAATGGTCGAGGCTATTGCTGACACTTATAGCAATGTCAATGGGTTGTCATGTTTTTTAAGACGATCTACAATGAAATTTTAAAAAAAATTCAGCTTCAGTATCACGCATAAAAAAAAACAATATATTTGATATAATGTTGATTTACTTTTGGTTGGACCTTTTCTCAAGTAAAATTTAGGTACAGGACAATCAGCTTTAATCCGATCATTTTCTGAGTAAATCAGAACATATAGGTTTTAAATATAATGGACTAAAATCATTTATCAATTTAAAGGCATTCAAATTATCGGCATTTGATTTTAATTATGAAATAAAAGGAACTCATAACAAAATGCATCTTTATACTACTCATTGCATTTCCGCTTTTTGGCTTTGGTCAGGAGGGAAGGGGTGTTATTGATTCTATTTTAGTACGAGGTAAGGACAGTGTTAAAATCAAGAAGGTGACATTTAACGGCTATCCGTATGTGTTTTATACCCCTGAAACCCAAGCTGCAATCGGTGCAGGCGGCATCTTTATTTTTTATACCCAAACCAAGTCGGAGGAATTACGTCCGTCTAAAATCGGATTCGGGGCATTCTACACCACCAATAAACAATACAAATTTTCGATCAACCCCATAATCTATTTCAACGCCAACAAACTTGTCCTCCAAATGCCAACATCTTTTGGCTCTACTGAGGATAAATTTTGGGGATTGGGCAATGAAACCCCAGAGACCGGCACCGCCGCCTATTCAAGAGAAGATTTCAACCTTCAAATGGAAGTACAGGTGCCACCGTTTTTATTTTTTTCTGACCGAACAGGGTTTATTCTGGATTTTAAACATACTGCCATCGTGGATGTCCAGGAAAATGCGTTTCTAATGGACGAATCCGTAACTGGATTTAATGGTGGCAATTTGTATGGCGTAGGGGTCAACTTGGTTTGGGACCGACGTGACAATCTGTTTTACCCAACTTCCGGCCATTACCAATATATTAAATTCATTGCCTATACGGAGCCTAGCGACTATATTTTCACCACGTTTGAGCTTGACGTGAGACTCTATAAAACCTTATTCAAAAACCATGTATGGGCCACAAACTTCTATCTTAAGAATGTTGCAGGCAACGCGCCATTTTATGAATTGCCCGCCCTTGGAGGACATCAACGCATGCGTGGTTATTTTCAGGGACGTTATAGAGATAAAAACTATGTGTCCCTACAAACTGAATTTCGGCAATATTTTTGGAAACGACTTGGTTTTGTGGTTTTCGCAGGGATCGGCGATGTCAGTGAGGAAATCACCAGTTTAAATATGAACGAATTGAAATACAGCATTGGTGGTGGGCTCCGCTATCTCTTTAATAAAAAAGAAAATGTGAATTTAAGAATGGATATTGGTATTGGAAGAGATGGCACGACCGGTATCTATTTTGGTATTGAAGAGGCCTTCTAATTTCTCATTTGTTTCACGGATTCAAAAATTAACCGAGTACCAAAACAACAATCAAATTATGAAAATCCACTATCAAATTATCTTTATAGCCTGCAGTTTTATGTGTCTGTACGCTTGTTCAAGCACCAAAATTTTGGATTCCTGGAAAGCAGAGCCTTCTGTTGTGGAATTATTTAAAACGAAAAAAGTATTGGTCATTGCCCGTACCGCCAATGACGACGCGCGCTATGCCTTTGAAAGTGCGTTGACTAGATGCTTTGCGAAAACGGGGAATCAACGCCACCGAGAGTTATAGTAAAGCGCCAAAGATCCATCCAGCGCGAGAAATGTCCCAAGAACGCTTGGACTTGATTAAGAGTTTGATGAAAAGTGAAGGGTTTACTGCAGTGGTATTAACCGTCATTAAAGATAAGCAAGAAACCGTAAGAACAACTTCCAACGGAATTTATGTGGGAGCATCTTATGGCGCCTATTATCCTGGGTATTACGGTGGATTTTACAATTATTATAACCACCCTTATGCCTACGGTTCTTATTATGATACTTTTGGGGGCTTTATTTCAACCTCAAATTCCACCCAGGTCAACACAAATTATGTCTTGGAAACTGTGGCCTACAACTTAGAACAATCCGACGGAGAGCAATTGGTGGCAGTGGTAACATCAAGTTTAAATGACCCTAATGATGCGCATAAGACGGCAGATCAATATGTTGAATTATTAATCAAAGCATTGGAAGCGTCAAATAAATAAGCCCATCATAATTCATAATTAAAAAAGAATTAACTTCGATACATACCCATAGGATTTAGAATGAAGGTTATAGCGGTTATTTTATGGATGTTTCTTCTAGTAGGACCTCATGCCGGTGCGCAGGATCTTGAGCCAAGACGCTGGACGCCCTTGCCTTTGAAAAATAATTTTATTGGCGCTGGTTATGTGTACACTAATGGTAAGATATTCTTCGATCCTATTCTGGACGTAAAGGATGCTACGATTGATGTGAATACCTTCGTGGCAGATTATGTTCGGCCGTTTAAATTGGGGAATAAATTAGCGCGATTTGATCTTCGCGTTCCCTATACCATAGCACGGTGGGAAGGCCAACTAGCTGATTCGCCAACGTCAATAACACGTCGTGGGTTTTCTGATCCAAGGTTACGGCTTTCCGTAAACATTTTAGGACCCCAGGCCATGGATCTCAAGGAATTGCAGGAGTATATGAGTACACATGCCGTGTATACCGTAGTGGGTGTATCGGTGGCGGTCACACTTCCTTTAGGACAGTACTATAGCGATAAACTGCTCAATTTAGGGCAGAATCGTTTTGTATTTCGTCCACAAGCGGGGTTTGTCCATAATTGGAGGCAGTGGTCCTACGAGCTGACCGGATCATTATACCTCTTTACCAACAACAACGATTTTTTTAATGGTGGTACACGAAAACAAGATCCAATATTTGCCATGCAAACCCATCTTATCCGGAGATTTAAGCGTGGGTTATGGGGTTCTTTGAGTCTGGGATCGGGGCTCTTGGGAGAATCGTTAGTCAACCGACAACCTCATAATGACAAGAGGGAAGATCTATTAGGTGCCTTCTCCTTTGGATTTCCATTGCTAAAAAGACAAGCAGTAAAATTAGTATATATGAGGTCGGAAACCTTAAATGATATTGGAGGCGATACCAACTCCTTTGGGGTGGTCTGGTCCGCATCGTTTTAAAAAATATAAAATTCTGAAAGTTTTTTTAAATGGATCCTAAAATTACTTGAGGTTTTGAAATAAGTAAAGCATTTTTTTATGAGTATGCACCAAAATGATAGTGTAATTATCTCTATCTTTAAAGGGGTTTAACTTGAAGTAGACTAGAATATTACTCTGTTAATTGCCCTGATTATTCCTGCTGTTGTTTGAAAAATAAGTGCCTTCATTGATGATATTGTGATTATGAAAAAGTTATCGCTAAAAACGATTTTAAAAGTCCTGCTGTTTTTTTGCATAACTTTTCAGATGCAGTCGACACCAAGATTACAGCAAAACGATTCCATTCGTAAAATCGCTGCAAGTGAAAAACAGCGCATCATTGATTCGGTAAAAAGAGTCCACTTGGAAGAGGAATTAAGGGTGCTCATCAAAAAAGAGGATCTGCAAAATAAAAATGCGCAAAACCAATTGGAGGCTATTAAGACCATGGAGATCAAAAATCTGGCCGCTAAAAAAGCGCGGATAGATTCGCTTCGGCCATTCACTAGGGGCTATCCGGTTGTGGGTGTGAAACAGGATACACTTTTCTTTATTTATTCTAGAATTGGTGCTTCTACGGCTCAAGATAGAGCGCGGAATGTTAGCAGCAAAATTGAAACACTCTATCAAGATTATTTTTTTAAAAAAGATTCTTTTTCGGTGGTGCCGTCACAATATACTTATGATATAGTTTATGGCAAAACAATCATCATGAGTATCTCTGAAGATGATGCGCTTTGGCATGGCACTACGGCAATGGCATTGGCGGAACACCTTGAGAAAATCATTGAAACCTCTATTCTAAGTCTAAAAGAAGAGCGAATGATCTCAAAAATCTTGATGCGTGTGGCTTTGGCCCTTCTTGCCATTGGTGCGATATGGTTGGTCATTTGGCTTCTTGGAAAAGTACACCGCTGGTCCTTGAAACGTATTGAGACCAAAAAGGAAATCTGGCTCAAAAATTTAAATTATAAGGATTATACATTTCTATCCGCCGAACAAGAATTACAGGTCATCTTTTCAATATTAAAACTTGTGAGATGGTTCGTTCTCATCTTCGTACTTTATCTTGCCTTGCCCATTGTCTTCAGTATTTTTCCTATTTCACAACATTGGGCGGATGTTTTGTTCCATTTGATATGGTCTCCAATTAAAACTATTTTCATTTCCATTTGGCACTATTTGCCCAATATATTCAGGATTTTGGTCATTTATTTGGTCATAAAATATGTTGTAAAAGTTATCAGATATGTATTTCGAGAGATCGAAAATGAGAAGCTCCAAATTTCCGGCTTTCATTCGGATTGGGCAGTGCCAACCTTCAGTATCATTAAGTTCCTTTTGTACGCGTTCATGTTCGTGCTCATCTTCCCATTATTGCCAGGATCGCATTCCGATATTTTCAAAGGAGTTTCCGTATTCATTGGTATTTTATTTTCCTTAGGATCTTCAACCGCCATCGCCAATATGGTGGCAGGTTTGGTCATCACCTATATGCGTCCGTTTAGGATTGGGGACCGCATAAAAATAGCTGATGTTGTTGGAGATGTGGTCGAGAAAAGTCTATTGATAACAAGAATAAGAACAACAAAGAATGAAATCATCACTATCCCCAATTCCTCTGTACTTTCCGGCAACACCGTCAATTACAGTAGTGAGGCCAATGGCAAAGGATTAATTCTGCATACCACAGTAACCATTGGCTATGATGTGCCGTGGAAAGATATTCACCAAGCCTTGATCGATGCGGCCTTGTTGACGGAAACAATTTTACCAGAACCTCAACCATTCGTTTTGCAAACCAGTCTTGATGATTATTATGTTGCCTATCAAATCAATGCCCATACAAGAGAAGCATCGAAACAGGGCCATATTTATTCCCAGCTGCACCAAAACATCCAGAACGTCTGTAATGAAAGAGGGATTGAAATCCTTTCGCCACATTATCGTGCCCAACGCGATGGAAATGAAACTACAATTCCTAAAGACTATCGCGCCAAAGATTATAAATCGCCAAGTTTTAATGTTAATTTAGAAAAAGACGAATAAGCTGAACGTCAACTTTTTTTGAGGGTTTTCTTCATGTGTTAAAAAAACTGATAGGCTCTTTTCCATAAATTCACAACAACTTCTACCAATTATTCTTAAGTTTAGGCTCTGATAAAAATAAAGAACTCGCCTGTGCCATCCAAATGTTTAGAGCATAAAAAATCCGGAGTTTTCTGGTTTTTTAATGATTTGCCAGCCTAGAGAAGTACAGTATAAATCGAGATTAGTACCTAATTAATTGATATGAAAATTTTACACACTGCCGATTGGCACATTGGAAAGCAATTGCATAAAATGGACTTAGCGGATGACTTGGAATTGTTTTTCGATTGGTTAATAGATACCATAGCGAAAGAACACATCGATTTGCTATTGATTTCAGGAGATGTATTTGATCAGGCAAATCCGTCGCAAACGTCGTTAAAGCAGTATTATGGGTTTTTAAAACGAATGCTTGGCACCGACTGTAAAATTGTTTTAACGGGTGGAAATCACGATTCGGCCTCTGTTTTAAATGCGCCAAAGGACATCCTAGGATTCTTGAATATTGATGTTATTGGCGGCGCTCCTGACGATATCCAAGATCTTTTCATAAAATACACGAAGAAAGAGGAGCAGGTGGTTATTGCTGCCGTCCCGTTTCTAAGGGATAGGGACATTAGAAATTCGGCAGCAGGAGAATCTTATGGCGATAAAATCGAACAGATTCGAGAGGGCATAAAAACGTATTTCTCTAATATCAATGCGCATTACCAGCAACATCATCCTGGAGTTTGTTTTATAGTGATGGGCCATTTATACGTGCAGGGCGCTCATGTTTCCGAAAGTATGCGGGATATCCAAATTGGCAATCAGGCTGGGGTTTCAGGAACCATTTTTGGCGATGCACCGCATTATGTAGCTTTGGGACATATCCATAAACCTTATGCCGTATCACGGCATGTGCATTATTCAGGTTCTCCAATTTGTTTGAGTTTTAGTGAAAAAGAAGAAGTAAAACAGGTCAATATTATTTCGGTGAGTGGACAACAGGTTAAGGTGGACATCCTGCCTATTCCGAAGTTCAGAAATTTGGTCACTTTTCAAGGCACACTTGAAGCGGTTAAAAAACAATTAAATAGCTATTCGCCCATTACTAATCTGGTTTCACTTGCGGAAATTATCGTGAATGAACCCGACGAAAGCATACAGATCCGAAGGGATTTAGACGATTTATTGGAAAATTACGAGAATGAGCATCTTAAAATAGTAAAATCAAAATTGAACTTCCTGAATAAAGTACGCGGGGCTTCCGAGGCTTTTGAGCCTGGCATAAGCGTTGCCGATGTGACGCCCATGGAAATGTTTGAAAAAAGGTTGGAACTTGATGGCACTCAAGAAAACACCGAGGAATTAAAAAATGCATTTCGTCAAATTTTGGAAGAGCTCAACCTATAGTTATGAAAATCAGCAAAATCAGTTTTAAAAACATTCATTCGCTTCGCGGCGAACATCATATCGACTTTTCCTCAGGGCCTTTGGCAGAAAGTGGTCTTTTTGCAATTACCGGCGCCACGGGTTCAGGAAAGTCCACCTTGCTGGACGTTATTACCTTGGCTTTATACAATAGAGTCCCAAGAATAGGGTCTATCAGCAAATCGGTTATTGATGATGAAGGTGGCATTATGACCAGGAATGCCAAAGATTGTTATGCGGAGGTAGAATATATCGTCAAACAAAAAACATACCGATCGCATTGGTCCATTGAGAGAAACCGTAACCATAATCTCAACGATCGGAAACAGGAAATTATTGACGTGGCAACGGGTGCGATTCTTGAAAGCGGGAAATCTGCCGTCCCTCTCAAAAATGAAGAACTGATTGGGCTGAGTTATGATCAATTTGTAAAGGCGATGGTATTGTCCCAAGGCCAGTTCAGTAAATTATTGCAGGCAAAAAGAGATGAACGCAATAAGTTACTGGAAGACATTACTGGTGCTAAAGACTACAGGTCGATAGGAATTGCTGTGTTTAAGAGGTTCAGGGCAGCTTCAGACGCATGTAAAGAACAGGAGATACGATTGGGGGAAGTAGAATTGCTTCCTGAAGAGGAAAAGAAAAGTTTAATCGCCCAAGAAATTGCCTTAAACCAATCCAAACTTGCTCAAAAAAAAGCGTTGGATGATTTAAAAGTAGAGATTGAAAACCAAAAAGGCATTTTTAAAAACCAAACGGTTTTAAATGCGAATGCAACACAGCAAAAAGAATTAGCTCAGGCGATTGAGGATTTCAAGAAAGAGGAAATCACTTTAAAAAACCACTCAAAATACGTAGGGCATAGCCAACTCATCTCCAATTTTGAACAAAAGGAGAAAACCTTTAAAGAACATTCAGATGAGCTTGGCAGAGAACATGTAAAGGAAACCACCATTTTAAAAGAGAACAGCAGCTTATTGGACGAAGCTTCAGTACTATTAAAAAGAAAGGTGGGAGCAGAAGACTTTGTCGGTCATTTAACGGAGTTCAATACCACAGTGACGGCATTAAAAAAAGAAGAGGATCTGGCCAGAGCAGAGGCAAAACTCCATGAGGACGCCATTAAAAAATTGCTTTTGGAGATCAATAAAGATTCAGAACGCATCCGTTTTATTCCGCAACCTGCTGATTTTATTGAAGGTATTCAGCCAGTTAAAGATAAAATTGACAATTTCTTAAAAACAACGGGGATAAATGGTGATATGGAATTGGTTGAAAGGGAAGTGAAGCTTCGAGAAAAAATACAGCTGATCCATACGGTAAAAATTACACTGACCCAATACAATTCAGAATTAAAAAACAAAAATTCAAAAACCGCCGAATTAAAGGCAAGTGAAGCTTTGGTTGAAAAATACAGCAGCCAATTGAATCTTTTGGAAAGTGAATTGAAGCTTTTGGAAGTGGCCGTGGAGACGCTAGCTAAGGAGGAAGAAATGCGTAAAAAACATCAAAGTCTGGAGGCACACCGAAACACTTTGGTTGATGGTGAAGCCTGTCCGCTCTGTGGATCATTGGAACATCCATTTGCCATAGATAACCCCGTTTTTGATGCTAAAGAGGCAATTCTAAAGTCCAAAACAGAAGTGTTGGATACAAAACGAGCATTAAAAATTGCCACCCAAACCAATTTAGACAATGAGCAGAATAAAAGTAAGGCCTTAAAACAGGACCTTCTTAAAATTCATGAAGCTTTGGCGCCACAGCTTGGCGAAATCGAAAAGTACAGCAAATCTTTAAACTTAGAGGCTATCGCGGATCATGAAACGCTTCAAACTGTAGAAACAGAGGTTCTAAAATCCCTGCAAATGGTAGAGCAAGGTAAGAAAGCGTTCCATTTACGGAGTTTATTGGAGAATTTGAGCCATGCTGCAAAACAATGGCAGACCAGTTCAGCTCTAACTACTGAAAAGGAAATGAAGAGAAAACAACTTTATGATGGCGACGCTGTAGATTCTAAAGTGCAATCATTAATGTCGAAATGGGCTGCAAACATTGAAAACATTAAAAACAACCAGCAAGCCATTGTAGCATTGAAAACTAAACTGGCGCTTATCGCCAAAGAAAAAGAAAATTTTGAAAGGCAACTCCATGAAATCTTAAAAAAAGAATCGGTCGAAAGTATCCAAGACTTGAAGGCTTTTATCCTATCCGAAAAAGACGCGGAACAGATCCGACAGAAAAAGAAACAGATAGAATTGCGGCAAGAGCGTTTGCAAACCGAAAAAGATACCGCCCAAAAGGAAATTGAAGCGTTTAAAAAACTAATCACGTCCGACGAACCTTTAACCGCACTCCAAGAAAATTACACCAAGTTGGATGAAGCCTTTATCGGTTTAAACCAACAGATCGGGATTATTAAAACGACCTTGGAAGTTGATACCAAAGCGAAGGAAAGACAAGAGGCCTTGTTGGAAAAATTAAAGGAATTGAAAAAAGAAGAAGATCTATGGAAAACCATGAACGGGTTGATTGGTGATGCAACTGGCAAACGCTTTTCAAATTTTGTCCAAGATTTAACGCTCGAGCAATTGATCGGGTATGCCAATCTGCGATTAAAGGATATGAACGATCGCTATTTACTGGATATTCCTACGGCAGACGAAGCCGATAAAAACGATTCCTTAAAAGTATTCGATAGCCATCAAGGCGATGCCCGACGATCCATCAACACCTTATCCGGTGGCGAAACCTTTATGGTGAGCTTGGCAATGGCCTTCGCACTCTCCGATTTAGCCGCTAAAAACGTCAAAATCGAATCCATATTTATTGATGAAGGTTTTGGTACGTTGGATCCTGAAACTTTAAACCAAGCCATAACCATCTTGGAAAAAATGCAAAATGAAGGCAATAAATCCATCGGCGTGATTTCGCATGTGGAGGCCTTAAAAGATCGGATCACCACCCAAATCCGCTTGGAAAAAATGGGGTCAGGGTATAGTAAAATTGAGATTATTTAAAGGAATTGCAGTGTCAGAATAATGAATAAAGATGCTTCGACAAGATCGGTAATCGCCGCTGCGCATAGAAAATTGACCTTACTGCCGGTAGGCAAAATGAGTTGATGGGTATTGAAAAACAACGCCAATTTAGTTGAACCACACGGCATAACCTTCCCGTCGCAACTCCAGTGCAATTTGTTGTTCAGCTTGCAAGGCTTCGGCTCTGGTGAGAAATGGATCAATATGCGTGTATAAACTAGGTCTTAAGTAAAGTCCGTATTTTTCTACAAGTTGAGCAGACAATTTATGTCCTTTTTTATTTCGAAACCCAGTTTTATGTTGAAGAAATCGCTCTTTGGGTGTTTTGCTGGTCTGACCCACGTACAAACACTGTAAGACGCCATTAAATTGCGGATTTGCTGTCCTAAACTTGATGTTTTCCGAAAACACCCTTTTGGACAGTTCAATGACATAAATGGTATATAAAGTTTTAGCCACGTCTTTTTATATTAACTGATAACTGCAGTCCTTATTATAAACAAGTCCTTGATGCTGATTTGCACATCAATTTATTCGATGCTCAAACTGCCATTTTCTTTGTGACATTCAAATCACTTTCCTGACCCTAACCTTAAGTTGAAAGCCTTCCTTTCTGCCATGTCAGGAGTCACCCAAAAGCAACGTCCAAATTTAGGCAATTTCCTCTTGAAGTTCTAATCTAAAGATCGTGGTCAGATCAATTCACTCTAAGAGTTTTAAAAAATCTATAATCCGAAAATCCACCTATTATTTGTTAGAACCCAACGGTTTTTATTCGTTTTTCGCATGGCTTCTTCGTTAATTTTTTTATTTTCATCTAATGTTCAAAAAACCATCTTTTGTTCAAAATTGTTGATAACCATTTAACAACAATTTTTGGTCGCCACAAAAAGTCATAGATAATTTCGACATCTTTACACCTCAATAAATTTTCTAATT
>NZ_DATJCA010000123.1:0-9434 GCF_035515035.1 Gelidibacter sp. | reverse complement strand
ATCGAAAACTATATCTTTAAAATCGCAAAATCAAAACCAGAAAATGAAAACTTTAGATTCGATCCTTCAATCCTTTGCAGACTACGCATGGGGTTTACCATTATTAATAATATTAATTGGCGGCGGCCTATACCTTTTGGTACGCTCAAAATTTTTGCCCTTTCGATATTTTTTTCATGCCATAAATGTATTGAGGGGTAAGTACGATGATCCGGATGCCATTGGAGAAATTACACATTTTCAAGCACTTTCAACCGCATTGGCCTCAACTATTGGTATGGGAAATATTGCCGGTGTAGCCGTCGCGATTCACATTGGTGGCCCTGGAGCCATGTTTTGGATGTGGATCAGCGCCATTATTGGGATGTCCACAAAATTCTTTACTTGTTCCTTGGCCATTATGTTTAGAGGAAAGGACAGTAATGGTGTCGTACAAGGAGGACCAATGTATTTTATTATGGAAGGTTTAGGGAAAAATTGGAAACCTTTGGCTGTTTTTTTTAGTATTTGTGGGCTAATTGGGGCCTTGCCAGTTTTTAATGTCAACCAATTAAAGCAAGCCATAAATTTTATCTTATTGGAGCCAAATGGAATTGCTGAGACGAACACTTCAAATTTTATCATTGGTCTGATATTAGTGGCCATTACAGCAATCGTCATTTTAGGTGGTTTGGATAGAATTAGTAAAACAGCTGAGAAATTGGTGCCATCCATGGTATTTCTCTATTTTGTTTTGGTAATGATTATCCTTGGCGTTTATATAGAAGAAGTCCCTAAATATCTCTTATTAATGTTTACAGACGCCTTTGCTGCCAACAATTTCAATGGCGATTCATTTTTGGGAGGTGCCGTAGGCGGATTGATATTACTTGGTGTTAGAAGAGGCGCTTTTTCAAATGAAGCCGGTATTGGTACAGCACCAATGGCACATGGAGCTTCAAAAACCAATGAGCCCGTGAGAGAAGGATTGGTGGCCATGCTCGGGCCAGCCATTGATACGCTCGTCGTTTGTACCCTGACGGCACTTGCCATATTGGTAACTGGTGTTTGGAAAACAAGTGAAGTCAATGGGGTGAGTTTGACGGCTGCGGCTTTTAATGATGCCATTCCTGTTTATGGAAATTATTTATTATTGATCTGTATTGCGACTTTCAGTATTTCATCTTTATTTACCTACTCTTATTATGGATCAAAGTGCATGTCCTTCCTATTTGGTGCTCACAATAAACATTATTATAATTATTTTTATATAGCAAGTATCATCCTTGGTGCAGTGACACCATTAAGCATGATGCTCAATCTTATTGATGGCACGTTTGCGTTAATGGCAATTCCTACAATGACGGCCACCATTCTTTTGGCACCGAAAGTTATAAAGGAAATTAAGTCTTATTCTCAAAGGATGAAAATATAAGCGTTTTGAAAACGGATATCTTCAGAGTTTGTTTTTTATTTATCCTTTAAAATCTTGGGACAGTCACCATATAGAAATGCCGATTAAGTCGTTTCTATTAAAATTTATTTATATTTTTGAAATTAGAAGCAAAGGATGTTGAGATGTCCAGTTAAAATCGGCGACTATATACTATAACAAACCAAAACCATGAAAAGCAATGAGTAATTACAGTATTAAAAATCTTGAAGAATATTACCAAGTCTATAGAAAATCAGTCCGTGAGCCTGAAAACTTTTGGGAAGAAATTGCGGAAGAACATTTTCTATGGCGAAAAAAATGGGATAAGGTACTCACTTGGGATTTTCGTGAACCAGAAATTAAATGGTTTGAAGGTGCAAAATTGAACATTACAGAAAACTGTCTGGACAGGCATTTGCTCAATCGTGGTGACAAAACGGCCATCATCTTTGAACCGAATGACCCTAATGAAGAAGCGCAACATATCACCTATAAACAACTACATGAACGGGTTTGTAAAATGGCAAACGTACTTAAGGACCTAGGGATAAAAAAAGGAGATCGCGTCTGTGTATATTTACCCATGATTCCAGAGCTGGCTATCACCCTGTTGGCATGTGCCCGTGTTGGTGCCATACACAACGTGGTATTTGCAGGGTTTTCATCTAAAGCCTTGTCTACCCGTATTATTGACAGCGATTGTAAAATGGTAATCGCTGCAGATGGTTCTTTTCGCGGCAATAAAAGCCTTGATTTAAAGTGTATTGTAGATGAAGCACTTAAAGAATGTGATACTGTGGAGACGGTATTAATGGTAAAACGTACCAATGCCGATGTACCAATGATCGAAGATAGAGATGTGTGGTTACAACCATTGATGGATAAGGCTTCCCCAGTTTTTGATGCAGAAATTATGGATGCTGAAGATCCACTATTTATTTTATATACTTCGGGTTCTACCGGAAATCCAAAAGGCATGGTGCATACCATTGCTGGATATATGGTGTATACCGCCTATACATTTAAAAACGCATTTCAGTACAAGGAGAATGATGTGTTTTGGTGTACTGCAGATATTGGTTGGATTACCGGTCACAGTTATATTGTGTATGGACCTTTGGCCAATGGTGCCACCACGGTCATGTTTGAGGGAGTCCCACATTATCCAGATTTTGGAAGATTTTGGAAAATAATTGAAAAACATAAAATCACACAATTTTATACGGCGCCAACAGCTATTCGTGCCTTAGCAAAACAAAACCTCTCTTTTGCTGAAGATGTAGATCTGTCTTCTATTAAAGTCTTGGGTTCTGTGGGAGAACCGATTAATGAAGAAGCTTGGCATTGGTATAATGATATTATTGGCAAAGGTAAAAGTCCTATTATAGACACGTGGTGGCAAACAGAAACAGGCGGCATCATGATTTCGCCCTTGCCTTACGTAACGCCAACCAAGCCCACTTACGCCACTTTGCCATTCTTAGGGATACAGCCCGCAATTATGGATGATACCGAAGAGTTAAAAGGAATTCAGGTCAATGGACGTTTATGCATTAAGTTTCCGTGGCCAGGGATGGCGCGTACCATTTGGAATAATCACCAACGTTACAAGGAAACTTATTTCTCAACCTATGATAATATGTATTTCACAGGAGATGGTGCTTTAAGGGATGAAGTTGGTTATTATAGAATTACCGGACGAGTGGATGATGTAGTTATTGTTTCAGGACACAATCTTGGCACAGGTCCTTTGGAAGACGCCATTAATGAACACCCAGCAGTGTCTGAAAGTGCTATTGTAGGTTTCCCTCATGACATTAAGGGGAGTGCGCTTTACGGCTTTGTCACTCTAAAGGAAACGGGTGAGAGTAGAGTCCATGAAAATCTACGTAAGGAAATCAATCAGTTGATTTCTGAGCGGATTGGACCTATTGCTAAACTGGATAAGATTCAATTTTCGGAGGCACTTCCAAAAACACGGAGTGGTAAAATTATGAGAAGAATTCTCCGAAAAATTGCAGAAAACGATATGTCCAATTTAGGTGATACCAGTACATTGTTGAACCCGGAAGTGGTTCAAGACATTATAGACAATAAGCTATAAATGGCTCTTGTTTCAACAGAAGACAAATTAAAGGAACGTATTAAGGAGCTTACATGTCTTTATAATGTAAGCTCCTATATTGCCAATTGTAACCTCTACGATTTAGATCCTACTTTTAAGGCCATCACTTCCAGTCTTAAGGAAGCCATTCTTTACAGCAGTGAAGCCTTTGTAGAAATGAAACTTGGAGATAGCATTGTTTATGCCGGCGAAAGATCCACAGAACACGTGTTTATTTTAACTGCGATAAAAGCTTTTAATTTGCCTTATGGCTCTATTAAAATAGGGTATCCAAAAACAAAATACAATGAAAACGTGTTTTTGGAAGAAGAAAAACAATTGGTGCGGACCCTGGCCATTGAAATCGGTAATTTAATTGAACGTAAACAAATTATCGATAAAGAAGAGTTGACCAAACGTCAAATGGAACGTGCTGATCGATTATCGATCTTAGGTGAAATTACCGCCGGAATCGCACATGAACTCAATACGCCACTAGCCAGTATTCTTGGTTTTTCTGAATTGTTAAAAGAACGTTTTGTGAATGACGATGATGCTTTGGACGATTTGGATAAGATCATGAACAGTGCAATTTTCTCAAGAGAAGTGGTTAAGAAACTGATGTTTTTTTCCTGCGTAATGCCGCAGCAAATGGAGCTCGTCAATATTAACCCAGTTATTACGGAAGCTATCAATTTGTTGAAACCAAATTTTGGTAAAAAAGAACTCCTCTATCATTTAAGCTTTAGTGATGATGAGATTTATTTAAGGGTAGATACCATTCAGCTCACTCAGGTGGTTTTTAATTTAGTGATCAATGCAATTTATTTCTCCCCGCAAAATGGGGAAATATCAATTGAGGTTAACAATCAAGAAAGAGAGGTGGTGTTGATTATCAAAGATGAAGGAGATGGGATTTCAAAGGAGATCTCAGAATATATATTTAATCCTTTTTATACCACAAAACCTGTAGGCGAGGGCTCAGGACTAGGTTTGAGTGTCGTTCATGGTATCATCAAAAGTCATAAAGGAACCATAAGGCATTCGGCTAATCAACCTAAAGGCACTAAGTTTACGCTCACATTTCCAAAAATATAAAGCATGCCATTAGAGCAAGAAAACATATTGATTGTTGATGATGATGTTCAAATTTTGGAACTTATCCAACGACTTTTACAGTCTTTAAACTACCATACCTATAAAGCAATTTCTGTAAAAGAGGCCATTGCAATTTTGCAGGATCAATCCATTGACTTGTTGATTACTGATCTTCAAATGCCGGGAGTTGATGGTCTGCAACTGGTCAAATACGTCTCTGAGCATTTTCCCGAAATTCCAAAACTGGCGGTAACAGGTTTTCCTTCCATTGATGGTGCCTTAAAAGCTATGAAATCTGGGGTTATGGATTATCTCATAAAGCCCTTTACTAAAGAAGAGCTTAAAAATGCCGTTCAAAAATCGCTGGCTCTAAGGCAAAAACCGGTTCAGAAAACTAAAAGTAAATCGCAAGGAAATGCCGTTTTTTCTGAGATTATTGGACAGTCGGAAAGCATGCAAAATGTCCTGAATGTGATTGATAGGGTAAAGGACAATAAAGCCACTGTTTTTATTAAGGGAGAAAGTGGAACTGGTAAGGAATTGGTCGCCCGGGCCATTCATTATATGGGGCGGTTTTCTGCTGCGCCTTTTGTAGCAGTCAACTGTGGTGCTATTCCGGAAAGTCTGTTGGAAGCTGAATTGTTTGGATATACCAAAGGTGCATTTACAGGTGCCAACGATAATAGAAGCGGCTTTTTTCAAGCAGCAAATAATGGAACCCTGTTTTTGGATGAAATTGGAAACGCCTCGATGGCCACACAATTGAGTTTGCTCAGGGTTTTACAAGAAAAAGAAATCATGAGGGTTGGCTCTCAAAAAACTGAAAAGATAGACGTTAGGGTGATTGCTGCCACCAATGTCGATTTAAGGGAACTTATCAAGAATGGACGTTTTAGGGAGGATTTATATTATAGGCTCACCGTAGTTCAGATAGAAGTGCCGCCACTTAGGGATCGGAAATCGGATATTCCACTATTGGTGGACAAATTTCTTTTTAAATATGGAGTGGAATATAAAGATCGGATTGTTAAAATATCTGACGAAGCGCTATCGGCATTGGAGCGTTATGATTGGCCTGGAAATATTAGGGAGCTCGAAAACAGCATCCAGCGTGCTGTGATTATGTGCGACAAACAAGTTGAAATTGACAATTTGCCCAAATATTTAAAATTTCAAATTGATTTCCCTAAACAGGATACCTTTCTCTCCTTGAAAGAAGTAGAGAGATTGCATATTCTCAAAGTATTAGAGGCAACAAACAATAATAAATCCAAAGCAGCCGAGATTCTTCAAATTGATCGTAAAACGCTTCGCGATAAAATTAAGTAACAAGCATTTACTGGGTAGAAATTCCTCAGCGGGTAATTTATACCCAACATCCTTATTTTAATAATTCTTCAAATTACGCATAATAGCTTATTTATCAATGTGTTGTGTGTTGATTTGTTCTTCTTTACTTTAACGGCACGTCTATTGCCTTGATAATGATGAGTCTAAAGCAATAAATTATGAACCATTTAGAAAATAGTTTATGTGCGACGTGTGAACATCTTGCATATTGCAGTTTAACAAGCAGTAAAAGATTTATCTGGTCTTGTAGTGAATATGATGAATCTATTGGGCATGATAAAATTTATCACCAAAGAATGTTAAAGGCAAGTAATGAACTACCTGCGTCTTACAGGAATTTAGAACTCACCTAAAGTTAAGCTCATACTGTAGCAAAAAACAGTAGATAAATAGAAAACCATATCACGACATGTTTGAAAACGTGATGCAACAATTTTTTGTGGCATCCGATTTTGTGCATTTCAATCCGAAATTAAAACCAAAAATATAAAAAGGGCATATCTACAAAGTAGAATTTCCCAAAGTTGAAACTAAAAAAATACAGTAAAGATGAAATACGGAAAATTAATATTAGAAAAGAAGGAATATGTGATGATTAAGCGCTTGTTAAACCTCACTAATGATTATAAAGATTCGACACAAAAAGTGTCACTGACCAAATTTGCGAAGGAAATGGAGAGCGCAGAAATTTTGGATGATGATAAAATGCCTGATGATGTTGTGAGAATCAACTCAGAAATTACCATTGCCACTAAAGATGGCTGGTCCTATACCTTTCAAGTCGTTTTACCTGCAGAAAGTAACAATTCCCAAAAGAAAATTTCCTTGCTGTTACCTATGGGAGCAGCTGTTTTGGGATATGCTAAAAATGACAGTATAAGTTGGACGTTTCCGGGCGGCGATAAAGACATCACCATCTTGGATGTGAAACAAAATAATATAACCAAATTAAATATTGCCTAATGGAACCCTTAGTAAATTACGCATATGAAACCGATGACGAAATCGTCAAAAGACACATGCATCGTGAACTTCATACTTGGATATCACATCTCGATGCGATGAACAACGAGGCCGATCGGCTTGCTAAAATAGCGTCCAATAAGATCGGGGATAAAGTATTGCGAGATGAATTATTAGATAATATCAATGATAATATCAATCTATTAAATGAATTCTATACCTATAGAAATGCCCTGAATAACGTTAGGGAATGTGATGAGTTGGAATGTGATCAATTTTATATGCATCAACACGACCAGGTATTTGAAAAATATGTAGAGTGCGTTACGCAATACCGTGACATTAAGGATAAGGTGTATCAAAGATTACTTCTTTAATCTTACTTTGATCAGGTTATTGTTACTAAATTTTGGTAGAAATAAGCCATAGTCTGTTTTGACTATGGTTTCATTTTTTGTTAGATAAGCCTTAAAAAAGAGCGTCTTCCAATATTTTCCGGTAATTAAATATTATCTTTAACGTTGAAAATTTTACAAAATTAACCTAACTCCCAATACATGGATATCAAACTTGCAGTATTAATAGATGGCGATAATATTCCTTCCGCCCACGTCAAAGAGATGATGGAAGAAATTGCTAAATATGGAAACCCCACGATTAAACGAATTTATGGCGATTGGACAAAACCGCATCTTTCTAAGTGGAAGAATCTGTTGTTGGAAAACGCCATTACCCCAATCCAACAATATGGCTATACAGTTGGTAAAAACGCCACGGATTCAGCGATGATCATTGATGCGATGGATATTCTTTATTCAGCAAAAGTAGATGGTTTTTGTTTGGTCTCAAGTGATAGCGATTTTACACGCTTGGCGACACGTTTGCGCGAAGCCGGGATGAAAGTGTATGGAATTGGCGAAAAGAAAACACCCAATCCGTTCATTGTGGCCTGTGATAAGTTTATCTACATTGAAATTCTTAAAAATCAAGGTCAGCAGGAGGTAAGTGCTTCCAATGAAAAATCGAAAGCGGCGGAAAACGATATTGATAAGATTACAGAAAAGGATATAAAGTTTATTGCCGCTACAATTGATGACGTTGCCGATGATGATGGATGGGCATTTTTGGGGGATGTTGGTAGTTTGCTACAAAAAAAACAACCCAATTTTGACTCGCGGAACTATGGCTTTCAAAAGTTGACGCCTTTGATCAAATCCATTAAAGAATTTGAGATTGACCGTCGTGAAGATTCCAAAGGCCATTATAAACTAATTTACGTCAGAATTAAAGAAAATCACCAGCCAAAACCAAAACCGAAATCAAAATCAAATAAACAGTCAAATGGAAAAAAGAAGCTGATTGCTAAACTTTAATCATTTAAAAAAATATTTAATTTAGAATAATTTCCAATTCTGAAGATTTTTAGAAGAATGTTGTTACTCTCTAAAATATGTTTAACATGAAAAAGCGTTACCTTTTAAGTTGGTAACGCTTTTTTTATTAAGTGGCTTTCCCGATTAGGAAAACCAATTTTATGTAGCTCATTGGATATTTATTTTTCGTTTTTAAACACGATCACAAAGGGATGTTTCCGTGTTTTCTTTTTGGCATATCCACTTTTTTGTCTTCTAACATAGCAAAAGCCTTGATCAATTTTCGCCGTGTGTCTTGAGGGAGAATGACTTCGTCAATAAATCCACGTTCAGCAGCACTACACGGATTTGCAAAAAGACGCGCATATTCAGCTTCTTTTTCTTTCCATTTAGCTTCTTTATCTTCAGCCTTGTTGATTTCTTTCTTAAAGATGATCTCAGCAGCGCCTTTGGCTCCCATCACTGCAATTTCTGCACTTGGCCAGGCAAAATTCATATCGGCTCCAATATGTTTAGAGTTCATGACATCATATGCACCACCATAGGCTTTTCTTGTAATAACCGTTACTCTTGGTACTGTTGCTTCACTAAAAGCATACAGTAATTTGGCGCCATGCAGAATGATTCCACGCCATTCTTGGTCAGTTCCCGGTAAAAAACCTGGAACATCTTCCAGAACCAATAGGGGAATATTAAAACAATCACAAAAACGTACAAAACGCGCGGCCTTTTTCGAGCTGTCCACATCTAAAACACCGGCCAAATACATTGGCTGATTGGCTACAATCCCAATGCTTCTGCCGCCTAAACGGGCAAATCCCACAATAATATTTTCCGCATAGTTTTTGTGGATTTCATAAAATGAATCGGTGTCAATTATCCCATTAATCACACTGTGCATGTCATAAGGTTTGTTGGCATTGTTCGGAATGATGTTGGAAAGTTCTTCTCTAACTTCATCTTTAAGTTCAAAGGGCAGTAGAGGTGTGGTTTCTAAATTGTTTTGTGGTAAATAGCTGATGAGTTTTTTAATATCTTCCAGGCATTCCACATCATTTGTTGCGGTAATATGAGCAACACCTGATTTGGTAGAATGTGTACTGGCACCACCCAATTCTTCTGAAGTAACGTT
>NZ_DATJCA010000122.1:0-1629 GCF_035515035.1 Gelidibacter sp. | reverse complement strand
CACCACTATTTATGGATGAACTATGCTACGGAATCGATTTACGCAACTATGACACGGCGCTGTTAAGGGAACGAAAACAAATAAATTTTGAATGGATCAGGGAACTCTACAAAGCGCACCCAAATAAGGAACAGTTTTTTGACTCCAAACTGAGCAATCAAATGAACAGCATCGAAATTCAGATTGGACGTGGCGATTTTAGGCAGCAGATCATTGATGATATCCCTATGGCAACAATCAGGGCGGGTTGGGAACCTGAATTAACCGCCTATAAGAAAATGCGTTTAAAATATCTACTTTATCCGTGAAGCAGCGCACCCAGAATTAAAAAAGCAGCTACATTTTTTGTAGCTGCTTTTAATCAAGTAGCGAGAAGGGGGCACGATCCCCTGACCTCCGGGTTATGAAAATTCATAATCGGAATTCAAATCACTGCAAAGTCATTGATAATCAATTATTTACATTTTAATTGATGTCACTTGATATCATCTAATATCAAGGAAAATGGGCATTTGTTGTACCTATGTTGTACCTAAATTGTTGTACCTTAATAGTCTAAAAATCAAGTTATGGCATCCATTCAAACAGTACTTAGAAACAAACCAAATAGCCGATTGTTGTACCCAATTGCGATAAGAATCACAAAAGACAGGAAAACATCGTACATTTTTACGGGACAATATATCGATAAAATGGATTGGAATGAACAAAAAGGACTTGTGAGAAAATCTCATCCCGATGCAATGTCAATTAACCAATTAATCTTCTCTAAACTTAGTGATGCCAATAAGCGTCTTTTAAAAGCTGAATCTGAACGAGAATATCAATCCGTGTCCACAATCAAAACGAATATTGTGAAAAAAGAGCGTTTCGATTTTTTCAGTGCAGTTAAGATTCAATTAAGGCGGTTAGAAGAAAGAGGTCAATATCATCAACGCGATGTTGTTAAAAGTAGAATGGATAAGTTTAAAACTTTTTCAAAATCTGAAAAACTCCATTTTAATGAGATAACGGTCGACTTGTTGAAACGTTTTGAAGCATATTTAAAAAATAAAAGAGGACTAAAACATCGAACCGTTGTTAATTATATGATTGCTATTAGGACGATTTACAATATCGCCATCGGTGAGAATTGGGCAGAACGCAATTACTACCCATTTGGCAGAGGCGGTTATACTATTAAACTTTTGGAGTCACAAAAAATTGGCCTAACGATGGAGGAAGTAAAGTTACTTGAAAATGCAGAAACTCTAACACCTTCCCAAAAGCATGCAGTAAATATATGGTTAATAAGTTTCTATTTTGCAGGCATAAGAATAGGGGATGTAATACAGCTCAAATGGTCAGATTTTATCGATGGTCGACTCCGTTACCGAATGGGTAAAAATCAAAAACTTGTTTCTTTAAAAATTCCTGAGAAAGCCAAGCCCATCCTGGAACACTACAAAGCTTTGGCCCAAGATGATTTTGTGTTCGAAGAATTGAGGATGGTTGATCCATATGATGCTAAGATACTGCGTACACGGATTAAAACAGTTACCCGAACCTGCAACAGACATTTAAAGTGGATAGGACGGACAAAGTGAACCACTTGCAGCGGATGAAAGTGAGCATAGCAAAATAAGTGCT
>NZ_DATJCA010000121.1:0-10723 GCF_035515035.1 Gelidibacter sp. | reverse complement strand
TACCCATCCACTATTAACTGCTCTTGAAGAACAGCGAAAAAGTTTGGATTATCGAGGGAAAAGCGAGGCGAGGGCAGCTTTGCCGTCCTTAAAGCTCATTGGAGGATATGCCTATCGCGGTGTAGGAATTGGAAATGACGGCACCGTTTCAGATAACTGGAACGACGGATTTTCAAACTCTGTCTCCAACGGCTTGGTAGGCGTGGGCATTACTTGGAATATTTCTGACCTATACACCCAAAAACAACGTGCCGGAAGTTTTAAAAAACAAGCCGAAAGCGAAGGCCATCGCCATAAACAATACAAACAGCAAATGCAGGCGGAATTGGCAGCCATTCAAAATAAACTATCCAGACAATATGTGGAAGTTGAAAAAACCAATGAGGCGCAACAACAAGCAAAGGACGCTTATCAAATGTATTTATCGCGCTATAAAAGTGGGTTGATGGATTTGAGCAATCTACTACAAATCCAAATTTTACTGGAGCAGGCTGAAAATAAGCACATAGAGGCTGCCTTTGGCTTTTGGATGCTCATGGCTTCCGAAGCAGAGTTGATGGCCGATTTTTCACATGTGTTTAATAATCTTTAAATAAAAAATAATGAATAATTTAATTCGATTTGCACTGCAAAAGCCCATCTCGATTATGGTGGCAATTCTGGCCATTGTATTCTTTTCAGTCATTGCAGTCCAAAAAATAAACGTAGATATTTTTCCCGAAGTGGAATCCCCTGCCATCTATATAGCCATGCCTTATGGTGGTTTGTCGCCTGAATATATGGACGGCTTTATGGCCAATGAATTCCAAAAAGTGTTACTCTTTGTGAGTGGAGTGAAAGAAATGGATTTTAAAAGCATCCAAGGACTGACCTTAATGAAACTCACCTTTTATCCCGGAACCGATATGGCGCAATCTGCTGCAGAGCTGTCCACCTCCGTTTCTCGGGCAATGGGTTTTCTTCCGCCAGGCGCTGTACCCCCAATGGTGGTCCGCTTTGATGGAAGTTCACTACCGGTCGGAAAACTAGTTTTTGAAAGTGATCAGCGCTCCATCAACGAAATTCAGACTGAAGTATTGACAAAAATCCGTCCCATGCTCGTAAACGTTCCTGGAGTTTCCGCACCAGCACCCTTTGGAGGAAGTGCACGAACGATTGTAGTCAATGCAGATCCTAACTTGCTCCGAGCTAATAACCTGAGCACTGAGGACGTAACCATCGCCATTGCCAAAAGCAACTTGCCTTCGCCGGCAGGAAATTTAAGGATAGGCGATAAAAATATGATGGCGCCCATCAATTCACTTTCTAAGGGCCCTGAAGAATTTTTGAATACACCAATTAAAACTATCCATGGTCGAACTATTTACGTTCGCGACGTTGCCGACGTGCAAGACGAGGCCGATATGACTTATGGGTACGCCATGGTTAACGGAAACCGGTCAGTTTATCTCCCAGTGATTAAAAAAGCAGATGCCTCTACCTTAGATGCGGTACAAAACGTAAAAGCCAGCTTAAAGGATTTTGAGCATATGCTGCCAGAAGATATGAGCGTGCGCTATGAATTTGACCAATCTAAATACATTAAAACCTCCTTGACCAATCTACAAATCTCAGGGCTTTTGGGAGCCATATTGACTGGACTGGTGGTCTTACTTTTCTTAGGAGATTTACGCGGGGCACTAATCGTAGTGCTTACCATTCCCATTTCACTAATGGCCGCAATTTCAGTGCTCTATCTGATGGGGCAGACTCTAAATATTATGACCTTGAGCGGCTTGGCACTTTCCATTGGCATTTTAGTGGACGAAGCCACGGTGACCATAGAAAACATCCATCAACATATGGAGGTAGGCAAGCAAAAGCAGCGGGCCATTCTAGATGCACTCTTTGAAATTTCCATTCCTAAGCTGTTAATCCTGCTTAGCATTTTAGCTGTATTAACCCCTACACTTATTATGTCCGGAATATCAAAAGATATGTTCTTGCCACTATCCTTGGCGGTTGCATTCGCGATGATCGCTTCGTTTATTTCCTCCCAGACCTTTGTGCCAATTTTGGCGAATTGGATGATTAAAATACCCGATAATACAGTGCAACTTTCTAAACGGAAACGCGCCTTTTTCGACAAATTCAGAGTACGGTATTCCTATACACTTAGAAGATGGTTTCCACGTTCAATGCCGTTGTTTTTTGTATATCTCATCGCTTCTGGAACCATTGTAGCATTACTCATTAACCGCGTTGGAACAGACGTGATGCCCACTTCTAATAGTGGCGATTTCCAATTGAGGATACAAGCGCCTGCCGGAGACCGTTTGGAGAAAACAGAAGAATTGTTCAACAATGTAATTGCGGATATCAAAGAAATACTTCCCGAAGGTGCAGTTTCTATTACTTCCGGTTTTGTGGGACCACAATCACCCAACAACCCGATCAACCCGATATTTTTATTTACAAGTTCTTCAGACCAAGCGGTTCTTGAAGTATCTGTAGATCAAGACATCTATTCGGGATCTATAGATGCAATCCGTGAAAAGTTGAGAGCAACCGTGGCCCAAAAATACCCCGAGGCATCCATCAATTTCGAACCCATGGAACTTACAGAAAAAATTATGGGGCAGGGTGCAATGACGCCTATTGAAATTAAAGTGGGCGCGCGACAATTAAAGCAGGCTGCTGGTTTCGCAAATCAAATAAAAGTGCATCTAGACAAAGTAGATTTCCTACGAGACATCCGTATCGCTGAACAGATAGACTATCCGGTCCTGAATATCGATATCGACAGAGATCTGGCCGGCCAATTTGATTTGGGCGTAGATGACATCACTCGAAATTTAGTGGCGGCCACCTCATCGACACGGTTTACCAATAAAAACATGTGGATTGATCCCCGATCAGGATTGCCATTCCAAACACAAGTAGAAATTCCGTATTCAGAGATCCTTTCGGAAACCCAACTGCGCTCAATGCCCGTAAAAAAAGGAAACATACGCCCAGTGTTGGAAGATGTGGCAAACATTCGCCACTCCACCGCACCGGCACAGGTCAACAGAAAAGGCCCAAATAGGTATGTAACCTTAATCGCAAATATTCATAATAAAGATTTGGGTTCTGCTTCGGCAGCAGTCAAAGAAGCCATTAAACAAGCAGGAGAACCACCCCGCGGCGTCACCGTCTGGACAGAAGGCACAATGAACTTATTGGACGAAACCATGAGCAGTTTGATGTCGGGATTGGCAGTAGCCCTCGTCGCTATATTCCTGATGATGGCTGCCTACTACCAATCCTTTAAAGTGCCAATGGTTATTTTGTCCGTCGCACCCGCAGTATTTGCTGGAAGTTTGTTGGTACTTTATTTAACCGGAAGCACACTTAACTTACAATCCTATATGGGCATCATTATGGCCATAGGCGTCTCAGTTTCCAACACCATTTTACTGGTGGATCAAGGCGAATTTTATCGAAGGAAGTTGTTACTGAAACCAGAAAACGCCGCCCGCTTGGCATCCGCAGCACGTTTAAGACCAATTTTGATGACCGCTGTGGCAATGTTTGCGGGAATGCTTCCAATGGCCATTGGCATTGGCGAAGGTTCCGAGCAAGCAGCACCTTTGGGAAGAGCGGTCATTGGCGGATTGATAGGATCATCCATCACTATCCTATTGCTCATCCCCCATTTTTATTCATCCGTAATGTCGCGTGCCACTGTAAAAAGTGTCTCGTTGGATCCGGATGATCAAGACAGCGAATATTATTTAGAAACTCAATTATAACCACAATCATTTACAAATATGAAACTCAATTTTAAATCTATAAAAACCCTAGCCTTTCTAACCATTCTAGCGACTTTGACACTGGCTTCCTGTTCCAATTCAGAGTCGAAACACAAGGCCACGGCAGAGACTATCAAAACTCCTGCAAAACAGGCAATTGTAACGCAACCAATTGCTCAAATGCATCCTGAATATGAACTTGTTGTTTCTGGCGAATTGGAGCCCGCCGAGCAAGTCTCCCTTTATGCCAAGGTCAACGGGTTTGTAAAAAAATTATATGTAGACATAGGCAGTTCCGTAAAGAAAGGACAGCTTTTGGCGGTTTTAGAAGCACCGGAAATGGATCAACAATTAATATCAGACCGATCTTCCGAACAGAAACTCCATAGCGATTATCTATATGCTCAACAAAATTTAGAGCGTTTGCAAGAAGCCGCCAAAACCGAAGGAGCTGTAGCCGCCATCGAATTGGATCGGGCAAAAAGTGCTATGAACAGCGCAAAATCGGCCTACGCGTCTTCCCAGGCACAAACAGGGCACACTGCCCAAATGCAAAAATACCTTCAAGTAGTTGCTCCTTTTAATGGTGTGATTACAGAACGGAATGTTTCGGAAGGCGCCCTGGTGGGGCCGGGTTCCGGTCAACCCGTTTTTCGTGTTGCCGATGAACAAAATTTAATATTAAAAATCGCACTGCCTGAAAAACATGCTGGATCTGTAAACGACGGCATGGAAGTTTCCTTCACGGTAAATTCACAGCCTGGAAAGTATTTTGACGCCAATCTTTCTCGCAGTTCAAAAATGATTAATTCACAAAACCGGGCGATAACTTTGGAGTTTGATGTAAAGAACGAGGATCAAAACCTCAACGGTGGAGAATATGCCCAAGTTCATTTGAAGTTAAAGCGCCAAAACCCTACGTTTTGGGTTTCTCCAAAAAGTATTCTAAAAACACAATCCGGATTGTTTGTGCTAACCAAAAATCAAGATAACATCCAACGTATTCCTATAAAGGAAGGCGTTCGATTGGATACAGTCACGGAAATTTTTGGAAAATTGAAAGAAGGCGATTCAATTGTTCAACGCCCTACCGAGTAGGGGCGTTTCGTACGGGCGTTTCGTACGGGCGTTTCGTACGGGCGTTTCGTAGGGGCGTTTCGAAAACGCCCCTTCCCCCCCCATCATCATCATCATCATCATCATCAACGGCCGTTTCATACGGCCGTTTTGCATACGCCCCCATCATCATCGTACGGGCGTTTTGCAAACGCCCCCTACCTATTCCTTTTAAAATTCTCAGCCTGTTCCAACACATTCTTATAAACCGCCTCCATCGTCACCGGCGGATATCCAAACTCAGCCAATTTAACGAGGGTAGCCATCTTCAATTCGGCTTTGATATCTTCTCTATCACTCCAATCCGTGTACGTCGTCTTAGCGTCTACAATCGCTTTAATCGCTTTTGCTAATTCTAAAACTGTATTCAGTTTAATTTTAAGCAAAACAAAAAAATCAAGAAACCAATTTTATTTCACGATGCAGTATTTTAAAACCTAACGTTTATAGGGGGTTGCAGAAGTTATGTGGTACATATGTGACACAAAGTGTGTTTTTAAAGAGAAACTATGGGATAATAAAATCTTTTGAATTTTAACTTTTGAGTATTTGATGCAGAGATAAAAAAATTAAAATTATTCAAAATTCCCTTCTGGATCAGTTTTATAAACTAAAATTTTTGCTCCACCATAATTTTGTGCAGAACTAGCGCAAAACATGAATCCATTGTCCTGTGTTTCAAAAATAGATTTCCCACGAAGATGTGTAAACGATTGCTGATATGTTTTACTCCAATCTACAACTCCCGTTGATGTTAGTTTTGTGATTCCTAAAACATCATAACCGCCTCCGGCAATATGGCCTGTTGTAATAAATCCCCCATCTGAAGTTTCGGCCAGAGAAAGAACTGACCAAAGCGGAATTCCTGCACTCCACATCTCCTCTCCGTTAGAGGAAATTTTACTGATTAAACCTGAACCTATATCATAACCTCCCAACGAAAACCCTACTGTCGCATAATTATTGTCTCGGGTTTTAATTATTTCTGTGGCAAAACCATAACCATAACCATCAATAATTTTCTGCCAAATAATATTCCCATCATTATTGGTTTTTAAAATCCACGTATCAACTACCAAGATAGACGAACCTTGTTCGATCACTTTCTCCTTAGTTGCACCCGCTGTTTCTATTGTTCCTAGAATTACTACATCATCGTTTGATTCTATGATAAGATCATTAAAAGTGCTTAAATAGGAGTATATAAATTCTTTGTCCCAAATTATCTGACCATCGCTACTCACTTTAGTAAGCACTCCATAATGTAAAATTTCATTACTAAAAAAAGTTGGGCCCCTCCATCCGACAACAAAGATATTCCCTTGGGAATCTTCTTTTGCAGAATACATTTCTCCATAGGTTAACATGGACGTTGTGTGACTTCGATTTATGTAACCTTCGTTTTCGACACTCCATATTCTATTACCAAATTCATCAAATTTCATAATAAGATGAAATGTAGCAAGAACGAAACCACCGTCTTTTAATTCTGTGATTTTAAATGTGGCACCTGGATTTACTTCGTTTCCATAAAAATATTTCCAAATCTTGTTACCCTCTTTATCTATTCTTAAAATATAGGATTGAGATCCACTACCATCTGGTTTGGATGAGCTCCCCGTAATAACATAATCCCCATTCTTTGTTCTTATCATATTGGTAGGACCTATGGTACTATTTGCCTCACTGTCTCCTGTATAAAATTCTTTCAGAAATTTTAAATAGTATTTTTTAGTTGTGAAGCTTACTTCTTCAATGGTCATATTGCCTTTATTGTCCTTTGCGATAACTTTACATGTATATTCAGACAATTCACTTAAATTAGTTAATGTGTACTCATTCTCTACCGTGTTTTCTATTTTTATCTCATTGTTAAGTATTACCGAATAAGTAACAATTTCGCTTTCGGGATCTATCGATTTATCCCAACTTATTTTCACTTTATTATCTGAGATTTCTAAAACACTTATACTAAATTTACTTGGAGGTAAATTAATCTCTTCTTCAACTTTGTCGATAATGTTTACGGAATCATCCTTAGAACAATTCATTAATAGACAAAGAAAGATAACCAGACAAAAATGTATTTTCATTTGAGATTGATGTAAGTTAATTCACTTTTAAACAATAAAATTTAACAATCTGTAATTCTCAGTTGTTTGTCCATTAACGGCCAAACCAATTATGCTCAAAGAAACTCGTTTTTTTGCATTATACAACACGTTATAAGAAATTTCCTTAAATCCTATTCCTCTTAAAATTCTCAGCCTGTTCCAACACGTTTTTATAAACTGCTTCCATCGTCACCGGTGGATATCCAAATTCAGCCAATTTAACGATGATATCCATCTTCAATTCGGCTTTGATGTCTTCTCTGTCGCTCCAATCTGTATACTTCGTCTTATCATCTACAATCGCTTTAATGGCTTTTGCCAACTCTAAAGTTTTATCATCAGGATACTCAAATGCAAACTGCTCCTTTACGGCAATAAGAATATCGTAAAAAGCTTTTTCTTCATAATCGATCCCCATGTCTTCAAAAGATGCCATTTCTTGACGCAGCGCAAAAATTAAATCCAGCATTTGTTCTGAGGTCTGTTCCGTAATTTTTTGATAGTCCAACAAATCGACTTCGCTACGTTCGTTATATTTCTGAACAATCCCTTGCAAACGTTCACCGAATGCTACGGCTTTAATTTTGTTGACTTTCTTAAAATCTTCAATGGTTTGTTTTAGTAAACGTTCTAAAATTTTAATCTTAGTATTTGGGAATTCTAGTTCATTGATTCGATTGATGAACTGATCGCTAAATAAATCAATAGCATTGGCTTTCTCGTCATCCAATTTAAAGATCTCCTCTACGCCTTCAGATAAAATCGCTTCTTCCACCATTTTAGCAACTTTCAAGTTCATTTGTTCGGTATCAGGCGCTTCGCCCTTCGTCAGTTTTACGACGATTGATTTAATAGCAAAGTAGAAATGTATCTCATCAACTTCATTGGCAGTAAAAGCATTGGCACTACAACATAAATTATAGGATGCTTTTAATTTCTTAGTGACTTCAACAAAAAACTGTTCCGACTTTTCATTCATTAAAGCCAATTCGGCTGCACGGTTTAAGCAATTCAGTTGCTCTAAGGCTGAGCCGTTGTAATAATCTGTGGAATCGAATTTATGGAAGAAGCGTCTCAATAAATCCACTTGGTCTTTAACCAATATGATCGCTTTGTCAATATCTTCAAAGTCATCATCAGCAAATTGGTTGTACATACCCAAGGCATTCTTCATGTTTTTCTTGATACCAATATAATCCACAACCAAACCTTTGTTCTTGCCTTCATACTTCCGATTCACGCGCGAAATCGTCTGAATCAAATTATGTGTCTGCAATGGTTTATCAATATAGATGGTATCTAAAAATGGCACATCAAAACCTGTCAGCCACATATCAACTACCAACGCTATCTTAAAGTTAGAATGCTTTTCTTTAAACTGTCGGTCTAATTCCTTGCGATCTTCTTTGGTGCCTAACCTATTATAAAGATCGGCTTCATCATCTTGATTACGTGTCATGACCATTTTGATACGCTCAATCGGTTTGATTTTTTTCTGCTCCTTTTCAGATAAGCTGTCATCCATTTGTGGGGTATTCCATTCTGGACGTAAAGCAATGACTTCTTTAAATAGCTTATAGGCAATTTCTCGCGAAGCGCATACAAACATAGCCTTGCCGGCTACACTTGCTTTTTCATCAATCCGACCTTCATAATGGATTACGAAATCTTTGGCAATGGCTTTGATTCGGTCGGAATCGCCTAAAACCACTTCCATTTTTGCAATGGCATTTTGACTGGCTTCAATATGATATTCTGAAGCACCTTCTGCTACACATTGCTCGTAATAAGCTTCTATTTCTTGAACTTTATTGCTATCTAAATTAATACGTGCCGCACGACCTTCATAAACCAAACGCACGGTAATTTCATCTACCACCGATTCCAACATGGTGTAGGCATCTACAATGGGGCCAAAAACATCCAAGGTCTTGTCAATTGGCGTCCCAGTAAACCCAACATACGTAGCATTTGGCAAAGAGTCGTGTAAATACTTCGCAAAGCCATACGATTTACGAACCCCTCGTTCATCAATTTTAATATTCAAATCTAAGTTGACTTGTGATCGGTGGGCTTCATCTGAAATACAAATCACATTCGTGCGCTCGGTTAGCACTTCGGTATCTTCTGAAAACTTCTGAACCGTCGT
The DNA here is from genome assembly GCF_035515035.1 of Gelidibacter sp. Classification (GTDB taxonomy): domain Bacteria; phylum Bacteroidota; class Bacteroidia; order Flavobacteriales; family Flavobacteriaceae; genus Gelidibacter. The sequence goes on along the minus strand of NZ_DATJCA010000121.1, from coordinate 1,571 downwards.
TAAAAACACACCGCCACTTTCTCTATCTTTCAACAAACTCCTTAAATGAACTCGGGATTCTATATTTATAATGTGCTCATCTCCAATAAATGCTTTGGCATTGGTGAAATCTTTAGATAGTTGGTCATCCAAGTCTGTTCGATCGGAAATTATGATAATCGTCGGACTGGACATTTTGGTAGAACGCATCAGTAAGCGCGTTAAAAACAACATGGTAAAACTCTTACCGCATCCTGTGGCACCAAAGTAGGTTCCTCCTTTTCCGTCGCCTTTTGGCTTTTGATGTAGCACAATATTGTCATACAATTTTAGCGCTGCGTAATATTGAGGATAGCGTGCTAAAATCTTCGTTTCGTTTTTGCTGTTATCAGGAAACAAAATAAAATGATGCAGGATATTGACCAAGCGCTCTCGGTTGAGCATTCCTTGAATCAACGCGAACATCGATGGAATCCCATCCAAAGCTTTGTTTTCATAACCAGTAATTTTATTCCAGGCATAAAAGAACTCATAGGGCGAAAACAAGGTTCCTGATTTGGTATTTACGCCATCACTAATCACCAAAAACGCATTGTATTTTAATAATTCAGGAATATCTCTTTGGTAGCGGATAGTGAGTTGATCAAAAGCAGCTTTTATCTTAATCTCTTCTTCGATGACCGTTTTTAGTTCAAACACGACCAACGGAATTCCATTGATATAAAGAATTAAATCAGGAATGCGCAAATGGTTGCCTTGAATCTCAAACTGACTGACCACTTTGTAAGTATTGTTCTCTTGACAGGTTTCAGGATTCACATCTACATAACGGACATGAATATCCTTCTTTAGCGGATTATGGCGTTTAAAAATCAATCCATCAGCCACCAACTTACAAATGTATTTATTGCTATCGTAAAGGTTAGAAGCCGATTGAAACGCCAATTCATTAGTTAAAGCCTCAATTTCGATGGGTTCTAAATCAGGGTGTTGTCGCAATAAAAAATGAGACAAATCCTGACGAATAAGTACTTCCTGATTGTTTTTACGTGCTATATCTTGTCCAGAAACATAAGTGTATGCTTCAGCTTGCAGAAGTTCGATGAACGATTGTTCGAGTTTAGATTCGGTGTATTTCATAGCTTAATAACTTGTAGACTTAATTCTCAAAGTTGTTTCGCCAATATTATAGGCATAAACAGAAGCAGGCAGAAACGTAAAACTTAAATCGCTCACCTCTTTTGTTCCTAATTTATCAATCGTAGTAACCAAAGCACTATTCAAGGCGTTGGCTTTACAAAAATGAATCAAACTATTTAAATCTTGTGGCATGTCATAAAAGCGATTGCTCCATTTGATTTCTACTCCCCAGACAGGTTTAAATTTCTTATCATCAACCAAAACTAAATCTACTTCACCTTCAACTCTACCATCTTTCCAGCGTGCATAGGTTAAATCTAAATTTTCGCGATGCATCCATTGAGAAAGTATCGCAGTTTCTACCATATTTCCCATTTCGTCATCTATTTCTTTAACGGGCGAAAATAAAGCCGTGCGTAATGAAGGATTGGTAAGGTAAACTTTAAAACTTG
>NZ_DATJCA010000120.1:0-13063 GCF_035515035.1 Gelidibacter sp. | reverse complement strand
CCTCAAGAAGAGACCTCAATAGACTTAAAGTTCACCAATAGACTGGACCTTTCTGAACTGCAAACCAATGTGCAAAAGATGAAAGAAGAAATAGGTAAGGTCATTGTTGGTCAAACCGACATGGTGGATATGCTTTTGGCGTCATTACTGGCTAAAGGCCACTCGTTGATAGAAGGCGTACCAGGTGTTGCAAAAACGATTACCGCAAAACTGATGGCAAAATCATTAAGCGTCGGATTTAGCAGGATTCAATTTACGCCAGATTTAATGCCTAGTGATATTTTAGGCACTTCTGTATTCAATCTAAAATCAACGGAATTTGAATTTAAAAAAGGACCGATATTCAACAATATGATCTTGATCGACGAAATCAACAGAGCTCCCGCAAAAACGCAGGCCGCTTTATTTGAGGTCATGGAAGAACAGCAAATCACCATTGATGGAAATTATTACAAATTGGAATCCCCATTTATGGTGTTGGCTACCCAAAATCCGATAGAACAAGAAGGCACCTACCGATTGCCAGAAGCGCAATTAGATCGTTTTTTATTTAAGATTGATGTCGGCTACCCTAATTTGGATGAGGAAATTGAGATTTTAATGCGCGAGCACCATTTACAAGATCGCGTCAAGACAGATGCCATCACCCCATTCTTAACCGCAGAACAAATTGTCAAATATCAAGCACTCGTTACTCAAGTATTAGTGGAAGAGCATTTGTTAAAATATATTGCCGATTTGATTATGGCGACAAGAAATAACCAATTCTTGTATTTGGGTGCCTCACCAAGGGCTTCTATCGCTATTTTGAAGGCAAGTAAAGCCTTTGCGGCAATGACAGGCCGTGACTTTGTAACCCCCGAAGATATTAAACGCGCCGCAATTCCAGTCTTGCACCATCGGGTTATCGTGACACCAGAAAGAGAAATGGAAGGCATCACAAGTACGGACGTCATCAAACAAATTATTGAGAATGTGGAGATTCCGAGGTAGGTTTCAGTGGGCAGTGTTCAGTCTTTAGTCGGCAGTCATCAGTCCTCAAAAATTTCATGAATCATGGTAAAAAAACAAAATAGACTTGAAATTCATTAAACCGTTTTACATACAGCCGAGATTCTTCTATAGTGGACTAGTCATTATCACCCTGTTTGTATTCAGCTATTTTGTTCCGATTTTTTTTGGGATCGCCCAATTGTTGATCTTGGTAATTGTATTTTTATTTTTTCTTGACGTCGTGATCGTGTTTTCTGGGAGGAAGAAAATTAGTGGTCATCGAATCTTACCTGATAAATTCTCTAATGGCGATAACAATCAGGTGGAAATCACAATTGAAAACAAATATCCCTTCATGGTATATGTGACCATCATTGATGAAATACCTTTTCAATTTCAAGTCAGGGATTTTGAACTCAAACTAAAAATAAAACCCAAAAAACAAGACAGCATCGTCTATAACCTCAAACCGACGGAACGTGGCGAATACCATTTTGGAAACCTTAATATTTATGCATCAACAAGAATAGGACTTGTAGCCAAACGTTTTCAATTTGACAATGAAGCAATAGTGCCAACCTACCCAAGTTTTAAGCAACTGCGTAAATTTGAGTTGCTCAATATTAATCACAATCTGCAGGATCATGGCGTTAAAAAAATTCGCCGCATCGGGCACTCCATGGAATTTGAACAAATCAAGGATTATGTTTTAGGTGATGATCTACGAACCATTAACTGGAAAGCAACCGCTAAGAAAAACAGCTTGATGGTCAATCAGTTCCAGGATGAAAAATCGCAACCTATCTATTCTGTTATCGACAAAGGCCGCGTGATGAAAATGCCTTTTGAAGGGTTAAGCTTATTGGATTATGCCATTAATGCCACATTGGTCATCAGCAGTATCGCCCTAAAGAAACATGATAAAGCAGGAATGCTTTCCTTCTCAAAAAAAGTGGAAAATATAGTGGTGGCACAACGTCGAAATTCACAAATGCGTTTGATATTGGAATCACTATACAATGTAAAAACCGATTATTATGAAAGTGATTTTAGCCGACTGTACGCCAACATTAAACGCAACATCACCCAACGTAGCTTGGTCCTACTTTACACCAACTTCGAAACCTTAGATAGTTTAAACAGGCAATTGCCCTATTTGAAAGCGCTGGCAAAAAATCACCTCCTCGTCGTCATTTTCTTTAAAAACACAGAACTCAACAGCATTGTCGATGAAAAAGCAAGTACCATTCAACAAGTTTATGATAAGGTCATTGCTGAAAAATTTGCTTTTGAAAAACGTCTTATCGTTCAGGAATTAAAAAAGTATGGTATTTACTCTATTCTAACGACGCCTAAAAATCTGACCATTGACACCATTAATAAGTATTTGGAGATTAAATCTCGGGGATTGATTTAATGTAGGTTGATAGTTTTCAGTATTCAGGCTTCAGCCTCAGTCTGCCCTCGCATTCGGCAGTCGGTGCTCTACATTAGAGCATTTTTATTTTCAACTTCGACTTCATTTTCAATTTCACTACAAAAGACATTTGTTTTTTGATCCCTAAAAATTATGCTTTAATTAACCCTTCTTATAATAGTTTTTATAGATAGTTTTTATATTTTTATAGTTTAAATGAATAACCATGACCATTACACAATTAACCTATGTTATAGCCATTGCGGAGCATAAAAACTTCACAAAAGCGGCCGAAAAATGCTTTGTTACGCAACCAACATTAAGCACACAGATACAAAAATTAGAAGAAGAATTAGAGGTTCTTATTTTTGATCGCAGTAAAAAACCTATTGAACTCACTGAGGTTGGACGGAAAATTGTTCAGCAGGCACGAAATATTGTCAATGAATCTGAACGAATCCAAGATATTGTAGATCAACAAAAAGGATTTATTGGTGGAGAATTCCGAATTGGGATCATTCCCACGGTGATGCCGACACTTCTTCCTATGTTTTTAAAAGCATTTATAAAGAAATACCCCAAAGTAAAACTAAAGATTGAAGAGCTAACCACTGATGAAATTATTTTAAGGATTAAAGAAGGGCACTTAGATGCTGCCATTGCCGCAACACCTTTAGAAAGTGAAAACATAAAGGAACGCGTACTTTATTATGAGCCTTTTGTAGGCTACATCCCAGAACATCATCGTCTTTTTAAAAAGAAAACTATTGAAGTATCTGATCTTGAAATTGATGACATGTTACTGCTTGAGGACGGCCATTGTTTTAGGGACGGCATCATTAATCTTTGTAAAGCGTTTAAGGATCAGAATGACGATAACTTCCAATTGGAAAGTGGCAGCATAGAAACCTTGATCAAACTCTCAAACGAAGGTTTAGGCATGACACTGCTTCCCTATTTGCACACGCTTGAACTTAATGACAGCCTCAAGGGCAACCTCCATCATTTTGTGGAACCCTCACCTGCGCGTGAGGTCAGTATTATCTACCATAAAAGCGAATTAAAAATGCAAATAATAGATGCATTGCACACGGTGATCTCAGGGATCATACGTGGAGCGATTACATTTCAGAACGTAAAAATCATCAGTCCCCTGCCCAAATAAAAAAAGCGACCGGTTGGTCGCTTTTTAATTTTGCTAAGGTTTTAAATAGATTAAACATTGATTTAAATCTGGATTCTGTAGGATCAAAGATTTGATAAAGATCTTCAGCTCTTCAATTTCGTAAGGTAATAAGCGTTGAATAGCTTTCTGAACTTCTCTACAGAACAATGCAGTATCAAAACTGACTTTGCTAAGTACAGTCTTAGTGTACTCAAACATTGCTCTTGACATGATATTTTTAGTTTAGGTTATAATATTAGGTAGATTTCAATAATACGCATTATTTTTTAGGTTGTCTAAATTTAGTAAAAAAATCAATAGGCAACCTACAGAAGTCCAACTTTAACAAATAAAATAGTCGTCCTCTATATTATAAATGAAGATTACCATTATAGCATTCTCCCACCCTACACGAACACAGCCTTCTTAAGAAGCAAGTGTATCTACTCGGTTTTATTTGTGCCACTAGACGACTATAGGATACAGTATTTAGCATTTAGTGTTAATTGGATAGGTGAAATTGGTGATGGAATTAAGAGACTAAGGATTTATAAGGAATCCCACGACTTGAACCAGATTTAACACCGACGCATAGCCAACGACAAACGGTAATCGAGAAATAAGAACCAATTTGACTCTCAACTTCTTAGGCAGATGTTTTTACGCTTCCACACCATTTTTTTGATGAGAGAAAACAAATTGTAAGATTTCTAAAATAAAAATTGTTAATTATTAATTAATCCTTATTTTTGCATCCAATTTCAAATTAACCTCTGACGATTTCCGTGAATGTTGATTTGGATCAATCTTAAAAATTAAAAGAAATGAATTCTTTAGTAAAATTTGTACAAGACGAATTTGTAGAAAAAAAAGAATATCCTCAATTCGGCGCTGGTGACACGATCACTGTGTATTACGAGATTAGAGAGGGCGAAAAAAAACGTACCCAGTTCTTTAGAGGTGTGGTATTGCAACGCAAAGGTTCTGGTAGTTCAGAAACATTTACCATCCGTAAAATGTCAGGAACAATTGGTGTAGAGCGTATCTTCCCAATCAACCTTCCAGCCCTTCAGAAAATTGAAGTGAACAAAAAAGGTAAAGTTAGACGTGCCCGTATCTTCTACTTTAGAGGTCTTACTGGTAGAAAAGCAAGAATTAAAGAAAGAAGAGGATAAGAGCCTCAAACATACTGTCAATAAAAGCCTTGATTTTTCTCAAGGCTTTTTTTATGAACAATTGTTAATAAGTCACGTTTATAGTTGGTTGATAACTAAAGGCCTGAAAACTTTGGCTCACACGACATTTTTTCGTAAATTAGTAAAACGATTTGATAACGACCTCAGTGTTGGTTTCAACCTAAAAAATTGAACTTGATTTAAATCGTATAAAGTAACGTTCTTTATAAGGTTGTTTTTTGAGATTTTTTAAGTGTCACGTGTATGCGTGAATGACTGAAAAATCATGATACTTTAAGAAGTGCATCACGCTTAGGCAGGTTGTAACTGGTAAAGTTGAAAGTTTCCAAAGATGGTAGCAACGAAAGTGAATACTAAGGTAGGAAGCAATGTTTTAAAGCTTGTATGTCGTGAAAGCGAATTGCAAGAGTTATCACATCAAGAAAAGCAACAAACTGAAACATTTCGTTAACAGGTCAATACATTTTGAAAGTTGGAGAAATGTTTTATTGAAATAGTAAACTTGAATTGAAAAAGACGATTGTAAAATGTGAGTTTTAGTCGGCTGATTTAGCAGCAATGTTAATTAGATCATGTCACTGTTTCAAAGAAAGCCATGTCAAGGTAGTTTAGCTACAATGATATGGCTTTTGTTTTTTAATAGATTACACTTAACTTCGGCTCCTTTATTCTTACTCCAACCTATGACATTATATTCTTACTCCAACCTATGACACTACCCTATATTGATTCTGAGGTTTTTTCCACTATGGATTTTACCCAAAACCCTTTTCAAAAAGCAGAATATGACAACTGTACATTTACAAATTGTAACTTTACAGAAGCAGATCTTTCTTCAACGACATTTATAGAGTGTGAATTCAATACCTGTAATTTTAGTAATGCCAATATCAAATACAGCATTTTTAGGGAAGTCGACTTTATCGATTGTAAAATGATTGGTCTTCAATTTCAAGAGTGCAATCCGTTTTTATTATCCTTTAATTTTTCTAATTGCCAATTGCAATTCTCGTCCTTCTTTCGATTGAAGTTAAAAGGAATCAAGTTCAGCAATTGCAATCTCAATCAGGTTAATTTTGCAGAGGCCGACCTTAGTAATGGCCTGTTCGACAACTGCGACTTCAAACATGCTGTTTTCGAACAAACAAATTTGAAAAGCAGCGATTTAAGCTCCTCCGAAAATTTTATTATAAACCCCGAAAACAATACCATCACCAAGGCAAAGTTTTCCAAAGAAAATGTTATGGGTTTGCTACATCACTATCAAATTAACATTGTTTAATTGAATGCTTTCGGCTTTCTAGGCTAAACTCATTTTCGTATATTTGCACAGCCTAATTTCGGGCTAATCTTTAAAAATTAAATTCACAGTACTTATGGCAAAAACTTCCACAATCATTTATACAAAAACAGACGAAGCACCAGCTTTGGCAACGCGTTCGTTATTACCAATTATAAAATCATTTACCGCATCTTCCAATATAAATGTCGTTACCAAGGATATTTCTTTGGCCGCACGTATCTTAGGTCTTTTTCCTGATTTTTTAAAGGAAGACCAAAAAGTATCGGATGCTTTAGCTGAACTGGGTGAACTTGTAAAAAAACCTGGGGCTAACATCATAAAATTGCCAAATATAAGTGCTTCGGTTCCTCAACTAAAGGAAGCGATTGCGGAATTAAAATCTCAAGGATTCAATATACCAAATTATCCCGATGAGATTCAAACTGAAGAAGACAAAGATATTAGATCCCGCTACGATAAAGTAAAGGGTAGTGCCGTGAACCCAGTTCTTCGTGAGGGCAATTCTGACCGTCGTGCCCCAAGAGCGGTAAAGAACTACGCCAAGAAAAACCCGCATTCTATGGGAGAATGGTCACCAAATTCAAAAACAGAAGTCACCACGATGTCTGAAGGCGATTTCTTTCACACTGAAAAATCCCTGACCCTTTCCAAAGCGGATACGGTAAGCATCAAATTTGTTGGAAAAGATGGAAAAAAGACCCTTCTAAAAGATAAGTTGAAATTAATAGATGGTGAAATTATTGATGCTTCCGTAATGCGTAAAAAAGCATTGATAACGTTTTTACAAGAAGCCGTTTCAACCGCCAAAGCAAAAAACATTCTTTTTTCAGTGCATTTAAAAGCGACCATGATGAAGGTCTCTGACCCAATCATCTTTGGTCACGCCGTTGAAGTGTATTTCAAAGATGTATTTGAAAAATATCAAAATGAGTTTAAACAAATTGGGTTCAGTCCAAGTAATGGTTTAGCCAACTTATATGATGAACTTAAAGAACTTCCAGAAGCGAAACGAAAAGAAATAGAAACTGCCATTGAAAATGCCATTGCCAATGGACCGGATTTAGCCATGGTTAATTCCGATAAAGGAATTACCAATCTCCATGTACCAAGTGATGTGATCATTGATGCGTCTATGCCTGCAATGATCAGAACTTCTGGTAAGATGTGGAATGCCCAAGGGAAACCTGAAGATACTTTGGCTGTTATTCCGGATAGTAGTTATGCAGGTTTGTATGAAGCCACTATCGATTTCTGTAAAAAACATGGTGCTTTTGACCCAACAACCATGGGAACAGTTCCTAATGTGGGTCTGATGGCACAAAAAGCAGAAGAATACGGTTCTCATGACAAAACTTTTGAAATGACTAATGACGGAAAAGTTCTCGTCATCAATTCAGAAGGAAAAACGATTATTGAACATGATGTCGAAAAAGGAGATATCTGGAGAATGTGTCAAGTTAAAGATGCACCAATTCAGGATTGGGTAAAACTGGCAGTAACAAGAGCTAGAGCTTCCAATACACCCGCCATTTTTTGGTTGGATAAAAACAGAGCGCATGATGCTGAATTGATCAAGAAAGTAAATCAATACCTTCCAAATCACGATACTCAAGGCCTGGATATAAAAATTCTTTCTCCATCTGAGGCAACAACCTTAACTTTAGAACGTATAAAAGATGGAAAAGACACCATTTCTGTAACAGGAAATGTGTTGCGTGATTATTTAACCGACCTCTTTCCTATTTTAGAATTGGGTACAAGTGCAAAAATGTTATCTATCGTTCCTTTGATGAATGGTGGCGGATTGTTTGAAACAGGTGCTGGAGGATCAGCTCCTAAACACGTTGAGCAGTTTGTGGAAGAGGACCATTTACGTTGGGATTCATTGGGCGAATTTTTAGCCTTGGCAGTATCTTTAGAGCATTTGGCTCAAACGAATGACAATCCAAAAGCCCAAATTTTAGCCGATACTTTAGATGAAGCTACCGGAAAATTGTTGGATAACGGAAAATCACCTTCACGAAAAGCGGGTGAATTGGACAACAGAGGCAGTCATTTTTATTTGGCACTCTATTGGGCAGAAGCATTGGCCAACCAAACTTTGGACATGCAATTACAAGCAGAATTTAAGACACTTTCAGAAGTCTTAAAAATGAATGAAGAGCAGATTAATTCCGAACTTTTAGAGGTTCAGGGCAAACCGGTTTCAATTGGTGGCTATTACCATCCAAATGAAGAAAAAATTAATGCCGCGATGAGACCAAGTTCGACGCTTAATGCAATTCTTGAGAATAAAGCTTAAAACACTGCTAAATCTATTTATTTGTTTAGAATTACTAGAAAATAATTAAACAATATTATCACAAAAAGCTCCTTTTATCGAGGAGCTTTTTTTATTTTTAATGAAAAATTGCAGATGGCGAACAAATTCAAAGTATACCTATGGCTAATGCTATGTTTGCCGCTATATATCACTGCGCAAGAAAAATTTACATTAAGTGGAAAAATAACCGATCAACGAAGTAATGAAACCTTGATTGGTGTCAATATTATATTTCCAGAGCTCCAAACGGGGACCATCACCAATGAATACGGATTTTATTCCATCACCTTAACCAAAGGGACCTACAATTTTCAAATCAGCTATTTGGGTTTTAATAGTATTTCTGAAACCATCACATTGGATGAAAACAAAGCGCTCAATTTCAAACTCACAGAATCCACAGAGAGCCTGGACGAGATTGTCATTACGGAAAATGTCGAGAAACTGAACATTCGTAAACCCCAAATGAGCGTCAATTCCTTATCTATAAATACCATCAAGCAAATGCCCGTAGTTTTGGGCGAAGTAGATGTCATTAAGTCTATTACCCTTCTACCTGGTGTTAGCAATGCTGGTGAAGGTTCTTCGGGATTTAATGTGAGAGGTGGTGCGGTAGATCAAAACTTAATCCTTTTAGATGAAGCAACTATTTTTAACTCCTCCCATCTCTTCGGATTATTCTCGGTTTTTAATCCCGATGCCATAAAGGATTTAAAACTCTATAAAGGCGGCATTCCAGCAAAATATGGAGGACGTGTGTCCTCAGTTTTGGATATTTATCAAAAGGAAGGGAACAGCAATCAGTTCCAAATGAACGGTGGCATCGGCATCGTTTCAAGCAGATTACTTGCCGAAGGTCCTATTATAAAGGAAAAAGGATCTTTTTTATTAGGGGGGAGGTCAAGTTATGCGCACTTGTTCTTCCCTCTTTTTGACCTCGATAGTAAAGCTTATTTTTATGATCTAAACACCAAAATAAGCCTTAACATCAATAGAAATAATAATATTTATCTCTCTGGTTATTTTGGGAGGGATGTTTTTCAAATCTCAGACAGTTTTGATAATTCCTATGGCAATACGGTTTTAAATTTCCGATGGAACCATTTGTATTCAGATAAATTATTCTCAAATCTATCCCTCATCTACTCGGATTATTATTACGGGTTGGCACTTAAATTCGTCGAGTTCGATTGGATTTCCGGAATTAAGAATTTCAATCTCAAGTACGATCTTAAACATTATATCTCTACCAACTTTAAACTGGAATATGGATTGAACAGCCTTTACCTCACTTTTAATCCTGGTGAAATTAATCCAACTACCGAAACATCTGGAATCAATCCCTACAATCTAATTAAAAAATATGCTTTTGAAAATGCAGTGTACATTGATGCAGAACACCAAATAAATTCAAAATTTGCCCTTTCTTATGGATTAAGGCTAAACTCATTCCAACGTTTGGGACAATCAGAGCTAAACATTTATGAAAATGATCAACCGGTCAGTTTCAATGAAGAGCTCCAAATTTATGAAAAAGCGAAGGCTATCGGTGTCGATACTTATGACCGGTCGGACGTGATAGAATCCTTCATGAATTTAGAACCAAGATTAGCCTTGGCCTACCAACTCAATGATAATTCGTCAGTCAAAGCAAGTTATAACAGAATGAGCCAGTACCTGCACCTACTTTCCAACACAAGCTCTCCTACACCATTAGATGTTTGGGCACCGAGCGGCAAGTATATCAAACCACAGCTATTGGATCAGGTCGCAGTAGGGTATTTTAAAACATTTAAGGATAATAAATATGCCTTGGAAATCGAAACTTTTTACAAAGACATCAAAAACCGCATTGATTATATAGACGGAGCTAACCTCATTGCTAATGACGCCATTGAACAGGTTATTTTAAATGGGAAGGCAAGAGCTTACGGATTGGAAGTGTTGTTCAGAAAAAATGAAGGGAAATTAACGGGCTGGATTGCCTATACACTTTCAAAATCAGAACAACAAACTCCAGGAAGAACAGCATTTGAAACAGGAATTAACGATGGAAAATGGTATAACACCCCATACGATAAAACGCATGACATCTCCATAACCTCCAGCTATGAGCTGAGTCAAAAATGGAGTTTTAGCAGTAATTTCATTTTTCAAACCGGTCAACCTACTACTTTTCCCAACGGTCAATACGAATATAATGGAATCAAAATTCCCAATTATGAAGCGAGAAATTCGAGTCGTTTAAGCAATTATCACCGTTTGGACCTTTCTGCCAATTATAATCCAAATCCTGATTCTACAAAACGATGGAAAGGCGAATGGGTTTTTGGTATTTATAACGTTTATGGACGTAAAAATGCAGCATCAATAGCTTTTAAGGAAAATCGAGATACTGGGGTCAATGAAGCCAGTAGGTTGGCTCTTTTTGGAATGATTCCTTCAATATCATACAATTTTAAATTTTAACTATGAGAACGTATATATTCATATTATCTGTACTCCTTCTTCAAACATCCTGTGAAGACATTATCGTTGTCGACCTTCATACTGCCGAACCAAAATTGGTTATTGAAGCCTCCATTAATTGGATTAAAGGAACTTCTGGGAAGAATCAATTCGTCAAACTTTCGTTAACAGCACCTTATTTTGACTCCATAATTCCGCCAGCAAACGGAGCCACGGTAATCATAAAAGATCAGAAAAATAGAGTTTATAACTTTATTGAAGACGGAATGAGTGGAATTTATAAAAACACCAGGTTTACACCCATAATCAATCACACATATTCACTTGAAATCACCTATAACGACGAGGTCTATAGTGCCACGGAAACTCTCAAATCTGTAGTTCCCATAGATTATATAGGTCAAACGCTTACTGGAGGTTTTTCTGGGGAAGACACTGAACTGAAAGCTTATTATACGGATCCTGCCGATGAAACTAATTTTTACTTTTTTGAATTCATTAGTGATATTCCCGCCATTCCTTCTTTATCCGTTTACGAAGACAGGTACAACAATGGCAATCAAATATTCGGATTTTATTCCGAAGAAGACTTAGAGGTTGGCGATCGGGTAACCATTAGAAACCACGGAATCTCTGAACGCTTTTATAATTATATGTTCATTTTGCTGCAACAAAACAGTAATGCCGGCGGAGGTCCGTTTGAAACCCATCCCACCATTGTTAAAGGAAATTGTGTCAATCAAACAAATCCAGAAAATTTCCCTTTAGGTTATTTTAGACTTTCAGAAGTGGCAGAATTAATTTATACCGTTCAGTAGATTTATTTGTAGGTTCCGCTTTTCACTCTCCCGTTCAAAGCGGCGTGCTGTTCACTGTATCTTTTTATGCGAATAAGACTGCGTCGATTAATTTGAAAGTGGTAACGCATAAAAAGGATGCCGTTACCATCACTAACCCAACCAGATTGATAGAGCAATAAACAAAAATTCGTATTTTTGCCCTATGCAATTCAATAAAACCACAGAACAAGAGTCGCGCTGCAACCATATAGAAAAAATGAGCGTTCTAGAATATCAATCTACGGCAGCAAGGGTTCAATTAAGAAAAATTAAAGGCAATCAAATGGTGGAAAGGCAATTGAGCAATAATAAAATGTGAGAACCACAATTCAAAATTACACGCATGGAAACTAAACGCACAAATAAAGACCTGCTAGTTAAGGGTATTCAAAATATGGGCATTTGCCTCGTACTGATGTTCACGGGACCAACCATCCTCTACCTGGCATTTAGCAATCAGGATAAACCGACCTATATTTTAGTTCTGATTATTGCCATTCTACTTTGTCTTGGAGCAGTCTTCTTTTTGTTTAGAGGCATCTATATAATTATGCAGAGTTTATTTAAGGATTGATTTCTTTCTAATCTCCCTATCCCTACCCAGACCAAATTTGATGGTTTTATTTTTACACCTACTTTCTGCACATTCCCCTTTATCAACAACTATTTTAATGGTTTACAACTGATCGACAATGCCATGTTCATTTGTTTTTGATCACCATATTTTAGTTCCAAAATTGGAGGAACCATTTTATATAGTGCTTGAACATCCCTGTTGATTTAAGCCGCACTAAGATTCCAAAGCATATTAAAATAAAAAAGTCCCCGACAAACAAAGGTTGGAGACACGCCAATACAATTAAACCTTGACCAATTTAAACAAAAAAATCCCTTCATGTTACCATGAAGGGATTCTAAAAAAGGCGACGACCTACTCTCCCACGAGATGCAGTACCATCGGCGCAAACGGGCTTAACTTCTCTGTTCGGAATGGTAAGAGGTGAGCCCCGTCGCTATAACCACCTTAAGTCATAGCTGCGGTGCAACAACAGTGTTGTTGCCTACAGCGTCACAAATGCATGTGACAGATATCGTGACATATTGAAAAAAGCACACTAGGTGTGTTCATACATAAAAAACTGTTGTACTCTACTAAAAAACAGGCGTACAATAAGCCTATGGGCTATTAGTACCACTCGGCTATGACATTGCTGCCCTTACACCTATGGCCTATCAACGTGGTAATCTTCCACGGCCCTTTAAAGAAATCTCATCTTGTGGTGGGTTTCGCGCTTATATGCTTTAGCGCTTATCCCTTCCGAACGTAGCTACCCAGCAATGCCACTGGCGTGACAACT
>NZ_DATJCA010000119.1:0-48053 GCF_035515035.1 Gelidibacter sp. | reverse complement strand
TTGGGTACTTCGGCATGGTATGCTCCTGGAGCTGCGGTTAGCGGATTGGTTCAAGCAATTGCTTGCGATCAAAAGAAAATGTTCCCATGTTCTGTCTTGTTGGAAGGTGAATACGGATTGGACGATATCTGTATTGGTGCTCCAGTAATCTTAGGGCGCAACGGTATTGAGAAAATAGTAGAAATTGAATTGAACGATGCCGAAAAAGCGCACATGCAAGAAAGTGCCGAAGGGGTTCGTAAAACCAATGATTTATTGTAAAAAGTTGCACAACTCTGCAGCTTATAGTGTCTGACGTCAAGAGTTGTCACTATTTTAGTTAGCTGTAATACATATCACCTAAAGACAAAAGTAAACACATGAAAAAAATATTATTTATAGTAGCCGCAACCTTGAGTGTAACGATGTTCGCTCAACAACAAATTGATGAAGGCGTTGTTATTTCAAAGCAAACCATGTCCAGTGATAATGAGCAAATGAATGCTCAGTTGGCCATGTTGGGTGATATGATTACAACCACATATTTCAAGAATGACAAATCGCGTTCTGAATTAAGCAATCCGATGACTGGAAATACGGTTTTTATTGCAGACAATAATTCCAAAAAGTCATTAGTGCTTATGGACAATGCCATGATTGGTAAGAAATATATGGAATCGGATATTTCAGCGGCCGAAGAGGATTTAGAGAATGTTTCGGTTGAAAAAACAAACGAAACAAAAACGATTCTTGGTTATGAATGCACAAAATACAATGTAGTCATGAATAAAGATGGGGCAGAGGTAAAAATGGAAATTTATTCAACAGATAAATTAAAAGCTATTTCTCAACAAGCCACATCTTTTGGAAAAGATTTTTCAGGTTTTCCCATGTATATGAATATGGCTATAGAGCAACAAGGCATGAAAATGAATATGGTCATTGAAGTTACTGAAGTTAAAGCGGAAAAAGTATCTGATGAAAAATTTAGCATGACACCACCTGAAGGTTATTCTAAAACTGAGAATCTTCCAGGAATGTAAGTCATTTGAAATGAAATAATAATACCTAAAGACTGTAGAAATACTCCCGATTGCTATCGGGATTATTTTTTTATATATTTGCGGACTGGTATTCACTGGCAAATTTCGATTTTTGAAATTTCCAATTGGATTCAAAATATAACTATTGAAACATCTTAAAGACATAATATTACAACCAAAATGGTTCATCAGTACGGCACTTATAATTATTGCTGTATTAGGTGGTGTTTTAGGTCAACAAAAATCTACGCTTCCCAATCAGGAAATTGTAGTTCAGTTTGCCAATGCGAGTATTTCCCTAAATGATGCCAAACATACCATTACCATTGTTGAGGAAGAACTGCTTAGTATAGGTGTTTCCCATATTCAGATAAGTAAACAGGAAGATGGTCGATTGGTCATCAGTTACTATAGTGAGACAAATGTTGAGGCCATAAAAAAAATGCTTTCTCAGCAAAGTGAACTTGCTTTGGGCTTTATTTCTTCTGATAAAAATGAAAAGCCATTAAAATTCCCTTCCAAAGAAGGAAGCATAGCTTATAATCTTGATGTTTATGAAATTCAGCAAGGTCAAAATTCAATTTCGGATCTTGGTGGGAAATGTGCTTTAGAATTAAAAACGAAGCACCAACGTTTTGTAAATTATAATTTTTATATTCCTTCGTGTGTCGCATTTCTAACGATCAATGATCACACTATAAAAGCTAACTTTAGCTTTCAAAGGTACGCTGCCATTGCAAAGGAATATCGTTCTCGTAAAATCCCAGAGGTCAGGGCAGGTCCTTTATCTTAAGGGGTTTAAAGTTTCATTAGATTTTAATACTTCCCTTTTTATATCCGAATCCAACAATGAGATGTTCAAATAGCAGGTCTCATTCCTATTAAGCTGCTTAAGCTTTAAACAATTCGTACATAATCATAAAAAACAATTGTCAAATCGTCCGTAAACTATATATTTGCGCGTTAAAAAATTTGACTTAAAAAAATAAAATAATGCAAAACAAAGGATTAGTAAAGCTGTTTGCTGTGTTATTTGGGTTGGTAAGTATTTATCAGCTATCATTTACATTCAAAGCTAACCAAATTGAAAATCGTGCCGAAGAAATTGCTGCACGTAAAACTGACGACCCCATTCAACGGGCTGCTTATGAAACCAATTATTTAGATTCACTATCTAATCAAGAAGTCTTTAATCTTGGTATTGCCAACTACACCTATAATGAGGTAAAGGACAAAGCCATGAATTTGGGTCTTGACCTTAAAGGTGGGATTAACGTAATTCTTGAAATTTCCGTAAAGGACATTTTAAAAGGGCTTTCAAACAACAGTAAAGATTCTGTTTTCAACAAAGCTTTAGATGATGCGTCTGAACTTCAAAAAACCAGTCAGAATGCTTATGTTGACGACTTTTTTATCGCTTTTGATAAAATAAAGGGCGATCAAAAATTGGCGTCTCCGGATATTTTTGCCAATAGAACCTTAAGTGAGGAAATCACCTTTGATATGTCTGATCGTGCCGTACAGCCCATCATCAGACAAAAAGTAGACGAGTCGATTGTCTCTGCATTTGAGGTTTTGCGTAAACGTATTGATAAATTTGGAGTGACTTCTCCAAACATCCAGCGTTTAGGAAACACAGGGCGGATTCTTGTTGAGCTTCCTGGGGCAAAAGATGTAGAGCGTATCAAAAACTTATTGCAAAGTACTGCACAATTAGAGTTCTGGGACGTGTATAAAGGTGAAGAGTTCCTTCCATTTTTGGCACAGGCCAATGAAGTTCTTAAACCTTTAGTCAATAAAGAGGGCAAAAGTGAGGTTGCCGATTCCGAAATTGTAACGGACACCATTGACGATGCCGATAGCAGAATTAAAGAATTAACTGGTGTAATTGAAACCGATTCTACTGACGTTGGGGAAAATCCTATTTTAGATTTATTAAGAGGTTACGGTTCTGGCGGTCCAGTTGTGGCAACTTTTGAAGCAAAAGACAAGGATTTGATCATGGATTATTTGAACATGCCACAAGTACGTTCTTTATTGCCAGCAGATCAACGTTACGTGAAATTTGCATGGGGTATCCAAGCTAAAAACAGTGAGTTTGTTGACTTATATGCCATTAAAGGCAACAGAGAAAACACACCTGAATTGAGTGGTGCGGTGATTACAGATGCACGTCAAGCCTACAACCAAAGAAATCAACCTACGGTAAGTATGCAGATGAACAGTAAAGGGGCCAAAATCTGGGAAGAAATGACCGGAAAAGCCTATACGCAACAAAGTCAGATTGCGATTGTTCTTGATGATATTGTGTATTCTGCTCCAGGGGTGACTACAGGTCCTATTTCTGGTGGGAATTCCGAGATTTCAGGGTCATTTACCCTTAATGAAGCTATTGACTTGGCCAACGTTTTAAGAGCTGGTAAATTACCTGCAAAAGCGGACATTGTCCAGGCAGACGAAGTTGGTGCCTCTTTAGGACAAGAAGCTATTGAAAGCGGTACATCTTCATTCTTAATTGCACTATCATTAGTATTAGTGTGGATGATCGTCTATTACGGTAAAGGTGGTTTATTTGCTGATATTGCCTTATTGTTGAACATCTTATTAATTTTTGGCGTTCTGTCTGGATTAGGTGCTGTTTTAACCCTTCCTGGTTTAGCTGGTATTGTTTTGACCATTGGTATGTCGGTAGATGCGAACGTCATTATTTTTGAACGTATTAAGGAAGAACTTGCCAAAGGAAAGGGGCAACGTGAAGCCGTCAAAGATGGGTTTAGTAATGCCTTGTCTTCCATTTTAGATGCCAACATTACTACCTTATTAACCGCCATTATTTTATTTGTATTTGGTACAGGCCCTATCAAAGGTTTCGCAACAACCTTAATTATTGGTATTGTAACTTCATTGTTTACGGCCATCTTCATCACAAGATTATTGGTGGATTGGTATGTTGATAAGGGTAAGAATTTAACTTTTACGACAGCAGTTACCAAAGGTCTTTTCCAAAATATGAATATCGATTTCATCAGTAAAAGAAAAGTATCCTATATTGTATCTGCCATTGCTATTGTTTTGAGCTTGTTTTCTTTGTTTACCAAAGGCTTGGACCAAGGTATTGATTTTGTGGGAGGTAGAACTTTTCAAGTGCGTTTTGCGCAGGAAGTGAATCCTGAAGAAGTGAAGGCTGACGTCTTGGAAGCTTTTGGAAGTGCTGAAGTCAAAACAATTGGAAGTTCTCATCAGTTAAAGATTTCTACTAAGTATTTGGTAGATGTCAACACTGCCGAAGCCGATGAAAAAGTACAATCAGAACTTTTTGAAACTTTAATCCCATACCTCCCTAAAGGCATGACCTATGAAGACTTTAAAGTAGGTTCAGGCGATAAGAAGGTAGGACAGATGTTTTCAAGTAAGGTAAGTCCAACCATTGCTGATGATATCAAAACGGAGTCGTTTTGGGCGGTCATTGGATCTTTGGTGGTTGTGTTCTTATATATTTTGTTACGATTTAAAAGATGGCAGTTCTCTCTTGGTGCGGTTTCTGCCGTCTTCCATGATGTTATTATTGTATTGGGTATTTTCTCATTCGCTTATACATTTATGCCATTCTCAATGGAAATTGACCAAGCGTTTATTGCAGCAATTTTAACGGTGATTGGATACTCCTTGAACGATACGGTAATCATCTTTGACCGGGTTAGAGAGACCGTGTTAGAACGCGGTGGCTTTGCAGGTGGACGTAATATCAATTTTGCAATCAACAGTACCATTAGTAGAACGTTGAACACCTCATTAACAACTTTGGTTGTATTATTGGCGATGTTCCTATTAGGGGCGGATTCATTGAGAGGATTACTATTTGCTATTATAGTTGGTATTGTAGTAGGAACCTATTCATCGATTTTTATTGCGACACCATTAATGTATGATACCTTAAAGAATAAGGGTGAAGTTATTGACGAAAATTCAAAAATATAAGTTCATTATAAAGTAATTAAATTGAAAAATGCCACTCATTGAGTGGCATTTTTTATGCTTTAAAGTGGTCAGACTACAATTTTTTAGCTTTGTTTGAACTGCTCAGAGGACAATTCAACACAATAGTTAATTTCTTATTAACGTAATCTTGATTGGATAAGTTACAAAGGTCTAAAACAGATGTGATATTTATGAAATCTCTTTTTCGTAGGTTGGAAATTCTCATCAAGGAATTTAAAGTATTTGAAAATGATACGATTGACCTGGAAACAATATTTCTCTTGGGATTTATCAAGAAGTAAAGACAAATAAGGTTACTTACTTAATCTTTAAACTCTAGGGTTCTACTGTAAAATCATCAAGAGAAGTTTAATTCAATTTTAACTTTCCCCTTCTGTTGGATCTTTGGACGGATACGAAACTTCAACTTCAACTTCAACTTCAACTTCAATTTCATCATCTATAACTTCACTCGACCTTACTATACTCAATTTTATCGCCTACAGCCAATTGCCATTGATCTGCCAAGCCCGCATTGATTTCCAAAACATATTTTGCAGGAACATTGGAGGGCAAAGAGCTTTCGTTATTGGGCTGTGCATTCTTTTGGAAACTCACGATCTTCTTATTGGCATCAATATAAATAATATCCAAAGGAATGTGGGTGTTTTTCATATAAAATGAGCGTAGATCCTCATCAGGAAACACAAACAGCATGCCTTGGAGTTCTCCCATTTCATCACGGTACATAAGCCCTGTTTGGGTTTTGTACTCGTCATCAGCGATTTCTATATCTAAAGTCTTAATGATGCTGTCATTAGCTGTTTTTAGTACCAGCTCAGCTTCTTTTTTAAATTCAATGACCAACGGCTTGATCGTTTTTTGCTCCTCTTTACAGCTTTGAAACTGCAAAAAGGAAATACCTAAACCAGCCAGTATTACAAATTTGAATACATAATTTCTCACTATGCCAACTGTTTTTTTGGTTTATAAATAAACATAAAATACAATCCAATAAGAATAAAAGGAATGCTCAACATTTGACCCGTATTTAGGGCTGAAGTTGCTATGTATTCGTGTTCGCTCTGTGGTTCTTTGACAAATTCCACAAAAAATCGTATGGCCCAAAGCATCACCAAGAAGAACCCAAATAGAAAGCCTTGTTGTTCGCTTTTTTGGGTCTTCCAATAAAAGAGCCAAAGTGCAATAAATACAAAAATATAACAGAAGGCTTCATAGAGCTGCGCCGGATGTCTCGGAAACGCTTCTCCGTTTTGTGCAAAAACGACCCCAAAATCAGTGCCGGTTGGTTTCCCTACAATTTCGGAATTGATAAAATTTCCAAGCCTCACAAAAACAGCACCGGCGGCCACAGGAATAACTACGCGGTCCAAGATCCAAAGAACTGATTTGCGCAATACTTTTTTGTTGTAGAGGTACATGGAGATGATCATGCCAATGGCAGCACCATGACTCGCCAAACCTTGAAATCCTGTGAATTCGAATCCGCCTTTAAACTTAAAGGGTAAAAATATGCTGAAGAAATCTTCGGAAAGCAATTCGCGTTGGTAAAAAAGAACATGGCCCAAACGAGCGCCAAGCATAATGCCTATAACCGAATAGATAAATAAGGAGTCTAAGGATTCTTCGGATTGACTTTCATTTTTATAAATGCGCTTCATGATAAGAAAACCTAAAACGAAGGCTACAATCCACATCACACTGTAAAAGTGTAATGTAAAACCAAGAATATCGATACCTTTAGTAGGATCCCAGACAAATTTAAGTGCGTGCATGAAGTAAAATTTAATTAGAAGAGTAAATATAATATTTTGAATAGTAATAAGCGCCAATGCTATTGATTTTTACAAAAGCTTTAGTAAAACGGCTTCCACTATAACTTTTAATAAGAAGTTAATTTTGTTATATAGATATCAGATGTGTGATAGGGATAAAGCACGTGTCCTTATTCTTGTTTGTCTTTCCTATCTGGGACCGGATCATATCCGAATTTTCCCCAAGGATGGCAACTGAAAATTCGTTTTGTTGCTAGCCAGCCGCCTTTAAAAAGCCCATGTTTTTCAAGAGCTTCCTTAGCGTAGGCAGAGCAGGTAGGTTGGAACCTGCAACTAGCGGGAGTCAATGGTGAAATAAAGGTTTGGTACACCTTAATAAGCAACAAAAACGGATATGTCAATACTTTTTTCATCTCAGTGAGTATGGCCTTATCCTTAAGAAAGGAATCTTAATTAGTCGTGAACGTGGTTCCTTCCTTACCGTCGTTCAATTGTATGCCTGCAATAGCGAGTTCATCCCGGATCTTGTCGGAGGTTGCAAAATCTTTATTTGCTCTGGCTTCCTGTCTTAATTGGATTAAAAGTTCTACTGCACCTGATAGTTTCTCTATATTGCTTTCTGATTCCGTAACATTGACCAGTCCTAAGACATCAAATGCAAAGGTGTGAACCGTTTTCTTCAGTAGTGTTAAATGGTCTTGGGTAATGGTGGCAGTTCCTTCTTTTATTTGATTGATGAACTTAACCGCTTCAAATAAATTTGCAATAAGTATTGGCGTATTGAAATCGTCATTCATCGCGTCATAACACTTTTGTTGCCATTCCTCAATCTTAAATGTTGAGGTGGATGATGGGGTCAATTCATCCAAAGCATTAATGGCGTCCATCAACCTTAAAAAACCTTTTTCGCTTGCTAAAAGTCCGTTATTTGTAAAATCCAAGATGCTTCTATAATGCGCCTGAAGCATAAAAAATCTCGCAACACTTGGAGAGAACGCTTTGGTGAGGTGTGGATTATCTCCTGAGAAGATCTCAGTAGGCAAAATAAAATTCCCAGTGGATTTTGCCATTTTCTTGCCGTTCATAATCAACATGTTGGCATGCATCCAATAATTGACTGGCGCTTTATCATTGCAGGCTTCGGCTTGGGCAATTTCACACTCGTGATGCGGAAATTTCAAATCCATTCCACCCCCATGGATATCGAACTGTTCACCCAAATATTTTGTGCTCATCGCGGTACATTCTAAATGCCAGCCAGGGAAACCATCACTCCATGGAGACGGCCAACGCATAATATGTAGTGGTTCGGCTTTTTTCCAAAGTGCAAAGTCTTGTGGATTTTTCTTGTCGCTCTGACCATCAAGGTCACGGGAATTATGCATCAGATCTTCCAGGTTTCTCTTGCTTAAAATTCCGTAAGGTTTGGTTTCGTTATATTTTATAACATCAAAATAAACCGATCCATTGACTTCATAAGCCAAGCCTTTTTCAAGTATGACCTTGATGATTTCAATTTGCTCGATAATATGACCCGTGGCAGTAGGCTCAATACTTGGTGGTAAAAAGTTAAATTTATTAAGTACGTTATGAAAATCCACAGTATAGCGCTGCACAACTTCCATCGGTTCGATTTCCTCTAAACGTGCTCTTTTTGCGATACGATCTTCACCAACGTCCGCATCATTTTCTAAATGTCCAGCGTCTGTAATATTTCTTACAAATCGGACTTTATAACCCAAATGTTTTAGATACCTAAATATCACATCAAAAGACATAAATGTCCTCACATTTCCCAGATGCACATTGCTATATACGGTCGGTCCACAAACATACATCCCTACATAACCTTCGTTTATTGGTTTGAACGTTTCTTTTTCTCCTGATAATGAATTGTATATTTTTATGTGATTGTCTTTGTAAAGTGGCATTCTCTGTAGTGTTTGTTGTGGGTTGTTTGTTACGGATCAATAGTTTTTGTAATACTTAAATGGTTTTCTTCGGTTGATAATTCATAAGTGGGACTTTGGATGTTACCGCTAATTAGAAAGCCTCTATCGCTATCTATAGATTTTCAAAGGAAACTTTAGGTATAATCTTAAATGCTTGAATTGTTTTACTAAAAGTAGTTTATTGTATCAGAATTAAAAAATAAAATGCGATTGACAACTTACAACTTTACAGCATTCCATTTAAAAATCAGTGTCTAATTTAATGTAATCTAAAAATTCGCGACGGGTTTCTTTGTTCTTAAACAGGCCACCAAATTCTGAAGTGACTGTACTGCTTGCCACATCTCTAATACCACGTGAATTGACACACAAATGCTTGGCATCAATTACACAAGCCACGTCTTCAGTACCAAGTGCTTCTTGCAGTTCTTTCACAATTTGAATGGTAAGACGCTCTTGAACTTGAGGGCGTTTGGCATAGTAGTCTACAATTCTATTCATTTTAGAAAGTCCTATTACGGTGCCTTTGCTAATATATGCCACATGTGCCTTGCCGACTATGGGCAGTAAATGGTGTTCACAAGTGGAGTATAAAGTGATATTTTTCTCAACCAGCATTTCACCATATTTATATTTATTATCAAAAGTAGATGCATTTGGTTTTTTATCCGGACTCAAGCCGCCAAATATTTCTTTAACAAACATTTTTGCAACACGTAAAGGAGTTCCTTTAAGACTGTCATCATTCAAATCTAGGCCTAAAGTCTCCATGATATGTCTCACGTCGTCTTTGATAATGTCTATTTTCTCGTCGGGAGATAATTTAAAAGCGTCACTTCGCAAAGGAGTGTCGGCTGAGCTGCCTATGTGGTCATCACCAAAGGCATCAATATCTTGAATGTTTTTATCTGTATTCATAGTCGTTTTGTAAATCGATCAACGTCACAAACCCTGTTAAAGGCGCAATTTTAGATGAAATAGGGTGCAAAGATAAACAAAAATAAAACCATAACATTAGGTTGCCTACATTATTGCTTTTGCATATTCCTGAATTTAAAACCTAATTCAATAGGGAACCATCTGTTTAATTCTGATGTTTTCAGAATCCCTAGTGGTGTTAAAAGAAAAAGCATCCTCGGGTTGGAGAATGCTTTTTTCAATATATTTTAAAATCTTAGAGACTAAAACCTAAAGTCAATGTGAAATTTGAGTTTTTGGAATTTATATGTGCTGCATCGGTTAAACCTACGGCGTATAACTGTTGGTTATAATCTCTTTGCGCGTGATCATAAGCAAGGTCTAATTTGACATTCCCAAAATTAAAGCCCAAGCCAACAGAATATCCATTTAAATCGCCATAAAAAGAATTATTCTCATAAGGGCTTTCCTCCAATCTGTACCCACCTCTAAGACTGACTTGCTTAATTCTATACTCCCCACCAATCCTATAGGTGGAGGCGTTTTTTAAGGTGTTATTGATAATGCCGTTCTGGACCGAAAAATAAGGATCAGATGTTGGTTTGAATTTTGTGTTAGCGTAATTCTTTAAGGAATAATCAAAACTGATCAAGCCTTGGTCGCCAAAAATATAAGCTAAACTACCAGTAACTTTTCCTGGGGTTTGTAGTTTGTAATCTGGATAAACGTTGACAACATAAGGATCGATTATTTGCGAAATATTTGAGCCACCTTCATTTCTAATTGTTCCAAGATATTGTGTGGTCTCTTCTGATATGGTGTACCAAGTAGGGGAGTTGTAAGACAATCCAGCCCGGAATTCTTCATTTATTTTTGCAATGGCACCCACTTGAAATGAAAACCCATTACCAATAGTCGACAGGGCATTTTGAAACCTCACATCCCTTACAAAAGAACCAGAATTATTGTTTGTTTCATGGAGGTCTGTGAATTTATCGTAATTGATGAAATGAGAATTCAAATTCAGTCCAATATAGAAATTTTCACCGTATTGAGTGGACGCATTAAAGCTGAATTTTCCATTATAGCCTGAAGCGGCATAGACATAACCTTGGTCGAAGCTATTTCCAACAATATTGGACGTGTAGGTTGTGTTATCATCTGCGTCCATTCCAGGCTCAAGAATATAAGACTCGTAACCTAAAAAGGCTTGTTGATTTGCAAACCCGTACAATCTATTGATTTCAGAATACGCGGTGGACAAACTTTCATTATCAAGAGCGGACATTTGATCCAATCTTACCCCTTGTGCATAACTAAGGAAATACTCGCCAATAGAGTTGGTCGGATTAATACCTCTAACATTCCAAGAATTCTCAAAATTGGATATTTTATCGTACGCAACACCTAGTGAAAATTTTTTCCAAGGAGAATTAGAGTTTGTATTATTAAACACAAAAACTGCACCTGTTTGATTCAGGTCAAATTTGGAATCTGATGACGAACTTGCCCCGTTGAAATAGTTAAGTTCATTCTTAGTACCTAAATTTGATATGGATATTGAAGCATGGCTTGTCGTGAAAACTGACGATCCCGCAGGGTTGATGCTCACGGCAGACATATCGCCACCAAGCGCTCCAAATGCCCCACTCATACTTCTAAATCTTGCAGTCCCCTGGACTTCATCATGTGAATATCGCACGGCATCAGAAATATCCTGAGCCATTATACTAGACATAGATAGGACAGCTATGAACAGTAAATTTAACTTTTTCATATTTTCAATTTATTTATTCTGAATTTTACTATCTGCCACCACGTCTTGATGACCCACCAGAACTTCTTGCCGGAGCAGAAGATCTTGAAGGAGCACTGCTAGAACTTCTCACGGCAGGTGAACTTGAGCGTGCGGGTGCTGAGTAATTTGAATTGCTCCTTGAGCTTGGTGTAGAAATATTGTTCCCACCACCTCTTGTAGAACCACCGCTACTTCTAGTTCCGGAATTATTAGTTCTGGTTCGTGGAGTCGGTTGAGTATTTCTATTGGTATTAGTTCTCGTAGCTGGTTGAACGTTTCTTCTATTGGTATTGGTATTCGTATTGGTTCTTGTAGCCGGTTGAGCATTTCTATTTGTACTGGTTCTAACTCTAGTGTCTGTAGTAGAACTTCTTCTATTGATAGTGGAGTTCACTGGATTTTCTCTTGAACTTCTAGTTGAAGAATTGATTGTACTTCGTCTTCCACTATTTGAACTATTCAAATTGGAGCTATTATTGTTATAGGTTGATGGTCGACTTGAATTGGTGTATGCACTTCCACGTCTTCCTTGAGTATATGATACATCTCTACCGTAGCGATAATAATTACCATAATATGGATAGTTGCCATAGCCATAGTTATAACCGTATGCGTACCCATAGCCATAACCATAGTACGGATAATATCTTGGGTAGTAACCATAATAATAAAAAGGATCATAGAAACCTGAATAACCCCAGCCTATGTAGCCCCATCCGCGATAAGGAGTATAATAGCCGTATCTGTAAGGATACCAACTGCTGTTGTTATAATAGATGTTTATATCTACGTTTTGACTGTTCTGGCCCCATCCAGCGTAACTGTCTTCATATTGGATGTCCCCACTGTCATCAGAATAATTTCCCTGATAATCGTCAATATTGGTGAAAATAACGTTTTCATTTTGAGCTATTTGCCCAAATTGTTGTGATTTCTCTCCGAAAAATTCTTTGTAGTAGCTATTGTTATTAGCTGGAGCCTCTTCATAGTAGACTTCATACTGAGGGACTTCAGAGCTGTAAATACCATCGTTTTCATACCCAGCGTACTGGTATGAGCCACAAGAAGCTAATACGAAATGTAAGCTTAGTGCAACAAAAAATGGCAACTTGCGATATATGTTAGATTTAAATGGCATATCTATTTGTTTTTATTGTTGAACATTACAAAAATAGTTAGTTTTGTCGAACTATTTATTTATTTAACATAAGCACAACTTTTGTGCCAAAACCCAGGTAATGAGTAAGAATCTTACAAGTAGAGCGGAAGACTATTCCAAATGGTACAATGAATTGGTCGTAAAGGCAGATTTAGCTGAGAACTCGGCAGTTAGAGGCTGTATGGTTATTAAACCTTATGGCTATGCTATTTGGGAAAAGATGCAGGCAGAATTGGACAGAAAGTTCAAGGAAACCGGTCATCAAAATGCTTATTTTCCACTTTTTGTACCAAAAAGCTTGTTTGAGGCCGAAGAGAAGAATGCTGAAGGTTTTGCAAAAGAGTGTGCGGTGGTTACCCATTACCGTTTACAAAACGATCCTGACAACCCAGGAAAGTTACGTGTGGATCCAGAGGCAAAATTGGAAGAAGAACTTGTGGTACGACCAACCAGTGAAGCCATTATTTGGAGTACGTATAAAGGATGGATTCAAAGCTATAGAGATTTACCCATTTTGATCAATCAATGGGCCAATGTGGTGCGTTGGGAAATGCGAACCCGTTTGTTTTTGAGAACTGCCGAGTTTTTATGGCAAGAAGGGCATACGGCGCATGCAACTAAGACAGAAGCTTTGGCAGAAGCGCAATTAATGAATCAAGTGTATGCTGATTTTGCTGAAAACTTTATGGCAATTCCTGTAATTCAAGGTGTGAAAACGGAAAGTGAGCGTTTCGCAGGTGCTGAAGAAACCTATTGTATCGAGGCCTTGATGCAGGATGGAAAAGCATTGCAGGCGGGAACCTCTCATTTTTTAGGCCAAAATTTTGCCAAGGCTTTTGATGTGAAATTCACAAACAATGAAGGTAAGCTCGATTATGTTTGGGCAACTTCTTGGGGAGTTTCTACGCGATTGGTCGGTGCCCTGATCATGACGCACAGTGATGATAAAGGTCTCGTGTTGCCTCCTAATTTAGCACCCATTCATGTGGTGATTGTTCCCATCCATAAAACTGATGAGCAATTGGAGCAGATTGGTGCTGTGGCCGACAGCTTAATACGTGAATTTAAGAAAAGAGGCATCAGTTATAAGTATGATGATCGTACAACACACCGTCCTGGGGCGAAATTTGCCCAATATGAATTGCAGGGCGTGCCTTTAAGGATTGCCATTGGACCTAAGGACTTAGAAAATAAAACGGTGGAATTGGCCAGAAGAGATACCTTATCAAAAGAAAATGTTTCCCTTGAAGGATTAGTTGATAAAATTGACGATTTGCTCGTAGAAATTCAGGACACTTTATTCAAAAAAGCATTAGAATTTAGAAATTCGCATATTACTGAAGTAGATACCTTTGAGGAGTTTAAGACTGTTCTTGAAACCAAAACAGGCTTTATTTCAGCACATTGGGACGGTACTCCTGAAACAGAGGAGAAGATTAAGGAGCTCACTAAAGCTACAATAAGATGCGTGCCTTTGGATCAGAAAAAAGAGGTTGGAAGCTGCGTGTTTACTGGAAAAACTTCTAGCGGTAGAGTGCTATTTGCCAAGGCTTATTAAAAATTTTAAAAAATAGTTTGCATAGGCCTTGCAACATTTAAAAATAGTTGTATTTTTGCATCCGCAATGAAACATTGTGAGTTCATTTGAAAAGTTTGCATATTGATAAAAAATGTTATTAATTTGCACCTTGAATAAACAAATGGCCCGTTCGTCTATCGGTTAGGACGCCAGGTTTTCATCCTGGTAAGAGGGGTTCGATTCCCCTACGGGCTACAATTTTTTAAAAAGAAAGAAAGAAAATGGCAAATCATAAGTCAGCATTAAAAAGAATCAGAAGTAGTGAGTCAAAGCGTTTAACCAACAGGTATAAACACAGAACTACCCGTAACGCTATTAAAAAGTTACGTGAAATGGAGAATGCGGAGGAAGCACAAACGTTGCTACCTACAGTTTCTGCTATGATTGATAAATTAGCTAAGAAGAATATTATCCACAATAATAAAGCCGCTAACTTGAAGTCTGGTTTGGCTAAGCATGTGGCTTCTTTGTAAGAAAATAAGAGATTTAATTTCTATATAGAAAATCCATTCGTTATGAATGGATTTTTTTGTGCGCCAAATTGAGCCATTGGAATATAAAAAAGCCCTAAATATTATTTTAGGGCTTTACTCATTTTATATACTGAAGGACTTCTTATCCATTCATAGACACTAAAAACTCTTCATTGTTTTTGGTCTTTTTGAATCTATCGTTGATGAATTCCATAGCTTCAACAGGATTCATGTCGGCAAGGTATTTACGCATCACCCACATTCTTTGGATGGTATTCTCATCCAATAAGAGATCGTCTCTACGTGTGCTTGAAGACGTTAAATCAATAGCAGGGAAAATACGACGGTTTGATATTTTTCTATCCAACTGTAACTCCATATTACCGGTTCCTTTAAATTCCTCAAAGATCACTTCGTCCATTTTAGAACCTGTTTCGGTTAAGGCTGTAGCGATAATGGTCAAGGATCCGCCATTTTCTATATTACGTGCTGCTCCAAAGAAACGTTTTGGTTTGTGTAATGCGTTGGCATCAACACCTCCACTCAATATTTTTCCAGACGCAGGTTGTACTGTATTGTAAGCTCTAGCCAAACGTGTGATGGAATCCAGAAGAATGACCACATCATGTCCGCACTCTACCAAGCGTTTTGCTTTTTCTAAAACGATATTGGCAATTTTAACGTGTTCATGGGCTTCCTTATCAAAGGTTGACGCAATCACCTCACCGCGAACGTTACGTTGCATATCGGTAACCTCTTCAGGGCGTTCGTCTATGAGTAAAATCATTTGGTACACTTCAGGATGGTTTGCAGCAATAGCATTGGCAACATCCTTTAAAAGCATGGTTTTACCTGTTTTCGGTTGCGAAACGATCATGCCCCGTTGTCCTTTTCCAATTGGTGAAAACAAATCCATGATTCGTGTAGAAATCGTGCTCTGTCTTTCCGCAATATTGAATTTCTCCTGAGGAAATAAAGGGGTCAAGTGTTCAAAAGACACGCGGTCTCTCACAACCTCTGGTCGTTGACCGTTAATTTTACTTACTTTAATTAATGGGAAATATTTCTCGCCTTCCTTTGGAGGTCTTACATGTCCTAGAACGGTATCTCCAGTTTTTAAACCAAATAATCTGATTTGAGATTGGGATACATAAATATCGTCAGGGGAGGAGAGGTAATTATAATCTGATGATCGTAAAAATCCGTAGCCATCTTGCATGATGTCCAACACACCTTCACTTTCAATAATCGCATCGAATTCAAAATCGGGTTCTCTGTAACGGTTTCTATTGTCTTTATTACCGTTATTTACTTTAGAGGCTGCATGAGTGCTGCTATCACGATTATGGTTGTGATCTTTAGAACTCGATTTGTTGCCATTAGGTTCACTTGAGCGCTGATTCCTGTTGTCCTTAGCTTGGGATTTGTTGGCACCATCTTTTTCTTTTGGCGTGTGCTGTTTTTTATCGCGAACCTCTACATTTTTAGGGTTAGGCGATTCCTTTCTAGAATTGTCTGAAGCATCACTAGCCGAAACCGCTTTAGATTCTTGCTTTTTAGGTTCAGGTCTTTTTATTTCAGGCCTTTTAACTTCTGGTTTTTTAACCTCCGGTGTTTTTTCTTCAGGCGTCTTTTCTTCAGGCGTTTTTAATTCTACTTTGTCGTCTGGCAACTCCATTTTTTGTTGTGCCTTATTTGGAGTTGGCTTTTTTTCAACACGCTCTCTTTTTTTCTTTAGAGGTGGTGTTGATGCTTTAGGAGCTTCGGGCTTGATATCGGTTTTAGTATCAGTGATGGCTGTGATTTCAGTTTTCACTACCTCCGGATTTGCCGCTTGTAAATCTAGGATTTGGTAAACTAGATCTAATTTTTTAAGCGTACGGTACTTAGGTACATTTAACTTTTGAGCTATTTCCTGTAAGTCAGAAAGCTTCTTTTCTTTTAATTGCGAAATTTCAAACATGTATGTTTATGAATATTTAGTATAAAAATTGAAATTGGATTTGATCCGAATCTTTTTTCAAGATTAAGAAGAGGAAAAAACCGAATGTAATTTTGAAGATTTAACAGCTTATTACTCTGCGAGTAACAGAATGTTAATGCAATAATACAATTTTATTTTAAAAATTACTGTATGAATCAAAAAGAAACTGTTAATTTTGGGTTTTAATTTTTTAGATCAAACCATGTTACAGCGCATTCAAACCGTTTATTTACTTATAGCAGCCATTTTTTCTTGCGGCTTGATATTTGTATTCCATTTATGGACCAATGCCGAAGATGTTCCTGTATATGCCCAAGATGAAATGTTGTATTTGGCTATGTTTTTTGGATCTGCTGCATTATCTTTGATTTCTATTTTTAATTATAAACACAGGAAGTTCCAATTTGTTTTGGGACGACTCAATATCATATTGAACTTTATTTTATTAGGATTATTTCTATATCTATTGCTAATGGCGCCTGGAGAGAGTGAAATCTCAGAGAAAGGCGTTGGGATTTTTATTCCTATTTTTTCTATCGTGTTTTTGGTGTTAGCCAATAAGGCCATAAAAAAGGATGAGGATCTTGTAAAATCTGTTGATCGATTGCGATAAGCCTATTATCTTAATTTTTTTAGTGCGTAAACCCGAGGTGAAGATCTCGGGTTTTTTTAGTGAAACCCATATTCCAAAAGCCGAAGGCGCATTGGAATTTGCTGGTTGAACTAATCCCGCCCCTTGGCGGGATCTCAAAGTGATTTATTTCTGGTGAAAGCCGAAGGCGCATTGGAATAATTTCCTCCCTTATTCTTTTCCAGAGGACGGAAACTGTTGCGAAGTGGTGAAACGAAATCTTTGCAATAATCATTCACGAAAAAAACCACTCAGGTTTTTGAAATCTCTGAATGGAACACTGATGAGGCTAATTTTTTATGATTTTTGTTGAAGTCTTCATAGAAATCAGCATAAAACTGCTCCATCTGCGTCATCACTGTTCTACTCTGTTGAACCATCTCATTTCTTAAACTCGATCACCTCCAAATTATCAATTTTTCCTCCATCAATCGTAAAACGCAACATCGTTCTTACTTGTTGGAACCCGTGTTTTCCAATGGCACCGGGATTCATGTGGAGCAGATTCAATTTTTTATCTGGCATGACTTTAAGAATGTGCGAATGACCGCAAATAAAGAGTTTGGGCGGATTTTGTTGAAGCAATTCCCGAACGCGTTGGGTATATTTGCCAGGATAGCCGCCAATATGAGTGATGAAAACGTCCACGCCTTCGCACATAAATCGGTTGTTTTCCGGGAATTCCATTCGGGCTTGAGTATCATCAATATTACCGTAAACCGCTCTAAGAGGTTTCAATTTTTTTATGGCATCCGTAACTTTTAAATCGCCAATATCACCAGCATGCCATACTTCATCTGCCTGCTTAACATATTTTAGAATATCGTCATCAATATGGCTGTGGGTGTCCGATAAGAGTAAAATCTTTTTCAAAATAGGATTTTCTGTGTTTTTGAATTCTTAAAATCAACAATCATAAAATCATCAATCATAAATAACTAACTTTGCAATTCACAAAAATAGTGATAAAGGCATTAAACTATCGGTAAGTAATGTATAATCCTATTTTCAAATTTTAGTTTGTTGGAGCACCGGGTTTACAGCCCTAACATTTAATAAACTTTCAAATCAATCAAAGTCGCCTTGAGATATTTTATTGAATTTTCATACAACGGAAAAGCATACCATGGCTGGCAGAAACAGCCTAATGCCATTTCCGTGCAGCAGGTTTTGGAGCATGCGTTGACCACTTTGCTAAGGTTTCCAATAAAAGTTATGGGGGCAGGCCGAACAGATGCTGGTGTTCATGCGGCTCAAATGTTTGCACACTTTGATATGGACGAACCTTTTGATAGGGAGGAGTTGATTTATAAGATCAACTGGTTTTTACCTCATGACATCGCCGTCCATCGTATTTTTGAAGTTAAAGATAAAGCACATGCAAGATTTAATGCACTGAGCCGGACCTACCACTATCGCATTTCCACTACAAAAAATGTCTTTACACATGATTTCGCCTATAAAGTCCATTTGCCTTTAAATTTGGATAAAATGAATGATGCTTGTAAGATATTACTGCAATATAAAGAGTTTCAATGTTTTTCCAAAAGTAATACGGACGTGAAAACGTATTTTTGTGACATTAAAGAAGCGTATTGGGTGTTAAAGGATACCGAATTGACTTTTGTCATAACCGCCGATCGGTTTTTAAGAAATATGGTACGTGCCATTGTGGGAACGCTGGTCAATATTGGATTGGGCAAACTTGAGGTGGAACAATTGCACGCCATAATTAAATCTAAAGACAGGAATGAAGCCGGGTTTTCGGTTCCTGCACAAGGATTGTTTTTAATGGATATTAAATACCCTGATACTATTTTTAACACGATATAATATGAGTGCCAAAAAGAAAACTATAGTTTACGACGTGAGCCTCTTCAAAAGATTGATGCAATACATCAAACCATATAAGCTTGTTTTTGCAATGACTTTATTATTTGTAACCGGATTGGCAATTTTTGGGGCTTTAAGACCTTATGTATTGCAGCAAGCCATAGATAATCAAATTGAAGTTCAAAAATATGATGGTTTTTTGTACTATATCATCATCATGATTGTCCTTTTGTTTCTGGAAGTCATCTGTCAATTACTGTTTATCTACAATTCAAGTTGGCTGGGGCAATCTGTTGTTAAAGACATTAGAGTAAAATTGTTTAAACACATTTTGAGTTTCCGAATGAAATATTTTGATAACTCTTCTGTAGGGGTATTAATTACCAGGACAGTTACAGATATGGAACGTATTTCGGATATCTTTGGGGAAGGCCTTTTTATGATTTTCAGTGATGTCTTGAAAATGTTGGTGGTTGGAGGTGTCATGCTGTTTATGAACTGGAAGCTCAGTCTTTTGGTATTTACAACCTTACCCATTGTTCTTTTTGCCACCAAGATCTTTCAGAAGTATATGAAAATTGCCTTTGAAGATGTGCGTAATGAAGTTTCCAATCTCAATTCCTTTGTCCAAGAGCGTGTTACGGGAATGAAAATCTTACAGCTTTTTACGCGGGAAGAAACAGAATACAGAAAGTTTAAAGAAATCAACGCCCGCCATAGAAAAGGCTGGTTAAAAACAGTGTGGTACAACTCCGTCTTTTTCCCGATTGCTGAGTTTTTGTCGTCATTGACTTTAGGGATGGTGGTGTGGTATGGCGGACTCAATATTATTTCTGACGATTTAGCTTCTCAAGGTGATTTGTTCGCATTTATCATGATGATTCCAATGTTATTCAGACCCTTGAACCAGATTGCAAACAGATTCAATACGCTTCAAATGGGAATTGTAGCCGCCAATCGCGTTTTTGCGGTGTTGGATACTACTTCCCAAATAGATGATACCGGAAAAATTGAAGCCGCACCCTTTATGGGCAATATTAGATTTGAAAATGTCCACTTTTCATACATTGAAAATGAAGAAGTTTTAAAAAATATTTCATTTGAGGTCAAATCAGGGCAAACCATTGCGATTGTTGGGGCTACTGGAGCGGGAAAATCTACCATTATCAACTTGTTGAACCGTTTTTACGACATCCAAAAAGGCAAAATATATATTGATGAGGTGGATATAAAGGAAATGACCTTGACCTCATTGCGAGCTCAAATTGCCGTGGTACTCCAGGATGTATTCCTTTTTGCCGATACCATTTTAAATAATATTACGCTCAATAATCCAGATATTACAGAGGCGCAAGTTCAAAGGGCTGCCAAGGATATTGGGATTCACGAATTTATCATGAGTTTACCAAACGGGTATCATTATAACGTTAAAGAGCGTGGGGTGATGCTGTCTTCGGGACAGAGACAATTGATCTCTTTTTTAAGAGCTTATGTGACCAATCCTAGTATTTTGATTTTGGACGAAGCAACCTCCTCAGTAGATTCCTATTCAGAGCAATTAATGCAAGTGGCTACGGAAAAAATCACAAAAGACAGAACATCGATTGTTATTGCACACCGTTTGGCTACGATTCAAAAGGCCAATAAAATTATTGTTATGGATGCGGGTCAAATTGTTGAAGAGGGCACCCACAAACAATTGCTTCAAAATGAAAATGGTTATTACAGAAATTTATATGAAGTACAGTTTTTAAAGAATGAAGCGGTTTAGTCTTTACATAGATTTCTAACTGTGATGAAAATGATGTTTATTAGGCCAAATCCTTTTTGATCATTTCAATCAGTTCTGCATTATCCTTAAACATCACAAATTCACCATTTTTTATATAGGAAATCTGCCCGGTTTCTTCACTAACGGCAATAGCCAAGGCATCAGTTTTTTCAGTAATCCCGACGGCTGCACGATGGCGAAGTCCAAAACGTTGCGGAATATTTCTTTCATTACTGACGGGAAGAATGACCCGTGTAGCCTTTACGACATTATTAGCAATAACTATGGCTCCGTCATGCAGTGGACTGTTTTTGAAAAAAATACTTTCAATTATGGGTTGAGTCACTGAAATATTCATTTCATCGCCAGAGCTTGTCAAGAAATCGAGATTGTTATTCCGTTCCAGGACTATCAAAGCACCGGTTCTGGTTGAGGCCATTTTTTTACATGCAGAAATAATAACGTCAACATCCGTTTGTACTTGTCCTTCAGTTTTTAGAAAATTAAGATGTCTTAAGAACTTCCGTTTATTTCCAAAGTTTGTAGAGCCCACCATTAATAGAAATTTTCTTATTTCAGGTTGAAAAACCACAATTAACGCAATAATTCCCACGTCCATAAAACCACTAAAGATGGAGCTTAGCAAACCCATTTTGAGGAATGCAGTTAATTTCCATACAAAATAGATGATGATGATGCCAATAAATATATTGATCGCAACCGTACCTTTTATTAGCTTATAGACATAATATAAAAGTATGGCAACGAGGAAAACATCAATAAAATCTATAATTCCAAAATCCCAAAATTTAAGCTCGTCCAATCCAGAAATGTTTTTATAAAATTAAAAAAATATGGTTAATAAATGAACTCGTTTTCATTAATGGTCACATTAGGCGATTTTATTTTTGAGAGTGTTGATTTGAAAGTAATATAATCCTGAAAGGTTAATTGATCATTAATACTCAGCACTAAATCGTAAACTGTTTCCTTTGGCAGTAATTCAAGATCATTCTTGAGGGTCTTTATCGTCGATTTTTTGATTATGGAATCATTATAAAGTGTCACAAATTTAATGTCATTGGGCGTCCTGAAATCCAGAATGATCCGTTTTTCTTTAGAATTATAATAATCTGACGACACGTTGGGAAGTATTGAGTTCATCTTATAAATGATTTTGGTAAACTCTAAAAATCCTAGGTTTTGAATGCTGGTATCGTTGCAAGTAAAGTAATTTTTAGAATTTTCATTTTTGTGAACTTCAGCATTGCGTTTCTTTTCCTGTAACACAACGATTTTTGGAATAACTTGACCTAAAGTGAGTCTTTTATCGATATTGACCAGCCAGTTGGTTGTACTTATAATATTGTTTCTATTGAGTTCAAGGCTGTCTGTTCTGGATTCGTCATAAAAAATATAGATCGGAGAAATATCATGAACTTCAGTAATCTCGGCATTTTCTATTTCAGGAAGTAAAATTGTTTTTTCGTTGTTACAGGAAAAAGTCAAAAGCAGTAAAAGGAGGGATAAATATTTCATGGATTATAAGTTTAATTGCTGCGTCAGTTCAATACATTCCTTAGCTTCTTTTACATCATGGACTCTTAATATAGACGCGTTTTTCTGTAAGGCAAGCGTATTTAGGACCGTAGTGCCATTCAGAGCGTGAGCTGCCGACGTATGAAGAGGTTTATAGATCATCGATTTTCTGGAAAACCCAACTAAAAGAGGTTTCTCCAACATTTTAAATAGTTCTAAATTTTTTAATAACTCATAATTTTGATCCATTGTTTTTGAAAATCCAAAACCAGGATCAACAACCACATCAACAATGCCTAAGGCTCTGGCTGCAGCAATGCGTTCAGAAAAGTAAAAAAGTATGTCCTTAATCAAATGCTCATAACTAACATTTTGTTGCATGTTTTGAGGCGTACCTTTCATATGCATCATAATATAAGGAATTTTTAGTTCCGCAACGGTGGTCAACATGTTTTCATCCATTTTCCCGGCGGATATATCATTGATCATACAAGCTCCCGCGTTGATTGATTGTTTGGCAATTTCACTCCTAAACGTATCCACAGAGATTAGAATATCAGGAAAAGCATCAGTCAGCAGATTAATAATTGGAAGCAATCGTTGTAATTCTTCTGATTCAGTGATATGCGCAGCATTTGGTCTAGAACTATAGGCGCCAATATCAATAAAATCCGCACCTTCGTTCAACATTTTGTCCACTTGCTTCAAAATATCGGCCTCATTTTTATAAACGCCCCCATCATAAAAAGAATCTGGAGTGAGATTTAAAATGCCCATAACTTTAGGAATGGTCAAGTCAATAAGTTGCCCTTTACAGTTTATGGTCATGAGGATGATTCCGATTTTTAAGTTTGAAGTTCAAAGTAATGATGGCGCAAAAGTCAAATTTATGGATATTCAATAAATTATAATTTTATATCTGTAAAACTTTGAACCTTGAACTTTGAACTCTGAACTATTTAGGCGAAATTTACGCAAAATTACCAATTTTCTATGCAAGATACTTCAAAACAATACGATGCTGTTATTGAAAAATGTAGAAATCTCTTTGTTAATAAAATGTCCGATTATGGAAGTGCGTGGCGTATTTTGAGACTTCCGTCCTTAACCGATCAAATTTTTATAAAAGCACAACGCATTCGAGGTTTGCAACAAAATGATGAGCGTAAGGTGGATGAGGGTGAGGAAAGCGAATTTATAGGCATCATCAATTATTGCACGATGGCATTGATTCAATTGGATAAGGGTGTGGCTGAAAAACCGGATATGACCGTTGCAATAGCCACTAAACTTTACGATGAAAAAATAGCCTTGACCAAAGAACTCATGATGAACAAGAACCATGATTATGGTGAAGCATGGCGGGAAATGAGGGTCAGCAGCTTAACAGATCTTATCTTACAAAAGCTGTTAAGAGTAAAACAGATAGAGGATAACGCTGGTAAAACGTTGGTGAGTGAAGGTATTGACGCCAATTACCAAGATATGATCAATTATTCGGTTTTTGCCTTGATTCATTTGAATGAAAACATATAAGCATAGTGGTCTTTACAAACTTCGCTATTGGAGTTTGGAATTTTTAACTTTTTAATTTTTATGAAATATTTAGTAGCAATCAGTAGAATATTTGTAGGCATCCTTTTTCTTATATCGGGGTTTGTAAAGCTTAATGACCCTTTGGGTTTTTCGTATAAACTTCAGGAGTATTTTGGAACTGATGTTTTAAACCTTCCGTTTTTAGAACCTTATGCTTTGGGAATTGCCGTAATGGTGGTAATCTTTGAAGTGGTTTTGGGTATTTTTCTACTTATTGGTTATAAGCCTAAATTTACCGTGTGGAGCTTGTTGCTCATGATTATCTTCTTCACCTTTTTGACGTTTTACTCTGCCTATTTTGATAAAGTAAAGGATTGTG
This sequence comes from Gelidibacter sp., assembly GCF_035515035.1. GTDB lineage: Bacteria > Bacteroidota > Bacteroidia > Flavobacteriales > Flavobacteriaceae > Gelidibacter. Next base: position 23,705 of record NZ_DATJCA010000119.1, on the reverse strand, counting down.
GATGTTTTGGCGATGCGATGCCTTTGACGCCATGGCAAAGTTTTACTAAAGACGTTGTTTTATTGTTTTTTATTCTGATTCTCTCTCTTGGCGTGAAACATATTAAACCAATTTTCAGTAAACTCGGCACAACCATTATTGCGCTTGTAGCTTTCCTTGCCTCACTTTCCTTTGGGTATTATGTGCTCATGCATTTGCCAGCCATAGATTTTAGAGCTTATAAAATTGGGGATAATATACAGGAAAATATGAGGCTTGGACCCGATGCAAAAAAGGCCATTATCGATTATGTATGGACCTATACACTTAATGGCGAAGAGAAAACGTTGACGGACCGCGGACAAGGACCCGCGGCGTACGATGAGATTATTGGGGTAGAAACCAAAGAAATACAAGCTGGAGACCTTCCTAGGATACAGGATTTTTCAATAGAATCTGAAGACGAGGATTTGACTGATTATTTCTTGGAAAAGGATAAATTAGTAATGATTGTGGCATATGATTTGAAATCCTCTGAAAAGGATGGGATGGTAAAATTGAAATCCTTGGCAGATGAAGCGCTCCAAAAGGGATATACAGTGATTGGTATGACCACCTCTGATGAAGCCACAAAACAAAACATTAAGTCGGTGTACAATCTGGACTTTGAATTTTACTTGTGTGATGAAAAAGTTTTGAAAACGATTGTTCGTTCAAATCCGGGGGTGGTCATCTTAAACAAAGGGACGGTGATGCAAAAGAAACATTGGAACGACATTGAGGATTTAAAATTATAAAACAGAATATTAACTAAAATATAAGTTCTTTTTAAAAGGAGTTAAAGATAGAAATATGAGAAAAAATATCGTAGCAGGAAATTGGAAAATGAACAATGGTTTATCGGAAACGGAAACATTGATTAGAGAGCTTAAAATGCAAAACAAGATGGGCGATGTTGAGGTGATGATCGCGCCATCATTCACCAACCTTTGGCAAGCTTTTAATTCGTTAAAAGACAGTTCTATTGAGGTGATTGCGCAAAATATGCATTTTGCAGAATCTGGTGCCTATACTGGAGAGGTCAGTGCAACAATGATAAAAAGTCTTGGTGTTAAAACCGTGATTTTAGGACATAGTGAGCGCCGTGCTTATTTTAATGAAACCGATGAGCTGTTGGCAAAAAAGGTGGATGCGGCCATAAAAAATGAGATGCGTGTTATTTTTTGTTTTGGTGAAGAGTTGAAGGATAGAAAATCTGGAAACCAGGAGCATATTGTTGAAAATCAAATCAAAAACGCTTTATTCCATTTAAATGCGTCGGCATTTGAGAACATTGTGTTGGCCTATGAACCGGTTTGGGCCATTGGTACAGGTGAAACCGCAAGTCCCGAACAAGCACAAGATATGCATGCGTTTATTAGAAAAACATTGGCAGATAAATATGGGAAGGATTTGGCCGAGAACATGTCTATACTTTATGGTGGCAGCTGTAAACCCTCAAATGCCAAAGAGATTTTTTCTAAACCAGATGTTGATGGCGGATTAATTGGAGGTGCTGCACTTAATGCTGACGATTTTTTTGCCATTGTTAATTCGTTTTAATTATAAAACAATCCCGTTTTTGACGGAAATAAGAAATTTGAAAAATGTCCAATACAATTTATATAGGGTATCAGTTTAAGGTAGAACCACTTCAGCCAGGAACAGAAATTTTGATTGCTGAATTGGGTTATGCCGGTTTTGAGAGTTTTGTGGAAACTGACGAAGGTGTTACCGCTTATATTCAAAAGGACGAATGGAATGAGCATATTTTAGAGGATATTCAAATTTTGAAATCTGATGAATTTGAGTTTTCTTATACTTTTGAGGAGATTGAACAAGTCAATTGGAACGAAGAATGGGAAAAGAATTTCAATCCTATTATCGTTGATGATATATGCTCGGTCCGTGCACCATTTCACCCTAAACCAGAAACTCAATACGACATTGTTATTGAGCCTAAAATGAGTTTTGGTACAGGGCATCATGAAACTACACATATGATGATACAGCATATCCTTAAAAATGATTTCAAGGACAAATCAGTGTTAGATATGGGGTGTGGTACAGGTGTTTTGGCTATTCTTGCTGAGATGAAAGGTGCCAAGCCTATAGATGCCATCGATTATGACAATTGGTGTTATTTGAACAGTTTGGAAAATGTAGAACGAAATAACTGTAAACATATTACAGTATTGGAAGGTGATGCCAGTTTGTTGAAAGATCAAAAATATGACACCATTATTGCCAATATTAACCGAAATATACTATTGAATGATCTCGTTTCTTATGCCAAATGTCTCAACCCAAAGGGGACGATTTTTTTGAGCGGATTTTACAATCACGATATTCCCGCCATTGAAGAGGAATGCAATAAACAGGGACTGACCTACGTTGAAAGTTTGGAAAGAAATAATTGGGTTGCTTTAAAATTCGTAAATTAGCTTGAGGACAGATGTCTGATGACCCATGACGGATGACTTTTTCATCGAATAGAAACCTAATAAAAGTAATAAAATGTGCAGACTGATTACTGCATACTTAAGACTAAAAAAAATGAGTACTAAAGAGAAAATTAAAGAAGACCTTCTCGTTGATACCCTAGAACAAAATCAGAACGAGATTGTATTATATAATGATGATGTCAATACTTTTGACTATGTCATAGATACGCTTATTTATGCGTGTGACCATACCCCTGAACAAGCAGAGCAATGTTCCATATTAGTCCATTATAAAGGAAAGTGTACTGTAAAAACAGGGTCTTATGAAGATCTAAAACCGCGCTGTTCCATGCTTTTGGAAGCTGGTTTAAGTGCCGAAATAGTATAATTCAAAAAGACCTCACAACTTTTTATCCCGATACTTAGGGGGCGGTGAGGTCTTATGTTTCTTTAGTTGCACTTTAGCGATTGATTATTATTCGTGACATAGACTGTTCTTGGCTATTCTGTGAAAAATTAATGAGGAAGTTTATCTTTCAATACGCCATAGACGTAAGTACCAAAAATAGCCGCTAAAATAGCAATCAGGATGGTGAAAACTCCTGTACCAACCAAGATGTACATTGGACCTGGGCAGGCTCCAGATAATGCCCATCCCAAGCCAAATAACGTACCGCCTAAGATGTAGCGTGTAAAGCCTTTCTCTTTTTCAGGGACACCCATTAGACCACCTTCAATGTTTTTAAACTTGAATTTTTTAGTAATCAGAAGTAAAATGACTCCTGTGGCAATCGCAGTGCCAATAATGCCGTACATGTGGAACGATTCAAAGCGGAACATTTCATAAATACGGTACCATGATACGGCCTCGGATTTCACTAAAATGATTCCGAAGGCAATTCCAACGAGTAAAAATTTTAAAAATTTCATATGTGTAAATTTATTGTTTTTTGAATGTCAGATGCAGTACTTAACTCACCTTTAGGATCATTAATGATTTGCAAAACGACGGTATTAACCAAAGATTAATGGAAATATTAAGTGAATCATAATTAGTCCCCCAAGAAAAAAGCCGACCACGGCAATTAAGGAAGGCAGTTGCAAATTGCTCAATCCTGTAATGGCATGCCCAGAGGTACAGCCACCAGCATAACGTGTGCCGAAGCCTACCAAGAAACCTCCAACAATTAAAATGGATAATCCTTTGAGGCTAAGGGCGGCATCCCAACTATAAAGTTCGGCTGGCAATAAGCTTTTTCCTGCATTTTCAAAGCCTAATTGGGAAAGACTTTCTACAGTTACAGGATTTAAATCGATGTCAATCGGATTAGATAATAAAAAATGAGCGATAAATCCACCAATTATTGCGCCCAAAACGACTACTAAATTCCATTTTTGAGACTTCCAATCAAAGTCAAAAAAAGGAGTTTTTTTTCCAGCCCCAGCAATGGCGCAAAGGGTTCTCAGGTTGGAGGACATACCAAAAGTCTTCCCAAAATAAATAAGTGTAAACATGATCATGGCAAGCAGTGGACCAGAAACGTACCAAGGCCAAGGTTGTAAAATGTATTCCATTGTATTATTTTTTTTGCAAATGTAAGCGTACTAAGTCAGATTTGTAAGGAATGTTTCCCGAAAATAATCCCTGCGTGAGCTCAACATCGGTATCTAGGACAATCCCATCTTGATTTAATTGCGCAATAAGTCGTCGTTAGAGAAGCTCGAAAGGTTAAATGTGTCAAATTAAAGATGGAAAGGAAGAAGTATTTCGTGATAAATCATAGTAAACACATAAACATTTACAAATTTGAAATAAATTGTTTGGTACTAATTTAATAAAAGTGTTATATTTGCACCCACTTTAAAAGGCCTCGTCCATACTAAAATGTACCCTTCGGTACTGGTGCACTAAAGGTTATTTAAAGTAAAATTAGGCCTCGTGGCGCAACTGAATAGCGCACTTGATTACGGCTCAAGAGGTTACTGGTTTGAATCCAGTCGAGGTCACTAAAAGCTATATCAAATAGCATCAAAACCACGCAAATCTTAGGATTTGCGTGGTTTCGTGGTTTTTAAGGGTTCATTTAATTTGATATGATTTGATTTGAAATGATACCTCAGAGGTTACCTCAAAATTTAAAAGGTTACCTCGGGTGTATTTCAAACTAAAGCGATATCACTCAATTGTTTGTTTGATTTGACGATCGGAATTTAAGTTTAACTTAAAACAGCAACAATTATGAGAACAGTAAAAACACTTGGGATTCACTTTTGGGTCAACAAGCAAAAAGAGATTGATGGTGAAGTACTTCTGTATATGCGAATCACTATCGACAAAAAGCGTGTCAACATTAGTTTGAAACGAAAAGTGCCATTGGAACTTTGGGATTTCAAACACAGGAAGATGATGGGTAATTCCGCTAAAGCGAAAGAAATTAATAATTATTTAGAAGTAACTAAGTCAGAACTTTATAATAAGTATCAAATTCTACGCAACGATAATATTTCTATAACTGCCGAAAATCTGAAAAATGGATTTTTGCAAGAAGGAGTAGAATCAAAAACACTTTTTGAGCTATTAAGATATCATGGGCAAAAAATTGAAAACACTTTGGCTATTGGTTCAATTAGAAATTTTAAAGTAACTGAAGGTTATATTTCACGATTTTTAAAACAGAAAAAGCTTAATGATATTTCTTTATCTAATTTGAACTACGAGTTTTTATGTGATTTCGAGAACTATTTGAATGCCTACTATCCAAAGGGGCATCCTAAGGCGATGAGCCATAATACAGTTACTAAACACATTCAACGCTTAAGAAAAATTGTAACGCTTGCCTATAATCTTGAATGGATCAAAGATGATCCTTTCCGCAGATGGAAATCTTCATTTGATAAGGTGGATAGAGAATTCCTATCTTATAGTGAGCTTTCAAAACTTGCCACGCACCATTTTGAACTTGACCGTTTGGACCGTGTAAGGGATCTTTTTGTTTTCAGTAGCTACACTGGTATTTCTTATGTGGACATTCGGAATTTGACAAAACAAAATGTTTGGATTGGCGATGATGAAGGTCATAAATGGATTACAACGTTTAGGCAAAAAACAAATACTAAAATCAGGATTCCATTGTTGTGCCGTGCAGAACAGATTCTTCTTAAATATGAGGTGCATCCAGTGACAGAGTTTACGGGTAAGCTTTTACCATCAATAACCAATGAGAAAACTAATCTATATCTGAAAGAAATCGCCAAGGAAGTCGGAATTGAAAAAAATCTTACCTTTCACATGGCACGGCATACGTTTGCTACAACAGTGGCATTGAGCAACGGAATGCCAATCGAAACCGTTTCTAAGATATTGGGTCATTCAAAAATCACGACTACTCAAATTTATGCTCGTGTCATGGATCACAAGATAAAATCAGATATGGACGCTGTGCAAAGAAGGCTCGACAAAAAAGCTAGAAAACTTGAAGAAGAACACGAGCTGAAGCTGCTACGAAAAAAAATTGCAGATGCTGAAAAAGACAAATATGCTAAGATGACAAAAGATCAACTCCTTAAGAAGTTAAACAAGATAATTAGCGAAAAATCAGATTAGGAATAATGTGAATTTATTGGTGTTTCAGTTTTTATAGCACAAAATTAAGATAACGTTCTATAGATGCGTTGACAATTCCAATTTTATCTGGCTTAGCTCTATATTGGTAGACTGTAATTGGACTCTTGGATATCTTTTTGCCACAATCATTTTCCCTCCCGTAAAAATATGCTGTGTAGCAATATTAGCTATTTTTTGATGGGCGACAATCTATATGCTGGAAGTTGACTTAAAATGATCAAAATAGTACTTTATTGACGACTTTTAATGGATTTTGTAAATCGTATTACGTATAATCATTTGATTTATAATAAAGTACATTTTGGAGAATGTTAAATGATTGCATTTAATATCAAAGTTTAGGTTACCTATTCGGTTACCTCGGATTTTTATCTTTTAGGTTTTAATTCTATTTTGCGTATGGTTTGACTTTCGTTTTTAATGAATATTAAAAAAACGAACTATGTGAACATCAAATTTATCAATTACCTTCTGGCAGAACGTGTCAAAGAAAATATCTGGCAGTGCACCATGATATGCCAGAATCACTGCAAATGGTAAACGTTTAGAGATCAGTTTGGGTAGGTCTATTCCAATTAAGTATTGAAGTAAAACTTCAAAAGGAATGATTGGAAGATTAAACAAAAGCCAGCAGGTCAATGCCCATATTGAGCAAGTTTACTTTAAATTTTTGGAATGCCAAGACTGTTAAATCTTGAGAAGAAGGCTATAACTGTTCATGCGATAAAAACCTATTACTACGAAGATGGCAACAATCAAAAAACTTTAGTTGATTTAATTAACTACCATAAAAGGGTTATGGCAAACGTTATCAAGCCAAGTACTCTAAGCCATTATTTTACCACAGAAAAATATTTGCTTGAATTTTTTTAAAGTTCCATGAAATCAAAAGATTTCAATTTAATTGATATATCATTTGAATTCATTAGTGATTTCGAATGCTTCCTAAGAAAAAAAAGCAAGTTGAATCATAACGGGGTCATGAAGCACTTGACCAGGTTGAGGAAACTGATAAGTTTGCCTATCAAATTAGATTGTTGGTAAGAAATCCATTTGTTAATTTTAGCATAAGATTTTAAAGATGGAAACGAGACATTCCTAACAAAAACAAATTGACCGCCATTGAGGGAGCAAGCTTCGATTGTCCATGTTTAAAATTTACTAAAGATATGTTTGTTTTTTCCTATTATACAGGCTTGTCTTATATTGATATTCAAAAACTAAATAAAGATCACATTGTCAAATAATGAGGGTGGGCTTTGGATAAGAACCAAACGGGTAAAAATAAACACAGCGGTCAAAATACCCATTTTAGATAAAGCACAAACAATCTTAAATAGATATACCAAACATCATTGTTTAATCGCAAGTGATGCTGTTCTTCCAATATATTCAAATCAAAATACCAATCAATATCTTAAGGTGATTGCAGAGATCCTTAACATTCAAAAAAAGTTGACTTTTCATATTGCAAGACACACTTTTGCCATCTTAATAACCCTTTCCAATGGCGTTCCAATCGAGACAATGGCCAAGCTTTTAGGCATACAAAGTTAACCACAACACAAATATACGCTAGGGTTTGGATGAGAAATTAGTGAAGACATGAAAAGCGTTCAAGAAATTCTGAATTTAAATTCTTAGGATGTGTAAGTTTGATACGTTCTTGCCAGGCATGAAAGATGAAAAAGTGATATTCATAAGATAAGTGACGATTTTAAATCATAAAATGGAATATATCCATTACTGCTTTTATCTGAGTAGTAGAAGCGTTCTATACTTAGGAACTGGAGCTGGCAGGTTTGGGAGTGAGAGTTCTATCAGAATAATAGAATTTTGGTAAATAATCATCTCATTCCTTTGTAAATGGAGTCGAATAAAAGTTAAAAGAAAATTCAAAGTTCTTGGATCTATTGCAAGCAGAGCTAACTATTAAAATTGGTGCTTCAGGCGTGGCAAGTTGAGTTTCTATGCACGGATTATAACTTTGGTGTTGTAGTTAGCAGCTACTCATTTTGAACGGGTTAGTTATTACCTAATTAGGGACATTCGGCAGTGTTTTAATTATTTGATATTCAGACGAATAATCCGTACGTCTAATGAAATAAAGTCCCGAATATGAATCCTAAGCTCTAAAAACGGGCTTTTGAATTTCAAAAGGTATAGTCAAGGTACAAAGATTATCCGAATTCCAGCACAGTTTTCTATTTTCAACCCCTAGGGGGCAGTTTGATGATTTTTATGCACGTTTTCTCCAGAGCGACCTTGGAAAAATCCATCTTGTCATCCCTTGGGATTCTCTGGTCCGCGCCTTCGGTCTTTTGGATGCCGCTAAAGGTCCCTCATACCTATTCTACAAAACTTCAAGTTGTACCTGCAGACCGATGGTTATGCGGGATAAAATGCCTATGGCAAAAAATCAAAGGTAACACATTTAGCTTGCTGGGCACATGCAAGACGCGAATTTGAGAGAGCTCTGGATAATGACAGATCAAGGAGCGGGCATGCGTTGGTTGAAATACAAAAAACTCTATGTGGTCGAGCGCAAGGCAAAAGAACAGGGATTGAATCCAAAGCAGATCAAAGAGCTTACGCTCAAAGAAAGTGGATGTTTTTGCAGATCAATCTCACCCCGCCCAAAAGCCAAATAGGCAAAGCCTTGGCATACTCCCAATCCAGATGGGACAAGCTAACGGCATATCTAACAGGTGGAAACTTACGGATAGACAATAACCTGGTGGAAAACGTGATCAGGCTCGTTGCTCTTGGCAGAAAGAACTATCTCTTTGCGGGATCGCACGATACGGCCCAAAAGGCGGCAATGGCATATAATTTTTTTGCAAATTGTAAAAGACAGGAGGTCAACCCGTATGCCTGACTGAAATATACACTTGAAAATATACAGTCTATAAACCACAAGAACATCACAGATCAATATCCTCATAATTACAAAGAGACGATAGAGTCTACAACATCAAAATAGGGCTACACTAAAATCTTATTGAATTAACCAACATGTAGTTGCTCGGGGGATACATTATAACAGTTTAAATTTAGTAAATTCGAATTAATAACTGTATTATTCATAGGAAGCCTGCAACTCAGGTTAAACTATTAATAAAGCGCGGAGTTCCTCTCGGAATTCCGATTTTAAAAATGTTTATACAAAGACTAATGATTATTTTTGTAATATTGACGTTAGTCCATAACTAACAGTGAAATGAGGAATTATAAAATATTAAAATTTACAAGAGCTATCTTAAATATCTTTTGGTATTTGCAAATAGTAATAATAGCTCTTATTATAGTGATCGGGTTTTTACTGTATTATAATATTGATATAATAGATTTAAATCATTTAAAAGGTTTTAATATTAGTTTTAAAAAAATCACTTTTGTGGAACCATTAATTTACAACGGTGATAATTATGCCTACTCATTAACAAATGGCAAAGGAAGGCTTCATATTACGGATCTGGATCAAAAATTTATATACTTAAGGATGTTGGCAGCAATGGTTGATTCTTTAATTTATTTAATTATAATCTATTTTTTACGTAGAATATTTAAAAATTTAACAGACAATAATTATTTCATTTCAGCTAATGGCTTGTATATTAGGAAAATATCGTTGTTTATTATATTAATGTCATTTGTGGCTCAGTTGATTCAGTACGCGGCTGACTTATGGATAAAGAACACGTTAGTGTTCGAAAGTATTATTATTAAAAATGAGTTTAATTTTAGATTTCAAACAATTTTATTAGGCTTATTAGTATACGTAATAAGTATAGTTTTTCTAAGAGGAGTTGAATTACAAAAAGATAAAGACCTTACCATATAGATGGCTATAATAACAAACCTTGATGTAGTTTTAGCAAAACGAAAGATGACTTTAACCGAACTTTCGGAGAGAGTTGGTATAACCATGGCTAATTTATCCATTTTAAAAAGTGGAAAAGCAAGGGCTATACGTTTTACAACCCTAGAACTTATATGTGAAGTGTTGGAATGTCAGCCAGCTGAACTTCTCGAATATGTTCCTGAAAAATAACTTCATTTAATGGTCTCAAATTAAGTTAAAACTATGCACTTAAGTGCATCTCGCTTTAGCTTCTAAAAGTTTTGACACGAATTTCACGGATTTTCGAGAGCTTACTCATACTCTGAGGATGCCAACTCATTTTACTGTAAATTTCATGAATGCAACAGACTTTCAATCTATTTCAAAAACCTATGGCGCTTAAGTCCATTGATTTAGTTAGTTTAAATTCTTCCAGAAGAACTTTAGAACATATTTAGGGTCAAGATCTCCGTACTCATAAGATTGGGAAAATAGGACGAAAAGTAGGACAGGCGGCATTTAAAAGCTTCAACAGCATATCCTGAGCGATATCAATCCATATCAAAATATACTGAACTACTTTGATGATAGAAGCGCCAATACTTCCGCAGAATCGTTCAATGCCATGATAAAAGCTTTTGGAGCACGGTTCGGAGTTGTTAGGAGCGTAGAATTCTTCCTAATTATAGGCTGACAACAATTTATTCTTAATCTTAACATCACACAACTTTCTAACTTGATCCATACTTATTTATTTTTTTTATCAATAAACGATAATAATGCATTGTTTATCAATAATAAATTTATATATTCACTGCATGAAGTTTCACGCACAAATAAAACACGAATAAATGGATATTAAAAAATACTTATCATTATTGATTTTTGTAATGGTTTTTAAATACATGCCAGCACAAAATGCATATCAAGATATCTCTGTAATTATTGATGTTTCTAACTCGAGCATTCAAGTAGAAAACACATTTGACTTGCCAAATAATGTATTAGATAATGACAACAGTATATATATGTACTTAAATAAAGATTTAATTATTGAAAATCTTAAAGGCGCAAAAATTGTTGCAGTTGAAAATGCTAATAAAGATACACAAAGTTATGTTAATAAGTACTTGTTGACATTAGAAAAATCGTCAAAAAATTCATTTACTATTTTTTATAAGGGAGTTATTAAAGATGCTATTGAGAAATCTGCGGCTGAATATGCACGAGGATTTAGCGAAACAAAAGGAACTATTTCGGAAATAGGAGTTTATTTAGCTGGTTCAACCTATTGGCTTCCAGAGTTTGAAAATAAATTGTTGTCTAGTTTTGATTTAAAAGTGAAAATTGACAAAGATTGGTCAATTGTATCACAAGGTGAGCGGACTAAAAATGAGGTGCAAAAGAATATTAGAAATGTTCTTTACCATTCCCCGGAGCCTATGGATGAGATTTATTTGATAGGTGCGAAATGGGCGGAGTACTCGAAAATGTTAGGTAATGTTGAGGTGCAAGCATTTTTAAGAACTCCAGATAAGGACTTGGCAGATAGATATTTAAATTCAACTAGTGAGTTCTTAACGATGTACGAAAACTTAATTGGGGAATACCCTTATACAAAATTTGCATTGGTTGAAAATTTTTGGGAAACAGGTTATGGTATGCCATCTTTTACCTTGTTAGGTGAGAAAATCATTCGTTTTCCTTGGATATTATATTCTTCTTATCCACATGAATTGCTTCATAATTATTGGGGTAATGGTGTTTTTGTCGATTATTCTAGAGGGAATTGGTGTGAAGGTGTTACAGCGTACATGGCAGATCATTTGATACAAGAGCAGATGGGTAATGGTGCTGAATACAGGCAAACAACTCTTCAAAAATTTTCAGATTATGTAAATGAAGAGAATGATATGCCTATTAATCAGTTTTTAAGTCGAAATAATCCAGCTGAAGAGTCTATTGGTTACGGTAAAGTCTTAATGGTAAATAACATGTTGAGAACAAATTTAGGCGACGATATTTTTATAAAAGCATATCAAAAATTTTATAAAGACAACAAATTTACAAAAGCTTCATTTTCTGATATTCAAAAGAGTTTTGAAGGGGTGTCAAAACAAGATTTATCATCATTTTTTGAACAATGGATTGATAGAAAAGGTACTCCATCTATAGAAGTTTTGAATGTGAATTCAACTCAAAGTAACAATGAATTCAAATTATCTTTTACCTTAAAACAGGTACAGAAGGAAGATGTGTTTAATGTGGCAATTCCTATTGCAGTTTATTTAAATCAGAACTCTGAAGTGATTTGGAAGAAAGTAGATATGAACAAAAAAGAACAGAATTTTAGCTTTACGTTTAATCAAAAACCTCTAAAAATTGAGGTAGATCCAGAATTTGATATTATGCGTAGAGTAAGTCGTAGCGAAGTGCCTTCTTCCTTATCTCAGGTTTTTGGAGCTAAAGCCTTATCACTAATAATTCCTTCTAAAGGAGAATTTCAGGCAACTTATAAAGAATTGGCGAATATATGGAAAGCAACACAAGAAGCACAAGGTAAAATTGCTACAATACTATTAGATTCAGAAATTGAAAAAATCCCAACGGATCAATCTGTTTGGGTGATTGGTTTTGAAAATAAATTCAATAACAATGATTTACAGACCTCTTATGCCTCAAGCTTTGATTCTGAAACAATATACCAAATTAAAAATTTATCAAAAACAGGTGCAATAGTTTATGCAGTACCAAACTCGAGCAATTTAGCTGAAAGTGTGGGTTTTGTTGGTGCAAGTTCTCATGATGCCATAACAGCTTTAAGCAGTAAATTATTGCACTATGGTAAATACGGATATTTGGGATTTGAGGGTGACGCAGCGAACAATGTATTAAAAGGCTCATTGCCAGTTTTAAATTCTCCCTTAAATGTTAGAATTAGTGATGGGGAAATTACAGCGAAAATAATTCCAAGAAAGGCATTATTTGAAACCAAGAGATAAAGATAAAGATATTTAACCAATTTAAAACTTTCGAAATGATCAACCTGTCTAAGTATTCAGTGCTGACATGCATTTTCTCGGTATTGTTATTATCGTGTGCTGATAACAAAAAAAATAAGGAAGCAGACTTGGCAAATGATAAGGAACAAATCGTCACAGAAACGACATCATTTGAGTTGCCAGTTAAAAAGATTCCTAACGCTAGTGGAGCGGAAGCCTATTTTTCGCCCAGTGGAAAATCTGTTATTTTTAATGGTAAAATGGCGCAAGACACAACACATCACGTTTACACTGTAAATATTGATGGAACCGACTTAAAAAAGATCAATGCTTTGGGGGATGATGCATGTTCGCATTATGCGCCAGATGGCGAGCATTTAATTTGGACATCTACAAGAGATAACGTGGAAATGCATCGTGGGAATTACTCCGATCCAGAGGACTACCCTCAAGGGGCGGAGTTATATATGAGTGATTTAGATGGTAAAAACATTGTTAGATTGACAAATAATACGCAATACGATGCTGAGGTTGGCATAAGTCCGAACGGAAAAATTATCTTATTCAGTCGACAAACCGATGGAATGATTGATTTATGGACAATGAGCCCTGATGGAAATAATCAAAAGCAAATCACATTTACAGAGGATCTACAAGAGGGAGGCGCATTTATAATGAATGATAATAAAACTATTTTATTTAGAGCTTGGAAAAAATCAGAAGAAGGACAAGAGAAAATGGACATGCACATATTCACTATTGATATCGATGGAAAAAACATGAAGCAAATTACCCATAAAAGTGGCACACATTGGGCTCCGTTCCCTGCGCCAAATGGAGATCATTTTGCTTATGTAACTGTTTTTCCACCAAATAATTACGAAATTATGTTACGAAGCCTTAAAACTGGAGAAGAAGTGAGATTAACTAATAATGATGGATTTGATGGGTTTCCAACTTTTTCACCTGATGGCAAATTGATGTCATTTTCATCGAGCAGAGGGAATGAAAAAGGAGATCGTTCATTAAAATTATTTGTTATGGATGTTTCGTCTTTAAACCTTGGGCCTAAAGAATAAAATATAAACTTTTGTTATAATAAACACATGAAAAGTATTTATAAATATAGTATAATAAGTGTCTTTTTTGTTTCTGTAGCTTGTAAGAGCGACTTTAACCCGGAAATTACTGTTGAAGATTTAACCAAGACTGTAACATATTTAGCCTCGGATGAATTAGAAGGTAGGCTGCCAGGAAGTCAAGGAGGCGTGTTAGCTGGAAACTACATTGCGGAGAGATTTAAACTAATTGGTGTAAAACCTGCAGGTGAAAGTGGATATTTTCAAAATTTTAATGTAGTAACAGAAACAGAAGCTCCATTGGAAGAGAACTTTTTAAAAATCGGAAATCATACAGCCGAATTGCATAAAGATTTTATCCCTTTTAGTTATTCAAGTAATGTTTCATTAGAAGCCCAGGTTGCAATGGTTGGATATGGTTTTGATATTTCTGAAGATAGTTTGCAGTGGAATGATTATGAGAATGTTAATGTAAGAGATAAATGGGTTTTGCTCTTGAGAAATGATCCAGAGATTAGAGATCCAAATAGTTTGTTTATTCCTTTTTCCGGAGAAAAATCTAAAGTTCTAACAGCGAAAGAAAAAGGGGCTAAAGGAGTTTTGTTAGTGGCAGGTGAAAATGTTTCAAAAAAGGATAAATTGTTAGATTTAGAGATTGACCAGACCGAATCAAACTTAGGAATACCTGCATTTAATATCACTAGAGAACTTGCGAATAAAATACTTGAAAGTGTTGGGAAAACAATTGAAGAAGTGGAAAGTGGATTGGTAAATGAAATGAAACCAAATTCATTTGTTTCGGAAGCTCTGGTTGAAGCTCAATCAAAAATTGTTTTCAAAACAACTGAAACAAGAAACGTAATTGGGATAATTGAAGGGTCGGATTCTAACTTAAAATCTGAATACGTTGTCGTTGGAGCTCATTATGACCATTTAGGTTGGGGTGGTAGCACAACCTCTTCTAGAGAGCCGGATGTTCATGCGATTCACTATGGTGCCGATGATAATGCATCTGGAGTATCAGGCATGCTGGAAATTGCTGAGAAATTAGTGAATTCCTCACTTAAAAGAAGCGTAATTTTAATAGGCTTTGGGGCGGAAGAAATTGGAATTATTGGTTCTAAATATTTCACAATGAACCCAACCATTCCAAAGGATAAAATTGTCGCCATGGTTAATTTAGACATGATTGGAAGATTAAAAGACACCAAAGAAATTACAGTTAGTGGTGTTGGTACATCAATAGAGGGTGAGCAACTATTAGAGAAAATTTTGTCTAAAAAGGAACGAGACTTAGTTTTAGGAGTAGAACAGAATGGATTTGGGCCTTCAGACCATGCAAATTTTTATGTAGAAGATATTCCGGTTTTCTTTTTTAACACAGGTGCTCACGATGACTATCACACGTCAGGAGATGTATTAGAGAAAATAGATTTTGATGGATTACGCAGAATAACAGAATATGCTTATGATTTATCCGAGAATTTAGTAAATTCAGATACCGCATTAACTTTTCAGGAAGCAGGGCCAAAAGGAAAAGCTGCAAACACAAGAAAGGGAAAGGTTGCTTTAGGATTAATGCCATATTTTGGAAAATCAGAAGAAGATGGTTTGCGCGTGGACGGAGTCACTAAAGGTTTAGCGGCGGATAAAGGTGGTATGAAAAAAGGAGACGTCATAGTTGGTATAGCAGGTAAAAAAATACATAATATTTATGAGTATATGGATCGAATGACTAAAATAAGACCAGGGCAAACTATTAATGTTGATGTTATGAGAGATGGGAAGAAAGAAATATTAATTATACAAATAGATCATGATTAAAATGAGTAACATTAACCTTTATAACAGTAACATGAAACAAATTAAATTATCAGCAATTATTTTATTAATAAATATAAGTTTTGTAATAGCACAAAGTCAGCCTGCTTATGAATTGTTCAATCAGAAAGGGAAGATTGCGAATTACGATAAAATGATCAAAGATCTGGCGAAAAGTGATATGGTCTTTTTTGGAGAATATCACACCAATCCTATTTCCCACTGGATGCAAATAGAAATGGCAAAAAGTTTCTATAAAGAAAAAGGCGATAAATTATTTTTTGGTGCTGAAATGTTTGAAAAAGGAAACCAACTCGTATTGGATGAATATTTAGCTGGATTTTATGAAGAAGACAAAATGTTACCTGAAATTACTCAATTGTGGGGGAATTACGCTACCGATTATAAGCCTTTAGTTGAGTTTGCCAAAGAAAAGAAACTTCGCTTTATTGCTTCTAATATTCCACGCCGATATGCTGCCATGATTAATAAAAAGGGAATTGATGTATTAGATGAGTTAAGTTCGGAAGCATTGGCCATGATCGGTCCATTAAAAGAGCATTTTGATGCTTCGGTTTACGCTGACATGAAAGATAAAATGGGCGGACATGTTCCACCAGATATGTTAAACATACAAACTGCACAGGCCGCAAAGGATGCTACAATGGCTCATTTTTCTATAAATAATTTTAATCCAGGTGACTTATATTTCCATTTAGATGGCGCGTATCACTCTGATTATGGAAGAGGAATCATTTGGTGGGTTAATAAAATTAAACCAGGATACGCTATCAAATCTATAACCACTGTTTTGCGATCAGAATGGAATAAGATGACTGATGAAGAAAAAGCTCAGATAGCTAATTATATAATTGTTGTTGCTGATAACATGACGCAGACTAAAAGATAATCACCTAAACTCAACATTATGAAATTAAACTACATTTATATACTAGTTTTCGCTTTGTTTTTTCAGTCCGCAATTATCGCACAAAATACAAGCATAAGAGTAATTGATAGTCAGACCAATCAAGAAATTCCTTATGTCACTGTAGCACTCTACAAAATTAACGGTCAATTAATAAGAGGTTTGGTTACAGATAATAATGGAATGGTGAGGTTTGATTTAGATGACCGTGTAAATTATAATGTATCTTTTTTAGGTTTTGAAACTTTGGAAGGACAAATTGGAAAAGGTGAGCATCTCACATTAGAAATGACCGAACAATACGACACCTTAGATGATATTGTGATTACTGGTCAATATGGTCCAAAAAAAGCAGATAAATCAATTTATAAAATCAATGTGATTAGCAGTCGTGACATGCAACAGCGAGGGGTTAATAACTTGGCCGAAGCACTAAGTCAGGAGTCATTTATTAGATTGAAAACCGACCCCTCTACAGGCACCTCTTTAGAAATGCAGGGTATGGGAGGTGAAAACGTGAAATATTTGATTGATGGCGTTCCAATTATAGGAAGAGTTGCGGGAGACATTGATTTATCCCAGATAAACATGGAAAATGTTGATCATATTGAAATTGTACAAGGCCCCATGTCGGTTGTATATGGTACAAGTGCTTTGGCAGGAGTCATAAATATTATTACCAAAAAGAATACGACGTCTAAAAACATGTTCACAGTGAATGGCTATACTGATACTAAGAACAATTATAATGTTGGTGTTTTTGGTTCTATTAGCAAAGGAAGTAGCACGCTAAGTGTATCCGGAAGTAGAAATATGTTTCAAGGAATTGATTTAGATTTGAATATTGCTAACAATAATACTACTGGTAAAGATCGCTATATGGAGTTTAAACCAAAGCTCGTTTATAACGGCGATATAGAATATGCTTACAGAAAGAATGATTTTCAGGTTAGCGTGAAATCATCGATCATGAATTCAGAGTTAAAAAACTATGCCAACGAAAATCCTTTCACATTAATAGCATATGATAACAACTATATCACTTTAAGGTCTATGAATACCCTGAATTTCAGTGATCGCATAAATAAAAGTACAACCTATAATGTTGTTGGAGCCTATACCTATTTTAAAAGGACTGCCGAAGATATCCGGTCAGATCTCTCAGAATTAACTCACACGCGAACAGGAACAACAGGGACAATTTTTCATAATCTTATGACAAGAGGTACTTTTACGGTAGCACCCGAAGAATCAAAATTCAACTATCAGTTTGGTTGGGATATTAATAGTGACAAAGGGGACGGAGATAGAATTGAAAAAGAAGCTAGTATGTCGGATTACGCTGCTTTTGCTAGCATGCAATGGGAGCCAACTAATTCTATTTCTCTTCAGCCTGGTTTACGTTATATTTATAACACTTCTTTTGATACACCACTTATATTTTCTATGAATGCTAAATGGGGTGTTATTGAAAACCTGAACTTAAGAGCTTCATACGCAAAGGGGTTTAGAGCTCCTTCATTAAAAGAAATGTTTTTGGATTTTCATGATTCGAACCATAACTTAGCAGGGAATCCTGATTTAAATGCAGAAACTACTGATAGCTATAATGCGTCTCTATTGTATACCATAAACATGGGTACTTCAACAATAAAATTTGAACCGTCCGTATTTTATAATGATGGAAAGGATGTCATAGCTTTAATAAGAACTAATCCAGTAACTGAAGAATATCGAAACACCAATTTTGGTGGTAGAAAAACTAGGGGGTTCAATATAAATCTATCCTATTTAAAGAAAGGATTGAGACTTTCTGCAGCCTATAATAAGACTGGAGAATCTTATGATTATGCCGGTGATGCCACTTGGACTAAAGAGGTGAGCTATGCTAATTACACGCTTAACGGTCAATATAATTTCAGGAAAGTTGGAGTGATCTTTATGGCAAACTATAAACTATACGGAAAAACACCAGCACTAGCCACTAGTAGCGATACTTCAGGTGATTATTATTTTGTTTATAAAGAATCTATGAGTGATTTGGAAACAACGTTAAGTAAGAAATTCTTTAAAAATAAGTTGGATCTGGTCATTGGCGGTAAAAACTTATTTGATAATTATTGGTCCCGTACTTATGGCTATGAAAATGGACAGGAATTCCGTAGTCCAATTAATTATGGAAGGACCTTTTTTGCAAAAGTAAATTATCGATTTTAACCAAAAAAATGAACTTATGAGAACATCAATATTTTATATTCTATTACCGGCTTTACTGTTTTCTTCATGTTTTAAAGAAATTGATACCGTAGCACAGTTAAAATCAACAGAAGAGGTTTTTACGAGTCAACATAACATTTCCAGAAACGTTACATTTTTTAAAATTTATCCAAACACAACGCAGGAAGTATCCAACAAGTCTTTAGGCGGATGGGATATGGCTTTTCAATCAGCCGAAGAAGGTGACAATGTATTAGTAAACTATACAGTCTCTGCAAAAGTAATTAAAACAGGAACTTCTAATTTTTCAGAAGTTAATAAGGAAACGGTAAATGCTTTATTTAATTCAGATGAATGGAAATTCAATGATCCAGCATACTCAAATATAAAAGATTCAATAGGTCTAAAAAGCTGGGAAGATAAGGAGGTTTATTTGGTAAATAGAGGAAGTGCAAGCTTACCGGAAGAAGCATATTATAAAATTCAGTTTGTTTCTAAAACACCTGAATCCTACACCTTCAAATATGCTCATGTAGAAAGTACAGGAGAAATAGAGAAAACTATTAACAGAACATCGAGCTTGGCCAATGTATATTTTTCATTTACTGAAAATGCTGTTGTTGAGCATGAGCCAAATATTAATGAATGGGATTTTTATTTTGCCCCATATTTTGGTTGGTTTGAAACTCTAACTGCAGGTGAGTATTCTCCTTATAACATGACTGGAGCGATGATTAATAATGAAGGAGGCGTCCGGATAGCTCAGGTTTTTGATGGTGGAATTGATTATAACAGTATAGATTTGACCATGGCGCATAGCTTAACATATACTGATTGGAAAGGAGCGATAGGTTCCACTTGGAAAAAAATACCATCTACAGAAAATCCGATTTATCTAATGGATACCGATAAAAAATACGTTATTGAGTTAGATGATGGGAATTATTATAAACTTAGATTTTTAGATTATTATCTTGATGGGAAACAAGGATTTCCATCTTTTGAAATTAACGCAATTAAATAAATTAAATACCTTAGAACTATGAAACAAAAAATCAAAACAATTTTATTAATCTTCACAATGGCTTTAGTGGTTACAAGCTGTTCCGATTCTGAAGATTCAAACCCACCAAAAGCAGGATTTACATTAAGCTCCACGGATCTAATCCGTTGGGACTCTGCAACAATTTCGAACTCGTCATTTTCATCAATTGAGACTGAAAGTTTGACATATACTGTTACAGGTGGTGCGTACGAAATGGAAAACAACAGCATTCAATTTCTTGATTCCGGGAGTTATACGATTACCCAAACAATTAAAAATGCTGATGGTTCAGATTCAACTAAAATAACTGTTGATGTTGCTGCTCCTAAAAATGCCTATACATTAGATGATGAAGAATTAGCTATAGGAACTACAGATCAACCTAACGTCTATTGGTATGATGGAACCTCCCAAGGAGGCACATTGTATTTAAGAATGTTAGGAAATGTTTCTGGTCAGGATAATCCAAATTTAATTAAATTACTTCCGGTTGCGGGTCCAAATCCTATACAAGCGAATTATACATGGTCTGATTCAGGAGATATTGGAACTTATGATGTTGGTATGACAGCTAATTATGCTGGATTTAGTTATGATTGGACGACTGATGGAGACAAAGGCGAAAACCTTTCTATCAAGTTGATCTATAAGGCCTCTAGTAGCGCTAATAACATATATGAGATAACACTACCATCGTACACTTTAAATTACGGTAATTATAATTGGGGCGCAGGTACTTTTGATATTGATGGCACAAAAGAGTTATCTATTTTTTATAGAGGAAAAATTGATCCATCTAATTAGTCGATAAATGATTTTTGAGTTAGGAAGTTGAAAACCTGTAGTGCTTTATAAATTGAATTTTGCAAAACCATTGAAGTAGTAAATTACATAGATTTGGAAGTAGTAACAATTTGTCACTGCAGGTTTTATTAACGTGTTTAAATCATGTTTTAGGCCGACCAACATAGATGAATATTGATTTTGTTAAAAGGATTTCTCTGGGTTCTCCAGGGCTTAATGATATGACAGAGTGTAAAATGAACTAAGTTTGATTAAAGATTGTAGTTCAAAAAACGGATTAGAGTGAGTTGTTAAATTTTGAAACACTCTTAAAAAGATATAGTCTTCATTATAAATATATTTTAGAAACTGTTAAATCTGTGTAGTACTTAATAATGACTTGGGTTAGATCAACTCAAGTCATTTTTATTTACACAATTATGAAAACAAAAGATTTATTTCCAGACGAGTTTTTCAAGCAGTTTAAAACTGGAGTAGAACTTAGCAGCTTTTTAAAGGAACTACAAGAGCGTGGAGTTGAGATAATTATCGTATGAAAACTCGATGTGCATTTGGACTACAACAAACATGACCGGTTTTTCCCAGTCCACGATCGCACGTATCACGGAAGCTGTCTTGGCAGATATTTTAGCTTGGCAGAACCGTCCATTGGAAGCAGTTTATCGTATGGTTGGATGGGATTGTTTTTATGGTAAGGCTCCAAGGTCATCAATAAAACAATCTATATCACATAGGTCTGAGGGGTGATGGACTCAAAGAAGTTTTGGACCTTTTGGATGAGTCTTCTAAAGGATTTCAAAGCACATGAGACAGAAGACTTATTGATCACGTCCACGGATAATCTTAACGGTTTTACCTATGGCATCCGTATTGTCATCCCTGAGTTCAAAACACAAATATGTGTGGTGCACCAAATACGTAATGCCTGTAGGTAGGTGGTCTAGAAAAATAAATGGCAGTTTACCACGAATATGGAAGAGATCTACAATGCTCCCACAGAACAAGCTCCTGAAACTGCCCTGAACGATTTGCGGCAAGGTGGGGGCTAAGAATTCTTATGCCATCCAGAGAGATCTTACCATATTCTTTTAGTTCTCTACAGATGAGGTTGTTCTGAGATTCGTATATTTAACTATACGGGAAGTCTCAAAAACGGGTCTATGCCTGTCAGAAATTGAGGGGTTATTATTGATCAGTTTTTAATCGTTTATGAAAAAAGGTTTAGATTTTAAATAAAAACTTAACCAAGTTTATTTTTTGACTTACCCATTTTATGATACAATACCCATAAGCGAAAATTTATAACGTTAAATCTGGATCCAAAAGACTGTTGAGTGCGCTCAAGAGCTTATTCCCTGATCCAGATTTTTCCACGACGTCCGTTACATATAATTTCTTTTTATTAATGCATCACAGCAATAATGCTTAAATTCAACTTGAGATCATTTAGCTTTTCTAAAATGATTAAGAGAGAAGAGTTCCAATTTTTGTATGAAAGGATAATTACGAATTCTAAATTCCTTCCTGGAAGAATTCTAAATTTAATCTCGATATTTTTTTATTCATCCAACTCATTTAAAATGGCTTCATCCACCAGATTTGGAAGGGGAACTTTTAAGTTTGGTGTGCGTTCCATTTCGCGTTCTATAGCAAAACGTGCCTCTTGGTTTCGGGCCCAGCTTCTTCTAGCAATTCCATTATTTACATCAAAGAACAGCATGTTTTTGATCTGGTCCTCCGATTTTTGCGAGCCATCTAAGAGCATCCCAAATCCACCATTGATAACCTCACCCCATCCCACACCGCCACCGTTGTGTATGGAGACCCAAGTCGCACCCCTAAAGCTGTCGCCTATCACGTTGTGCACCGCCATGTCTGCGGTAAAACGACTTCCATCGGAAATATTGCTTGTCTCCCGAAACGGCGAATCTGTTCCACTCACGTCATGATGATCGCGGCCCAACACGATTGGAGCGGTTATTTGTCCGCTTTTTATGGCCGTATTAAAGGCCAGTGCGATCTTTTGCCGTCCCTCAGCATCAGCGTAAAGAATGCGTGCTTGGGAACCCACGATCAAATTGTTCTTTTCAGCATCTGTGATCCAGGTGATATTGTCTTGAAGTTGTTGGCGGATTTCTGGCGGTGCGTCTTCTTTCATGGCTTCCAAAATGGTTTTTGCCAAAGCATCTGTGGTTTTTAAATCTCTGGGGTCGCATGACGTGCATACCCAACGAAACGGGCCAAAACCATAATCAAAACACATAGGGCCAAGTATATCCTGTATGTAGGATGGATACCTGAAATCGATGCGATTCTCGGCCATAATCTCGGCTCCAGCACGAGAAGCCTCCAATAGAAATGCGTTTCCGTAGTCGAAAAAATATGTGCCTTTTGAGGTGTGTTTGTTTATGGCCGACACATGTCGTCTCAATGAATTTTGAACATTTTTTTTAAAGGATTCAGGATCATTGGTCATTAATTCATTAGCTTCCGAAAAAGTGAGTCCGACCGGATAATAACCGCCTGCCCATGGATTGTGCAGCGAGGTTTGGTCTGAACCGAGTTGGATGTGGATGTTTTCGGTGTAAAACCGCTCCCAGACCTCAACAACGTTACCCACGTAAGCAAGAGAGACCACTTCCATGTCCTGTTGTGCCTTTCTTGCGCGCGCAACCAGAACGTCCATGCTTTTTATCAGTTCATCGATCCAGCCCTGTTCGTAACGTTTGAGTGCTGCTTCTAGATTGACCTCGGCACAAATGGTAATGCAACCGGTAATGTTTCCTGCTTTAGGCTGCGCGCCGCTCATGCCGCCTAATCCAGCAGTAAGGAAGATATTCCCTAGGGGTGTTTCATCTGTTTTTTTTTTTTTTTTTAA
>NZ_DATJCA010000118.1:0-19457 GCF_035515035.1 Gelidibacter sp. | reverse complement strand
CTTCAACATTATATGGAAACCGTGCTTCTAACGGGGTAGTCATGATCCAAACCAAAAAAGGAAAAGGTGGTGGACACATGAATCTATCTGTAAAGCAAGGCTTCTTTAATCGTGGAATTGCTGAGTATGATCGATTAGGTCCAAATGATTTCATGGAAACTATGTGGAAAGGCTACAGAAATGCACTTTTAACTGATAGACCAGCTTTAACGGTCTCAGAAGCCAACGCTTTAGCTTCCGCTAATCTTTTTGATGAGAGCTTAAAACTGAACATCTATAACGTCCCTAAAGACCAGTTGTATACTGCAGATGGTAAATTAAACCCCAATGCTCAGATACTTCCAGGCTACGCAGAAGATTTAAACTGGTATGATGGAATTGAACGTGTGGGATACCGTCAAGAATATAATGTCAATGCCAGAAATTCTAACGATAAAGGCGGCATCTATTATTCTGCCGGATACTTGAGTGAAGATGGCTACATTCAAAAATCAGATTTCAATCGCTTCACTGCGAGAATGAATGCCGATTATAGAGCAAACGACTGGTTGAAATACGGTTTAAGTTTAGATGGATCCCATCAAAAATCCAATTCTCTCTCCGCTACAACCAGCAGTTCCAATTCATTTGTAAATCCATTTATGTACGCAAGAAATATTGCACCAATATACCCTGTGCATTTACACGATCCACTTACGGGAGAGTATATTTTAGATGAACAAGGCAACAAATTATATGATGGAGGAGAAAACACAAGAGGTCAATATGTTGGAAGGCATACGGTGTGGGAGAATGAATTGAACAGCCAAACTGGTTACAGAAACACACTCCATGGACAAGTATTTGCTGATTTTAATTTTTTAAATGACTTTACTTTTACAATTCGTGGGGATTTGAACGTAAGAAATTCCGAAAACCAAAGCTATAACAATGCTATTATTGGTGATGGTGCAGGAAATGGAGGTAGAGCCTCAAGAAGTATCTATAGATATAAAAACTATACGGCTCAACAAATATTGAATTGGGGCAGAAGTTTTGGGGATCACAATATTGAGGCCATTGCTGGCCACGAAAGTTTCTATGATAATTACAACTATTTGTATGGGTATAAAACCACCGAAACCTTTGCTGGAAAAGAGGATTTAATCAATTTCACGGAAATCACCAACTTATATGATTACGGCGTAACTTACACTACAGAAGGTTATTTTAGTAGAGCTAAATATAACTTTCAAAATAAATATTTCGCAGAAGCGTCGTTTAGACGTGATGGTTCTTCAAAATTTTCCAAACAAAAACGCTGGGGTAACTTCTGGTCTGTAGGAGGTAGCTGGATTATTTCAAAAGAAGATTTCTTTAACGTAGAATCTCTGGATGATCTTAAACTTAGAGCCTCTTATGGTCAAGTAGGAAGCGATATGGGCGCAGGGAATTACGCATATCATGCACTCTATACAATCGCACAAAACGCAAATTTAGCCGCACTTTACAAGGAGCAAAATGGAGCAGAAGATCTTATGTGGGAAACCTCATCTTCTATTGGCGCTGCGCTGGAAGGGCGTGCATTTGATAGAATGAACTTTATCATTGAATATTTTGACAAACGTTCAGATAACTTATTATTTGACATTAATCTTCCACTATCTTCAGGTTCTACATCCACAGGATCTGCCACATCTACCATCACCAAAAATATTGGAACCATCTCTAATAGTGGTTTGGAGCTTACCTTAGACGTAGATATCATCCGTAACCAAGAATGGCGCTGGAAAGTAGGTGCAAATGCCACTTTTATGAAAAATAAGATTGTAAGATTACCAGAAGAGAATCGTGAGAATGGATTGATCAGTGGTACTTTTAAGCGTATTGAAGGCCGTAGTATCTACGATTTCTTTACCTATCAATTTGTGGGTGTGGATCAAATGACCGGAAATGCGCTCTATGAAGTGGATTCAGAGATCTATAATGTAAATGGCTCTAATCCTGATGCGGATCCAGTTCCGGATAATTTCTTAACCCAAATAAATGGAGAATACTATACCACTAATACCACCTATGGTAGAAGAGATTGGTCTGGTAGCGCAATTCCTGATGTCTATGGAAGTTTCAATACGGAAATAGGATGGAATAACTTTACTTTAAGTGGATTGTTTACCTATAGTTTAGGTGGCAAGACTTATGATAGCTCTTACTCTTCTTTAATGGCTATATCTGGCGCACCAAGTGCATTGCATGTTGACATTCTGCAATCTTGGGATGGTATACCAGAGGGTATGACAGAGACTTCTGCCAATAGAATTGACCCTAAAGGAACCCCAGTAGTTGACTTTTCAAGAAGTTCATATAATAATGCCACTTCAAATAGATTCTTACAGGACGGTTCCTACTTGGTGATCAAAAACATTAATTTAAACTATAAACTTTCAGGAAGAATTGTAGAGAGGATGAATTTGAAATCAATGAATTTCTCTGCAGGAGTAGAAAACTTAGCAACCTTCACAAAACTGAAAGGGATGAACCCACAACAATCGTTTGCCGGAAGTAGCGTGAACGCTTTTGTTACGCCGAGAATATTCACTTTTGGAGTTAATGTTGGACTATAAAAAATACATTTATGAAACTTAATATATTAAAATATATCACCTTATCAGGAGTATTGTTATTAACATCATGTAGTGATGATTTCCTGGAGACTGCACCAACGGATTCTACCGGTGTTGAAACAGTCTTTGAATCGACAGCAAATGCAAAACTCGCTATCAATGGTATTGCGAGAATTATGACCAATCAACATTTAGGCTCACAAGGGTTTAATGGGGAAGGAACTATTAAAATGTACTATGGGAATTACCCTGGTAATGATTTTGTGGTAGCTCTTCCAGGTTGGGCTTCTATAATTAATAGTGATTTCCATGAGAACGTGACTAGCATCTATAATTACTATCCATGGCATTATTACTATAAATTGATCGCCAATGCCAATGAAATTATTCATAATATAAATGGTGCTTCAGGCCCGCAAACCGAAAGAGATTATATAAAAGCCCAAGCACTTACTTATAGAGCTTACAGCTATACCATGTTATCTCAAATTTACGGTAATCGTTGGAGCGACTCAAATAATGGCGCAACTAAAGCACTTGTTCTTCGTTTGGAACCTACAAATGACTCTATGCCTCTTTCATCTTTGGGAGAAGTTTATGCTCAGATTTATGCAGATTTAGATCTTGCACTCTCATTATTTGAAGCTTCAGGCTACACCCGTCCTGCAGGCACCAATTTTGAAATCGACAAGAATGTTACCCATGCCGTTTATGCCCGTGCTGCAATAACTAGGGAAGATTATCCAAAAGCGATGACCCATGCCGAAGCGGCTAGAGCAAATCACGCCTTAATGAGCGTAGCAGAATATAAAGCAGGTTTTTCAAATCCTAATAAAGAATGGATTTGGAGTAGTTATGGAGCTTTGGACGAAACTTTATATTTCTATTCATACTTTGCCTATATGGCCTATAACTCTTCTGCCAGTGCGGTTAGAACCTATCCAAAACGCATAAGCAAAGAGTTGTATGATCAAATTCCAGACACAGATATCCGTAAGGATTTATTTCTTAATCCTGAAGGATTTTCCTATAATGCTGCCACTGGTGCCGCAGGTGCTGACTTAATCAGCAACGCTCGTAGCCGCTATCCAGCCCTTCAAAGTAACGCCACTATATTTGCACATATGCAATTTAAGGTTGATGCCAATGATATGCCGGGGGTAGGAAATCTAAATCACTTCCGTTCATCAGAGATGTACCTAATCGAAGCGGAAGCGAGATATTTTATAAATTCCCAAGACCCAAGAATTGCTGAGCTTCTGGAAGAATTGACGGCAAGTTCGGGTAGAGATCCAAACTATACGGTCACTGCTACGGGAGATGATCTGTTAAAGGAGATCAAAAAATACCGTGCTATAGAATTATGGGGAGAAGGTTTTGACTGGTTTGACTATAAGCGTTGGAATGATCCTATCGTAAGACATGGAGTAGACGATGGAGGGAACTTCTTGCCATCTCTAGCTGTAACTATTGGACCTGACGAAAAAAATAAATGGACCTGGAAAACGCCACAGAGAGAAACGGATAATAACGACTTGATTGATTAACCTGAATTCCGGTTAAATATAAGTAGTTAAAATTATTCACGATCAAGAATAACTAAGTACAAAAAGGAGTTAAGAAAAACATTTTCTTAGCTCCTTTTTTATTATAGTTGACTTAGGATTTTTTCTTTCTACTGTTTATATTTAAAGATGGTTGGCACTAAAACTAGAATAGCAACACCAAACTTGCCTCCATCTTTAGAAATATTAAACCATCGAAACAGAGCTTTAGCTATTCCAGCTACCCAAGCTTATACCTCAGCATCATTTACAACACCTGCAGCAATGGTAGCCGCTCTTATAAAAGAACGCAGAATTGAGTAATGGAAGATAGACGTTGGTCTGATATTCACAGATTACAAGGAGATGATTTACATCCAATTGATGGTATCCCAGGAAAAGTAGCGAACGGACCGGAAAACAGCCTTCTCATACCAATTATCACCGATAGGAGTTACCCACAGAAAAAGTTTGAAAGCACCTCAGCAAGCGTCTAAACAACATTTTGAGTTATGGTGTTGAAAAGTCCGGATGTAAGATTATGAGATTAATGGGTTGTGTACTGTAAAAATGGCGCAAGAGTTAATTCGGATTAATTTACAACATTCCAGATTTAGCGATTTCTCCAAAAGAAAGGCGTCAATAAAATAAGCACGGTAAACAGTTCCAAACGGCCAATGAGCATCAAAAATGAAGCCCACCATTGCGCTAATGGAGGTAATGCCGCATAATTATTCACCGGACCAAAATCACCCAAAGCAGGACCTATATTACCTAAACTTGAGGCAGATAACCCAATAGCCGACCTAAAATCAATCTCGAACATCGAAAAAACCAAGGCGCCAACTATAAAGGAAATCATATATAAAATAAAAAATCCGAGAATGTTGTACACCACTTGGCCCGTTATAGCTTTTGAATTATAGCGCACTGGTAAAACGGCATTAGGATGTATCGCCCGCTTAAATTCCAGAAATCCGTTTTTAATCAAGATGAGATGGCGCATCACTTTCACACCTCCAGAAGTACTTCCCGCAGAACCTCCCAAAAACATGATCCCAAAAAATAATATCATCAAAAATGGTGTCCATAAGGTATAATCAGCTGTAATGAAACCCGTTGTGGTAATTACGGTAACTACTTGAAATAAGGCATGTCTAAAAGAACTTTCAGCTTTCCCCCAAACCATTGGATGCTCAATTGTAGAAAGCGACAAATCGGCTCTAAAATAAATGATCAGTGCCGCTATAATCGTAAAAGAAGCAATAAACCTAAAATACCAACGGAGCTCTTCATCTCGTAACGCTTTTTGAACTTTTCCTTTAAAGGCATAATAACTCAAAACAAAATTGGTTCCCGCCAAAAACATGAAAGCGATAATAATATATTGGATGATTGGTTTGTCGTTCCAAAACGCAACACTCGCATTTTTTGTTGAAAAACCGCCTGTAGACAACGTGCTCATGGCGTGATTGATAGCGTCAAAAAAAGACATCCCGGCCGCTTTTAACAATAAGGTCTCTGCTGCGGTGTAACCGAAATAAATTAACCATAATCGTTTTGCAGTATCGGTAATTCGAGGATGTAATTTATCAGCACTCGGTCCTGGCGCCTCTGCGGCAAACAACTGCATTCCGCCAATGCCCAATAGGGGCAAGATGGCAATTGCCAAAACAATAATACCCATCCCGCCAATCCAGTGTGTTGTGCTCCTCCAAAATAAAACCCCTTTTGGAACTGCTTCAATGTCATTAATAATGGTAGCTCCGGTTGTGGTATATCCGGACATGGTCTCAAAAAAAGCATTTGTGAAACTCGGGAGGACTTCCGTGACCATATAAGGCAAAGCGCCCGAAATGGCCATGACAACCCATCCAAAGGTGACCACCATATAGCCTTCCCGCTTGTTCATTTCCTTGCTGTGCTTTTTGGTGTACATCATTAAAAAAACACCAATTAACAACACCGCAAGTGCAGAAATAAGAAGTTTGATCGTGACCCCATCATCGTATATAAGACTGATCAATGTTGCCAATAGCATAAACCCGCCATTGAACAACAATAACAATCCAAAAAAATAAAAGACGATTTGGTAGTTGATTTTCATAGCATTTTACAAATTCAGAGGAATTCAAAGCTGTTTTTATAATGCTCTATAATAAGTCACCATTATCTTAGAACATTTTATCTTTTAAAAGAATAATTTCTCAACTTCAGTGATCGCTTTGGGCAAACAACAAACCACTACTCTATCTCCACCCTTAACTTTAAAATCTCCTAATGGGATAATGCCTTTACCATCTCTTATGATGCCACCGATAATCGCAGAACGCGGAAAGTCCAGATCCTTGATCATTTTTTCTGTGATTTTAGATCGGCTTTTAACCACAAATTCGAGCAGCTCGGCATTCATATTATTGAGCTTGGTCATTGCTACCACTTCACCTTTACGGATGTACCTAAAAATATTATTGGCCGCCAAAAGTTTTTTATTGATCAAGGTATCAATTCCAATAGATTCGGAAATCTGATAATAATCCATGTTTTCTACTAAAGCAATGGTTTTTTTAACCCCTTTGGATTTCGCAACCAAGCAGGACATGATATTGGTTTCTGAATCTCCGGTTACCGCAATAAAAGCATCCATATTGCCAATACTTTCCTCCTCCAAAAGGTCCACGTTGCGTCCATCGCCGTTGATGATTAATACATTGGGCATATCATCAGCCAACTCAAAGGCCACATCCTTATCACTTTCAATCAACTTGACATTAAAATTGGTAGCACTCAAATCTTTCGCGGTTTTATGGCCAATTTTACTGCCTCCAAGAATCATGACATTCTTCACATCTAACCTCATTTTACCTGAGAGTTTGAACAGCTCCTCGCTCCCACCTTTTGAAGTCACAAAAATTACCTTATCGCCTTCCTTAAATTCGGTATCGCCTCGAGGGATAATAGTGTATTGCGTTCCAAACCTTTGTATCGCGATTGGCACAAAATGAAGCTGAGGAAAAACTTCGGCAGCTTCCTGAACCGTCTTACCCACAAAAGCTGCGGTTTTGGACAATCTCAAGCTCAACATGGTCAAAGCGCCTTGCTCAAACTCATACCCATCATCAAAACCATATTGGTTTAAAAGCAACTCTATTTCTCCAGCCGCTAAGGACTCCGGCGAAATCAACTCATCAATCCCAAATTTTGAGAAACCGAAATCGTCTTTCTGATCTATAAATTCTGTATTGGAAATTCGTGCTATGGTCCGTCTGGCTCCAAGTTCCTTGGCTAGGACGCATGCGGTAATATTGGTGGTTTCTGAAGAGGTTACGGCAATAAACAGATCGGAATTTTCGACTCTGGCATCCTTTAGTACGGCAATAGACGTGGTGTCGCCTTTGATCACCCTGATATCCAAATGGTCAATGGCATACACCAAACTTTCCTTTTTTGTATCTATTAAAGTGATCTCTTGGGATTCATAGGATAGTAATTTTGCCAAATGAAATCCAACTTCACCAGCACCCGAAATGATTATTTTCATTTAATACAGCTATTCAAAAAGAGATACAAATATAAGATATTTAAAAGTGTCCTTTTTAATTTAGAAAGGATATAATAGTTTTCTTTTAATTCAAAATAAACCATTTAGCGACAACTTACAGCATTGAGAATCCCTATTATTTTTTAGCTTTTCATGTCACATTGACAAATTTCCATTGAAAAAATATGTAGTTTTGCCAAAAATATTGCAATGTCAGAAAAAGTAAAACCATACAAGGATAGTCAGTTGAACAAGAAGGAACAAGTGACCAAAATGTTTGACACTATCTCTAAGGAATACGATGGCCTCAACCGCGTCATCTCATTTGGAATTGACGTTAAATGGCGAAAAAAAGTAGTGGCTATCATTGCAAAAACCCATCCTAAGCGCATCCTTGACATTGCCACTGGAACTGGAGATCTAGCCATTAACCTTGCAGAAACAGAGGCACAGGAAATCATCGGCCTGGACATAAGTGATGGCATGCTTGAAGTAGGAAGGAAAAAGATTGCCGATAAGAAATTAGACAACAAGATAAAAATGACGCTGGGCGATTCTGAAAACCTCCCTTTTGAGGACAACAGTTTTGATGCGATTACCGTCGCTTTTGGAGTTCGGAATTTTGAAGAATTAGAGAAAGGACTATCCGAAATTTTACGTGTTTTAAAACCCAACGGAACTTTTGTGATTTTAGAAACTTCTGTCCCAATCAAAACGCCGTTCAAACAAGGTTATAAATTCTATTCTAAATATATTTTACCAACCATTGGAAAAGTATTTTCAAAAGACCGGGTAGCTTATTCTTATTTAAGTGAATCGGCATCTGTTTTTCCTTATGGTGAAGCCTTAAACAATATTTTAAGACAAATTGGGTTTACTAATGTTAAGGATTTGCCTCAAACTTTTGGCGTAGCTACCATTTATACGGCAACCAAGCAATAACCCCAATTTAATTGACCTAGAACCTCAATACAATGAAAAGAACTGGCATCATCATTCTATTTTTACTGATCTGTAATTCGGCATCAGCACAATTATTCACAAAGGAGAGAGTTAAAAACCAAGAGAATTTTGATAAGGACCGATTGACCTGGGGCTATTTTTTAGGCTTTAACAGTTATGATTTTAAGTTTGAATATGAAAGGGACCTCAAAGATATCCTGGTAGAAACAAGTGTGGGATTTAACGTGGGTTTAGTTGGAGATTTGCGCATCAACGATTATTTTAATTTACGTCTTGAACCAGGTTTATATATTTCGAAAAGAAATCTACAATACGATTTTGCCACTACCAATCCTTCAGATTTACTGCGCGAAGTGAATTCTACATATATCCATTTCCCTCTACTATTAAAGGCCAGTACAAAACGCATCAATAATTTCAAACCTTTTGTTGTCGGTGGTTTTTCTACCGCTTTAAACTTGTCCAGTAACCAAGATGGTGATGACAATCGCGCCGGTAAGTTCCGTACCCAAAAAAGTATGCTCTTTTATGAAGTTGGTTTTGGAATTGACTTTTATTTGGAGTGGTTTAAGTTTACCCCATCTATAAGAGGTGTTTTCGCCATTAATGATGAATTGGTTAGAGATCGCGAACCAAATAGCCCTTGGACCGATAACATCGCCTCCATGAAAACCCGTGGCGTTTTTGTGAACTTCACGTTTCAATAAAAGTTTCACGCAGATTTTGCAGATATCTAACTGATTTTCATTATGATATCACTCCACTAATCCCTAATGCCTAATACCCTAGGCCTCATTCCTAATGCCTAATGCCGCCTCTTAAACTCACTCAATAAAATAGCAGTCGCCGTGGCTACGTTCAAACTTTCCGTCTCTTGATGGGTGCTAAAATGCGGAATGCCAAGCCTGTTTTCAATTAGTGCTTCAATTTCAGTAGAGATGCCGTTGGCCTCATTGCCCATTATCAAAACACCCTCTTTTGGCAGCATACTATCATAAATGTTTTCCCCATCCATAAAGGCGCCGAATTTTTGAACCGTTGTAGTTTTTAAAAACGCTTCCAAATCCAGATAACTGACGTTCACTCGAGTCAAAGATCCCATGGTAGCCTGAACAACCTTTGGGTTGTAGCAATCTACCGTAGTTTCACTGCACACCAAATGCGCAATGCCAAACCAATCACACAGTCTGATAATGGTCCCTAAATTGCCAGGATCGCGTACGGCATCCAAAGCGAGAATCAATTTATCATCGACAACGTTTCCTGCAAGTGGAATTTCAAAAACAGCCACTACCTGTTGCGGCGTGGTCAGGGCACTTATTTTTTTGAGTTCCGCTTCCGTAACAAGGCTGAATTTTTCGTGGGGACAATTATAATCATCACTAATTGCGTATAGATGATGGAGTTTAAAATGTGATTTTAAAAACTCAGCAACAGTCTTTTTCCCTTCTACCGTAAATAACCGATGTTTTAAGCGCTGTTTCTTTTGGCCTAAGCTTGCAATTAATTTAATTTCATTCCTTGTTAACATTAAAATGTATTTACTTTTGTTACGTTATTGATTCCTATCAACGATTTTTTTAATGATTGTTTTACCACCCATAAAAACAGTAAATTTGAGCCCATCAATACTTATGTCAATATCCTCTTGAAAGTTAAGGTAGCAAAAATATCACTTATTCTGGCAATATTCGTATTGCTATCCTCTTGTAATGCTGTAAAACGTGTTGCGAAGGATGAACATTTGCTCATGGACAATACCGTTTACGTCAATGGCAAAAAGAACAATACCGATGCCCTTAACAATTTATTGTTTCAAAAACCAAACGGGAAGTTTCCGTTGTTTGGCATCCCAATACGGTTGCATATTTACAATCTGGCACGACCAAACATTGATTCTATCTTGGTCGCCAAATATCGAAATCCCGAAGACCCAAAAACAGGTCTCAAGAATTTCATTTCATTAAAACAATATGAAGCGATCATCAGCTCAAGAAAGAACTTCAATACTTGGCTAAAAAAAACGGGGGAACCTCCGGTGGTTATCAATTCCTTAAAGACTGAAAAATCGGCAACCAATCTTAAAACCTACTACTATAAACATGGCTGGTTCAATGCCTCTGCGTCCTATAAAATAGACACCGTTGATACAAAACGGGCAAAAATGAGCTATTATATAAACACCGGCGCTCCTTATTTCATGGATTCCATAAGCACCCGGATCGCATCTCCCGTTATCGACACCTTGTATAAAAGCCTTAAAAATAACTCGCTGCTGGTTAAAGGCGAACAATTTAAGGAAGCCAACCTGACCAATGAGCGCGAACGCTTAACCACAGAATTACGAAACTCAGGACTCTATCATTTCGCCCAGGACTATATCACTTTTGAAATTGATACCATTGGCACCAACAAAAAAGTAAATACCGATTTAATTATCCAAAACAGGATGATCAGATATGACGATTCCGTTCTGGTAACGCCCTTTAAGATTTACACCATTAGAGACGTGAATATTTTTACGGACGACACGTATCAAAATATCGCCCAAAAGCCGACCGACACCATTAATTATAAAGGGTTTAATATTTACAGCTACGGAAAATCAAAATACAGAGCTAAGGCGTTAACAGACGCGATATTTATTACCAAAGGAGATATTTTCAAAGACCTCAACCGCACGCGCACCTATCGGTATTTGAGTGAATTGCAAACTTTTAAATATCCAAATATCGAATATGTAGAAAATGTTGAAGACACCACCTTGACCACTAATATTTATTTGATTCCGAAGAAAAAATTTGGACTGAATTTCAACACGGAAATCTCACAAAGTAACATCCAGACCATTGGACTTGGATTCAGTGGCGGACTCCTGATCAGGAATGTATTTAGGGGTGCCGAAACCCTGGAAGTCTCTGGACTGGCAGCTATCGGTTCTTCAAAAGATTCAGGAATCAAAAAGGATGTCTTTTTTGACATCACCGAAGTGGGATCTACAGTCAAACTCACCATTCCACGTTTATTTTTCCCATTAAACACGGATAAGGTCATTCCAAAATACATGTCGCCTAGCACGAGAATTAGTGCTGCCGCTACAAGTCAGCGCAACATCGGCCTGGATAAGCAAACCTTTACGGGGAACTTGGGCTACAACTGGTATCCCAACAAAAAAGTGACCAATACGCTTGATCTCTTTAACGCACAATATGTAAAAAACTTGAATGCCGATAATTATTTTGGGGTGTACGAGAATTCATATAATAGTCTTAATAGCATCGCCAGAAACATTAACTATATAGACAACACCGAGAATTTATCGATTCCCGCTGGTGCTGATCAATTTATATCTGATGTTTTAAGTAACAATACATCGCTAACGCCAACAGATCCAAATTATCAGAATGTCAGTAATATTGATCAGCGCAAAACGAGATTGACAGAAAACAACCTCATCATCTCCTCTAGTTTCAATTATGTAAAGACCCGACGGGAGAATATTTTTGACAATGATTTTTCAACCATAAGAGTTAGGCTGGAATTCGCAGGAAATATTCTGGCCAGCCTTTCCAATCTAACGAACGCGAAAAAAAATGATAACGGTCGTTATGATATTTTCGGGGTGGCTTTCTCACAATATTCCAAGGCCGAAGTGGATTATGTCAAATATTGGGATTTAGGAAAAAAGAGCGTTTTTGCGGTTCGTAGTTATGTAGGGATTGCAGTGCCGTATGGCAATTCAGATAATATCCCGTTTTCCAAGAGTTTCTTTGGAGGCGGACCAAATGACAATCGCGCTTGGACAGCATACAACCTCGGTCCTGGAAGTACCAAATCAACGAACGAGTTCAACGAAGCCAATTTCAAACTTCATTTTAGTGTGGAACAACGCTTCAACCTTTTCGGATCGGTATACGGTGCCTTTTTTGTGGATGCCGGAAACATCTGGAATGTATTTGATAATGTCACTGACCCCGCTCAAACCTTTGACAGTTTCAGCTCTTTAAAAGATATCGCCGTTGGCTCAGGTTTAGGTTTGCGTTATGATTTTAGCTTTTTTGTACTTCGTTTGGATGTTGGCTTTAAAACTTATGACCCGTCCTATAACTTAGGAGACCGCTGGTTTAAGGATTACAACTTTGGAAATGCCGTTTATAATATTGGTATTAACTACCCATTTTAAGACCAACATGCTATCGGTTTTTTTAGCATCCTAAAAAAAAGACCTATTCCCAAAGACCGTTACAATTTCATCGGGATATTCAAGAATGCCGTTCACACTACAAGGTTATAGCCGTTAGCACAACCTCTGTACACAAAAACAATAGGAGCAAAACCTTGATTTTACTTTAATTTCATTATTTTTGAAATTAATTATAACAACAAAAATCATTATGAGTCACAACATAAAACCAGGCGTTGCTACCGGCAAAGAGGTACAGGCCATTTTTAAACTCGCAAAAGAAAAAAACTTCGCGTTACCTGCAGTCAACGTTATTGGATCTAATACAATCAATGGGGTATTGGAAACTGCAGCAAAACTTAACGCACCAGTCATCATTCAGTTTTCTAATGGTGGTGCTATTTTCAATGCAGGGAAAGGATTAAGTAATGACGGACAAAAAGCTGCTATTGCAGGTGCCATTGCAGGCGCAAAACACGTACATCTTATGGCTGAAGCGTATGGTGTTCCTGTAATTTTACATACCGACCACTGCGCGAAAAAACTACTTCCTTGGATTGATGGCCTATTAGATGCCAGCGAAAAACATTTTGAGGAAACTGGCAAACCGCTTTACAGTTCACATATGATTGATCTTTCTGAAGAACCTCTTGAAGAAAACATCCAAATTTGTAAGGACTATTTGAAACGTATGAGCAAAATAGGAATGACCTTAGAAATTGAGTTGGGCATTACCGGTGGCGAGGAAGATGGTGTGGACAATACCGATGTGGATGATTCTAAATTATATACACAACCTGAAGAAGTAGCTTATGCCTATGAAGAATTAAGTAAAGTAAGTGATCAGTTTACAATTGCCGCAGCCTTTGGCAACGTGCATGGGGTTTATAAACCTGGAAACGTGAAGTTAACTCCTAAAATCCTGAAGAACTCTCAGGAATTTTTATCCAAAAAACATAATCTACCCCATAATCATATCGATTTTGTATTCCACGGCGGATCAGGATCAAGTGTTGAAGAAATTAGGGAAGCTATTGGTTATGGTGTGATAAAAATGAATATCGACACCGATATGCAATATGCATTTATGGGGGGAATTCGTGATTACTTCAAACAAAATGAGGCCTATTTACAATCTCAAATTGGAAGTCCTGACGGAGAGGATTCACCAAACAAAAAGTATTATGACCCACGGGTATGGCTCAGAAAAGGTGAAGAAACTTTTGTGGAAAGATTAAAAAAGGCTTTCGAAGATTTAAATAACGTAAATACCTTATAGATTTGCGGACAGGTGTTGGGCCATTTTTCCCGACAATTTGAAACAACTATAAAGGTGATTTTTAATTATAAGATTGCTGTCTGCACAGGAATATATGTGGAAAGATTAAAAAAAGCCTTTGAAGATTTATATAACGTAAATAACTTGTAAATTTGCGGACAAGTGTTGGGACAATTTTTCCTGACAACTTGAAACAACTATAAAAGTGATTTTTAATTATCAGATTCCTGCCTGTGCAGGAATAGGGCTTTGAAGATTTAATTGACGTAAATACATTATAACTTTGCCCCAATAATACTAACTACCGATTGCTGTTTTGAAACTCAAAAATCGACAATCGTAAATCTAAAATTGTAAATCAATATATATGTCTTGGTTTAAAAGAAAAACAAAAGGAATCACCACTACTACGGAGGAGAAGAAAGACACGCCAAAAGGCTTGTGGTACAAATCTCCAACGGGTAAGATTATAGATACTGAAGAGCTTGAAAAAAACTTTTTTGTCAGCCCTGAAGATGGATACCACGTAAGAATTGGCAGCAAGGAGTATTTTCAGATTCTCTTTGATGATAATAAATTCAAGGAATTGGACGCAAATTTGTCTTCCAAAGACCCCTTGAAATTTGTGGACACCAAAACCTATCCGGACCGTTTAAAAGCTGCTGAAGAAAAAACAAAACTTAAAGATGCCGTACGCTGTGCTGTAGGAAAATCTAAAGGAAAAAACATTGTGGTGGCGTGTATGGATTTTGCTTTTATCGGCGGCTCTATGGGCAGTGTGGTAGGCGAAAAGATTGCACGTGCGGGTGATTATGCCTTAAAGAAAAAACTGCCGTTTGTCATCATTTCAAAATCGGGTGGCGCACGCATGCAAGAGGCTGCATTATCGTTAATGCAATTAGCAAAAACAGCAGCTAAATTGGCACAGCTGGCCGATGCCAGCATCCCTTATATTTCCTTGTGTACAGATCCAACCACGGGTGGCACAACGGCCTCTTTTGCCATGTTGGGCGATATCAACATCAGTGAGCCTGGTGCTTTGATTGGGTTTGCAGGACCGCGTGTAGTGAGAGA
The DNA here is from genome assembly GCF_035515035.1 of Gelidibacter sp. Taxonomy (GTDB): domain Bacteria; phylum Bacteroidota; class Bacteroidia; order Flavobacteriales; family Flavobacteriaceae; genus Gelidibacter. The sequence continues at coordinate 4,270 of NZ_DATJCA010000118.1, read as the reverse complement.
TACGACAGGACAAGAATTACCTGAAAATTTCCAAACTGCCGAATTTCTATTGGAACACGGCTTCTTGGATTTCATTACAGAACGAAAAGATTTAAAGAATAAAATCAACCTTTATATTGATTTGATCACCAATCAACCACTTAGGGTGTAAAAAATAAGTTTGCCACGAGTGCACAGATAGGGATTTAACTATGAGGCATTCGTGGCATTTTTTATTACTTCACCCACTTAAGCCTTTTGGAAATACACCCTAAAGGTGGTGCCAACATTTACTTCGCTTTCAACCTCTATTCTTCCCCCCATTCTTTCAACATGGTTTCTAGTGATAAATAGCCCTACACCTCTTGAATCTTCCAATTGATGGAATGTTTTTCTAAATTGAAATAAATCATTCCTATGCGCCTCCAAATCGATACCCAGCCCATTGTCTTGGATCTCTAAGATGACAAAATCGTCTTGAATTGATGTTCGGAATCTCACAAAGGAGTTTCGGTCTTTTGACCTGTATTTGATAGCATTGGTCAAAAAATTAAGAATAATACTATCTAAATAGACAGAAACACCCAACACCCTGACGGTATCATCAACCTCATTGATAATCTTACAGTGTTCGTTCTTAGCAATGGCGTTCATATTATAGATGGCGTTCTCTACAAAAACCCTTAAGTTTTTCGGCGCCAAATTTCCATGCAGGGAAAAATCATCCCGCCTAACCTCATTAAGATTGGAAATGGTGATTTCTAGCTGGGACAACGATTCTTTAAGCATCTTAAAATTTTCGTCATCCTTGATACCTTCGGTCTCTTCCTCCATAAAGTCCGTAATCATACCCAGGTTACCAATATGGCTTCGAATATCATGTGTCGCAATATGGGCAAAATTCAACAGCTTATCATTTTGGTTTTTCGCGATTTCTTTAATGGAATTCATTTCCCAAAGGATCTCCTTTTGCTTAGTGATGTCCACCACCTGCGAAATGAAATAAAGCGGACTTCCATCGGTATGGCGTTCCATGGAAACAGATAACAAGGTCCACACAACATTTCCGTTTTTATGGAAATAGCGTTTTTCAATTTGATAACTCTCTATGTCGCGATTCAACAGTTTATTAAGTTGCTCAATATCACCATCCACATCATCTTTATGGGTGATGTCTGGAAATTTCATACTGTAGAACTCAGTTTCCGAATATCCTAAAAGTTCTATCAAGCTACGATTGACCTTAACCCATCTGTAATCTAACCCTACAATGGCGATTCCGTTGGGAGCGTTTTCGAATATATTTTCAAAAAGCTTATCCTTTATATTGACTAAATGTGTTGGCATCCTATTAAAGTAACGTTGAAATATCAAAAATAGCTGAGAAGAGTCCATAAAATTGACCCGTTAACAAATATTTATACTCAATTTGCAACGAAACAACCCAAAATTATTTTTTCTCAGCAGCATAATTCATGTTAATATTATCCCTATCTTTGCACCGTGATTCGAAAACCGAGTCTCGTACATAACAATCATTTACAATAATATTAGCATGTATCTAGATCAAAAAGAAAAAGAAGCCATCTTTACAAAACACGGTAAAGGTGCAAAAGACACAGGTTCTGCAGAAGGGCAAATTGCTTTGTTTACATACAGAATCAATCACTTAACAGGACACCTAAAACAAAATCGTAAAGATTTCAATACAGAGCGTTCATTGGTAAAATTAGTTGGTAAACGTCGTGCATTGCTCGATTATCTAACCAAAAAAGATATCTTAAGATATCGTGCCATCGTAAAAGAATTAGGATTAAGAAAATAATCACTATAAAGACCACGCCTTTCAGCGTGGTTTTTTGTTTGCGTTTAGTTTTTTTTTGCGTTAGGGATTGCAGTGAAAAGCCCACAGTCACGCCTTTTTTTGGCGTGACGAGGACTTGTAACGGAAAGCCCGACCCTTTTTAGGGTAACGCCCAACTAATAACTATAGCAAACGCAACGCAATCGTAAGCGATAAAAATGCGAGAATAAGAAGCTAGATCCCGGAGCAAGCCCGGGACTAAAGGTTTTTCATTGGTCAACACACAACACTACACAACAACAACAACAACAACAACGCAACCCTGTCCGTCCGGTAAGGCGGAGACCATTGTTTAATTTAGAATTAAAAAATTTATGATTCCAAAAGTTTTTAAAGAGGTCATTGACCTTGGTGATGGACGTACAATCTCCATCGAAACCGGAAAATTGGCTAAACAAGCTCATGGTTCGGTTGTTGTTCAATCCGGAAAATGTATGCTGTTATGTACGGTTGTTTCCAATTACAAACAAAGTGATGTTGACTTTTTACCGTTAACAGTAGACTATAGAGAGAAATTTGCTGCTGCAGGACGTTATCCTGGTGGTTTCTTTAAAAGAGAAGCAAGACCAAGTGATGGCGAAGTATTGACCATGCGTTTAGTGGACCGTGTATTGCGTCCATTATTCCCAAGCGATTACCACGCAGAAACGCAAGTGATGATTCAGTTGATGTCTCATGACGACGATGTCATGCCAGACGCTATGGCCGGATTAGCCGCATCTGCAGCAATCCAATTATCAGATTTTCCTTTTGAATGTGCCATTTCTGAAGCCAGAGTTGGCCGTATCAATGGTGAATTCATCATTAACCCAACCCGTGCACAATTATTAGAATCTGATATTGACATGATGATTGGGGCTTCAGCAGATTCAGTAATGATGGTTGAAGGCGAAATGGATGAAATTTCTGAAGAAGAAATGGCAGAAGCCATTAAATTCGCTCACGAAGCTATTAAAGTACAATGTGCGGCACAAATAAGATTGGCTGAAGCCTTTGGAAAGAAAACGGTGCGCGAATATGAGCCAGAAAGAACTGACGAAGATTTAGCAAAGAAAATTCATGATATGGCCTACGATAAAGTGTACGCCATTGCAAAAGCTGGATCAGCAAAACATGAAAGAAGTGCTGCTTTTGACGCCATTAAAGAAGAGATCAAAGCGAGTTTTTCTGAAGAAGAATTAGCAGATTATGGTAATATGGTATCTAATTACTATTATAAAGCCGAAAAAGATGCCATTCGTGATTTAACCTTAAATGAAGGCTTGCGTTTAGATGGAAGAAAAACCGATGAGATCAGACCAATCTGGTGTGAAGTTGATTATTTGCCGTCTACACACGGTTCTGCACTTTTTACGCGTGGGGAAACTCAAGCATTGGCTACGGTTACTTTAGGAACTTCCAGAGAAGCCAACCAAATAGACATGCCGTCTTTTGAAGGTGAAGAGCGTTTCTATTTACATTATAACTTCCCTCCTTTTTCAACGGGTGAGGCACGTCCAATTCGTGGAACGTCTCGTCGTGAAGTAGGTCATGGAAACTTGGCACAGCGTGCCTTAAAAGGAATGGTACCTGATGAGTGTCCTTACACAGTAAGAGTGGTATCTGAAGTGTTGGAGTCTAACGGTTCATCTTCTATGGCAACGGTTTGTGCTGGTACTATGGCGTTGATGGATGCTGGGGTTCAGTTAAAGAAACCAGTTTCCGGAATTGCTATGGGCTTGATTTCTGATCCAGAATCAGGTAAATATGCTGTGCTTTCTGATATTTTAGGTGATGAAGATCACTTGGGCGATATGGACTTCAAAGTCACTGGAACTGCAGATGGTATCACGGCCTGTCAAATGGATATCAAGGTTAAAGGATTGTCTTACGAAATTTTAGTGAATGCCTTAAAGCAAGCACGTGAAGGCCGTTTACACATTCTTGAAAAATTGGTAGAAACTATAGCAGAACCGAATGCTGATGTTAAAGCTCATGCTCCAAAAATGATTACCCGTGTGATTCCTAACGAATTCATTGGTGCATTGATTGGACCAGGTGGAAAAGTGATTCAGGAACTACAAAAAGCAACCAAAACGACAATTGTTATCAATGAAGATCCTATTACCGAAGAAGGTATTGTGGAAATTTTAGGCACCAACCAAGAAGGTATTGATGCGGTATTGACAAAAATCGATTCGTTGTTGTTCAAACCAACCGTTGGTGGCTCTTACTTAGTAAAAGTAATCAAGATGCTTGATTTTGGTGCGGTTGTAGAATATGCAGATGCTCCAGGAAACGAAGTGTTATTGCACGTCAGTGAATTGGCTTGGGAACGTACAGAAAATGTTACGGACGTAGTCAATATGGGGGATGTTTTTGAAGTAAAATACTTTGGAGTAGATCCTAAAACACGTAAAGAAAAAGTATCTCGTAAGGCGTTGTTGG
>NZ_DATJCA010000117.1:0-50825 GCF_035515035.1 Gelidibacter sp. | reverse complement strand
TTAAGGTGTATTCCACTTTTAATGCTTTTCCGCCGTTTGCTTCCACCATTTTTGCCATCGCCAATAAGCTATAGGCTGTGGTTTGCGTGCTCATCCATCGATTACTGGAAAGATCTTTGGCGAGATCCTGTGCCAATTCGCGCATTTTAGGATTTTTGGTCAATACCATGGTTTCCAAGGCCATTGCTCTATTTCTATCTACAGAACCGTAGGTATAATAATTATATTTTGGAGGCAAGAAGTTGATATTTGCCGTACTCGCAATCTTATCGTTCGCTTCTTTCTGTCCTGCCAAAGCATAGGCTGCAGCCAATCGCCATTTGGCTTCATTTGAAATTTCGCTAAACTCACGCAAACGGTTCATGGCTGCCAAATCTGCACTGCCCGCCAATGCCAATGTGTATAGACGATAAGCCTGGGCTAAATCGGTATTGGCAGTTCGGAAACTTGGGCGCCAATCGCTCGCGGCCTGTTTTTGGTAACGCAACCAATTGCTCTTAAACGTCAACGGTAATACAAAGCCTTTTTTCTCCGCCTCCAACATAAAATGCCCTGCATAGGTTGTGCTCCAATCATCTGCATTATTTTCTCCCATCCAATAACTCATGCCACCTGATGCCAATTGGAAATTACCCAAACGCTTTATTCCGCTCTCAATATTGCTTTGGATTTCCTGTTTTTTCTGAGCGGTCAAATCGAAGATATCCGTCAAGTATAATTGTGGAAATACCCCAGAAGTGGTTTGCTCCAAACAGCCATGTGGATACTGTACCAAAAACTGTAAACGTCGGGAGAAATCCATGGGTGGCAAAGTGGAAAACTCCACGGTTGCACTATTGGTTCCCATTTCACCAAAGGTTGAGAATTCCATCGTTTTTGAAGCATTGGCTTCTAAAGTTTCATCCCATGTTTTTGAGCTGATCGGATTAGGATTGTAAACATCAATTTCTACTTTGTAAGTGGATTTTTCTCCATTCCCGCTGGCAATCACTTCTACTGTATTGAAGCCTTTTGCCTTACTCACATCCAATTCAAAATAAGTCATTTGCTCGTCTGGCTTTTCAAAATGGAGTGTTTTGGATTTGTCTCCAACCACTGAAATACCATCACTGAGCTTTAAGCTGATGCTGACATTCTTTACTTTAGATTCCATGGCAAATACCGTAACCGGTAAGGTCACTTTCTCTCCAGGACTCAATTTTCGTGGTAGTGATGCTAAGACCATCAATGGCTTTTTAACCTGTACCGATTTATCGACACTGCCATAAGCTTCGGTTTTTGCATCTCCTGCAACAACCATCGCCCGAACTGCCCCAATATAGTTTGGTATTTTTATTTTATGCGATTTCCTTTCACCTGCACCCAAAGTGAAAGGTCCTAAATAAGTAACCACCGGTTTAAATCGGTTGGCTTTTTTGTTTTTACCTGCGGCGGCATTGGCATCACCACCAATAGCGAATACCTGATCAATGCTGCCGCTGTAAGCGCCGATGACATCGTCAAAAACATCCCACGTTTTCACACCCAAGGCTTCACGTGCAAAAAACTCATCCCAGGCATTGGGCGTTTTAAATCGGGTAAGATCCAATAAACCTTCTTCAACAATAGCGATGGTGTAGGTCATTGACTTTTTATTCTTTTCGCTCACCACAACTTCAAAGTTTTGTTCTGGCTGAAGCACATCTGGCATCCTGATTTCCGGATATAATTTGGTGGCTGGGTTTTCAACCATTATTGGGATCACTCCGAATAAACGAATTGGTAAATCATTAGCCGTTGTGGCATGTGGTTGCAAAAGCGAGATATTGACAAATACATTGGGCGCCATTTCAGCTGTGATGGGAATATTAACCGTTGTTTCACCTTGCGTAGTCATTACCCATTTATACGACAGGACTTCAGATCCATTTTCAATACTAACAAGTGCCCTGCCTTGAGTGCCTGACGGGAAGGTAATCTTAGCGGTTTCCCCGACATTATAATTTTCTTTATCGGCTGAAAAGACCAACATTTTGGCCGCTTCCTTATCTGTATCTGGCGAATTTTGATACCAATCTTTGTAGAAATAGGCTGTTCTTCCCGTTGCGTGACCACTTTCTGGATCTGTAATTCTGATCAAATAACGTCCACGCGCATTTTCTGGAATGTTTAGGGTGAACTTTCCTTTTCCGTTGGAATCGGTAGTAACTTTTTTATCTAAGTAAGAGCGATGAAAATTGCTGGACACATAACTTGACAAATTATCCTCAGCTGAATTCCACCACCAACGCCATTCGATTTTATAGACTTTTACGTCGAGATTTTCGCGTTTTAAAGGATTGCCTTTCGCATCGACCGTAACGATATCAAACGTTTGATTTTGATCTGTTATAAACGACCCGTAGCGATCTCCCTCCGGGGATTTCAATCCGACAAAAGAATTGTAAGGTGCGTAAGTTTTTGTAAACGCATCCAATGAGAAATCGCCGCCATTTTCAAAAGCCCTGACCAGAAATTGAACGTTCAACAATCCTGGAGCATTTTTGCCAATATTCAAAGATTTTTTGACCTTTGCGATACCGTCCTCATTCAAACTGCCTTCAAAAACATTTATTTCTTCTGAAGAAAATGATCGTGTTGGATCCACAAATTCATACTCTTTATAATTTTTGAAGCCTTCATAAGAGGTGCTGAATTTAGCTTTTATCTCAGCTTTCAAATTTTTTGCAGGAGCGCCATGCAACCATTTAACATCCAGAGTGCCATTTAAAGGTGCATTGTTGGAAAGCACTTCATCTTCAAAATCAATTTGGATCTTTAGTCGGTTGGGCTTTACAGTTTCGATACGCAAACTCTTATAAAACGAAGCGCCACCAACAGACACCTTTGCACTATAATTTCCAGTTTTGTCCTCACTATGTGTGGGTACGGTAAAACGGTAGAAATTATTGATGTTTTCTGTATTGATGTTCTTGTAAATCAGTTTACCACTGGGGTCGGTGACTTCCATTTTAACAGGATGTCCTTTTGGTAATTTATTGTCGTTATCATTCAACATAAAGGTTAAAAACAATGAATCTCCAGGGCGCCAAACCCCGCGTTCGCCATAGATATATCCTTTAAGCCCACGTTGCAAGCTATTTCCAGACACATCAAATTTGCTTAACGACAACGAATTGCCATCTACCAATTTGATATACGTAGTGTTTTTTCCTTTGGTAATTATGGCGAAAGTTGCAAGTTTATTGGTTTTAAACGATACCAAACCTTCGCTATCAGTTGTTGCTCTTCCCACTTCCTGCTGTTGGAAATTATACAATCTTACCATTGCTCCAGCCTCAGGACTCGTATCTAAAATATTAGTGACCGCAAAATAATGAGTATTGTTGGCGCCTTGTTTTACGATAACGCCCAAATTGGACGCGAGTAAGTTTTGCGAAACGATGCGATCTTCATTGTAATACGCTTCGTGGCATGGATTGTTGCGTTCATTCCAATTGTAGTTGGAATTTCTGTAGCTGTAGATTAAATTATCCCAATAGTCTTCTTCGCGCAGATCTTCATCTTCAGTAGTGCTCTCATTGTAATTCTCTTCATAATAATAATCATCGTAGGAATAGTCGTCATAAGAATCATCGCCTGAATTTTCAACATTCGCATAATTATCACAATTGAACATGGAATATTCCTTTTTGACGCTCAATTCTACACGATAAATGGCACCCGGATCAGCATTGAAAAATTTAGAAAGATCAATGCTATAGGCTTTCCACTTGCCGTCATTTTGAACGGCATCATTTTGTAGAGTAATGGTTTGTTTGGCTATCCGGCGCCCAACACGTTTTATAGCCGATTCATTATTACTTTGCAATTGGTTGTCCTGAAGAAATTGCAACACATTATCTTCAAATATCTTGATGATGCGTACATCAACTGCCTTCAAATTAACGGCTTCAAAATTGAATTTTAATGCGTTGGAATTCGGTAGAATAGTGCCATTACTGATCAACCGTACCTGTGGTTTTAATTCTTCAAATGAAATTGTTTCTGAGAATTGTTTTTTAAGTTTAAAACCGTCTGTATTGGTTATCCCTGGAAAAACATCAACCAAAACATCACCCACCAATTTTGAATCTGGATAGACCTTTAACACGTTACCATCCACAATATATTTTGGGTTTTTAGAATTTTGAATGGTCACCAAACCATCAAAGTTTTGTTGCTTTTTTAAAGGATCAGAAAAGTTAAGTGATAAGTACTGTTCTGGTGTCTGAACCACTTCCACATTAACGATGGTAAAATTATTGATGCCCGGAATACTGAACTTACTTGTTCCAGAATTATCAGCTTTAATAGCTTTCCCATTCCATTTGACCAAAATTTCGCTGTCTTCAATAAGTCGATTAATGCTGTCAATTTTGAACTCAAAAACCTTAGATTTTTCAATGGACTCATTCCATTGTAACTTAAGTTTCTTACCGTTTTGTGAGGCTTCTACAAGTTGTTTGGCATCTTTGATATCAATAATATCTGCCGATTTTAACGCTGCTTCCAAGTACTGCCAGTTTTTGCTGTAAGACTGTAAATTATTTGTGACGACATTGAAGTTAGGTGCAATCGTTTTGAACTGAAAGGTATAGGTTCCAAAATCTTTGGGTTGATTTTTATAAATCTTGTCCAACTTAACCGTCACACTATATTCCGTATCAGGTTGAAGTGTTTCGTCTGGTTTAAAAATTAGGGAGTGCGCGTTTTCCACCAATAATCTCCCCTGAACATGAGGTTTAATAGTGACAATCTTATCAGAAATTTCCTGTCCCATAGTCCAGCCTTCCACATCTTTGGTTAGATTTATTTGGATAGGGTCAGCAATAGATACACGTCCCGCAGTGGTGTAACTAATATAATCACGAAACTTGAAAAGATTATCTGTTTCTTCATGTGAAGTGCTTTCTTTTTTACAGGAAACCACAAGAAGTAGTGCAAAGAGACACGTAATACTATTTTTAAAGGACATACAATTCATGGTGTTAAATGGCAATTAAGACGGTTAAGGCTATTGTAAATATAGAGCTAATTCTAAAAATTAGTCTTTGTAAATCCCGATAGTTAGGTTTCCAGAAGCGTCCATTGACGCTCTATACATGCCTTCAGTATTATATTCCATCACCATATTTCCATCTTTATCTACGGCAATAATTCCACCATCACCACCCAGATCTGGTACTTTTTTCTGAATAACCTCTTTAGCAGCCTCCTGTAAGCTCAACCCCTTATAATCCATCAATGCCGAAATATCATGAGCAACCATAGCACGTATAAAATATTCACCCCATCCGGTACTGCTTACCGCGCAGGTGGCATTATTGGCATAAGTGCCGGCACCAATGATAGGCGCATCGCCAATACGTCCCCAACGTTTATTGGTCATGCCCCCAGTGGAAGTTCCTGCAGCAAGATTTCCATTTTTGTCTAAGGCCACACAGCCCACGGTTCCAAATTTTGAATCTTTTATTATGGGGTCATAAAAAGCCGATTTATCTCTAGCAGTTTCAATTTCTTCAGAAGCTTTTACCCTTTCTAATGCTTTGAAACGCGCTTCGGTATAAAAATAAGATGGATCCACAATTTCTAAACCTTGTTCTTTTGCAAATTGCTCTGCGCCCTCCCCAGACAACATCACATGAGGCGAATTTTCCATCACTGCCCTTGCTAAATTGATGGGGTTTTTTACTGTTTTTGTACCTGCAGAAGCCCCAGCATCCAAATTTTTACCATCCATGATAGAAGCATCCAATTCATTGAGACCCGCATTTGTAAACACGGCTCCTTTTCCCGCATTAAATAAAGGGGAATTTTCTAAAACGTTGATCGTCTTTTCAACAGCATCCAAACTTGATCCACCATTTTTTAGGATGTCATGCCCAACCCTAATAGCTTCCTCTAACTTGGCGTTATAGGCAGCTTCATCTTCTGCCGACATGTTTTCCCTCAAAATGGTGCCGGCACCTCCGTGGATGACAATGGCAAATTCATTGGTTTTTTTAAACTCGACATCCTTAGAATCTGGCGTTTGAGTTGTTGTTTGTTGCTCTAAAGCAGAAGTTTTTTGATCGTCCTTACAGTTTAAAAATAAAAGCATCAAGAAGGACAAATAAAACAGGTTTTTCATAGTATATAAATTGAAAATCAGCCTTAAAGTTAGCATTTTTTTAAGAAGCTCAGGTTTCAAAAAGCGACATTTTATTGTTATCTTCGCAAGAATCATTAATTAATAAAAAAACATATATATGCAAGCAGTTGCTACAGATTTTGGAATTGAAAAAGCCTTAAAGGAATTAGGCGTTAAAGATATAAATGAGGGCTCTTCTACAGGCTCGAATAATTTTTCTAACGGCGAGGTTATTGAAAGCTACTCTCCAGTAGATGGAAAACTGATAGGTAAGGTCAAAACTACCACCAAAGAAGATTATGAAAAGGTCATGCAGACTGCAACTTCGGCTTTTAAAACTTGGAGGTTGATGCCAGCCCCTCAACGTGGTGAAATTGTACGTCAATTTGGTGAGAAATTGAGAGAAAAAAAAGAAGCCCTTGGTAAGTTGGTATCCTATGAAATGGGTAAATCCTATCAAGAAGGTTTAGGCGAAGTACAGGAAATGATTGATATCTGTGATTTTGCTGTCGGACTTTCCCGTCAACTTCACGGTTTGACCATGCATTCTGAACGTCCAGGACATAGAATGTATGAGCAATACCATCCATTAGGTGTTGTTGGAATTATTTCGGCGTTTAACTTCCCAGTAGCCGTTTGGTCGTGGAACACCGCTTTGGCGTGGGTTTGTGGTGATGTTTGTGTATGGAAACCAAGTGAAAAAGCACCACTATGTGGCATCGCTTGTCAAAATATAGCGGCCGAAGTTTTTAAGGCCAACAATTTGCCAGAGGGTATTTCTTGTTTGATTACTGGTGATTACCGCGTGGGTGAAATGATGACGAAGGATACCCGTATGTCATTAATTTCCGCAACAGGTTCAACCAGAATGGGTAAAATTGTAGCTCAGGAAATTGCAGCACGTTTAGGAAGATCTTTATTGGAATTGGGTGGTAACAATGCCATCATCGTTACGCCAGATGCTGATATAAAAATGACCATCATCGGTGCTGTCTTTGGTGCTGTTGGTACCGCAGGACAACGTTGTACCTCAACACGAAGATTGATCATCCATGAGAGTGTCTATGATAAAGTTAAGGAGGCCTTGATCACTGCCTACAAACAATTACGTATTGGTAATCCGTTGGATGAAAATAACCACGTGGGGCCGTTAATTGATAAGGATGCCGTTAAAATGTACCAAGATGCATTAGAAAAAGTAGTTGAAGAAGGTGGAAAAATCATCGTGGAAGGCGGCGTGCTTTCAGGCGAAGGCTTTGAAAGTGGATGCTATGTCAAACCAGCCATTGCAGAAGCAAAACCTGAATATGAAATCGTTCAGCATGAAACATTTGCTCCTGTTCTTTATTTATTAAAGTATTCTGGAGATGTACATAATGCCATTGAAATTCAAAATAGTGTGATGCAAGGCTTGTCTTCAGCAATTATGACGAATAATTTACGTGAAGCCGAAGCTTTCCTATCTGTACAAGGGTCTGATTGTGGAATTTCAAACGTGAATATTGGAACTTCTGGTGCAGAAATTGGCGGTGCTTTTGGAGGAGAAAAAGATACTGGTGGCGGACGTCAATCAGGATCAGATGCATGGAAGGTGTACATGAGACGCCAGACAAATACCATTAATTACACAGCAGATTTACCATTGGCGCAAGGAATTAAGTTTGACTTGTAAACCGGTATACATCTATTATTTTAAAAGCCACTTTCTTGAAAGTGGCTTTTTTTATATTAATAAGGTAATGTTTTATTCTACTTCCTTTATCAAGTAAATATAAACCGGAAAATGGTCACTAAAGCCACCGGTAAATCCTTCATCGGCGAAACTCCTGAACGGATACCCTTTCCATCGGCCTCGTTTTGTGGTCAAATAATTTTTGTTGTAGATAAAGGCTTTATAAAACCTGAACGAAGAGTAATCCTTTTCCAATAACGGCTGGGTCATCATAATTTGATCAAACAAACTCCAGGCATCACGATAGGCATTTGTACCCAATCCACTTTTATAAAAATTTTCGTAAGGGTTGTAAATGCCCTTTAATTCGACCTCTGTTTTTTCTGCTTTTGCTTGTAATATGTCTTTTACACTAACGTTAATGGGATCGTCATTTAAATCGCCCATGGTAATAATCTTGGCATAAGGATCCGTGATCTGTAAGGAATCGATAATCCGCTTGTTTAGTTTTGCCGCACCAATGCGTTTGCTTCTACTGCGCTCTTCCCCTCCACTTCGTGAGGGCCAGTGGTTGACAATAATGTGTATCAAATCGCCCTCCAAATTCCCAGTCACTAAAAGCTGATCTCTTGTATATACCCGATTTCTGGTGAGGTCATCATAAATATATAAAGTATGATTACTTGTATAAATAGGCTGAAATATTGCCTTTTGATAAATCATTCCTACGTCAATGCCACGTTTATCTGGAGAATCATAATGAATGATTCCATAATCATATCCCAACAGCAACGGATCATTGATCACATCCACCATGACACTCCGGTTCTCAATTTCAGCAACACCCAATATCGCCGGAGCGTTACCCGCGCCATCTGCACCAATATCTGCAATAACCCGCGCCATATTGTGGACCTTCTTTTTGTACACTTCTGACCTTCCCGTGTTCATTTCCATTATCGGACTCGCCTCGTCAAATATGGTAGGATCATTAATCGTATCAAATAAATTCTCCAAATTATAAAAGGCAAGGGTATGGATCTTAAATCTTTTAGTTTCTTGAGACCAAAGATTGGTGACCAACAGTGAAAAAATCAAGGTGAAAATTAATTTTTGAAATTTCATGCTTAACACATTTTTTATAAGTCACTAAAAATTATACCAAATGTAAAACTTTATTATAAACAATACATATTTTGACTATCTTAAATGCCTAATAACTAGGTGGTAAAGAAAAAATTTATAATCTCAATCAGGATTAGGTCAAACTTGGTTTTTTGCTATGAATATGACACTATTTTGAGCCAAATGAAGAGGTAACTATAGCAGATAGGTTTTTCAAAACTGAAATAAAAAAATGTTCTTATGAAAAAAAGTTCAGTTTTATTATTTGGAATTCTCTCTGTTTTTTCTGCCACTGCGCAAGAAACCATCGTAAAAGGGAGTGTTATTGATGGTACTACTAATGTTCCCATCCCTAACGTCATCATCACCATTGAGGAAACCTTTCAAATTGCACACACCGATGCCGAAGGAAAATTCAGTTTCACTTCCAATGTCCCTTTAGGAGAACACATACTCAAAGTTGAAAAAGCGGGGTATGTTACCAAACGATTTCCCATTATTGTCAATGAAGGTAAAGTTTTGGATATCAGTGATATGATGCTCGATATTAATGTTGCTGATTCCGTTGACATGTACATCATCACCTTATCTGATGATGAGTTAAATGATGACGCTACGGGTGGCTCAGATAACATTTCCGGACTTTTACAGTCGTCTCAAGATGTTTACCAACGTACCGTCGCTTTTGAGTTTAGCTCTTCATTTTTTAAAGTTAGAGGTCTTGATTCCGAAAACAGTTCAATATTGATAAATGGTATTGAGATGAATAAGCTGTACAATGGACGGCCGGAATGGAGTAATTGGGGTGGTTTAAATGACGTGTTGAGAAATCAAGAACTGTCAACAAACTTGTCACCCTCAAATTATACTTTTGGTGGCGTCTTAGGATCAACCCACATCACTAGCAGAGCTTCAGAATATAGAAAGGGCGGTCGTGTCACTTACTCAATCTCGGACAGAAGTTATACACAAAGGGTCATTGCAAGTTATGCCACAGGTCTTATGGATGGCGGTTGGTCAATATCTGCTGCTGTTGGAAGGCGTTGGGGAGAAGAAGGTTTTCAAGACGCCACATTCTATGCCTCCAATTCATTCTTTGCTTCCGTTGAGAAGAAAATAAATGACGAACATAGTATCAATTTTACCTCTTTTTATGCGCCGAATCAACGAGGAAAATCTTCTCCAAACACACAAGAAGTTTACGATTTAAAAGGAATAAAATACAATGAGTATTGGGGATTTCAAAATGGCGAAAAACGCAATTCACGTGTTAAGAAGGTGGATGAGCCTATCTTTATGTTGAATCATTATTGGGCCTTAAACAAAAAAACCATTCTCAACACTAACCTTGGCTACCAATTTGGTAGTACTGGTAACAGCCGATTGGATTATCCTGGTGGCGCCAATCCAAGTCCTGCGTACTATCAAAAACTTCCGAGTTATGCTTTAGCTGATAAAAATGGTCCAGATTATGCCAAGGCTTATCAACTGGAACAAGCCTTTTTGAAAGACGGACAAATTGATTGGAACAGAATTTATGATGCCAACATTACCAATAATAGCAGTGGTTTAAACGCAGCCTATGCTTTATACGAGGACAGAAATGATGACACCCAAATAACCATAAATAGTATTTTTACTTCTGATCTTACCGACCATATGACTATAAATGGCGCTATCAATTATCGCCATTTAAAGTCTGAGAATTTTGCTGAGGTCAAAGATTTATTGGGTGCACTGGGTATTTTGAATGTCGATTCTTTTGACAATATTCAATATGATTTACAAAATCCGAATAGTATTGTCGGTGAAGGTGATCGGTATAGATACAACTACAACATTTATGCTACCGTGATTTCTGGATTTGTACAAGCGCAATTTAAGTACAAAAAAGTAGAATACTTTGCAGCATTAAATGTTTCAAACACCACTTATCAACGCGAAGGCCTCTATCAGCATGAGATTTACGAGACCAATTCTCTCGGAAAAGGCGAAAAACTAAGCTTTACAGGTTTCGGAACCAAAGCTGGACTGACCTATAAGCTTAGTGGAAAACATGTATTGGATGTTAATGCGGGATATCTTTCAAAAGCTCCATCGCTTAGAAACACGTATTCAAACGCCAGGGAAAATCACAACGTTGTGAAAAACATAACCGATGAAAAAATAATTTCTGTGGATGGGAGCTATATTTTTCGTTCATCCATTGTAAAGGCAAAATTGACCGGTTTTTATTCTAAAATTGAAGATGCCAATAAAATCTCATTTTATTACGCCGATGGTCTGAGCAGTTTTGAAATCTCAGAAAACCAGACCTCAGCATTTGTTCAAGAAATTTCACAAGGGATTGACAAAGTACATTTTGGTGGGGAATTTGGCATTGAAGCACAAGTTACACCAGGCATAAAAATTAAAGGGGTCGCTTCTTACGGGCAATATACCTATGCCAACAATCCAAATTTATACTTGACCTCTTCAAGTTTCACCAATCCCAACGGGATTGATTTTGGACAATCCCAGCTTAAAAACTATAGACTTGCCGGTGGGCCACAATCGGCATACTCTGTAGGTTTTGAATATCGGGATCCCGATTATTGGTGGTTCGGCGCCACGGCAAACTTTTTTGACAACACTTACATCGACATCAGTCCACTAACCAGAACACGTAATTTCTATACGGATGCTGATGGTTTACCTTTTAACGACTATGATCCGGAAGTGGCAAGACAGCTTTTGAAACAGGAAAAATTTGAACCGTATATGATCGTGAATCTTGTGGGTGGAAAATCATGGCGGATCAACAGTTATTTTGTGGGTTTCTTTGGCAGTATCAATAACATCTTGGACGCAGTGCATAAAACTGGAGGCTTTGAACAAGGAAGGAATGCCAATTATAGAGTGCTGAAAAAAGACGCCAGTAATGAGATTCCTGTGTTTGGATCCAAATATTGGTATGGCCGTGGGACGACTTACTTTTTAAACGTGCATGTTCGATTCTAAAAATAAAAAGAAAAACAAGGAGGATTAAAAACTTCAAAAACATTAAGAATATGTTTAAGACAAAGAGAATTTTAGCTACTTTCATCACGACTGCCCTGAGCATGATGATGACTTCTTGTGTACAAGACGATGATTTTTCGGTTCCTAATGACCTGGGTGTTGAAGAAAATAAAGGCCTGGAAGCACTTTTAGCGAGTGACGCCGTTGAAGTTTCATTTACCGAATTGAAATTAAAATACGCCAACAATTACAAAAAACCGGTATTAATTGACACGCATAGTTATATTAAAGGCTACATCAGTTCTTCCGATAAAGAAGGTAATTTTTTTAAAGAAATCTATCTTCAAAATGCAGCAGAAAATCCTACTGCCGGTATCAAAGTCATTCTCAATCAAGTGGAAACTTATAACCAATATAATTTTGGAAGAGAAATTTATGTCAATTTGAAAGGTCTTTATATAGGCGAGGAACGTGTGGGCAATGGGCTTGTGACCATCGGCGGAGAAATTGCTACTGATCAATATGGAACCACTGTAAAACGTTTGACCGAAAACCAACGTAAACAGCATTTATTACGTTCACAAAACACTATAGAAGTAGTACCGCTGCAACTTCAATTTTCAGAAATTAACGCGACACATTTGGGGCTTTACGTGGAATTTAATGACGTGGAATTCAATGATGACTTGGAAGGAGAACGCTACTTTGATCCTGCTCAGGATTTTGATACGCTTAGAGAGATGCAAACGTGCTCCAGTGATATTGGTTATTATTATTTCCCTTTGGAAACAAGTTCTTTTACAACCTTTAAAGATGTATTGCTGCCTCTTGGAAATGGGACCATTAAGGGCGTAATTACAAAAACGTTTGACGGCAAAGCGATCGTCTTGGTGTTGAATGATTTGAATGGTGTGACAATGAATGAAAAGCGATGCACGCCAGTGGGCTTTGATAATTTCAACATGGTATTTAAAGAAGATTTTGAATCGGTAGTTGACGACACCGATTTAGATTTTGAAGGATGGACAAATTTTGCGCAAGCCGGAAAAGTAAAGTGGAAAACCTATAGTTCTGACGGGAACGGATATGCACAATTTAATCCTTTGGGATCGGGTAATACTTCTAACATAGGATGGCTGATAACACCAGGTTATAATAAAAAATTACAGTCTCAAGCTTATTTAAATTTCAAAGCTGCACAATATCAGGTCAGGTCGTCCACCAATATTTTGGAAGTAATGATATCTACAGATTATGATGGCACCAATGTTCAAGGCGCAACCTGGCACCATTTGGAAGCTTCCTTGCCGTCTCAAAACACCGCATCCCATGAATTCCTTGATTCTGGTTTAATTGATCTCTCGTCTTATGACGGAATTTTGTACATTGCCTTTAAAGTGACTGGCAATGGAAGAACAACATCATTGTCTGGCGCATACCTAATTGACACCATTCTTATTTTGGAAAAATGAGAAAATCTTAATGACACCAACTTTATATGACCCTATTTGACCAACTGTTTTTCAATAGTTTTAACTATTATAAAAATGGCACTTATAAAAAAAAGGCCAACACCATTGCCATTGTCTATATCACCATCGTACAAGCCTCGCTGTTGCTTGTTTTAGGCGTGTTCTTTGCCGAATTCTTCCATCAGATGCACGTGGCAACCATGTCCGCAACAAAAGCTTGGGTATTGTACGCATTGGCTTCCCTAATTCTTTACTTTATAAATTGGATCCAATACAGCGGTAAAAAACGAAAGATCATGAACGCCAATCAAAAGAAGAAATCGGGTTATGGTGTTTTTACACTTTGGCTGATCCCTGTTGTAGCTATATTTTTAGCTGTAATTTTTATGAAGGTTTTTTAGTGTGTCCTCTCGAGATAAATATCTTTTAGAGTAATTAAATTTACTTTTTTGCTATAAATATTTAAAGGATCTTGTTGTATCCATATTGCCTGACCTCTATTTTTTCAATTGAATATACACAGGAAAATGATCACTAAAGCCTCCCTTATATTTTTTACCTGCATAGGTTCTAAAAGGTTGTCCTTTATATTTCCCACGATATTCCGCTAAGAATTTATCATCAAAAATATCAGCTTTCAAAAACTTTAAACCTTTATTATATGGTTCTAAAAAATTTTGGGTCATCATAATTTGATCAAACAGGATCCATTTAAAATTGTGGGTGGCACTACCCCTGGTGTAAGACATCAGCTTTTCCATGGGGTTAAATAATGATTTGGTGTTTTTTAAGTATTGAATACTTTCATTTTTAGGGTTGTCATTAAAATCGCCCATGATGATAATCTTCGCATCCGCCTCATTCTTTATGATGTCATCAATAAGACCAGCCACCCTTTGGGCAGCAAACATCCGTTTATGTCCCGTGGTATCAGACTCCTGATGCCTTGAGGGCCAGTGATTGACCAGAATGTGAATTTTTTCTCCATCTAAATAACCACTTACCTTAAGAATGTCTCTGGTATAATCTCTCACACCTAGTTCACTTTCAACATTAAGGGCTATGTTTTCTGAGGCTATCAAGGTAAAATTATCAGTGTCATATAATAAGGCAACATCAATGCCTCGCTCATCCGGGGAATCATACCGTAGAAAACCGTAGCGATGGTTTTTCAAGTGGGGGCTATTCACCAAATCCTTCAAGACCTTGTCATTTTCAACTTCAGACAAACCAATTAATGTAGGAGGTTTTTGAAGATCATCAAATCCTATTTTGGAAATTGCCAGTCCTATTTTATAAATTTTCTTTTCATATCTTACTTTGGTCCATTTTTTAGAGGATGTTTCTAAAAATCCATCATCAAGAGTCAGCGGATTATCTATATAATCCACTAAGTTCTCCGTATTATAAAAAGCAATCGTAAAGATTTCAGAATTTGGGGTTTGGAGGGTCACATTAACAATTTAAGTTTTAAAAATACTAAATGATAGCCAATCAATTATGTAACTTTGTATTTTAAATACATTTATGCTAGAAAAAACAGATATAAAATTAGAAAGAGCCGTTTTAATTGGAGTAATCACCAAAGACCAAGATGAACTACAGGCTAGAGAATATTTAGATGAATTGGAGTTTTTAACTTATACCGCTGGTGGAGAAGTAGTAAAACGCTTCAAGCAAAAGATGGAAACACCACATCCCAAAACTTTTATAGGGACAGGAAAGTTGCAAGAAGTATTGAATTTCATCAAAGAAAATGAAATTGATACCGCCATTTTTGATGATGAGTTATCGGCTGCACAAGAACGGAATATAAGCAAGATACTAGAATGCAAGGTATTGGATAGGACGAATCTTATTCTTGATATCTTTGCTCAACGTGCCCAAACCAGTTACGCAAGAACACAAGTTGAATTGGCGCAATGTGAATATTTACTCCCAAGATTAAAAGGGATGTGGACCCACTTGGAGCGTCAAAGAGGAGGTATTGGAATGCGTGGTCCTGGGGAGCGCGAAATTGAAACTGACCGTCGTATCGTTAGGGATCGAATCACACTCCTAAAAGATAAATTAAAGGTCATTGACAAACAACAGGCCGTCCAACGTGGCAATAGAGGTCACTTAGTGCGCGTAGCTCTGGTGGGCTATACCAACGTGGGCAAATCCACCTTAATGAATGTCATTAGCAATAGTGAGGTTTTTGTTGAGGACAAATTATTTGCCACTCTTGATACTACGGTAAGGAAAGTGGTGATTGGCAATCTGCCATTTTTGGTGAGTGATACGGTTGGATTTATCAGAAAGCTGCCTACACAGCTCATTGAATCCTTTAAAAGTACATTGGACGAAGTGAGGGAAGCAGATCTATTACTTCACGTTGTTGATATTTCGCACCATAACTTTGAAGAGCAAATAGCTTCCGTTCGTAAAATATTGAATGAAATTGACAGTGGACAAAAGCCTACCATCATGGTCTTCAATAAAATTGATGCCTATGAACCCGTTCCTTTTGATAAGGACGATTTAGTTGCAGTTAAAACCAAGGAGAATTATACTTTAGAGGAATGGAAAAAAACTTGGATGAACAAAATTGGGGATGACGCCATTTTTATCTCAGCGTTGAACAAAGAAAATCTAGAAAGTTTCAAACATCGTGTATATGATGAAGTGAGAAATATTCACGTCACCCGTTTTCCATATAACGATTTCCTTTATCCTGATTATGTAGAGGAAGAAGAATAATCTAATTCTATTTTATACAAAAAATGCTACCCTTATCAGGTAGCATTTTTTTATATAACTTTATTTTACTTAGAATTTATAAGTCAAACCAACAGTGTAGTAGCTTTGTAGATCATTGTCAACAGTACCAAAAGTAGGTTCACTTCCAATTGGTCCATTATACTGACCTAGCGCATAATTTAAAGCTTCTTGCTTATTGCTTCTCAAGGCAAAATCAAAACCTACCCCAATATTTTTCCAAAGGGTATAGCTGAAATTGTTGGTCCATGTCCAGTTAGATAAATCAGATCCTTTATAACTGAAAAATGCAGATAGATTAGATTTAAAATCGATTGCACCGATTTTTCTAGTATAGTCTGCCATAATTTTAGCACCCAAAGATGATTCAAATACGGCATCGTTATCTGCAAATACAAAGTTGTAGTTTAACGGATGGATCACAACAATTAAATCGTCAACCGGCGTCCACGTAAAACCAACACCCAAATCCAAATACCCAGGATCATTAAAATTGTTCAAGATGGTTGTTCTATATTCTCCCAATGCAGAAGCAGCCCATTTGTCACTTAATTTTTGACCGTAAAGAGACGAGATGTTAAATACATCAGAGGTCGGCTGAAAACTATCATTATCAGCAGGGTTATCTTTATCATCCAATTTAACCCAAGCCAAGTTAACCGTCAACGAGTTTCTCCAAAAATATTTGTCTTCCAATTTGTTGGCAAAGGCATTGAAATTAATTCCAATATTCCCGGAACTGTTGTTAGGTGCGCCTTGTGCATACCAATTGTTGAAGTTTGATAAACTTCCACCAATAACTCCAAAAGCACCTTTTTTCCAGCCAGGAAGTGCGTCTATTTGCGCTTGGATAGCATTTGCTTCAGCTTGTGCGGCATCAGCTACTGCTTGTTTCTCTGACTTTTGAGCTTGTAATTCTTCTTTAGTTTGTGCAAAACCAAAAGACATGGTCAGCATTAAGACGAAGCTTAAAATTACTTTGTTTTTCATAATTTCATGTTTTAAATTCTTTAGATTAATTTTAAAAACGTGCAAAGATACGACTAAATCAATAATACTTCAAAATGACAATTATTTTCTTTTATACAAAGGTACTGAAGAACAAGCTTCTCCATACATAATAGACCTTGCCAAAGGCTTTAATTTTTGGGAAAGCATAATATATGCATTAGCCGGAACTGGTTTATGTGAACAGCCTTTTATAATGAGCGGTTGATCTACAAACGCATCAGTTTCTAGATTTTCAATGATGTCGTGATATATGGACGTTTCAAGTTGTTCCAAACTGCCCACCACAATCTTTTTTGCATAAGGTTCTAAATGCATGGTCAAGAGCATAAAAGCCCATGCCGGCACAATGGCATCTGAAGTACATATCAAAGCCACATAATGATCTTGGTACTGTGACCAATCATGTTCATTGGCATACGCTCTAAAATCTTTTTCACGAAGTACAAATTCCTGAAACAACCAATCCTTGATATCAAAAACGGTACGTTGTCCCGTAGGATAGAAATCTTCCAAATCTACCACCACCAATTTGCTATTGGCTACTCTATTGATAATTTCATTTTCCATAATGTAAATTTAAGTTTTTTGTTAGTAAAACCCTATTTTGTCAAGCACGAAGTGCGCGAAAGATAGTTGGTTGAACTAATCCCGCTTTTGGGCTAGGTCACACTTATAACTACACAAACCTAGTTACTGTTGAATTATTGGTTAAAGCAGGGCACAGGCCACTATAGAGATAAATCTCCTCCAATTATTTAACCACATCTCTTTATTGATACCCTTCCGCTTGCAATTGAAACAGTTGTGCGTAGAGCGCCTCATTTGCCATCAACTCCTCATGCGTTCCCATTTCCAGTACTTTACCTTCTTCCAATACCAAGATCCGGTCGGCTTGTCTGACCGTACTGAATCTGTGAGAGATGATAATGCTAGTTTTTCCTTTAGTCAATGCAATAAACCGCTTAAACACATCGCTTTCTGCCTTAGCGTCCAAGGCTGAAGTGGGCTCATCCAAAATCATTACCTCTGCGTCCTTCATGTACGCTCGTGCCAAAGCTACTTTTTGCCATTGCCCGCCAGA
Organism: Gelidibacter sp.; assembly: GCF_035515035.1. Classification (GTDB taxonomy): domain Bacteria; phylum Bacteroidota; class Bacteroidia; order Flavobacteriales; family Flavobacteriaceae; genus Gelidibacter. Next base: position 32,553 of record NZ_DATJCA010000117.1, on the reverse strand, counting down.
AAGTTCCTGTCCTTTATAAAAACGTTTCCCGAGTTGTTGGTCATAGCCTTTTTTGAATTCAGAAATCACTTCATTAGCTAAACTCAACTGAGCGGCATTCTCGATTTTTTCTTGATTGTCCAACTCGTCAATATCGCCAATGGCAATGTTTTCCCTGACCGTAAATTCATAACGGAAAAAATCTTGAAAAATCACACCAAAAAACTTTTGATAGTCATTTTGTTTAAATCTATTGATATTGATGCCATCCAACAATATTTCGCCAGATGTGGGTTCGTAAAAACGTAACATCAGCTTGGTCAACGTTGTTTTTCCTGCCCCATTTTGACCTACAAAAGCCATCTTCTCACCAGCAGCAATTTTAAAACTCACTCCTTTCAGAATTTCAGTTTCAGAATCGGGATAAGAAAAATGCACATTCCGAAATTCAAAACCTGTTTGTATCTTTTCGGGCAAAGGCTGGTCTTCAAGATGGTTCGGAACAATCGAGAGGTCAATAAACTCAAAATAATCTTTTAAATAAAGTGCACTTTCTGTAATTCTTGTGAATTTTGAAAAGAAATCCTGCAGGTTTCGCGTCAGTCTATTGAAAGAACCCGACAAGAAGGTCAATTCTCCCAAAGTGATCACTCCAGAGATCACCCGATAAATAATGAATACATAGGCTCCATAATAACTCAAGGTTCCTAAAACATTGAACACAAAGCCCAAAGCGGAGCGTTTGACCGCCAATTTTTTATTCAGTTCGTAATACTCCTGGGAAAGGTTTTTAAAACGGTCGACAATAAAATCCGTCAATCCGAATAGCTTAATTTCTTTTGCGGTGACATTATTGGCTCCTATAAATCTCAGGTAATCCAGTTCCCGTCTCTCTGCCGTCCAGCCTCTTGCCAATGAATATTGTTGCTGACTGAACCAAATCTCGTTAATAAATGAGGGGATAATACTCAATACCAATAAAATAATCAGATAAGGCTCAAAGTAGATCAATCCGGCAACAAGTGTGGTAATGGAAATCAAGCTCTGCACCTCGCCTAAAGCATTGGATAGAAGCCCTACCCGTCCTGCAGTTTGCATCCTGGCCCGTTCCAATTTGTCATAGAATTCAGAATCTTCCAAGAGACTGATATCTATCTGATTGGTTTTTTTAATAATGGTCACTGAAGAATCTATGGAGTAAGCGTCTCCCAAAAGACCGTCGGTCAAAGAAATGGCGCGGCTCATGAGATCAGAAAGGACTACGAGCCCTAATTCAATGCCAACATAAGTCCACAGTTGGGTTAAATCTGAGGCATCAATTTGAGTTTGAAGAATAATCTCATCAATAATGAGTTTTCCAACCCATAGGATAACCACCGGTAAAAGAGCGCCAACAAGTCGGCACAATGCCGATAAAAGAAACAGTTTTTTATTGGTTTTCCAGATTTCCTTAAAGAAACGCGGAATAAATACCAAAGCACTAAATGACTTTCTTAAACTTGTTTTGTCTTTGTCTTTTAAGGATTTTGGACTTGGTCTTGCCATTTTTTAAAGTGCGATGTAAGATTTAGATGTTCTGAATATCAATTATGAATACGTATTGTGACCGAAGACAAGTGACAGATGACGGATGACCAGATAACAAGCGCTAACTGTTTACTGAAAACTGCATACTACTAACTGCCTACTGCCTATTAAACACTACAGCATCCCCAATTCCAACTTAGCTTCTTCACTCATCAAATCTTGACTCCATGGCGGATCAAAGGTCATTTCTACGATTACTGAGTTTATCTCGTCAATTGATTTTACCCGCTCTTCAACTTCCAAAGGTAAGCTTTCCGCTACTGGACAGTTTGGAGTGGTTAAGGTCATCAAGATTTTAACATCGTAATCTTCATTGACAAAAACATCATAAATCAATCCCAGCTCATAAATATCCACAGGAATTTCAGGATCATAAACTGTTTTTATCACATTTACTATCTTTTCACCTAAGGCGAACGTATCTATTTTTTCACTCATTATTTAAAAGTTTAGAAGTTTAAGAGTTAAAGAGTTAAAGTTTATTTCCGAAAACGAAACCTCAACTATAAAACGCATCAACTTGATTCAAGTGTACTGTGTTTGTATAAAATCTATTTTCTATTTTAGAAAGTATGTCACTATCCAATTTGAGATCCTGTTTCTGCAGGAATTACTATGAGATTCCTGCCTTCGCAGGAATTCAGGAATTAGTTTAACTGTGTTTGGTATGCAATGGCATACATTTTTAATTGCTTGATCATACTCACCAATCCGTTGGCACGTGTTGGTGATAAATGTTCCTTAAGCCCAATGGCATCGATAAAATCAGTATCGGCGTCAATGATGTCCTGAGGATTTTGATTTGAAAACACCCTAATTAATATCGCAATAATGCCTTTGGTAATAATCGCATCGCTGTCCGCAGTAAATACCACTTTATCACCGTCCATTTGAGCATGGACCCAAACTTTACTTTGACAGCCTTTAATAATGTTCTCTTGAGTTTTATATTGCTCGTCAATGAGAGGCAAAGTCTTACCTAAATCGATCATGTATTGATAGCGTTCTTCCCAATCTTCAAACATTGAAAACTCATCAATGAGCTCTTCTTGTATCGCTTTTATAGTCATTCTAAAATTTTATACAAAGTTACAATTTATCTCTTCAAAATAAGCATTTTAAGGATGGATATCAAGTCATTAAATCTTATTTGCTACTCCGATTTTAAGTAGTTGCATTCTATAAGCAGTTCTTTATTATCATTTAACAACTGAAGCTTATCATCCTTTAAAGTGTAGGATGTGACATTTGCCAAGGCATCAAGAAAGGCAGTTTCCACTTCAATATCCCTGCATATCATTTCAGTTGAAGATAGCTCAGAGATGTCTACTTTATTATCGGTAACCACAATTTTTGCCGAAAATCGATTACAACTGGTGTTACCACTAATTTCATTTTGTGACAGATCTATCTTAATAAATGGATTTCTCCCAAAATTCTCTCTATCCTTTACCCGTGTTACCAACCACGAGCCTTGATCTAAATTTAATGGTGCTTTTGATTTTTCTAAAATTTTAATCAATTTATATTTCAGTGAAGAACCATCTTCCGGAGGGTTTTCCACTTCGGTAACCGTAACTTTTATTTTATAATAGAAGCCTTCAACATAGTCAAAACCTTCAATATCGTTGTAAAAATAAGTCCAGTCAGTTTCGCCTAATTCCTTAATTTGAAGACATTTTTGAGATGTTACACCCGTACAATGAACTTTGGCATTTGCAATTAGAAGGGTTTTATTGTTGGATGAACAGGATAAAAACAACACGACCATTGAAATAATGGCTAAAAACTTTGAAATCATAGATTTAATTTTGAAATCTGATGCCTAGGACAGCATCATTTTAGCTTTTTTAACGCCTTCCACCAAGACATCAATTTCTTCTTTGGTATTATAAAATGCAAAAGAAGCCCTTATCGTTCCCGGGATTTTAAAATAGTCCATGATGGGTTGTGCACAGTGGTGTCCCGTACGGACCGCTACCCCCATCTTATCGAGTAAGGTGCCCACATCATAAGGGTGAATACCGTTTAAATTAAAGGATACTACCGAGGTTTTATGCTTTGAAGTGCCATAGATTTTTAAGCCTTCGATCTCTAAAAGTTGTTTTGTGGCATATTCCAGAAGTTCGTGCTCATAAGTCTCAATCTTCTCAAAACCAATCTGATTCATATAGTCAATGGCAGCGCCAAAGGCAATGCCTCCGCAAATATTTGGGGTACCGGCTTCAAATTTATGAGGCAATCCAGCATACGTAGTTTTTTCAAACGACACTTCTGCAATCATCTCCCCACCACCTTGATATGGCGGTAATTTATTGAGCCATTTTTCCTTTCCATAAAGCATTCCAACACCCGTCGGACCACACATTTTATGGGCCGAAACCACGTAAAAATCAACATCCAGAGCTTGTACATCCGCTTTTATGTGAGGACAGGCTTGTGCTCCATCTACCAAAACTGCCGCCCCAACGGCATGTGCTTTTTGTATGATGCTTTCAATAGGATTAATGGTGCCCAAAGCATTAGAAATATGATTGACAAATACGAGTTTTGTTTTTTCTGAAAGAAGATCGTCGTAAGCCGACATGACAAGCTCACCTTCATCATTCATAGGAATGACCTTTAAAATAGCGCCGGTACGTTCGCATAACATTTGCCAAGGCACGATATTACTATGGTGCTCTAATGCAGATACAATAACCTCATCACCTTTTTCTAATAGTGCTGTAAACCCGCTCGCAACCAAATTGATACCATGGGTTGTGCCAGCCGTCATGATAATCTCATGAGAGGCTTTTGCATTGAAGTGCTTTTGGATCTTTAATCGCGCTTCTTCATATTTATCGGTGGCTTCCTGACTTAAACTATGCACACCTCTATGGATATTGGCATTATAGTTTGAATAGTAATCTACAATGGCGTCAATAACCTGTTGCGGAGTTTGCGAAGTAGCGGCATTATCAAAATACACCAATGGTTTGCCATTGACCTGTCTTTGAAGTATTGGAAAATCTTTTCTTATAGTTTCTACGTTCAACATAGCGATCTTTTTTGATAGCCCAGATTGAGGCATTGTTGGAGCTCCTCGCAGAGAGCGACTGCCGAAAGCTGGAAATAGCTCCAAAAAAAATTGAAATTAATTTAAAGAGATCCCCTCCCGATTGCTATCAGGATTGTGGGATGGCACATCTAGAGATCGAATCCAATATTAACCCCTAATTTTTTAGCGATAATATTAGTAATACGCTGTTTGATTTCTGGAATTTTAACCGAACTCAATACGTTGTTACTAAACGCATACATCAATAAAGCCTTAGCTTCTTTTTCTGGAATCCCTCTAGAGCGCATATAAAACATCGCACTTTCATCCAACTGACCAATAGTACAACCATGCGAACATTTTACGTCATCCGCAAAAATCTCCAATTGTGGTTTGGTGTTGATGCTTGCCTTATCACCGATCAAAATATTATTATTGGCTTGAAACGCATTGGTTTTTTGAGCTAATCTATCAACTAATACTTTCCCGTTGAACACACCTGAAGCGTTGTCATCAAAAATACCTTTGTAATCTTGGTGACTTTCACAATTTGGCTCCATATGATGTACCAAAGTATTGTGATCTACATGCTGTCTGTTTCCAATAATGGTTGTGCCCTTTAATGTAGAATCGATGCGCTCTCCATGTTGATAAAAACTAAGATTGTTTCGTGTCAATTTACCACCAAATGAAAAAGTATGCACGGTTGCACAGCTTTCTTGCTTTTGATTGATAAATGTACTGTCAATCAAGGAGGCGTTTTCGTTATCATTTTGGATTTTATAATAGTCCACAATGGCACGTTTGTCTGCAAAAATCTCAGTGACCGTATTGGTCAATACAGGATTTTCGGTCAAGCTTTGATGACGCTCAATAATTTGAACATGTGAATTTTCGTCCACAACAATCAAATTCCGTGGCTGTAGCATCAATGCTGCTTCATTACCTGTTGAGAAATGAACAATCTGAATGGGTTTTGCTACCGATTTGTTCTTTGGAATATGGATGTAGGCACCTTCCTGAGAAAACGCCGTATTCAATGAGGTCAGACCGTCCTTTGTAGCCACTTTATTGAAATAGTTTTCAATGATAGGTCTGTATTTAGCTTTTGACAAAGCCGATGACATCAAACAGATATCAACCCCGTCATGCGTGGTTTCCGAAAGATGTGAAGAATATTTTCCATCGATAAAGACAATTTTATAGGTGTCAATATCATGAATGAAATATTTCTTGATATCGTTATAATCGATATGGTTTTCACTTTTCGGAAACACACTATAATCGTGTTTTAAAATACTATTTAATGAAGTATATTTCCAAGCTTCGTCCCTTCTTGATGGGAAGCCTTGGGTTTCAAATTCTTTGATGGCTTCACTTCGCACATCATGAACTGGCGAATCTACATCCACCAAGTTTTCGAATGCCATAAATGAGGCTATGAGTTTTTCTTTTAGTTCCATTTTTTCAGTCTTCAGTTGGCAGTTTTCAGTTAGCAGTCGCTGAAGACTGCATACTATGGACTGCATACTTAAATTACGCGTTCACTTCTTCTTTAATCCAGTCATAGCCTTTTTCTTCAAGCTCGTGGGCCAATTCCTTACCACCAGATTTTACAATTCGTCCTTCAAACATCACGTGTACAAAATCAGGGATAATATAATCTAACAAACGCTGATAGTGGGTAATAATAATTACCGCATTCTCCTCACTTTTAATTTTATTAACGCCATTAGCTACTATACGGAGTGCATCAATATCCAATCCTGAATCTGTTTCATCAAGGATAGCGAGCTTTGGCTCCAACATGGCCAATTGAAAGATTTCATTACGCTTCTTTTCGCCACCCGAAAAACCTTCATTTAACGATCGGGACAAAAATTTACGATCAATTTCAAGCATTTCTGATTTCTCACGAATCATTTTCAACATCTCATTGGCAGGCATGTCTCCAAGCCCTTTTGCTTTACGGGTTTCATTAATGGCTGTTTTCATGAAATTGGTTACAGAAACCCCTGGAATCTCAGTCGGATATTGGAACGACAAGAAAACACCTTTATGAGCACGATCTTCCGGTGCCAACTCATTTATGCTTTCATTTTCGAACTGGATATCTCCTTGAGTGACTTCATAGTCTTCCTTGCCGGCAATAACAGATGCCAAAGTACTTTTACCAGAACCATTCGGTCCCATAATGGCATGAACTTCGCCTGCTTTTATCTCTAAATTAATGCCTTTTAAAATGGCTTTATCTTCAACACTTGCGTGTAAATCAATGATTTTTAACATACGGTTTTACTTAAAGTTAACGTACAAATTCCAATAGATACCTGTCGGAATTTGATTTTTATATTATTATTCTTGTGATTTCAATTTTATGACTTTACTGTTTTTTTCGTCCACCTTTGAAACAGTTATAATATCAATAATTTCTACTCTATTTTCCCAACCTTCTTCATGTTTTGGCTTTTTGGTGACTTTTACTTTTAGAGTCACGTTGACCTCATCTGTAGGTTGGTCTTTTAAAGGCTCAGCCCTTTTTATCAGCTCTTGGGCTTTTTCGTCTTCAACAACACCAAACAATTCGCTTTTTGTTTGCAAAACACCTGCATCATCAAAATAGATGAAATTTCCTGAAAGCTCCCTAACATCAATCTGATCATGTTCCTCCTCTCCTGAAATTGGAGCTTTTGATTCATTTTTGCAGCCGGTAAATACGATTAGAATGACTACAAGAAAGATTGTTTTTTTCATATATTATGGGTTGGGCGAGATAGAAAACTTAATTTAACCTACAAGGTTTTTAAAACCTTTCAGGTCAGGTTGATTAATCACTATCCTACTGAACCTTCTAAACTTATTTCCAATAATTTCTGAGCTTCCACTGCAAACTCCATCGGTAATTTATTCAACACGTCCTTACTGAATCCATTAACAATTAGCGCAATGGCTTTTTCAGTACTGATTCCACGTTGGTTACAGTAAAAAATCTGGTCTTCACCAATTTTACTTGTTGTGGCTTCATGTTCTATAATTGCCGATTTATTTTTCACTTCAATATATGGGAAGGTATGTGCACCACAATCATTCCCCATTAGCAAACTATCACATTCTGAAAAATTACGGGCGTTGTCTGCTCTAGGTCCAATTTGAACCAAACCTCTATAGGAGTTTTGAGATTTTCCAGCTGAAATACCTTTTGAAATAATGGTCGATCTGGTATTTTTACCCAAATGGATCATTTTTGTTCCTGTATCTGCTTGTTGGTGATTATTGGTCACTGCGATAGAGTAAAATTCGCCTACCGAATTATCTCCCTTTAAGATACAGCTTGGGTATTTCCAAGTCACCGCAGAACCAGTTTCAACTTGTGTCCAAGAGATTTTAGCATTTTTCTCACAAATACCTCTTTTGGTTACAAAGTTAAAAACACCGCCTTTACCCTCAGCAGTTCCAGGATACCAGTTTTGAACAGTAGAATATTTTATTTCCGCACCATCCATAGCAATCAATTCTACTACAGCTGCGTGTAATTGGTTTTCATCACGACTTGGTGCCGTACATCCCTCCAAATAACTCACGTAGCTATCTTCATCCGCAATTAAAAGGGTTCTTTCAAATTGCCCCGTTCCACCTTGATTGATTCGGAAATAGGTTGATAATTCCATGGGACAACGTACGCCTTTTGGAATATAACAGAAACTGCCATCACTAAAGACTGCCGAATTTAAAGCCGCATAGAAATTATCCGTCCGTGGCACGACAGTACCAATATATTTTCTGACCAAGTCAGGATGTTTTTGTATGGCTTCACTGATCGAGCAAAAAATAATGCCTTTCTCATCCAATGACTTTTTAAAGGTTGTAGCAACGGAAACGGAGTCAATTACAACATCCATAGCAACGCCCGCCAACATCTTCTGCTCATCCATAGAAATTCCCAATTTCTTGAAAGTTTCCAATAATTGAGGATCCACCTCATCTAAACTGTCATATTTAGGCTTGGTATTAGGCGCTGAATAATAGGAAATGGCCTGAAAATCTGGTTTTTCATAAGTGACATTAGCCCATTCTGGCTCAATCATCTTTTCCCATGCTCGGAAAGCTTCCAAACGCCACTCAGTCATCCATTCCGGTTCTTCTTTTTTCAAAGAAATAGCGCGAACAACCTCTTCATTTAAACCAGGCTCAAACGTATCGGATTCAATATCAGTGTAAAATCCATATTCGTACTCCTTGGTTTTTAATTCTTCTCTTAAATCGTCTTCTGTATACTTCATGTTCCGAATTTAATATTCATTATTCAAAATTGGGCTATTCTGCAATGTATTTGCTCCCCTTAAAATCACTCTTCTTTAGATAGTTCAGAAACCCACCAATCATTTTACTTAAAACTAAAGTTTGCTCTTTAAGTTCTATAAACTCTTCCATCGTTATAAAACCTCTATCAAAAACACGATAGAGTTGAGATCTTGTTTCGCCGCATGAAGCTTTTGAAATTGATAAGAACTGAATAAATTCTTTGTTACCATTTCGTTCAAATCCTTCAGCGATATTGTCCATGACTGAACCCGATGATCCGTCAATTTGACTGTAAAGTTTATAATCCTTTCTTAATTCCGTTCTATTTGCAACTTTCTGAATGTCGTCACAACGTGTTCTCGATAATTTCCAAATGTCCAAATCTTCAAATTACTTAATAGTTGCCAACTTTGAATTTTAAACCTTGAATCTTTATAGAGAAAAAGATTCCCCACACCCGCATGTGCGATTTGCGTTTGGATTATTAAACACAAACCCTGCACCATTTAAACCGCCTGAATATTCAAGGGTTGTACCAATGAGGTATAAAAAACTTTTCTTATCAATAACAATTCTGACACCATTATCTTCAAAGACCTTATCCTCATCTCTTTGTGATTTATCAAATTTCAAATCATAGGATAACCCTGAACAACCGCCACTTTTTACACCAACGCGTACAAAGTCGGTCGCAGAGTCAAAGCCATCTTCACTCATGAGTTCAATGACCTTTTTTTTAGCTGTTTCAGATACTTTTATCATTCCTTATTAAGATTATTTCTAAATAGAGGACAAATATACAATATAAGAAGGGTAATTCCATGGAACTTTTCAATATATTCCTAAATGGCACTATTGGTTTTTTAGATACCCGACCGCGTAGAATTATTCCGAAAAATGATTGGTGTTTTCTAAGCTATATCCCTAAATTTGCATCATGATAGAAGATAAAAATCAATCCCGTACACCTATTAGTGAATTAGGTGAATTTGGTCTTATAGATCATTTGACCAAACATTTTGAAGTGACTCAGAAATCCACAATCAAAAGCATTGGTGATGATGCTGCTGTTTTAGATTTTAAATCGAAACAGGTTGTGATTACCACAGATTTATTGGTGGAGCATGTGCATTTTGATTTGAGCTATATGCCCTTAAAACATTTGGGCTATAAAGCGATGATTGCCAATTTATCTGATGTTTATGCCATGAACGCCAATGCGACGCAGGTGACGATTGGCATTGCCATATCCAACCGATTCCCGTTGGAAGCCTTGGAAGAACTTTATGCTGGTATTGAAACTGCTTCTAAAATTTATGGGGTTGATGTGGTTGGTGGTGACACGACCTCTTCTACAACAGGATTAATCATTTCTATAACTGCAGTTGGGGAAGTCAACAAAAATGATGTTGTTTACAGAAGTGGTGCAAAACCCAACGATTTGTTGGTGGTTACTGGCGATTTAGGCGCGGCCTATATGGGACTTCAAATTTTGGAACGTGAAAAAGAGGTATTTAAGGTCAACCCAAACAATCAGCCAGACTTAGAGCCATACACCTACATTGTGGAACGCCAATTGAAGCCAGAAGCACGTAAGGATATAGTCAAGCTTTTAAAGGATTTAAAAGTAAAACCTACTTCGATGATTGATATTAGCGATGGTTTATCTTCTGAAATCATCCATTTATGTAAGCAAAGTGAAGTAGGTGCCGTATTGTATGAAAACAAGATCCCGTTAGATCCACAAGTTATTTCTACCTGTGAAGAATTTAATATTGACAGTACAACCATTGCCTTAAATGGTGGAGAGGATTATGAATTGTTGATGACCATCTCTCAAGAAGATTTTCCTAAGATTAAAGGAAACCCTAATTTGACGGTGATTGGCTACATGACCGACAAAGACCAAGGCATGCACTTAATAACACGCAGTGATGCACTTATTCCATTAATTGCGAAAGGCTGGAATGCATTAAAAGATCAATAAGCTTTTTGTTTAAGTTTACGCCTTTTGTTGTAGAGGTTTTTTAATACGGTATTAATTTCCCGCCTCTTATCCGTCAAAGGTATAAGCTCCCCTTTATCACTAGTGGTGAATTGCATACCACAGCGTAAACATTTGTATTCCTTGACGAATTTGGTAATTTCATTTTTTATAATGAGGTCATGATTAAATAATCTACAATATATATTTTTCAAAACTCAAGATTTTAGGACAACCAACATGATAATCAAAACGAATTAGAATTGAGAAAATTATGTGTTAAGCTTTTAATAAAAACTAAAATCGGAAAAATACGTTACTTTGGACCTTTAGAGAATCTGCAATTTTAAGAATACATAAATGTTTTAAAAACCTTAAGAGCAGGCAAGTTAATACTTCACTTTAGGGCCTGTGGAACCATCAAAATGCCCGTTTGAGGAGTTTTTGAAATGACAAAATTCTATCCGGCTTTTCTAAGCTTCTTAAATCACTTATAAATGAGATGAAGCCCTTGCTTAAGAAAGTAATTGATCAGATTATAGATCAATGCTCAAAAATGAGCAAACCTTCCAACCTTTTAAATTTTCGTCTTTTATGGATACGTTCAAGAACAGAGTTGATCTCCTTGAACTTTGGGGTCAACGGAATTAATTCGCCGTTGCTATTAGTGGTCATTTGTGCACGGCAATGTGTACATTGATACTCATTGACGTGAAACGTGATTTTTTTGGAAACAACATAGTTGTGTCCAAAAATAGAACAATAGACAGTTTTCACTTGACAATTAGTTTTAATTATTATTTTAGAGGATATCTAAATATATAAAAATCAAAACAATAAGCTGATCTTCAGCTCTAATATATCGATGAACTGTACATTTTTTCCTGTGAACGGAGGGATCTTCGTAGGTACATCTCTTCTAAAATAGAGTTGATTTCTCTAAATTTAGGAGTTAACTCGGTCAAATCTCCATTACTGTTGGTAGTCAGTTGTTTTTTGCAACACTTACAGGTATACTCTTTAACGTGTGAAGTGACTTTTTTTGAAACCTCATAATTGTGACCAAAAAGGCTACAATAAAGCTTCATTGGGGCTGGGGCATTACTGGTTTTTTTCATGGTTATTCTGGTTAGAGATGCCTAACTTAAAAAAAATATCCTAAACTAACGTTAAACCGTATCAATTTTCGATGAAGTGTTTAATAATGTCAGTAAATTCATATTTATTTTCTATGTGCGACATATGTCCGTCAGGAAATTCGATAATTTCCACCTCTAATTCAGTTAGTTGTGTGCTTAAGTTATCGAATTCTATAACAGGGTCTTTTTGACCAAGAATAGCCATCTTGTAAACTGCTAGTTGTTTAAGTACATTTCTTCTGTCTTTTCTGATTTTCATTCCTTCCAATGCAGCGACAATGCCTTGAACGGGCATTTCCATCGCGTTCAACACTATGGTCTCAATTTCTTTGTGAAACTTTTCTCTATGGTCAGGGTTAAACAAATTGGAAATTGACATTCTTATGAAATTTCTATGATTTTGCTTTACAACCTTGATAGCGCGATCCCTGTTAATTTGACGGTCAAGACTATCCGCAAAGGGGGTAGAATTCATCAAACAAAGTGCATAAAACCTTTCAGGAAAGGTTTCAGCAAGTGCTAAAGTCACATAACCGCCCATAGAATGCCCGATAAAAAATGACTTTTCTATCTTCAAATGGTTCAAAACAAATACAACCGCATCAGCCATCATTTCCATGGTATGGATATAACCCAAACAGCCTGATCTTCCGTGACCCAACAAGTCTATGGTGATAACTCTATGACCAGTTTTAATTACTGCAACCAAATCTTTCCACATGGCAGAGGTTTCCATAAAGCCATGGAGTAAAACCACTGCTTTTCCTTCACCATCATCATTATAATAAATTGGAATATTTTTGTACTGTAAAATCATATTTGAAGTATATTCGGCAAAGATATAAAGAGTTTGAAGGAAGAAGCAAACTGTGAAGACATTATAGTATTTATGAGATGAATAAAACGAAGGACATACTTATTACCGGCTTCGCATTATTTTCGATGTTTTTTGGAGCCGGAAATTTAATATTACCACCATTTCTGGGATTCAATGCAGGTCCTGACTGGTTTTTGGTGACCATCGGTTTTGTGATAACTGCAGTGGCAATTCCACTGTTTGGAATTATGGCACACGCCAAATTGCAGGGTACGATGTACGATTTTGGTAAAAAAGTATCCCATGTATTCAGTATTATCTATTGTATCTTAGTTTATGCCATCTGCATTATATTACCCGCCCCAAGGACGGCTTCCGTAACCCACGAAATGGCAATTGCTCCATTTTTTGAGAGCAGCGGCTTGCTCACCAGCAGCATCTATTTTATCTTGGTATTTGTTTTTGTAATGAACCGCTCAAAAGTTTTGGATCTCTTGGGCAAATACTTGACTCCAATCATTATCGCCATCTTGTTGGCAATCATAGGTATTGCCGTTTTTATGCCTACCGGGAGCATGCAACCCTCACAACTCCAAATGCCTTTAGTGGATGGCATTTTAGAAGGCTATCAAACCTTTGATGCGCTTGCCGCCATGGTCGTAGGAGCGGTATTGATCATCTCTATCAACTTAAACAGTTCGCAATCCTTTAATGAAAAAAGGAAACTTATTTTCAAAGCCGGATTAGTGGCTGGCTTTGGTTTGTTCGTTATTTATACCGGTCTTATTTTGATAGGATCTTTGCACAATTCAGAATTCCCAACCACTGTCACAAGACCGGAATTACTCTTGGCATTAGGCAACAAAACACTGGGAAGCGCGGGGGCCAGCTTGTTGAGCATATTGATTGCTTTGGCGTGTTTTACCACTGCCGTGGGAATCATTACCGGCACCGCCGATTACTTTAAAGGCTTATTCAATAACTCTAAACAGGTGTACACCCTAACCGCAATCATAGGCAGTTTATTAGGCATAATCATGGGGCAATTTGATGTTGGTTATATCATTGACATCGCTATTCCAGCGCTGATGTTTATTTATCCCATTACCATCATTTTAATTTTGCTGAATACTATTCCAGAAAAATGGGCAACATCCTTAGTTTTTAGGGGGGTTGTTATCACTGCCTTCATATTTAGCATCCCCGATTTTCTGAAAATATTGCTGCCTTCCGAAAACCTGAACACTGTCATCGATTTTATTCCATTGGGGCAATTCAATTTGGGTTGGTTGCTGCCATCACTTTTAGTGTTTGCACTCTTGAATGCCTTTGAACATATTAATCCTTCAAACGCTTCATGACCGAAAACGCCCTGTCCACAACCTCATCTTCCACCAAGATGGTAAATTCATTGGTGGTAGAAACGACTTCATAGAGCGCAATCCCTTCCCAAGCCAAGCGTTTAAAAATCTGATAATAAAGACCTGTGACTTTTGAGTTATCAGAAGGCAAGCTTATGGTAATTGCCGATAACTCTGCCTTTTCACCCAGTAAAATCTCATTTTGAAAACTCTTTAAAATATTATGTTTTTGAGACGTTGAGATGATGATATTACTCTCGTAAATACCCCGAGTAAACGCATAGAACACGTTAGAAAAACGATCCATTTGTTCCAATATTTTGGAGTGGCTATAGCTTAAGGTTTTGGAATTTTGAAAGGTGAAATCGGTTAAATTGGATCTTACGGTAATATCGCCTAAGTTTTGAATCACGCGTTTGAGTTTTTGGGAGTTTCCAAAATCCATAGGTGATTGATATCGGCGCAAGGCCATCATTACGGCGCCAGATTTTATCGGTTTCTTCAGCATCTCACTAATTGGAGCCACCAACTCTTCCGCCAAAGCAGAATAATTGATAATACCTCTGGACAACGCTTCTTCCAAAAACGGTTGAGCGATTAAAATCTCATTGACACAAGCTGTAATTGTACGCATCTGTTAATTATATAACATTTTGTCTAAAATTAGTCAAATTTTTTAATTTTCATGGTAGAAAGATAGGTTGCGCCTATTTTCGCTCGATAAAAAAATCAGAATTATGCTTGTATTAAAATTTGGAGGCACCTCAGTCGGGTCAATAGAAAACATGACCAATGTCAAAAACATCATTAATGATGGCCAACGTAAGGTGGTCGTATTATCTGCTATGTCAGGAACTACCAATGCGCTGGTCACTATTTCAGAGTGCATAAAGTATAAGGAAATAGAAAACGCATTGGATCTGATTTCTGATCTTCATAAAACTTATATACAAACGGTGAATCAATTAATTCATCAACCTAATCTAAGAGAGGAAGCACATCTATATGTCAGTTCCATCTTCGACATGCTTAAAGCTACGGTCAACGTCAGTTATTCGACGACGCTTTCAAATAAAATAGTAGCCCAAGGCGAGCTATTGTCCACTTTTATATTTAGTCGGTTCTTACAGCAAGAAGGCCTTAATGCGTGTTTGTTGCCTGCATTGGATTTTATGCGAGTAGACAAATCCAATGAACCTGACTGTTTCTACATCCGTCAAAATTTCAATCGGATCATAAATGAACTTCCCGAAGCTGACATCTATATTACCCAAGGTTTTATTTGTTTGAATGCTGACGGAGAGATTGCCAATTTACAACGTGGTGGAAGCGATTATACTGCTACGATTATTGGTGCTGCTTTACACGCTAAAGAAGTTCAAATCTGGACGGATATTGATGGCTTCCATAATAACGATCCGCGTTTTGTACCGGAAACCCATGCCATTTCTAACCTTTCATTTGATGAGGCGGCAGAATTGGCCTATTTTGGCGCCAAAATCTTACATCCACAAACCGTCACACCGGTAAGGGATTTAAACATTCCGGTACGGTTAAAGGATACCAACTCACCCGTTTCTCATGGAACTTTAATTACTAATGATGTCTATGGAGAAGGTATCAAAGCCATTGCTGCTAAGGATGGTATTACAGCCATCAAAATTAAATCGGCTAGAATGCTGTTGGCGCACGGGTTCTTAAAAAAGGTATTTGAGATTTTCGAGAAACACGAAACATCTATTGATATGATTACAACTTCAGAAATTGCCATTTCACTCACGATTGATGACACCAAAAATCTGTCTGAGATTGTAACCGAGTTGGAAAAATTCGCAAAGGTGGAAGTCGATAGTTTTAGAACGATTGTTTGTCTTGTTGGACATCATATTGTCTATCATCCGGATACGCCAAAATTATTCCAGATTCTGCAAGATGTCAATGTTAGAATGATTTCTTATGGCGGCAGCAGCAACAATATTTCATTATTGATCAACACGGGCGATAAGATTGAAACTTTGAGAAAGCTCAATCGGTATGTGTTTGATTTGGTGCCGGCATAAAAAATCTGATTGTGGCTTACCGCATTGTTTTGTATGGAAGCCAATCAGGTTGAAATAGTAAGAGGCTCTTTCAAAGAGCCTCTACAATTGGCAAACAGCCTCTACAATAATTATTTTATGAATTCATTAATTCCTCAATCTCCTCCGCTTCAATAGGGATATTTCCCATCAAATTAAATGGTTCGCCTTTCTTTTGAATCACCAAATCATCTTCCAAACGAATGCCAAAGCCCTCTTCAGGAATATAAATTCCGGGTTCAACTGTAAACACCATATTTGCTTGCATTGGCTCCGTCAAAATTCCGTAGTCATGCGTATCCAAACCAATATTATGACTGGTGCCGTGCATAAAATATTTCTTATAGGCTGGCCAATCTTTGTCTTCATTCTTAACATCGGCTTTGTCTAATAATTTTAGACCTAATAATTCTGAAGTCATGATTTTTCCAACTTCTATATGATAGTCTGCCCAAATGGTTCCCGGAACCAACATTTTTTGAGCTTCATTTTTCACACGGTTGACGGCGTTATAAACGTCCTTTTGACGCTTGGAGAATTTCCCGGATACTGGTATGGTTCGTGTCATATCACTTGAATAATTGGCATATTCTGCACCAACATCCAATAGAATCAAATCGCCAGTTTTACATTGCTGATTATTCACCACATAATGCAAAACATTCGCATTATTCCCAGCCGCTATAATTGGCGTATAGGCAAATCCTTTGGAGCGGTTACGCAAAAATTCGTGCATCAGTTCCGCTTCAATTTCGTATTCCCAGACACCTGGTTTCACAAAGCCTAAAAGTCGTCTAAAGCCTTTCTCAGTAATATCACAAGCTTTTTGCATCAGATTAAGCTCTATTTGATCTTTCACAGAGCGTAAACGCTGTAAAATAGGATTGCTCTTTGCTACAGAATGCGCAGGATATTTTTCTTTTAACCATTTTGTGTACCGGTCTTCTCGGGTTTCCGTTTCTACGCTGGCGCGATAATGCTCGTTGGTATTGATATATATGGTATCACATTGCGACATCAATTCGAACATTATTTTCTCCATGTCCTGCAACCAATAAACAGTTGTGACCCCCGAGGTTTCAAAAGCTGCTTCCTTGGTCAACTTCTCTCCTTCCCAAACCGCAATATGAGCATTGGTTTCTTTCAAAAATAAAATTTCACGATGCTTTTCATTTGGACAATCAGGAAAAAGCACCAAAATACTTTCCTCTTGATCCACACCGCTCAAATAAAAAATGTCACGATGTTGCTGAAATGGCATAGTGCTATCTGCACTGATGGGATAAATATCATTAGAATTGAAAACCGCCAAACTACTCGGCTTCATCTGAGCCATAAAGTTTTTTCGGTTTTTTATAAAAAGTTTAGAGTCAATTTTCTCGTATTTCATAGGTCTGTCATTTTTACAAAATTACAGATTTAGAGCCTGCTAAAAAATTCTGATACTCTTTTATGAAACTTTTAACCTCATATTTTGCTGACACTTTCATTATGTTTAATTTTAAATTACCAAACCAAACGACTGATGCCTTCCATAGATTTTTAAAACAGTTGGATCTTTCTCTTTAATTAAACTCATTCCAAATAAGTATAATTAAATCTATTTCTTGCCATTCAATCGTTTGAAACGTATCTTTGTATCACATTAAACTAACTTCAAAAGATGGGCGGAATTTTTAATTCTTCAGTTGGAAGAAAGTTTGCCATGGCGCTTTCGGCATTCTTCCTCATGATTTTCTTAGTACAGCATTTTGCAATCAATATCCTTTCTGTGTTAAGTGCAGACGTTTTTAACGACGCATCTCACTTTATGGGAACGAATTGGGTGGTGCAATATATTGCGCAACCTATTCTAATTCTGGGGGTTATTTTTCACTTTGTGATGGGCATGGTGCTGGAAATAAGAAACAGAAACGCAAGAAGTATTGGGTATGTCAAATATAATGGCAATGCCAATTCTACTTGGATGAGCAGAAACATGATTTACACAGGTGCAGTGATTCTATTGTTCTTGGGACTTCATTTTTATGATTTTTGGTTACCTGAAATTGAAATCAAATTCATTGATGGCGACATGTCGGGATTGCTTGCAAATGGTGAGTACCGCTATTATGAACACCTACAGCACAAATTTGTGGACGTATGGCGCGTAGCGCTTTATTGTTTGGCGTTTGTGTTTTTGTCATTACACTTATTACATGGGTTCAGTTCGGCATTTCAGTCGGTGGGCGCCAATAATAAATATACAAGAGGATTAAGAGGATTTGGAAAGGCTTATGCCATAATCATCCCATTAGGATTTATTTTCATCGCTCTCTATCATCACTTCAACTAAAAAACATCTAATATGGCTTTAGATTCAAAAATACCAGAAGGTCCACTTGCTGATAAGTGGACTAATTATAAAAACAACATTAATCTTGTTAACCCTGCAAACAAACGTAACATTGATGTTATCGTGGTTGGAACAGGATTGGCAGGTGGCTCTGCGGCTGCAACCTTGGCAGAGCTAGGCTATAACGTAAAGGCTTTTTGTTTTCAGGATTCGCCACGTCGTGCGCACTCTATTGCTGCACAAGGGGGAATTAATGCTGCAAAAAACTATCAAGGTGATGGTGACTCTACCTACAGATTGTTTTATGATACCGTAAAAGGTGGTGATTACCGTTCTCGAGAAGCTAACGTCTATCGTTTGGCTGAAGTTTCGGCAAATATTATTGACCAATGTGTTGCACAAGGAGTTCCTTTTGCCCGTGAATATGGTGGTTATTTAGACAACCGCTCCTTTGGTGGGGTATTGGTGTCACGTACTTTTTATGCTGCTGGTCAAACAGGTCAACAGTTATTATTAGGCGCTTATTCAGCCATGAACCGTCAAATTGGCCGTGGAAAAATTACCATGTACAATCGTCATGAAATGTTGGACGTGGTTGTAATTGGAGGAAAAGCACGAGGCATAATCGCAAGAAATTTAGTCACCGGAGAAGTGGAGCGTCACTCTGCACATGCTGTTGTTTTGGGTACGGGAGGTTACGGAAACGTGTTCTTCTTATCTACCAATGCCATGGGAAGTAACGTGACTGCTGCCTGGAAAGCTCACAAACGTGGTGCTTTCTTTGCAAATCCGTGTTACACACAAATTCACCCAACCTGTATTCCGGTATCTGGTGACCATCAATCGAAATTGACTTTGATGTCTGAATCGCTCCGTAATGACGGTCGAATTTGGGTACCAAAAAACATGGATGATGTTCTGGCCATTAGAGAAGGCAAATTAAAACCTACAGATATTCCTGCAGAAAATAGAGACTATTACTTAGAGCGTCGTTATCCAGCTTTTGGAAACTTGGTGCCTCGTGATGTGGCCTCTCGTGCAGCAAAAGAACGTTGTGACGCTGGTTACGGTGTTAACAAAACTGGGGAAGCTGTCTATCTTGATTTCGCTTCAGCTATTGAACGTTACGGAAAAGAACGTGCGCACGTGAAAGGTTTTGATGAAAATGATCCTAAAGTGGTCAAAAGACTTGGACAGGAAGTTATCAGAGAAAAATATGGTAACCTTTTTCAGATGTACGAGAAAATTGTAGATCAGAATCCGTATGAAACCCCAATGATGATTTATCCTGCAGTGCATTATACCATGGGCGGTCTTTGGGTAGATTACAACTTGATGACCAATGTCCCTGGACTTTATTGTATTGGAGAAGCTAACTTCTCTGATCACGGTGCCAACCGTCTTGGTGCATCGGCATTAATGCAAGGGTTGGCAGATGGTTATTTTGTATTGCCATATACCATTGGAGATTATTTATCTCAAGATATTAGAACTGGTAAAATCCCAACCGATACTCCAGAATTTGATGAAGCTGAAAAAAGCGTAAAAGATAACTTAGAGCACTTAATCAATAATAATGGCGCACATTCTGTGGATCATTTCCATAAAAGACTTGGAAAGATCATGTGGAACAAGTGTGGAATGGCCCGAAATGCTCAAGGTTTAAAAGAAGCCATTGTTGAAATTGCAGCGCTTCGTGAAGAATTTTGGAAAGATGTAAGAGTTCCAGGAACTCAAAACGAATACAATGAAGAATTGGCCAAAGCGATGCGCGTAGCTGACTATTTAGAATTGGGTGAGCTTTTTGCCAAAGATGCTCTCGAAAGAGAGGAATCTGCAGGAGGCCATTTTAGGGAAGAATTCCAAACCGAAGAAGGAGAAGCTTTAAGACGTCCAGAATTCCAATATGTTGCCGCATGGGAATATAAAGGTGCACCAAAAGATGCCGTGCTTCATAAGGAAGACTTGGTATACGAGAATATTGAAGTGAAAGAAAGAAGTTATAAATAAGAAGGAACGTTATGAAATTAACTTTAAAGATATGGCGTCAAAAAAACGCCGAAACGAAAGGAAAAATAGTCGATTACCAAATCGATGGAATTGATGGCGATATGTCCTTCTTGGAAATGTTGGACATTTTAAACGAAAACTTAATCAATAAAGGTGAAGATCCTGTGGCATTTGACCACGACTGTCGTGAAGGAATTTGCGGGATGTGTTCACTACATATTAATGGCGAACCACATGGCCCCGATAAAGGGATCACCACTTGTCAATTGCATATGCGTATGTTCAAGGATGGTGATACCATTTTTATCGAACCATTTAGAGCCAATGCATTTCCTGTAATTAAGGATTTGGTTGTAGACAGAAGTTCATTTGACAGGATCCAGCATGCTGGTGGATTCATTTCAGTAAATACCTCTGGAAACACCATTGATGCGAATGCCATTCCAATAAACAAACACGATGCTGACGAAGCATTTGAAGCGGCAACTTGTATTGGTTGTGGCGCCTGTGTGGCGAGTTGTAAAAACTCTTCGGCCATGTTGTTCGTCGCTGCTAAAGTATCTCAATTTGCCTTATTACCACAAGGAAAGATAGAAGCCACTGAACGTGTTTTGAACATGGTAAAACAAATGGATGAAGAAGGTTTTGGTAACTGTACCAATACGGGCGCTTGTGAAGTGGAATGTCCAAAAGGAATTTCCTTGGAATATATCGCAAGAATGAACCGCGAATATCTTGCTGCAAGTTTAAAAGGATAGTGTTTTCCTAACCTCCCCAAAACGGGAAGGTATTAATAACTCATAAAATCCCAATTCATCATTGGGATTTTTTGTTTCTTTATCCTTTAAATCCCAACTACTATGAAGCACATTATATGGCTTACAATTTTTGCCTTTTTTGGTTTTATTAAGGTTTCAGACGCACAGGAACTTAATAGAGCAAATACCTTTGAAAAACCATTCCCTTTTAATACGGACAGTTTGATTTTTCAACTAAAAACCTTGTCTTCCGATGCATTTCAAGGCCGACGCACAGGTACTGCAGGTGCCGAAAAAGCAAAAAATCATATCATTAAAAAGTTTAAAAATTTGAAGGTGCTACCTTTTACGCGGGACTATCAGCAATCATTCTCGTTTATTTCTAGAGGGAAATCGTATTCAGGCGTCAATATTTTGGGCTATGTTAAAGGCTCAAAACATCCTGAAGATTATATTGTGGTCAGTGGGCATTATGATCACGAAGGCATAAAAAACAATCAAATTTATAATGGCGCTGATGATAACGCCTCGGGTGTAGCTGCATTATTTGCCTTTGCTGAATATTTTGAAACCCATCCGCCCGAACATTCAGTTATTCTGGCAGCTTTTGATGCAGAAGAATTAGGTCTTTCCGGATCACGTTATTTTGTTGCCAATTCTATTGTGCCGCTAAAACATATTAAGCTTAATTTGAATATGGACATGATTAGCCGCAACGACAACAATCAACTTTATGTGGTTGGAACAGCATTTAACGACAGCTTAAAAAAAGCCATTTCAAACTATAAAAATTCTGATAAATTATCACTTTTAATGGGCCATGATGGTAACGATGGTTTAGAAAACTGGACGATGTCTTCAGATCAGGCCCCGTTTCATCAAAATAATATTCCCTTTCTATACTTCGGAGTAGAAGACCATCAAGACTATCATAAACCAACCGATACTTTTGAAAATATCCATCCAGAATTTTACAAAAATGCGGTAAAAACCATAATTTCAATTTTCATAACACTAGACGCGATGCCCTTTTAAATAAAACTTTTCACGTATGGATCACCCCACAACCTATTACCAACAAAACGTTGAGCGCTACCAAGCCGAAGCGAATGCCCTATATAAAAAAATGACGCTCCTAAGTATGTTGCGTATTTTAGTGTTTTTACTTACGGGATTAGGCATTTACTTAACATTTTCCAATTGGCAAGTTACCGCTGGGATCGCTATGGTCGGTATCGTTGTGTTTGTAGCACTATTGTCCAAATACACCGATATTAAAGGACAGAGAGCCCTTAAAAAAGCGCTGATAGAGATTAATGAAACAGAACAAGCAATTGGTTCTGGCAATTTTCATGATCGAGATCAAGGCCAGAAGTTTCAAGAGCCTTCACACTTCTACAGCTTAGACATTGATTTATTTGGACGGGGATCATTTTTTCAATTTCTCAATAGAACCGTTATTGATGAGGGTACTCAAAAATTAGCTGACGCACTTAAAGCAAACTCAGTTAATGCGATCGTTCAACGTCAAGAAGCCATTAAAGAACTCGCTTCAAAACCGGAGTGGCGACAACTCTATTCTGCTACGGCAAGTTTGATAAAAGTAGAAACTACTGCTGAAACAATTATCAGTTGGCTTAAAAATCACAACTCTTTTTTACCAAAGGTTATGCAATGGTTTCCTTACGCCTTTTTAGGTGGAACAGTCATCATGTTCTCATTGTTCTTTTTTCAAGTCATCAGCATTGGTTTTTTAGGTTATTGGCTGCTATTAGGGCTATTAATTACAGGTGCCTATTTAAAGAAAATCAACGAATTATCCTTCCATACGGAAAAAGTTAAAGACACCTTCAAACAATACACTTTACTGCTGAAGCAAATTGAAAACGAGGTCTTCACTTCCGAATTACTATCTGAAAAACAAAAAAACATTCGATCTCAATCAGAAAAAGCATCCGTTATTTTCACCAAACTCTCTCAAGCATTAGATGCCTTAGATAATCGGAACAATTTAATATCAGCCATTTTCGGAAATGGGTTTTTATTGACCGATTTAAAAAACAGTTATAAAGTGGAGCAATGGCTTATCGCCTACAAGGATAAAGTAGAAGACTGGTTTGAGGTGGTTTCCTTTTTTGATGCTTATAATAGTTTGGGGAATTATGCCTTTAACCATCCCCATTATGTATTTCCAACCATCACCGACGGCGATCATGTTATCAATGCCAAACAGCTAGGCCATCCATTACTAAAAACCGAAAAGCGCGTTGATAATGATTTAACCATTGATAATGAACAATTCTTCATCGTTACCGGCGCCAATATGGCAGGAAAAAGCACCTTCTTAAGAACGGTTTCCCTACATATTGTTATGGCCAATGTTGGACTGCCTGTTTGTGCAAGCTCAAGCGTTTACAATCCTGTAAAACTCATTACAAGCATGCGGACGAGTGATTCCTTAACGGATGATAGTTCTTACTTTTTTTCAGAATTGACACGTCTTAAGTTCATCGTAGACGCCATTCAAACCGAACCCTATTTCATCATCTTGGATGAAATTTTAAAAGGTACGAATAGTACCGATAAAGCCATCGGCTCCCGCAAGTTTGTTGAAAAACTGGTGGCGTCAAATGCTACCGGAATCATTGCTACCCACGATTTAAGTTTGTGTGAAATAGAAAACGAACTGGAAGAAGTCAAAAATTACTATTTTGACGCAGAAATCATAAATGATGAACTCTATTTTGATTACACCTTCAAAACTGGGGTATGCAAAAACATGAATGCGAGTTTCTTATTGAAGAAGATGGAAATCATTTAAAGTTTTGCATTACTATTATTCAAAAAGCATTTTTATTACATCAAACTATCAAAGATAACAAGAGCATTATTTAATTCCTTCTGGATATGAGCGCCATAGAGAGCTCAAGGACGGAAGGGTTTTTCACATTCCGTTTGATGCAATAAAGTAGAGCATCTATTACAGAGCATCTTGAGATTTATTTTCAAGAATAGAAAAATGTAATCAAAGTGGATTTAAGTTTTGATTTAACTATGAGATAAAGATTCCACTTCTATTTCCCAAGATTAATTACGTTGAACCTAAAGGTTTCCGGCCTGGGCAGGAATTGGTCAGATGACCTCAAATAATTTTCCAGGTAACGGTCTAATCACTCCTTTGAGCTCCATGTTCAAAAGTACGCCCGCCACTTTGAAAATTGGCATTTCACATTCCAAAGCAATAACATCCAGCAGTTGCGGTTCAATGGCTTTTAGGAAATTATAGATGATTTTCTCATCAGCATCCAATTCAACAAACAATTGTTTTTGGATTGCCGGTTTTTTTTCATTTTCCAATTCCCAATTTAAAATATAGGGCACATCCATCGGAAGGGATAATAAATGTGCTTTTTGAAATTTAATCAAGTTATTACAGCCCGTACTTTGCGAATCTGTGGTTCGTCCAGGAACGGCAAAAACATCGCGATTATAGGAATTCGCAATATCGGCCGTAACCAAGCTTCCTCCTTTTTCAGCAGATTCAATAACGATGGTCGCTTCACTGATCCCGGCAATGATCCGGTTGCGCTTTAAAAAATTCTCTCGTTCAGGATTGGAGGTGCTCCAAAATTCGGTTAGAAACCCACCCTTTTTTTCTATTTCCGCCACGTATCTCTTATGCACTTTTGGATAGACTTGATTCAGGCCATGCGCCAAACAGCCCACGGTTTGTAGATGGTGTTTTAATGCTGCTTTTTGGGCGGTAATATCCGTACCGTAAGCAAATCCTGAAATAATCACAGGGTTGAAAACGGCCAACTGCTCAATGAGTTGTTCACAAAATGCCACGCCTGAAGAGGTGATCTTACGAGTACCCACAATACTGATCAATCGTTGTTGTTTCAGATTAATAGTCCCGGATTGAAATAAAAGGATCGGTCCGTCAATACAGTGTTTTAGTTTTTCAGGATAGTTGTGATCCTTAAAATATAAGCATAGGATATCATTCTCCCTGATAAATTTCAATTCGGCTTCTGCAGCAAGCAAATGCATTTTGTTATTAACATTCTGCAACATGCCACTCCCAATTCCGTCAATTTTAAGAAGGTGATTTCGCTTTTCCTTCAACACTGCTTCCGCTGATCCGCAATGTGCAATCAACTTTTTTGCAGTAATGTCCCCTATTTTGGGCACATTTTGTAGCGCAAGAATGTAAATTAAGTCCTGATCTGACATCTATAGGATTGATTAAGAGGATAAACAGTTTAAACTTAAGCAATGTTAATAAATAGTAGGTGTTTAATTTCCAACAAAATCAAAAATTCATAACTTTGTTTCAATGCATATAGAAACTTACATAAGCGATTTACTCTACCGTTACGACTGCGTAACGATTCCGGAATTTGGGGCTTTTTTGACCAAACGTGTCTCGGCAAAAATTGATGAGAGTAGCCATACCTTTTTTCCGCCTAAAAAGGTCATTTCATTTAATGAGCAATTACAGCATAATGACGGGCTTTTGGCCAGTTATATTTCTGATGCGGAAAAGATTCCCTATGAAGTTGCCGTTCAGAAAATTAGCAAACAGGTCAAATCGATCAAATCTTTTTTAGCTGAAGGTGAAACACTTAGTTTTAGTACTATTGGAGATTTGATTTTAAACGATGATGGTAAGGTAGTTTTTGAGCCGTCCCAGAACAGCAATTATTTAACGGAGGCTTTTGGGCTTACGGAATTCAAATCTTCCAACGTTAATCGTGAAGTTTATAGGCAACAAGTAGAATCGCTCGAAGATGTGATTCCAATTTCCATCACTCCAGAAAGACGGGCTACAACAACAGCAACTTCAAGACCTTATCTCAAATATGCTGCGGTAGCACTTATTGCGTTAACCCTTGGCGGATTTGCAGCTTCAAGCCTTTACAATAATCAGGTAGAAACCCATAATCAATTGGCTCAAGAAGCTGCTAATGTACAATTGGACGCCAAAGTACAAGAAGCAACCTTTGTCATTGAAAACCCTTTACCTGCTGCTACCTTGAAGGTTGAAAAACAACAGGGCAAATACCATATTATTGCTGGTGCTTTTAGAATTGAGGAGAACTCTGATAAAAAGGTGGAACAACTCCAAGAACTCGGCTTCAAGGCCAGAAAAATTGGCGTTAACAAATACGGTCTACACGAAGTGGTTTATTCAAGTTATGAAAATAGCAACGACGCTTTGGTAGCCTTACGTGATATTCGCCAGAACTACAACAAGGAAGCTTGGTTGTTGGTAAGGGACCTTGAGTAGGAATTACGATTTCTGAATTTTCCCAAGCGCTATCTAAAAGTTACGATTTACGAATGGATGCATTCTCATAAATATTCGAGAATTACTTGACCTTTATAGTCAGTTTTTTCTTTGAATTTTGGGTGAGTTATGGGTTACTTTCAAAAACCTCAACGACAAAGTCGATGAAAAAACTTCATCATCATTCGCGCATTTGTGGCAAAAAATCACAAATCCAACCTATCTTTGCACCTGCAATTCAAAAACACATGTCATGCAACCCAAACACCCAAATGATTCCGTCTGTATAATGACCGATTTGGTACTCCCAAGTGAAACCAATCCACTAAACAATTTGTTTGGTGGCGAATTGTTGGCGCGAATGGATCGGGCTGCAAGTATTGCCGCAAGACGTCACAGCCGACGTATTGTCGTGACCGCCTCTGTTAATCACGTTGCCTTTAATAGAGTCATTCCGCTAGGAAGTGTCGTGACTGTAGAGGCGAAGGTTTCTAGAGCATTTAAAACCTCTATGGAAGTGTATATTGATGTGTGGATTGAAGACCGCGAATCTGGAGTTAGATCCTTGGCCAATGAGGCCATTTATACTTTTGTTGCTGTGGATGAAACGGGACGCCCAACCCCAATAGATGCCATCGTTCCAGAAACTGATTTGGAAAAAGAACGCTTTGAAGCGGCACTGAGACGCAAACAATTAAGCTTGGTATTGGCAGGAAAAATGAAGCCGAACGAGGCAACAGAGCTCAAGGCATTATTTCAGTAAGGGGAGTTTTTTCATAAGATTACCTCACTATCCAAGCGGAAGGGTCCTGAAATTTTGAGTCCTTAAAGATGTGAAACCACAAGAGGGATTCGCCATTGGAGGGATCTGTAAACACTTCGCCAACATCTTGGTTGGTAGTGACTTTATCCCCTTTTACCACATACACTTTTGACAGATTTTTATACACCGATATATAGTTACCATGTTGGATCAAAACCCAAGGATTACCGGTTTTTGTTCCCTGTACTGCTAACACCTCACCATTAAAAACGGCTCTAACCTTGGCGTTTTTATCCGTCGCAATCCTGATGCCGCTACTATTGATTTCCACCGTATTGTCAATGGAAGACCGTTGTTTTCCATAACGCACTTTAATGACTCCGGTACGCACTGGCCAAGGCAATTTTCCTTTATTGCTCTCAAATCTCGCCTCCAAGGCTTTCGCTTCAGGGGTCAACGCAAATCCTTTGGAAGCAGATTCAGATTTGCCTGCTTTTTTATTGGAAGCTGCAATGGCCTCTCTAATCAGCTTTTCAATTTCTCGGTCAATTCTATCGGCTTCCTGCTGTTTGGCCTTGATTTGGGAGGCATAAGTGCTCAAGTTTTTCTTTACGGAAGCCATAAGCTTTTCATGCTCTTTCACATCGGCTTCCAAACGTTGTTTTGCCAATCGGTTTTCTTCCACCAATCTGTCCTTGTCTTTTTTCTGCCGAAGTAATGTGGTGTTCAGTTCTTGCAGTTTTTCCGTTTTACGCTTGATTTCCTCGCCTTGCTCCTTTTGGTAGTCTGTATATTGCCTAATGTACTGAAGTCGCTTGTAGGCCTGTTTAAAGTTCTCTGAGGACAGTAAAAACATCACGCGGCTTTGTTCTGATTTGCTTTTGTAGGATTTAACCACCATGGCGGCATAATCTTCCTTCAAATATTTCAATTGATCGCGCAGACTGCTTATTTGTTTCTGATTGGTGTTGATTTCCCTGGTCAATAAATTCGCTTGGTCATTGGTGACTTTAATGAGGTTCTTACGCACATTCACCTTATAGTTCAAATCTTCAACCGTTGTAATAATAGATTTTTCCTCTTTCCTAGTGGTAAAAAGCAAGTTGTTGATCTGTTGAATTTCCTTCAGAATAGATTGACGTTTTGCCTCCAATTCCTGCTGCTTTTTACTTTGTGCGTTCATAGCGAACGTACACAAGCAAAAAATTAAGATCAATCGGAATATATTAGGACGGTTGCGCATTATTCAAGTTCAATTTCTTTATATCCTGACGGAATGGTGAATGGGAAACGGACCTCGCCGTTTAGATATATCGATTTAAAATCGAGATCGATGATGATTTCATCATTTTTTTCCACTGCAATGATACGAATGTTTTCAGGAAATATTTGCTTGCTCACCTCTTGATATTTCTTGTAATCTATCT
The DNA here is from genome assembly GCF_035515035.1 of Gelidibacter sp. Classification (GTDB taxonomy): domain Bacteria; phylum Bacteroidota; class Bacteroidia; order Flavobacteriales; family Flavobacteriaceae; genus Gelidibacter. Next base: position 3,680 of record NZ_DATJCA010000117.1, on the reverse strand, counting down.
GTAGCATCCGTTTCTCCAAAGGTTGATACAACTGTTGTGAATCCAATTTGAAAAACCCTGGATTAATCAAGAAGAACAACTCAAACATAGCGCGTTGGTCTTTGGGATGCAGCACATAAGAGGAGTCATTGGGAGCTGTGACATAGGTATCTGCCTTCAAATCAAAAATGGGTTCGCCAAGAAAGATGTTCTGAATCTTTTCGAAGTCAATATCGGTGCCTAAAATTTTAGTCAAGAGTGAAAAATCACCATCAAAATACTGATTGTTGAGTTTCTCATAAAACCTGACGCTATCTTGGGTAATCATCACACGTGCCATCCCCAGAGGTGCACTCATCCAGATGGTCTTATCCTTTTCCATCCTCAGGGTTACCGTAGTTCCATTAGCTTTATTGCCTTCGGTATAATCAATACGGACTTTAGCTTGTAAGGTTTTAAACCGCACATCCTGTTTTCCATTCTCCCTGATGATTTGTTTTGTGGTCATGCTTTTGTCGATGACCGCATCGGAAGTTAGGGTTTTGGTAGATCTACAGCCTACACTCAAACCTAATATAAGTAGTAAAACACTTAATTTGTAAAGTCTCATTAATTTTGATTTGTTAGTGCAGCCGCCTTTTTGGCAAAGGCTTGAGATTTGGAATTATTATTATTGAGCTTATAGGCAAGACTGAGCTGTGTATAAAAATCGGCTTCCATTTTTGGATCTTCTATCACATAATCCAGTCCAGTTTCTAAACTTGTGATGGCTTTTTTAGCCTGTTTCATTTTATTGTGGGCTACCCCATTGATCAAATACAAAATGGGTTGTGCCGGGAAAAGTTCTAAAGCCTGTTCACTTTTTATGATGGCCTTTTCCTCCTGATTTAAGTCTATTTGGAGCAACAAGGCATCCTTTATGACCGAAAAGTTATTTGGTTCCAGTTTTAAGGCGTCCTCAAAATACATCAATGCCTTTGGTTTGTCTTGAAGTTTTAAATAGTATTGTGCCAGTTCCACCAAGGTTTGAAAGCTTTTATTGTCATCAATCAGCGCTGTGATATCAACAAGATCTTTTTCATGTTCTGGGTTCTTGGACACAAAGTTTATAAAATCGTTGAGCACTTTTGTTTTGGCATCAGGATTAATTTCTGGAGCCGTCAAAACTATTTTCATTGATGCAATTGCATTTTCTGTCTGGTTTTGGTCCAAATAAAACTTGTACAAGGCCAAATGTACCAACTTCGATTCTGGATGCACTTCTAATAATTTTTGTGCAGTTTGAAAGGCTTTCTCTGTTTCTCCGCTTTCGCTATATCTATAAATAAGTGCCAGGTAATTGGTTTCGTTTTCAGGATCCTGATTGAGACGCCCTTCTAGATTTTCAATGCGGGCACCATCACGTCCCGTTAGGGTATAGACTTGATTTCTCAAATAATCTCGATCAGCACTAATACCAAACTCTTTATCTAGTTCATCCAACAGTTTTAAAGCGTCTTTATAATCTTTGTTTTTGATGTATAAAGAGGCCAAATCCTGTCTATAGTCTGGATGGTATTTTACTAATTGTCTGACTGTTTTTATGGCATTTTTAGTGTCGCCCTGTTGGTTATATACCTCATAAAGTTCATCTAGATACCACTCGTTATCCGGTTCTTTGGCCACCGCTCTTTTTAAGGCCTCTTCCGCAGCCCCAAAATTTTTAAGTTTGTTGTAGTTTTTGCCCAATTGATAATACACCACAGGTTTATCATCCAGTTTTCTACATTTTAAAAGGGCATCAATAGCACGTTGGTAATTTTCAATGCCCTGTTGCTTAAGGGCTTCAAAAAAATACTCTTGAAATTGGTCTTCAACATTCCCAAGGTCATCGGTTGGTTTTTGGTTGAAATCAACTTGGGCATGAGAGGTTTGAGAAATGATAAACATTCCCAAAAGGAGTATTACTATGTGGAACTTGTGGTTCATTTTTTTCTGAAGCGTCCTAATGTTATTCTAAAGATTTATCCAATGGTGTTAACTTTATAGTTTCTGGTTGATTTCTAAGATTAACTGCGTTGAACCTAAAGGTTTCCTGCCTTCCTGTCTGCCGACAGGCAGGCGCAGGAACTAGGCTAATACAGAATAATCTCCAATACTAATCGTTTTAAAATTCCCATCATAATTGACGTGATTCCCAATCATGGCCTGATCTAAATTAGCGTTTTTTATAGAGCTGTTGGTTTGAATCAAACTGTTTTTTATAGTGGCATCGGTTATGGTGCAATTGTTGCCAATAGACACATTAGGACCGATGGTCGCGTTTTTTAGACTGACATTTTCTCCAATAAAACAAGGTTTAATAACCTTTGAATTTTCTAAAGTTACGGACGCTGCTATCATTTGTTCTTCACCATCTGCCTGCAAAAACCCTAACATTCTCGTGTTTGTTTCTACGGTAACCGCTTTGTTGCCACAATCCATCCATTCTTCAACTTCGCCAGTTTTAAAGACTTTGCCTTTCGCCATCATGCCTTTAATCCCATCATTAATCTGATATTCGCCTCCATTGATAATATTATTATCCAAAACTGTTTGGAGTTCTTGTTTAAGAACGTTCACATCCTTAAAGTAGTATATTCCAATAACCGCTAAATCGCTAACAAAGTCCTTTGGTTTTTCTACCAGCTCTATAATTTCGTTCTTATCGTTCAGTTTGACCACTCCAAACGCTTCTGGTTCATCAACTTGCTTGACCCAAATCACGGCGTCAGCTTCTGGATCCAAATTGAAATCGGCTCTAATTAAGGTGTCCGCATAAGCAATCACCGCCGGTCCTGAAAGTGAATCTTTGGCGCACATAATGGCATGACCTGTACCTAAAGGTTGATCTTGACGGTAAATGGATGCTTTGGCTCCTAATTCTGTGGCCAATGCGGTTAAACTTTCTACCACCTCATCGCCAAAAAAGGCGGGATCCCCAAGAATAAAGGCAATCTCATCAATGGGTTGATTTAAAACTTTGGCAATATCCTTTACCAAACGATGGACAATAGGTTGACCCGCCACCGGAATTAATGGTTTAGGGACTGTTAATGTGTGTGGGCGTAAACGTGAACCACGTCCTGCCATTGGGACTATTATTTTCATAATTCATTACCTGCGAAGGCAGGTATCTATTTAGGTTAATATTGCCTGCGCAGGCAGGTATCTACAATGTTAAACTTAATACCTGCGTAGGCAGGTATCTACAAACTCATTCTCTTAATTTATTGTAATTCAAATTCCAATTTAAACTGATATCCATCCAACCCGGGTTCACTCAAATACCTGCGCAGGCAGGTATCTATTTGTATCAACTTCATTCCCGCAATTTATTGTAATTCAAATTCCAGTTTAAACTGATATCCATCCAACCCGGGTTCAGCTCTTCAATAAGCCTAACCTTCCATTCTCTTTTCCATTTCTTCAAACTTCTCTCGCGATTTAAAGCTTCCACTCCGTTATCATACTCCTCTAAGTAAACCAATCTGTCGCAATTATATTTTGCAGTAAATGATTTCGGATAAACTTTTAATCTGTGCTCCTTTACTCGTTCCTCTATATTATCCGATATACCAATATATAAAACACCATTTATTTTATTGGTCATTATGTAAATATACCACAGCTTTACGGTTGCCATAATTGGATTAATAGTGCTCGATTTAAATTCTATTCCT
>NZ_DATJCA010000116.1:0-8258 GCF_035515035.1 Gelidibacter sp. | reverse complement strand
ACCTGCATCACGTCGCGGAATGCGTCGCGGATCATCGCCTCGGCGGTGTCCTGCACGTCGGACTCCTCGACCCAGGCGAACTCCATGTCGAGCTGTTAAGCTTTGAAGTCCGAAATATAGCAACAAAAAGACCTAAATATCCGATGAAATTAAAAAAAACGACGATGTAAGATTTTAAAACTTAAATACAGACGTTAAAACGATTAAAAATAAAGATCTTTAATACCCTTAACAATCTGATATATTCACACCCACTGCCAAACCACCCTCAGAGGTTTCCTTGTATTTGGAACTCATGTCCTTAGCCGTTTCCCACATGGTATTCACCACTTTGTCAAAAGGCACTTTTACGTTTTTAGGATCTGTACCCATTGCCAGTTCTGCCGCGTTAATAGCTTTAATGGCACCCATGGCATTACGTTCAATACACGGTATTTGCACCAAGCCTGCAATAGGATCGCAGGTCATCCCAAGATGATGTTCCATGGCAATTTCTGCAGCAATCAATACCTGCTCTGGTGTACCTCCAAGCAATTCACATAATGCACCTGCCGCCATAGACGATGAGACGCCAATTTCTGCCTGACAGCCACCCATAGCCGCTGAGATAGTTGCTCCCTTCTTAAAAATACTGCCAATTTCACCAGCTACCAAAAGGAATTTTTTAATATCCTCAAAATCGGCATCGTGGTTTTCAATCACCATATAATACATCAAAACCGACGGAATGACCCCAGCACTTCCATTGGTTGGTGCGGTCACTACACGACCCAATGCTGCGTTGACTTCATTGACACTTAGCGCGAAACAACTCACCCATTGCAGAATGTGTCTAAACTTAACTTCAGTTTTTCTAAGGGTTTCCAACCATTCTTGTGGATTATTGTAGGGTAAATCACATTTCAACGCCTTATGCATGTCAAATGCGCGTCGCCTCACGTTCAGCCCTCCAGGTAAATGCCCTTCAGTATGGCAACCAATATACATGCATTCCAACATAGTGTCCCAAATGCGTTTCAACTCAAAATCGATAGTTTCCATATCCCTAATCGATTTTTCGTTTTCTAAGACCACCCTTGAAAATGGAAGGTTCAATTCGTTACAATAAGCAAGCAATTCAGTACCTAAACGAATTGGATAAGGAAACGTGTTTTCGAAAATTTCATCCTGTTTTTTTGAAACCGTTCGTTCTTCTTTTACCACAAATCCACCACCGATGGAGTAAAAGGTGGAACTGGATTTTTGTCCGTTGATATCTGCGGTGAAAATCATACCGTTAGCATGGTATGGTAGAAATTTTCGATTGAAAACTATGTCCGTTTTGGGGTCAAATGCAATGGGAATCTCATTGTTGAAAAGCAACGAATTCGTGTTTTTGATAGTTTCAATAATAGATTCAATGTCTTCTATTGGAATTTGTTCCGGATCGGCACCATATAAACCTAACATGACGGCATAATCCGTAGCATGACCTTTTCCAGTTAATGATAGAGAACCATAAAGATCAACTGTTATGTGTTTTACTTGGTCAAATTCTTTGCTTTCCTTTAATTCTTTTATCCAGCGTTCGGCAGCGCGCCATGGACCTAAAGTGTGGGAACTTGATGGGCCAACCCCAATTTTTAACATATCAAATATAGAAATACACTCCATTGACGAAAACGATTTAGAACGACAAATATAATCTCTTTTTAGGTCAAAACAGAATGGAAAATGAAGTGGTGAAACGTAATTGTGTGAGTGTTGTTAGTCAGCCATCTAAGCTCCAATTTGAAGTTTACGTGTGATTTCCCAACCTTAGTCCTAGCTGCACGAGTTAATAAAATGGTTGATGAGATGGAGATGTAACAAATGCGTAAAGTCGTGTCCTCTAAAATTTACATCTTAATACTTAATACTTCAATCATTAAAAAAAGGATGTCATTACTTCACAACTGTCAGTTAGAATCTGTCTCTTCTTCGAGCGCGCGACTTACAACTGACAAGGAGCTGCTGTAAAAACATCCTTGATAAATAAAATTCGAAATCTATTTCATCTCAAAATTCTCAATATGATACGATTGCATGACTTCATTAATGTTAGAGAAGTCAACGCCTACATTATCGGCAGGAATGACGACCACTCTAAAAATTTGATTGGCGGTCCATTGGGCTCCCAAGGTTGAGAAATCTGCAGTCCCATCCAAAAAGAAGCGCACATCTGTTTGAGTGAAATCGAAATTATAAGTGAGGCTTTTCCCCGTATTAAAAGTCACTGTTTGGGGCAATAAACGCCAAGCGGTACTGTTGTCACTATTGGTCCATAATCTATAGACCAAAGTCACGTCGGACTCTAGCACTTCAAAGCCATAATCTTCAATGTATGAGTAGTTATTGTCAGCGTTGAAAGTGACATCAATTTCAAAGGCGGAGGAAGCAATGATGTTTCCATCATTACCTGGAGTTCCCGTATTTCCGGGAGGTCCTGGAGGTCCTGGAGGGCCTTGAGACCCGGTACAAGCCGTAAAAAATAAAGCTGTTACAAATAATAAGGATGCGATCTTTTTCATGTGAATATATTTTTGGGTGATTTGTAAATTTACAAATCCTTTCTTTATCTCGACTATTAATGTGGAAGATTCCTTCAAAAAAATGACACCTTGTCATATTTTCTGCCATGGCACAGTCATTGACATATACAAAGAGAAATAAAAAATTAATAATTCAACACAAAACATATATTATGAGTAAAATAATTGGAATCGATTTAGGAACAACCAACTCCTGTGTTTCGGTAATGGAAGGTAATGAGCCAGTTGTAATTCCTAATGCAGAAGGTAAAAGAACTACACCATCAGTTATTGCTTTCGTAGAAGGCGGTGAAATTAAAGTTGGTGACCCAGCAAAACGTCAAGCAGTTACAAACCCAACAAAAACTGTGTCTTCAATTAAACGTTTTATGGGAAACAAGTATTCTGAATCTAAACAAGAGGCAGAACGAGTACCATATAAAGTGGTAAAAGGTGACAACGATACACCAAGAGTAGACATTGATGGTCGTTTATATACACCTCAAGAATTATCAGCAATGATTCTTCAAAAAATGAAGAAAACTGCTGAAGACTATTTAGGTCAAACAGTATCAGAAGCAGTTATTACTGTTCCTGCTTATTTTAATGACTCGCAACGTCAAGCAACAAAAGAGGCTGGAGAGATTGCAGGTTTAAAAGTTAGACGTATCATCAACGAACCAACTGCGGCTGCTTTAGCTTACGGATTGGATAAAAAAGGAGTAGACCAAAAAATTGTGGTCTTTGACTTTGGAGGTGGAACACATGACGTTTCTATCTTAGAGTTGGGAGATGGCGTTTTTGAAGTATTGTCAACAGATGGAGATACCCATTTAGGTGGTGATGACGTAGATCAAAAAGTAATTGATTGGTTGGCTGACGAGTTCAAAGCAGAAGAAGATATCGATTTGCGTAAAGATCCTATGGCACTTCAACGTTTGAAAGAAGCTGCTGAGAAAGCAAAAATTGAATTGTCATCTTCAGCTCAAACTGAAGTTAACTTGCCATACGTTACGGCTACTGCAAGTGGACCAAAACACTTGGTAAGAACATTGACCCGTGCAAAATTTGAGCAATTGATTGACGATTTGGTAAAACGTACTATTGAGCCATGTCAAAATGCAATGAAAGCTGCAGGTCTTTCAAAAGGAGATATTGATGAGGTTATCTTGGTTGGTGGATCGACACGTATCCCAGCTGTACAAGCTGCTGTTGAAAAATTCTTCGGAAAAGCACCAAGTAAAGGTGTAAATGCTGATGAAGTTGTTGCCGTAGGTGCCGCAATTCAAGGTGGTGTATTGTCAGGAGATGTTAAGGATGTATTGCTTCTTGATGTGACTCCGTTGTCCCTAGGTATTGAAACTATGGGTAACGTGATGACGAAGTTAATTGAAGCTAACACGACAATTCCTACTAAGAAATCGCAAATATTCTCAACCGCCGCAGACAATCAACCTTCAGTGGAAATCCACGTATTACAAGGTGAACGTACTATGGCTGCCGATAACAAAACCATTGGACGTTTTCATTTAGATGGTATTCCACCAGCAAAACGTGGAACACCTCAAATTGAAGTAACGTTTGATATTGATGCCAATGGTATCATTCACGTAACTGCAGGAGATAAAGCCACCGGAAAGACACAAGATATCCGTATCGAGGCGTCATCTGGGTTGACTGAAGAAGAAATCAAAAAGATGAAAGCTGATGCTGAAGCAAATGCTGAATCAGATAAATTAGCGAAAGAGAAAGTTGATAAATTAAATGCTGCTGATGCAATGATTTTCCAAACAGAAAGTCAATTAAAAGAGTTTGGCGATAAATTATCTGATGATAAGAAAAAACCAATCGAAGAAGCATTAGAAGAATTGAAAACAGCTTTTGAATCTAAAGATATCGCATTAATCGATCCTGCTCTTGAGAAAATCAATGAAGCTTGGAAAGTAGCTAGCGAAGAAATGTACAAAGCACAAGATGCTCAGGGTGGTGCACAACCAGGACCTGATGCAAGTCAAGATAGCCAGTCCAATGAAGGCAGTGATGTTGAGGACGTAGATTTTGAAGAAGTGAAGTAATAAGCTTGAAATACAAAGCTTGAAGTAAAAACGCAATCATTGATATGGTTGCGTTTTTTTGTTGAAACCCATATTCCAAAAGCCGCAGGCACATTGGAATATGTTGGTTGAACTTATTTCAATCTTTTTGAACTTTTGGATGGAGTGAATCGATTTTGCTGATTTTGTCAAAGGTTATTAGATGCACGAAATTTAAAGTAAAAACGCGACTATACATTCATTAAATTATTCTGATTTATCAAAAGACCTCACAGATTTTTAAAACCTGTGAGGTCTTTTTTGTTTAAACCCGATAGATCATTAAATCTTCCGTATGAATGAATCTTACCAAAAAATCTCGCATTTGGATAACCTTTTAAATTTATTATGCATGCATAGCAAATTTTTATATATTTGCTTGACTTGATCAGGCTTTAAGTTTTTCAAAACCGTCAGGTCTTTAAATAAATCAAATGTCAGCGCAACTCAACCAACTTCTCAAAATCAAATATCCAATCATTCAAGCCCCAATGTTTTTAGTCTCCAATACCGCGATGGTCATTGAAGCAATGAAAGCAGGTATTGCAGGCTGTATTCCTGCATTGAATTATAGAACCTTGCCAGAACTTAAAGCCGCTATCCAGGAGTTGCAAGCAGCTAAAGTAGAGGGCGGTTCCTTTGGATTCAATCTCATTGTCAACAAATCAAACATCAAATACAAAGAGCAGCTTCGTGTCTTATGTGAGGAAGGTTGTGACTTTATCATCACCTCTTTGGGAAGTCCAGAAGAAACCATCAGTCAGGCGTACAAGGTAGGCATAAAAGTGCTTTGTGATGTTACCGATTTGAAGTTCGCCCAGAAAGTAGAAGCTTTAGGAGCTGATGCCATTATTGCGGTCAATAATGAAGCAGGAGGTCATCGCGGTGAAATTTCTCCAAAAGCATTGATTGAGCTTTTAAAAAGACATTGTAAAATTCCTGTGATTTCAGCCGGTGGCGTTGGTACAAAAGCTGAACTTGAGGCCATGTTAGGGTATGGCGCCGATGGCGTTTCTATTGGCAGTCCGTTTATCGCTTCTTTGGAAGCTGGAGTTACTGATGAGTATAAACAGGCCTGTGTGGATTATGGCGCAGAAGATATTGTGATGACCCAACGAATTTCCGGCACCCCGTGTACAGTTATCAATACGCCGTATGTCCAAAAGATTGGCACTAAAGAATCATGGTTGGAATCAATTTTAAACAGAAATAAAAAACTCAAAAAATGGGAGAAAATGGTGCGTTTTTCAATTGGAATGAAAGCCACGGAGAAAGCGGCAAAAGAAGCAACCTATAAAACCGTCTGGGTGGCCGGACCAAGTATTGAGCATACTAAAAAAATTCTTCCAGTCGAAACGATCATTAAAAACTTGACCTTTTAAATTAGGGGAATGGGTTACTATTTTTCGTAAATAGATATTTTAAATGGGCTAACTTGAGCATAGAAAAATTAAAACCCTATGCGATTAACATCTGTTGAGCCTTTTTGGTTGGTTAAAAATGGTATTCTACATTCCTATCCTTCGTTGGATAAAAATATCGAAACTGATATCGTAATTGTTGGCGCCGGCATTACTGGGAGTTTAATTGCACATCAATGTGTTGCTGACGGCTACAAAACGGTAATTGTTGACAAGCGTGAAGTGTGCCATGGCAGCACCTCGGCAACAACGTCCATGTTACAATATGAGATTGATTTGCCCCTCTTCGAACTTATCAAAATGATTGGCGAAAAAGGTGCTGTTTTAAGCTATAAGGCCTGCTTTGATTCCATTGACCAACTTCAAAAAATTTCAAAAAGCATCAAATCCACCTGTGGATTCAGAAAAAAAGAATCCTTATACTTCGCTTCAAGGAAGAAAGATGTGCCATGGTTAAAAAAGGAATTTGAAGCGCGAAAAAAACACGGATTTTTAGTTAAATGGTTGGAAACAGATAAGATCCAGAAAAAATACAAACTCGAGAATTCGCATGGCGGCATCCTGTCAGATCAGGGAGGGAGTATAGATGCCTTTCAATTAGCGCATGATCTTTTACATTATAACCATAAAAAAGGATTACAGATTTTCGACAAAACGGATGTGGTAAATATTGAATACCGAAGTAAAGACGTTCTCATTCATACAGAATTTGAAAAAACGATAAAAGCCAAAAAGATTATCTTTTGCAGCGGATTCGAAAGCACAGAAATCATTCCTGATAAAATTGTAAATCTTTTGTCCACCTATGCGGTAGTGGGCGAACAAAAGGAGGAGTACCACTCACATTTGCAGAATACCCTATTTTGGAATACAGCCAGTCCGTATAACTATATGCGAACCACAGATGATAACCGCTTATTAATTGGCGGGGAAGATGAAGAATTTGTTAATGCGGATAAAAGAGATGCTTTACTTAAAATGAAAGCTGAGAAATTGAAGAATACCATGTCCAAATTACTTCCACACTATAATTTTAGAGTCGATTTTGGATGGGCCGGGACCTTTGGAGAAACTAAAGACGGATTGCCGTATATCGGGAAACATCCCAAATTTAAAAATGCCTATTTTGTTTTAGGCTTTGGTGGAAATGGCATTACCTTTTCAGTTATAGGAATGGATATGGTCTCTACGATGTTAAAGGGAAAATCACATGAACTCTCAGAATACTTTAAATTTGGTAGGTAAACTTTACTGGAAATAACCAAGTGTAAGTTAAAATCATTTTACACGATTTGTTTAATTATTGATGTATTGACTTCATGCCCACCTTCAAACGGAATGATTTGCAAATTACAATGTCCGAACAGTTCAAAGGCTCTGTTTTTTTCTATGCACAAACGATCCTCATCGAGGTATTCATCCTTAGTTCCATAAATCAAGAACACTTTTGTTAAGGGATCTAAAAATTCAAAATCGGCTGCAGTCAGTTCCTTCGGAATGCCACCAGACATCATCACGATTTGTGAACATTGCAATCTTCTTTTAGAAACATATCTCAGAGCCACCGAAACACCTTGAGAATAGCCTAACATTACTAAATTGACGGGTTCAGGAATCTGTTCGGCCTCAAAAACCGAATCCAGATACCGCATTACATTTTCAGTTTCCTTGAGTGTGTTTTCTTTGGTCAGCCAACTGGCACCAACATGCTTTAATCTCGATGAAACATAATATTTACTTTGGGCTTGAGGAGCAATAAAATAGTTTTCTTCACGATTTAAATCTCCAAAATATTTCAAAAAATAGCGGCTCAAATAGCCCATGCCATGGCAGACAAACCACACGTTTTTTGTAGTTTCAGATAAGCTATTTAAAGTGGAGTAGGAGTTGGTGATTTGATAGGTGATTTCTTTTTCTGTAGGCTTCATTCTTTCAAATTTATATTCCTTAAAGATACTCAGATATGAAGTGATAAAAAATTCAAAATTCCAAATTCTCTTTATCCCGGCGGCATTTGAGTATTTTAACTTAGAATCAAGACAAAAGAACAAGCCTTTCCGTCCGTAGCTTTTGCGGAGGCGGGAAAACGAGAAACAAGAAACAAGAAACAAAAAACGACAAACAAGAAACCACAAACCGCAAACCAAAAAACTTCATCCTGAAAGATTGTTTTGTACCTTTACATTTGGTTAAAA
>NZ_DATJCA010000115.1:0-43452 GCF_035515035.1 Gelidibacter sp. | reverse complement strand
CTGTGCCTTTTGGAATGTTGCAAGTAAGTCCGGTAAACGGGGTAAGTGCATGGGATTGGTGCTCAGGTTATCATTATTCTGATGATACTGCCATTGGTTTCAGCCATTTGAGTTTGAGTGGAACGGGAATAGGTGATTTGGCCGATATTATTTTTATGCCCATCAATAAGGCGGTCGATTTAACCCTAAATCCAATCTCAAGAGATAGTATTGCCTATAGATCTACATACAATCATAACAACGAAACTGCATCACCTGGATATTATCAAGTTTTTTTGGAATCCCATGATATCAATGTAGAATTGACTACTTCAGAAAGGACAGCTTATCATAAATATACTTTTAAAGAGGGCGATGAGCAAGCAGTGGTGATCGACTTAGGTTTCGCTATTAATTGGGACAAAGCGGTAGCGACGTCGTTGAAAGTTGAAGACCGATACACCATTAGCGGCTACCGCCATAGTACAGGTTGGGCGCATAACCAAAAAGTGTTTTTCGTTGCTAAATTCTCAAAGCCAATTTCGGATTATAAGATCTATGTGGATGGAGAAGTCTTTGAAGAAGGCGAAAATGCAGGTGTTAAAACTTCGGCCCAATTATTCTTTGATCCTGCAGAAAAGAGCACCGAATTATTTGCCAAAGTAGCTTTGTCATCTGTAAATATTGAAAATGCAAAAGACAATATGGGCCTTGACGGTTTTGATTTTGATAAAACTAAGGCAGCCGCCAATAAGTTATGGGAATCCGCATTGTCAACCATCGTTGTTGAAACACCAACCGATTCGTTAAAGACTATTTTCTATACGGCACTTTACCATGCGCAATTGGCGCCAGTGACTTTTAGTGATAAAAACGGCCAATTCCGAATGGAAAATGACAGCATTGTTACTGCCAAAAATTATACTGCTTATTCCACCTTGTCACTTTGGGATACCTTTAGAGCAGAGCATCCACTTCTGACTTTTATAGCCAAAGACCGGGTTTCAGATATGATCAACTCCATGTTGGCGTATTATGAAGTCAGAAAGATATTGCCTGTTTGGACGTTATACGGAAATGAAACCAACACCATGACTGGCTACCATTCCATTCCGGTGATTGTTGAAGCTTACAAAAAGGGAATTCGCGGCTTCGATGTTGAAAAAGCCTATGAAGCGATGAAAAATACCATGATGCAGGATGAACGTGGACTGGATCATTATAAGAAATATGGCTATATTCCATACAGCTTATTGGATGAATCCGTGACCATCACCTTAGAATATGCTTATAACGACTGGTGTGTGGCCGAAATGGCTAAGGCATTAGGGAAAGAAGAAGACTATCACTATTTCTTAAACCGATCAAAAGCCTACCAGTATTTATTTGATGCCGGATCCGGATTTATGCGTGGAAAATCGGTAGATGGGAAGTCATGGAACGAACCTTTTGATGCTAAACATTCCAACCATAGGGAGCAAACTGATTATACTGAGGGTAACGCTTGGCAACACAGCTGGTTTGTGCCTCAGGATGTGGATGATTTGATCAAAATCCACGGCGGAAATGACGCCTTTACAAAACGATTGGAGCAATTATTTACGGAAAGTTCTGAAATTACAGGCGATAATATTTCCGTAGATATCACTGGTCTTATCGGCCAATACGCACACGGGAATGAACCAAGCCATCATATTGCCTACATGTTCAATCATGCTGACCAGCCGTGGCGTACACAATATTGGGCGCGCCAGATTATGGATACCCAATACAACACTACGCCTAACGGTTTGAGTGGCAATGAAGATTGCGGACAAATGAGTGCGTGGTACGTATTGAGCTCCATAGGCTTGTATCCTATGAATCCTGCATCGGCAGAATACGAAATAGGAACACCAATTTTTGAAAAAGCAACGATAAAATTATCAGAAAATAAGACTTTTGTGATTGAAGCAGAAAACGTTTCGGATAAAAACTTCTATATCCAATCTGCAACCTTTAATGGAAAAGATTTTAATCAGACAAGAATCTCACATGAAGATATCTTAAAAGGCGGCACGCTACATTTTGTGATGGGTGACCAACCCAATAAAAATTGGGGAGTTAAAAAAAGTATACAACCATCCAATAACTAGCGGCAAATGGATATCATTGACGTATCAATTATTGCAGTCTATATTGTATTAACATTAGGCGTAGGAATTTGGATGTCTAAAAGAGCTTCTAAAGGCTTGGATTCTTATTTCCTTGGTGGCAATTCCATAAAATGGTATTATTTAGGATTGAGCAATGGCTCTGGAATGTTTGATATTTCTGGAACCGCCTTAATGGTGGGTTGGCTATTCCTTTATGGCACGAAGAGTTTTATGCTCATGTGGCTTTGGCCCATATGGAATCAGATTTTCATTATGATGTTTTTGGCCGTTTGGATCCGACGTTCTAATATCATGACCGGATCTGAATGGATCCTCACGCGATTTGGCGATGATAAAGCCGGACGGGCATCCCACAAAATCGTGGCGCTTTTTGCAGTCATTGCATCCATTGGGTTTATTGCTTATTTCTTTGAAGGCGTAGGTAAATTCCTGACCGTTATTTTACCTTGGGATTTGGCCTTGCATGTGGGGACTTCAGAACTATTGACTTCTGAGCAATCTTATGCTTTGATCATCATTTTTTTAACCACTATTTATACCATTAAAGGCGGAATGTTTTCCGTCGTGGCCACAGAGGTATTACAATATGGGATTATGGTGTTGGCAGGAATTTTGGTTGCTGCCTATTCGTTTTTTGCGTTTACCGACATTGAAGTCACAAGCGTGCTCACGGATGAGTGGAAAAGTATTTTTTTCGGTTGGGAATTGGATACCCATTGGAGTGAAAAATACCAGGCTTTTAATGATTTAGTCGATTCAGAAGGCTATAAAATGTTTGGCGCTTTGATTGGTATGAGCCTTTTTAAAGGATTTTTTGCCAGTATTGCAGGACCAACACCAAGTTTTGACATGCAGCGTATCCTCTCAACCAAAACGGTTAAAGAAGCAGCATATATGAGTGGTTTTACCAATCTCGTTCTGTTTATCCCGCGGTATTTATTGATTGGAGGCGTGGTCGTTATTGCTTTGGTCGTTTTGGCACCTGAGATGGCTGCAAATCCTAATTTGGATTGGGCTGATTTGGAGATTTTACTGCCTCAAGTGGTAAATTTCCATGTTCCTGTTGGAATCAAAGGATTGCTTTTGGCGGGATTATTGGCAGCATTTATGTCCACTTTTTCTGCTTTCGTCAATGCTGGACCGGCGTATATTGTAAATGATATTTATAAAAAATATTTTAAGCCAGAAGCAACGGATAGGCATTATATAAAAGCCAGTCATATTGCATCTTTCGCCGTGGTTGGACTTGGTGTATTTATGGGCTTCTTTGCCGATTCCATCAACTCATTGACCTTATGGATTACCAGTTCGCTGTTTGGAGGTTACGTGGCGGCCAATTTCTTGAAATGGATTTGGTGGCGTTTCAACGGTTGGGGTTATTTCTGGGGCATGCTCTCGGGGTTGATTATTGCCAGTCTGCAATTTTTATTGGATCAAAACAAAGGGCAATTTACAGAAGGCACTTTGCTTTATGATCTGTTACATGTATCGGCAATATATTTGTTTCCGGTCATTTTTGGAGTATCACTTTTAGGTTCTTTCTTGGGCACCTATCTTACAAAACCAACAGATATGGCCGTGCTGAAATCCTTCTATGCCAACGTTCATCCGTGGGGCTTCTGGAAACCTGTTTTAAATGAATTAAAGAAGGATAATTCAGAAATTGAACGCAATTCTGAATTTTGGTCGGATATGTTAAATTGTGCCATTGGGATTGTATGGCAATCCAGCATGATTGTACTGCCCATTTACTTTATTATCCGCGATTATCCTAAGGCTTTTGTTTCTTTAGGCGTATTTTTGATAACCTCGATAATTTTAAAGTTTACGTGGTTGGATAAGGTGCGGAAGATTCCGAATTAGGGATGATAGGAATTAGGGATTTGGCATGAGGGATTAGGTTTAGTTATGATTGGTGAGTGGTGTGTATGAGTGGAGAGAGAGAGAGAACTACATGGCCAATGCTGGAAGACCGATGATCGATGGAAAACTGAGGACTGCTGACCGTTGACTGCCGACTGAGGACTTACAAAGTAGTAAGAACAAAAATTAGTGGATTAGAATAATAATAAAAAATAAAAAATAATCAATATAAACTTATGAGTACATTTCCTTGGCAAGATAAACCGGAAGGCTGCAATGATGTAGTTTGGAGATATTCTGAGAATCCTATCATCAACAGATACGATATTCCATCCTCCAACAGTATTTTTAATAGTGCCGTAGTGCCTTTTGGCGATGGCTATGCTGGTGTTTTTAGATGTGATAACAAAGCGGTGCAAATGAATATTTTTGCTGGTTTCAGTAAAAACGGGATCGATTGGGAAATCAATCACGATCCAATAGTGATGCAAGCAGGAAATACAGAAATGATCGAATCCGATTATAAATATGACCCACGCGTTGTATGGATTGAAGATCGTTATTGGATTACTTGGTGTAACGGCTATCACGGACCAACCATCGGGATTGCTTATACCTACGATTTCAAAGAGTTTTTCCAATGCGAAAACGCCTTTTTGCCTTTCAATAGAAACGGGGTTTTGTTTCCAAAGAAAATAAACGGCAAATTCGCGATGTTGAGTCGCCCAAGTGATAATGGCCATACACCATTTGGCGATATCTACATCAGCTATAGTCCGGATATGAAATATTGGGGAGAACACCGTTGTGTCATGAAAACCACTGCCTTTGTAGATAGTGCTTGGCAATGTACCAAAATTGGTGCAGGTCCGATTCCTATCTTAACGGATGAAGGTTGGTTGATGATCTATCATGGGGTAATTACTACCTGTAACGGTTTCCGTTATGCCATGGGTGCTGCACTTTTAGATGAACACCAACCCGATAAAGTAAAATACAGAACCCAACCGTATTTATTGGGACCTGCTGAACTTTACGAAACAACCGGCGATGTGCCCAACGTGGTATTCCCTTGTGCGGCGTTACATGATATAGAAGAGGATAAATTGGCCATTTACTATGGTGCGGCAGATACTGTGGTCGCCATGGCATTCGGGAAATTGAGTGAAGTCGTTCAGTTTACAAAGGATAATAGTTTATAAGTTCATTAGACCTGTAAGGTTTTCAAAACCTTGTAGGTCTAAATATACTCGAAGGAAAACGAGGCTAAAAACCATCAGTTATTAAAACTAGGACATGAAATGATTTTAAAGATTAATTTATTGACTCTATTATGCGCAGTTGCCACTATGACAACTTTTGCGCAATCACAGACCACCATCATTCCAGAAAGCTATATCGCTTATCATTGTCCTGAACCTATTGAAATAGACGGGAAGGATACCGATGCCTCTTGGAATAAAGTAGATTGGACCAACCTCTTCATCGACATTGAAGGCATAAAAAAACCAACCTACGACACGCAAGTCAAAATGTTATGGGATGCTACTTATTTCTATATTTTAGTGAAAATGGAAGAACCACACGTTTGGGCAGACATTACCGAACATGACGCCATTATTTTCTACAATAACGATTTTGAAGTGTTTATAGATCCTGATGGCGATACCCATAATTACTATGAAATCGAGGTAAATGCGATCAACACAGTTTGGGACTTGTTTATCAACAAACCCTATCGTGAAAACAATGTGGTTTTAAACGATTGGACCGCAACAGGAATGAAAACTGCCATCACCATCGATGGCACCTTGAACAATCCGAAGGACACTGACAAAGGTTGGATGCTTGAAATGGCAATTCCGTGGGATGTTTTCAAAAAAGCTTATTTCGAAGAAAATGTGCCTAAAGACGACTTTTGGCGGGTCAACTTTTCAAGAGTCAATTGGGACCATGACATTACCGAGGGAACATACGGACGAAAAAAAGATGCCAAAGGCGATTATCTTCCAGAATACAATTGGGTCTGGTCTTCACAAGGCGTCATCAATATGCACGAACCTGAAAAATGGGGCTATGTGTATTTCTCATCAAAAGAAGCTGGCGAAAAAGATACGTTTGAAATCCCCAACGATGAAAAAATCAAATGGGAAATGTACAACCTATTCCGAGCTCAAAAGAAACATTACGAAACAAATAAACAATGGGCGACTTCGGTTGAACAACTGTACTCATCCCCAATAGTTGTTGAAGGAAAAACCATCCGTCCAAAAATTGAAACCCATAGTTTTGGATGGACCATTTCAGCTAAAAGTCCGTTTACAGATAAAACGCTGATCATAAAAGAGGATGGCGAATTTCTAAGTCAATAAACTGAGTATTGACGAAACCTCTCAGGTTTTTACTTGTCCGCCGAAGCTTCAGTGTAGGAGGAAAACCTGAGAGGTTTAAAAAGGTAAAACATTATGAAACTAATCAAATACATTTTTTTAATCCCGCTTTTTTTCGCGTGCAACACCTCTGAAAAAAAGGAAGAAACAAATAAGGAGGTCTCAAATCAGGAGCAAACTATTGAAAAAAGATCTGACGTAGATTTAAAAATCATTGGTTATGCCGCAGGATACGAAGATTACGATTTTTCAAAAATTGACGCCACAAAACTCACGCATATTAATTTTGCTTTTGCCAATATAGTAGACGGTAAAGCAGCCTTTGAATTGGAAACGGATGCTGCTAAAATCGCCACATTGATTGGTCTTAAAGAGCAAAACCCCGATTTAAAAGTCCTGTATTCTGTGGGCGGATGGGTTTGGTCTGATCAGTTTTCAACTATGGCAGCTTATGACGAATCACGAAAGAAGTTCGCGGAAAGCTGTGTGGAACTTTTAAAGAAACATGACTTTGATGGCGTGGATTTAGATTGGGAATATCCAGGTCAACGTGCAGAAGACAATGATTTCCGTCCCTCCGATAAAGATAATTTCACCTTGCTCTTGGCTGAAATCCGTCAAGCATTGGATGTGCAGGGCGAAAAAGACAAGACACATTACCTTTTGACCATAGCCACTGGAGCTGATCAAGCCTATATCGATCACACTAATTTGGGCGAAGCGCATAAGCATCTCGATTTTATAAATGTGATGTGCTACGACTTTTACCAAGGGTGGATGTTCCAAACGGGTCACCACGCCAATTTATACCCATCAGACAAAGAAAAGTACGGCGGGAATAGTGGGGTAGAAGCCATTGACCGACATATTGAAGCGGGCGTTCCAGTTGAGAAACTCGTTTTAGGCATTCCTTTTTATGGCAGACAGTGGGAGAAAGTTGCACCCACAGAAGTTCCCTTATATGCCTCGGCTAATCAAGGCGGATATATTATTTCCTATTGGGAAATTCTTGAAAAACTAAAATCGGGCAAGTACGAAAAAATGTATGACGAATCTGCACAAGCAACTTACCTCTGGAATCCCACCGAAAATATTTTTATTTCATATGATACACCTAAAGAAATCAAGTTAAAGGCAGAGTATATCAAAGAAAAAGGTCTGGGTGGCGCCATGTTTTGGGAATATAGTTTAGATAAAGATCAAGAACTATTGAACACCCTTTTTGAATCCTTGTTTTAAAAGTTAGTATAAAAATCGACCGCCATGAAAACCAAACTCCTCCTTTTTGCGACCTTACTTTTAACCGTAGTTGGCTGCAATCAAATGGAAAGAAAACAGCAAAATCTTTCTGAGGTTTCCGCGTCAACCGATGGTTCTTTTAAATTCGGTACCTGGATCACTTCCAATAAAAATAAAGCTGATGCTGATTATACTGCCGAATTTAAAAGATATAGGGAAGGTGGTATTGATGAACTTCTTATTAATACATCAACTGATGCTAAGGAACTTGAACGTTTGGTTACGTTAGCAGCCAAAGAAGGTTTAAAAGTGCATGCGTGGATGTGGGCTGTGAATCGACCGGGCGATACTGTGGCTCAAAAACATCCCGAATGGTATATGGTCAGTAGAGATGGTAAATCCTGTTTTGATACCCGTCCGTACGTCAATTATTACCAATGGTTATGCCCTACGCGGACGGATTCGAGAAATCATATTTTAAGTTTGGTTGAGAACATGGCAAAAGTAGAGGGCATTAAAAGTGTGCATTTGGATTATATCCGATTCCCTGATATCTTCTTACCAATCGGTTTACTTCCGAAGTACGATTTAAAACAGGACACAGAAATGGCAGAATTTGATTTTTGCTATTGTGAGGTCTGCATCAGTGAGTTCGAAAAAATCCATCATAAAAATCCGTTGGAAAGTGAGAATACAGCGATCGATATGGAATGGAAAAATTTCAGGTTGAATGCCATTCGTAATTTGGTGAATGACGCTTATAATATTGTTCATAAACATAATAAAACTTTAACTGCAGCGGTTTTTCCCTATCCTGAAATGGCAGATCATATGGTACGTCAGCGTTGGGACAAATGGAATATTGATGAAGTCTATCCGATGATTTACCACGGATTTTATAATGAGGAAATCGATTGGATCGGTTATGCTACCAAACAAGGCGTCACCGATTTGGAACCTAAAAATGTCGGGCTGAATACCGGCGTTTTTCTACCACCATTTACATCTGCGGAAGAATTAAAAGAAGCCATTCATTACGCCAAAGATAATGGTGCCAAAGGAGTAACCTTCTTTGATGGACCGCAATTGACGGATGCTTATCTCCAAACTATTAAGGAAACCAAAGAAAGTTTTAAATAAATACAAATGAAGAAATTTGGTCTTATAACGCTATTTTTTGCGATGTTTTTGCTTCAGTGCAAGGAGTCTGCAGATTTATCAAACCAAGTTAAGTTAACCAGTTTTGTAAATCCGTTTATAGGAACTGACGGTCCAGGAAATACCTATCCAGGCGCCACCGTTCCTTTTGGGATGGTACAATTAAGTCCTGATATCGGGATTTCTGGATGGGACCGAATTGCAGGTTGTTTTTACCAGGACTCCATTATTACTGGATTTTCACACATGCACTTATCCGGAACGGGTGCCGGAGATCTCTACGATATTCTGGTTATGCCTACCAACAGTCGGTTTTCAGAACGCATAGAAGCGAATCACTTTAAACCGTTTTCAAGCTTTTCACATGAAAAGGAATCTGCATCGCCTGGCTATTATTCGGTCGACTTATTGGATTACGGAATTAAGGCCGAATTGACCGCCACCGAAAGAACCGGCATTCATAGATACACGTTTCCAAAAGACGACAGCACGCAAATTCATATCGATTTAGGCTATTCCTTAAATTGGGACCGTCCCACCGAAACGCATTTTAATGTGGTTGACGACACGACCATTGAAGGCTATCGGAAATCTACAGGATGGGCAAAAGACCAACGCGTCTATTTTGTAATTAAGGTTTCGAAACCTTTTAAATCGTATCAATTATTTAAAAATGATTCGTTAGCGAAGTCGCCAGTTACTGGAAAGAACACTAAAATTATTTTAGAATATGCCACTGAAGAAGGCGACCAAATCATCTTAAAAACGGGATTATCTACAGCAACTATTGAAGGGGCGTACAAATCGTTGGAAGTGGAAGCACCACATTTCGATTTTGATGAAATAAAAGCTCAAGCAGAAAGCAAATGGGAAACCCAGCTCAATAAAATCGATATCACCATTGCCGACGATACAAAGAAGCATATTTTTTATACGATGCTCTATCAATCCATGTTGGCGCCGACCTTATTGAGTGACCATAACAGCAATTATAAAGGCGCCAATGATAGTATCATGAACGCGCAAGGATTTGATAGATACGATACCTTTTCGTTATGGGATACCTATCGCGCAGCACATCCATTATACACCATCATGCATCCCAACCGAGTGTCGGACATGGTGAATTCCATGCTCGCCCATTATAAGGAAACAGGCTTATTACCGGTGTGGTCCATGCAAGGCAACGAAACCAATATGATGATTGGTTACCACGCCGTTCCGGTAATTGTGGATGCTTATTTTAAAGGGATTAAAGGTTTTGATGCCGATTTGGCTTACGAAGCATGCATCGCAAGTGCTACAGATGCTTCCAGACAAATTGACGAGTATATGGCTTTAGGTTATGTGCCAGCAGGTGACGAGGAAGATGATTGGTCGGTTTCCAAAACTTTGGAATATGCCTATGACGATTGGTGTATTGCGCAATTCGCGAAAGCCTTGGGAAAAACAGACGATTATAATACCTTTATAAAACGTTCTGAAAACTGGCAAAATGTCTATAATGCCAACAGTACTTTTATGCATCCAAAATTGAAAGACGGCACTTTTATTTCAGATTTTCATCCGAAAGATTATTCCGCTTATTTCTGTGAAAGTAATGCATGGCAATATTTTTGGTCGGTGCAGCACAATATAGAAGGACTTGCCGAACGTGTTGGAGGAAACGACGTATTTGAAAGGAAACTCGATTCGATGTTTTCATTAAATCCGCTACCAGACGATAAATTGCCCATTTTCAGTACGGGAATGATTGGTCAATATGCGCATGGTAATGAGCCGAGTCACCACGTTGCCTATTTGTATAATTACATTGAAAAGCCGTGGAAAACGCAAAAATTGGTTCGAGAGATTTTAGAAACACAATACCAGAATGAACCAAGCGGGCATTGCGGCAATGAAGACTGCGGACAAATGTCGTCGTGGTTCGTATTCAGTGCCTTGGGCTTTTATCCGATGAATCCTGCACAAGGCGTTTATGCTTTTGGGTCACCACTTGTTGATGCAGCAACCGTTAATTTAGACAACGGGAAAACCTTTACAATAAAAGCATTGAACAACAATAAAGACAATATATATATTCAAGCCATCACGCTTAATGGCGAAGATGTAGAGCGGAATTATATTACACATAAAGAGATAATGGCGGGCGGAGAATTGGTTTTTACCATGGCAAATACACCTAATAAAAGCACCAAAAATTCTATGGCGCCATCGTCCAAATTATACAATTAAAAAAAGTACTGAATGTCAGACAGAAGAAATTTTATTAAAAAAGCAGCCTTAGGAACTATTGGGGTTAGTGCGGTATTGAGCTGTAACAATTTAACCAGTAAGGAACCGACGGTCGCCACCACTGCACCAAATAAAAAAGCAGTGAAACCTTTGGTGATTTCCACTTGGAACCACGGTTTGCCAGCCAACGAGGAAACTTGGAAGCAATTAAAAAACGGAAAATCGGCGTTGGACGCCATTGAAGCGGGCATGAAGATTCCTGAAGCAGATCCTGAAGTGAGAAGTGTAGGTTACGGTGGTTTCCCTGATAGAGATGGGAAAGTGACTTTAGATGCCTGTATCATGGATCATAACAGCGATTGTGGTGCGGTCTCCTTTTTACAAGGCATTAAACATCCCATCTCGGTCGCCAAAAAAGTACTGCAAAACACCCCTCATGTGATGTTATCTGGAGAAGGTGCCCTTCAATTTGCATTGTCTGAAGGTTTTAAAGAAGAAAATTTGCTCACCCCAGAATCAGAAAAAGACTGGAAAGAATGGCTGGAAGAATCGAAATATAAACCTGTCATCAACATTGAAAACCACGATACGATTTCCATGTTGGTCATTGATGAAGATGGTAATATCTCAGGAGGTTGTACCACGAGTGGTGCAGCTTGGAAAATGCACGGTCGTGTGGGCGATTCGCCAATAATTGGTGCAGGCTTATTTTTAGACAATGAAGTAGGCGCGGCTGCCGCTACAGGTTTGGGCGAAGCGGTGATCAGAACTGCAGGAAGTGCTATGGTGGTGGAATTGATGCGTCAAGGGAAATCGCCACTTGAAGCCTGCAAGGAAATTGTGGAGCGGATTTATAACAAACACAAAAACCATAAGGACATGGAATACCTCCAAGTCGGATTTATCGCCTTGAACAAAAATGGCGATTATGCGGGCTATAGCTTGCGCTCCGGATTCAACTACGCCATATACGATGAAGCCAACGGCAACCGCATGGAAGATGCCACATTTAAAATGGCCTTGGAAGAGTAGAAAAGATATGATAGTAATTGGGAGAGCTCTAACAGAGATATCTATATCGTAATTATAAATTTTATTAGAATGAATGTATTTAAAAAATTGGTTGTGCTGGCTCTAGTAATCCTAACAGCATCTTGTCAAGAAAAAAAAGAGATGAGGGTTTTTACTGAAGCTGACATTGCCATCATCCCAAAACCAGTCAGCATGCAATTGGAAAATGGCGTTTTTGAGTTTAATGACCAAACGCATTTTGTGATTTCTGACCCATCTCAAAAAGAAATCATTTCCACCTTATCAGACAAATTTAAAGCTGCAGCTGGATGGACTTTGGGAATTTCAGAAAAGGTACCTCAAACTAATTTTATCGAATTTATTGTAGATGAGAATTTAAATGATGAGGCCTATGAGCTGGTTGTGAATTCTGAAAAAGTAACCATAAAAGCAAAGAACTATTCAGGGTTTTTATATGGATTGGAATCGATCAGACAATTATTGCCACCCCAGATTGAAAGTAAATCCAGCGTAAAAAATACCGATTGGGTAATTCCAAATCTGACCATAAAAGATGAACCACGTTTTAAATGGAGAGGTCTGCATTTGGATGTGGCGCGCCATTTTTTTAAAAAGGAATACATCAAACAAACCATCGATATGTTGGCCATGCACAAAATGAACGTATTCCATTTTCATTTGGTGGACGATCAGGGCTGGCGAATTGAAATAAAAAAATATCCTAAACTGACTGAAATCGGTGCCTTCAGAAATGATCAAGAAGATGCCCATTGGGATGGCCGTCGAGTGACAACTCCGGAAGATGAAGCCACTTACGGCGGGTTTTATACACAAGAAGACATCAAGGAAATTGTCGCCTATGCCCAATCAAAAGGCGTAAGAGTTGTTCCCGAAATTGAAATGCCGGCACACGTTATGAGTGCCATTGCATCCTATCCAGAATTGTCCTGTTTTGAAACCCCTATTGGTGTGCCATCGGGCGGGGTTTGGCCAATCACTGAAATTTACTGCGCAGGAAAAGAATCGACTTTTGAATTTTTAGAAAACGTCCTGTTGGAAGTTATGGAATTGTTTCCATCGGAATATATCCATGTTGGTGGTGATGAGGCTACAAAAACCAATTGGAAAAAATGTCCGCATTGTCAAAAACGAATGAAAGATGAAGGTCTGGCTAGCGTGGATGAATTACAGAGTTATTTTATCAAAAGAATGGAACGTTTTATTTCTTCACACGATAGAAAACTGATCGGGTGGGATGAAATTTTAGAAGGTGGTTTGGCTCCAGAGGCTACGGTGATGAGCTGGAGAGGTTTTGAAGGTGGTATTGAAGCGGCAGACCAAGGTCATGATGTGGTCATGACGCCAACCTCGTATATGTATTTTGATTATTATCAAGGTCCGCAAAATGTGGAGCCTTTGGCGTGGGGTGGCTATATTCCTTTAAGCAAAGTGTACGAATTTGACCCCGTAGTAGAAACGATGACACCAGAGCAGGCGAAACATGTTTTGGGTGGGCAGGCCAATGTATGGTCGGAGCAAATTAAAACGGAATCGCACTCCCAATATATGATCTATCCGAGGTTGGCGGCATTGTCTGAAGCCGTTTGGAGCCCTAAGGAATCAAGAGATTGGGACGATTTTTCACAAAGAATTCTTACGCTCTTCGAACGTTATGAGTATTTAGATGTCAATTACGCGAAGAGTGCTTTCTTGGTCATGGCTGATGTAAACATAGACATGGGTACCAAAGAAGCCTCTGTAAGCCTGAAAAATGAATTTACCGATGCAGATATTCGATATACTTTAAATGAAGATCAACTTTCAAGAGAACCTATAAAATACACCGAACCTTTAAAAATTGATAAGACCACAACCATACATGCGTCATTGTTTAAAGATGATAACCCGGTTGGCGTGCCGTTTAAAACGACGGTCGTATTTCATAAAGCCGTGGGTAAAAAAGTGACGTTTAAAGAAATTTATGACGATCGCTATCAAGGTGATGGTGAGTTTGGTATGGTCAATACCTTACGTGGTACCAAAAACTTCCAAGACGGCCGCTGGCAAGCGTGGTTAGCCAAAGGTATGGAAGCTGTGGTAGACTTGGGTGAAGAGATGCCCATTCATGAAGTTATTTTAGGAACCTTGGAAAATCAAGGCCCTGGGATCTATTTTCCCACTGCCGTAAGCGTCTATGTTTCAAACGATGGAAAAACCTATAAAGAGGTAGGTGTCGAAAAAAGAGCTTTTGCTAAAAATCCGGCATCCGATTTAAAAGATTTTAAAGTGTCGTTTGAAGAGCAATCAGTAAGATATGTAAAAGTTGTTGCAGAAAGTTTAAAAACACTTCCCAATGGTGGTGATGTGTGGTTATTTGTGGATGAAATTGTAATTAATTAGATATGAGGTATTTTAAAATTATAGCAATCCTATGTTTCATAGTGTTCAATCAAGCTACGGCACAAGAAAAGCTAACAAAGGAAGAACGTTTGGAGTGGTTTCAAGATGCTAAACTGGGCATTTTTATGCACTGGGGATATTATGGCGTCAATGGAATTGGTGAATCCTGGTCTTTGTACCATAAGCAAATCACCTATGATGATTATATGGCGCAAGGGAAGAAGTTTACCGCCAAAAATTATGACCCAGAAGCTTGGGCAAAATTGTTCAAGAAAGTTGGGGCCCGCTATGCCGTCTTGACCACAAAACATCATGACGGGGTGGCGTTATGGGATACCAAAGTGAGTAAATTGAACGTCGTGGAAAAAACACCAGCTAAACGCGATTTAGTTGGTCCATTGGTTGATGCTTTAAGAAAAGAAGATCTAAAAGTCGGCTTGTACTATTCTTTGATCGATTGGTCGCATCCTGATTATGATGTCGTATTTCCGCGTCCTGATACGCGAAAAAATTATCCGCAGGAAAATCAGAATCAACTATCGCCATGGCAACGTTTTCTCAAATTTAATCATGATCAATTAAAAGAGTTGAGCACCAATTATAATCCAGATCTATACTGGTTTGATGGCGATTGGGAAAAATCAAGCGAGCAATGGCAAGCGGAATCTTTAAAAGACACCTTATTGGCGTGGAATCCAGAAGTGATTGTCAATTCCCGACTCAAAACTTACGGAGATTATAGTACGCCTGAACAGGGTGTTCCTATCGTAAGACCTGATGGGGCATGGGAATTTTGTATGACCATGAATGATAATTGGGGTTATTTCCCTTCAGATACCAATTATAAGCCGGTATCGCAAATCATAAGAACTTTTGTGGAAGTCATCGCATCGGGTGGGAATTTGTTATTAAATATCGGCCCTAAACCAGATGGTACCATTGGAGACAAGGAAATGGAACGATTGGAAGCTTTGGGCGACTGGATCAGAAAACACGAATCGGCGGTTTTTAATTCTAAAGCAGGTTTGCCTTACGGACATTTTTACGGCCCGACCTTATTGAACAAAGACGAAACCAAAATTTATTTGGCACTATTTGATACACCTAAGAACTATATTTCTTTGAAAGGGATTCAAAATAAAGTTAAATCCATCAAAGTTGTTGGAAACGGTCAAGACCTCAGTTTTGAAAGAAATGGTGGTGCGGCGTGGAATAATATTCCTGGGATTTTAAGGATTGAAGTGCCTCAAGCAAAGAATTTAGATGCCAATGTGACCATTTTAGAAGTTGAGCTGGAAGATCCGTTAAAGCTATACCGAGGTCATGGTCAGGCGGTGGAGTTGAATTAGAAAAAAGGAATTAAGACCGCTTCGCTGTTAGAATCAACCTGCCTGCCGGCAGGCAGGGAATCAAGACTGGTTCGTGAAGCTTTGGAGTTTGGGACGGTTATTTTTTTCTGAAATTTTAAGACCAGTGATTTAAAACTGAAAACAGTAAAATGAAACACATCCACTATGGACTGAAGTACCCTACCAGACTGCAGTCAAGTAAAGGTTTTTAATACAGACTGAAAGTCTGTTAATTCGTGGAATGGAAAGTTTCACATTATCATTTACGGAATAGATTTGTGAAAATCTGTGATCCCGATAGCTATCGGGACGTGTCTAAAAAGTATAGCGTAAAATGTCAAATTTAATTTTAAAATATTCGTGGATCCTGTTGTTTGCTTTTTTATTGAGCAATACAAATGGAGATGCACAAAACAACGCCTATATCGCCAATAAGGATTTGGTCGATTTTGTAAACCCTTTAATGGGAACAGATTCATCCTTCGATTTATCCAACGGAAACACCTATCCCGCCATTGCCACACCTTGGGGCATGAATTTTTGGACGCCAATGACTTCTAAAATGGGTGATGGTTGGACTTATAAATACCGTGAAAATAAAATCCGCGGAATTAAACAGACCCACCAACCAAGTCCGTGGCTGAATGATTATGCCGCATTTTCATTGATGGCGGTAACGGGCGATTTAAAATTTCAGGAAGATGAGCGGGAATCTTGGTTTTCGCATAAGGCAGAAACGGTAACGCCTTATCATTATTCGGTTTATTTGGCCGATTATGATGTGGTGGCTGAGGTTACTCCGACAGAAAGAGCGGCCAGTTTTAAATTTACCTTTCCAGAATCTGAGAATTCCTATATCATCCTCGATGCTTTTAATAAAGGATCCATGGTGAAAATTATTCCTGAAGAGCGTAAAATCATTGGCTATGCACGGAATAATAATGGTGGGGTTCCAGAAAATTTCCATAATTATTTTGTGGCCGAATTTGATACTGATTTTGAAATCAACCACACTTGGAAAGATGGCTGGCAATTAGTTGAAAATACAACGGATAGTGAAGGCGAACATGTGGGAGCGATCATCGGATTTAAAACAAAAAGAGGAGCTGTCGTTCATGTGAAAGTGGCTTCGTCTTTTATTAGTCCAGAACAAGCACAATTAAATTTGTCAAGGGAAATTGGCGCGGATACATTTGAAGAGACCAAGAAGAAAGCAAAACAATCTTGGGAAACCGAATTGAATAAAATTCAGATCGAGGATGATAATATCGATAATCTGAGAACTTTTTATTCTTCTTTATACCGAGTGTTATTATTCCCGAGAAAGTTTTATGAGTTTGATGCCAATGATGAGGTGGTTCATTATAGCCCGTATAATGGTGAAGTGTTACCCGGCTATATGTTTACCGATAACGGATTTTGGGATACCTTCAGAGCGGTTTTCCCATTTTTTAATATGATGTATCCAGAGCTTAATGGCAAGATTATGCAAGGCTTGGCCAACACTTATAAAGAATCGGGTTGGTTGCCGGAATGGGCAAGTCCCGGACATCGCGATGTGATGATTGGCTCCAATTCGGCACCTATTATTGCGGACGCCTATTTAAAAGGTGCCAAAAACATGGATGCTGAGCTGTTGTTGGAAGCGGTGTTGAAAAATGCCACCGTGGCCGAGGGTAGACCAGTAAATTCAGTAGGAAGAGCTGGTTTGACTTATTACAATCAATTGGGCTATGTGCCTTACGATGTAGATATCAATGAAAATGCCGCCAGGACTTTAGAATATGCCTACGCCGATTTTACCATTGCTCAAATGGCTCAAAAAATGGGTCAGCCTAAATTGGCTGAAAAGTACTTTAAACAATCAATGAATTATAAGCATTTGTTCGATCCTTCAACCAAATGGATGCGTGGAAAGAACAAAGATGGCAGTTTCCAAAGTCCGTTCAATCCTTTAAAATGGGGAGATGCGTTTACGGAAGGCAATAGCTTGCATTATACTTGGTCTGTTTTTCATGACATCCAAGGGCTGATCGATCTAATGGGTGGGAAAGATCAATTTGTTGGGAAATTGGATGAGGTTTTTGAAATGCCACCAAAATTTGATGATTCCTATTATGGATTTACCATTCATGAAATTAGAGAAATGCAAATCGTAAATATGGGGAATTATGCCCACGGCAACCAACCCATCCAACACATGATTTATTTGTATAACTACGCTAATCAACCGTATAAAGCTCAAGAAAAAGTCAGGGATGTTATGGCCAAATTGTATGCGGCCACGCCTGATGGGTATTGCGGTGATGAAGATAATGGACAAACATCCGCATGGTATGTGTTTAGTGCTTTGGGCTTTTATCCGGTGACGCCTGGTGTTGATGAATATGTGATAGGAAGTCCGTTGTTCAAGAAAGCAACTTTGCATTTGGAAAACGGCAACACTTTTGAAATCACCTCCAAAAACAACTCAGAATCCAATGTCTATATTCAGAGTGCTGAATTGAATGGGAAACCATATAACAATACATTTTTGAAATTTGATACCCTTCAAAACGGAGGGGCTTTAGAATTTAATATGGGCAAATCCCCGAATAAAACTTGGGGAACTGCCAAAGAAAGCGTGCCCTATTCATTAAGCACCTCAAAAAACAAACCTAAAAGATGAAACATTTCTGGTCATTATTCACGTTCTTGATTTTAAGTAGCAATTTTGTAATTATCGCACAAGAAGAACCTGCCGATTATGTCAATCCAATTATTGGTACCTCTAATTATGGCGCCACCTTTCCTGGACCTATAGCACCAAGAGGGATGGCGAGTATCAGTCCATTCAACGTGGCTGGACCGCAAAATTTGCCTCTGGAAAAAGACAGCCAGTGGTTGTCCAATCCTTATGTGCATGAAAATACGTTCTTAACAGGCTTTAGTCATGTCAACTTAAGTGGGGTAGGCTGTCCTGATTTGGGTGTACTATTGTTAATGCCAACCACGGGCGATTTGGAAACGGATCATTTAAAATATGGTTCCACCTATAATGAATTAGCTAAGGCTGGCTATTACAGTACACAAATTGACAAATACGACGTCAGGGCAGAGTTTACGGCGTCCACAAGAGTTGGCGTGAGCAAATTCAGCTTTCCAGAAGGTCAAGCAAATATCCTATTGAATTTAGGGGTTGGTCTGACCAATGAAGAAGGCGCCATGGTGCAAATTGTATCGGATACCGAAATCCAAGGGATGCGTTCGGTTGGATCGTTTTGCTACAACAGCCCAGAAGCGGCATATCCTGTTTATTTTGTAGCGAAATTTTCGAAACCTGCGGATAATTTTGGTGTTTGGAAAAAACCGGCGATTTATGAAGGAGTAGAAGCGCAATGGATGGGTTATAATGGGAAAACGAGAATTATGGAGAAGTCAACTAAAATGGTAGTTGGCGATAGCATTGGAAGTTATTTCACTTATAACTTCGACAAACCAGAAACTGTTGAGGTTAAAATTGGTGTGAGTTACGTCAGTATTGAAAATGCACGTGAAAACTTAGAACAAGAAACGGGAGGGAAATCTTTTGAAGATGTGTACAAGGAAACTTATAATGCGTGGAATGAAACGCTTTCAAAAATTAGAGTGGAAGGCGGAACAAAAGACGATAAGACCATTTTTTATACGGCTTTATACCACACGCAAATCCATCCCAATACCTTGAACGATTGGAATGGCGATTACCCAGAAATTAAAACAGGAAAAATAGGGAACACCAAAGGCACCCGCTATACGGTGTTTTCATTGTGGGATACCTATCGCAATGTACATCAATTACTGTCGCTGGTATATCCAAAGCAGCAATCTAATATGATACATAGTATGTTAGATATGTACGATGAAAACGGCTGGCTCCCAAAATGGGAATTGAATTCCACCGAAACCTTTACCATGGTGGGCGATCCTGCAAGTATTGTCATTGCCGATACTTACTTAAAAGGTATTCAGGATTTTGATGTTGATAAAGCTTACGAGGCCATGTTGAAAAGTGCCGATCAGCTTGATAATAATCCATTGCGACCAGGCCTAAAGGATTATATCGAAAAAGGATATTTAACAACCGATCATGGCGGATCGGTGTCAACCACCCAAGAATACAATGCCGCCGATCATGCCATCGCATTATTGGCAAATGCATTGGGCAAAAAAGACGATTACAAGCGATTTAGAAATCGTTCGCTATCCTATAAAAAGCTTTTTGATAAAAATTTAAAAATGTTGCGACCAAGATTGCAAAATGGCGAGTGGTACGAACCTTTCGACCCAAATGCAGGGGCCAATTTTGCTGAAAATGTTGGTTTTATTGAGGGTAATGCATGGCAGTATTCGTTCATGATTCCGCATGATGTGCCTGGTTTGATAAAATTAATGGGTGGTAATAAAGGATTTACCAACCAGTTGCAAAAGATTTTCGATACCAAGCAATTTGATATGGCTAACGAACCGGGGATTGCGTATCCGTATCTGTTCAATTATGTGAAGGGTGAAG
Source organism: Gelidibacter sp. (assembly GCF_035515035.1). Lineage (GTDB taxonomy): Bacteria > Bacteroidota > Bacteroidia > Flavobacteriales > Flavobacteriaceae > Gelidibacter. The sequence goes on along the minus strand of NZ_DATJCA010000115.1, from coordinate 23,120 downwards.
AATGGCGCAGTCAAAAAATGGTTGAGGAACTGCTCCGGAAACATTTTAGAAATACGGCTGATGGACTTCCTGGAAATGACGATACCGGTACCATGTCCGCTTGGGCAGTCTATTCCATGATGGGCTTTTATCCTGTATCACCTGGCGATCCAAAATATACCATTACCAAACCTTTGTTCGATAGAATCACTATTCAATTAGATTCTAAATATTATAACAACGACGCCTTGGTCATCGAAAAAGTTGGCACTGGCCGAATAAAACAAATTTTAATAAACGGTAAAAAACACAAGGGCTATTTTGTTAGCCATGACGAAATGGTGAACGCTAAAACACTTAAAGTCATTTTAGAATAAATAATCTTGCGGAGACCTTTCAGGTTTTAACCTGTCCGCCGAAGGAGGAAAACCTGAAAGGTCTGGCTAATTAACAAAAGAAAAATCCTGATACATGAAACTCAAATCCTTCCTCATTACATTCCTATTTGCAACACTCTTTTCAGCCAACGCACAAAAACCTTCAACCTACAAGGTCTTTGAGAAACAACCTATAAACTTTATTGGCGAAAAAGGTACAGATGGGGAAGCTGTCAGATTAATGGACGGCCGTTTGGTCTATAAAAAAGTAACGGTACCTACATTTGCAAACGGAACTGATGTAAAAATCAAATTGACTGTGCGTTCCGCTGGCGATCGTTGGGACAAATCCGGTTCTTGTTTTGTGGTCACCGACCCGGAAAAACTTTCCATTCTTTCCATTGCGGAAAAGGATAAGAAATTCCCGACCGATTCTTATGTCGATGATAAATACGCGGGATTCGTCACTGGAAAAAATTATAGTCCGGTTGTGGAATTAATGCGATTTATGACCCCGTTTGGTGTTGGCTATTACAGTGATAATAAGGTAAAATATAGACGACCTGTTTATATCCCTTCATGGGAAAAACAGGTGGTTTGGGAACATGATATCACCGAGTTGGAAAGCTTGGTCACCGGTACATTTTATGTGGGGGTTTGGATTGACAGTTGGACTGCCGAAGGCTATGACTTTGATATGGAATTGACCTATTCTAACAGAAAACAGCAAAAAGTGTCGGTGTTACCCATAGTGAATACAATTCCTTATGTTGGCGGGCAGCAAATACCTGATAATTTTGCTCATAAAGACCTGGAGCAAACCATTCGTTTAAAAAAGGATGCAAAAAACGTAAAACTCCATTATATCACAACAGGACACGGTGGGCATAGCGGCGGTGATGAATTTATTAAAATCAAAAACAGTGTCTATTTGGATGGTATATTGGTATTGGATACCATTCCGTGGCGTGATGACTGTGCCTCATTTAGACGTTTCAATCCAACCTCAGGTGTGTGGATCAAGAAAGATTCGGCGTCCTATATCAGTCGAGAAACCAATAAATACGAAATTAAGGAAATTGAAGAGCGTATTGCATCTTCAGATTTGTCACGCTCCAACTGGTGCCCAGGATCTTTTGTGGAACCCATGGTAGTAGATTTGGGTAATTTGAAAGCGGGAGCTCATAATATCAAAATTAAAATCCCGGCAACGCCTATTGATGGTGATAAATTAAATCATTGGCTGGTTTCGGCGTATTTGACTTATGAATAGATTGTTGATTTTTGAAACGGATTAAATATTAAATCTATAGAAAATAGGGTAGTATATTTATTATGTCATACATAATACTATTCGTGAAATAATGCTTAATTTTAGCGCGTTTATAGTAGTGTCAATCGTTAGAGATTTAGAAAGTCATTAATTTATTGTCAGTTTTCAGATCTGCTATAAATAATTATTAAAAGTTTAATTAAATATTCTATATAAATTCTTATGATAGTTTTAAAGAAATCGATTTCTGCAGTTTTCCAATTGGTCCTTTTGTTTCTTGTGGTTTTCAAAGTTAATGCCCAAGAAAAGAATCCTATTGCGGATTACGTGCATTATATTATGAATGAGGCAGTAATCAGCGAAAATAAGATGGACGCCCATGCCTCCTTCACCTCATTTACTTCAGAAAAGGCTGCGTTGAGCAACACACCAAAATACCATCAATTATTGGATGGGATTTGGAAATTCAATTGGGTAAGAAATCCGAAGGATCGCCCAACCACTTTTATGGATCCAACCGAAGATGTTTCCTCTTGGGATGATATCAAAGTGCCATCCAACTGGGAAGTAGAAGGCTATGGCATTCCAATTTATGTCAACCACCAATATGAATTTGCTGATTATAAAGCCCCAGTTGCTGATGATATGGAATTTGTGGACAAAATTTATCCTGCACATCCTGGAAAAGTACCCAGTGAATACAATCCAGTAGGTACTTATGTTCGTGATTTTACAATAGATAAAGATTGGGATGGCAAGGAAATGTTCCTGCATATCGGAGCCATGAAATCAGGTGGCTTTGTGTGGCTCAATGGAGAATATATTGGTTATTCTCAAGGCAGTAAATTACCGGCAGAATTTAATATTACCAACGCAGCAAAACCTGGTAAAAACAAAATCGCCATTCAGATTTTCAGATGGACAGATGGATCGTATTTAGAGTGTCAGGATTTCTGGAGAATTAGCGGCATTGAACGCAGTGTGTATATCTATGCACAGCCAAAAGTAAGGATCAAGGATTTTGAAGTCGTTTCCATCTTGGATGGTGCTTATAAGGATGGTATTTTTGAACTCTATGTGGATCTTGAAAATCATCTTTCGAAAACGACCAACGGCAACGTTTCTTACAAGTTGTTGGATGCAGATCAGAAAGTTGTTACTTCTGAATCAAAATCATTTGCAGCAAAAACTTCAAATAATGATCCAATTGAATTCTCTGCCACACTTCCAAACGTCAAACAATGGAGTGCGGAACATCCTAATTTATACACGCTTCTGATTGAAACAAAAGATCAAAAAGGAAAAACGCTTGAGGTGACCACGTCAAAAATAGGTTTTAGAAGTGTGGAAATTAAGCAAGGTTTGCTTTTGGTCAATGGGCAGCGGATTACTTTAAAAGGCGTGAATACCCAAGAAGCCAATCCTGAAACTGGACATGTTGTAGATGAAGAATTGATGATGAAGGACATCCGTCTTTGGAAAGAAAATAATATCAACGCGGTGCGTTTGAGCCACTACCCACAGCAAAGACTGTTTTACGAACTTTGCGACGAGTACGGTTTGTATGTGGTTGATGAAGCCAATATTGAATCGCACGGCATGTACTACGGAAAATATTCATTGGCAAAAAAACCAAGTTGGGAAAACGCGCATGTGGATCGTATGGTGCGTTTGGTAAAACGCGATAAAAACCATCCTTCTGTGATTATTTGGTCCATGGGGAACGAAGCTGGAAACGGCGTCAACTTTTTTGAGGGTTATGACCAAATGAAGAACAATGACAAGACCAAACGTCCGGTGCAATATGAGCGTCCTTATAAAGATTATGACGGCAGTATCTGGGACATGGATTCCAATACGGATATTTTAGTACCCCAATATCCAACGCCGGCAACTTTTGAAATGATAGGAAAAACCAAAACTGACCGTCCCTATATTCCGAGTGAATATGCGCACGCGATGGGGAACAGCACTGGGAATTTTAAGGAATACTGGGATATTATTGAATTATATGACAATCTACAAGGTGGATTTATCTGGGATTGGGTAGATCAGTCCATTTGGAAAACGGATGAAAACGGGGAACGATTTTATGCCTATGGTGGTGATTTCGGAGAAAATATGCCTTCAGATAATTCGTTTTTGAATAATGGCATTGTATTCCCTGACCGTACGCCGCAACCAGCATTACACGAAGTTAAAAAAGTCCATGAGTTCATTAATTTTAAAGAAAAAGGGATCAATCATCATGATGAATTACGCGTGTTACTTGAGAATTTGTACGATTTTACCGACTTGGATCAATTTGATTTTACTGCAGAAATAAAAGCAGATGGAAAAGTTTTAAAAACAATTCCGTTTGAGACTATTTCGGTAGAAACCCATACAGGGAAGTTGATTAGAATTCCTTTAAAGGACATCGATTATAAAGAAAATACAGAATATTTTGTTGAAATTTCAGCAAAGACAAAAGCGCCTTGGGGACTGCTTCCAAAAGGATTTGAAGTCGCTCATGAGCAAATTCCTTTATCTGAAAAATATAAAAAGGAAATTACTGAGATCGGGAATACCGGAACTTTGAAAATTAAGGATTCGAAAAACAATCTTGAGATTTCGAACCAAAACTTAAACTTGATTTTCGATAAAGAAAAAGGACAAATTATATCCTATGTTTTTGAAGGCAATGAACTGTTGAAAGACGGCAATGGTCCAAAACCAAATTTTTGGCGCGCGCCAACCGATAATGACTTCGGTAGCCAGATGCAGGCTAAAAATATCGAATGGAAAAAAGCCTCACTGTTCATGAAAGTTTCGAAATTGACTTCTAAATCAAACCAGGACGGTAGCGTAACCATTGACGTGACCTATAATTTACCGGGCGTTGATACCACATTTGAATCGCAGTATCAGGTTTTTGGAAATGGTGTAATCAAAATTGATAATACGCTCAATGAAACCAATTATTCAGGAGACATTCCTCGTGTGGGCATGCGGATGCAACTACCAAAAAAATACGAGCACATGACCTTTTTTGGTCGTGGGCCGTGGGAAAACTATATAGACAGAAAAGCCTCTGCATTTATTGGTTTGTATGAGTCGAAAGTGAAAGATCAGTACGTGCCTTATGTTCGTCCTCAAGAAAATGGGTATAAGGTTGATGTGCGTTGGTCAGCTTTTTCTGATGCCGATAATAATGGTTTATTAGTCGTTGCAGCAAATCAACTTCAAGGTTTGGGCATTGGTGCATTGCATATGCCTAATGAGGATTTTGATACCACTTCCGGCATTGCCTATAGCGGCACCGATGTCTTGGAAGACGAATTTAAAACAGATGGCATTCCGCAGATCAATGCTTCCAAGCATATCAATGATATTAAAGAACAGGATTTAGTGCAGTTAAACATCGATTTAGGACAACGTGGACTTGCAGGAGATAATAGTTGGGGAGCAAGACCGATGGATAAATACCAAATGAAAGGCGAATCCAAACATGCTTATAGTTTTTATATGATTCCCTTCAAAAAAGGGTCTGAAGATGATTTTATCACTTGGAGTAAATTGTATGGGAATCTGAAATAATTGTGTAAGAGAAAGAAGATCAAACCATGAAAAAGATAAATTATATATTAAATGCGGCATTTCTGTTGGTAATAGGAAGCCCGTTAGGTCAAGCACAAACGCTTGATCCCGTCATCGAAAATCCAGATGTCGTAGGCATTAATAAGTTGGATGCTCGCGCCACTTTTTTTCCATACAATTCTTTAGAATTGGCCAAGGAAGATGATGTGTCAAAAGCGGACAACTATATGTTGTTAAACGGGATTTGGCAATTTAATTATAGCGATACGCCTGAAGTACGGCCAACCGATTTCTATAAAGAAGATTTCGATACCTCAAATTGGAATACAATAAAAGTACCTTCTAATTGGGAAGTAGAAGGCTTTGGGATTCCTATTTATGTGAATGCCACCTATCCGTTTCAAAAGGGAGAATTGAATCCACCGGAAATTCCGGATGGCGATAATCCTGTAGGCTCTTACAAAAGAACCTTTGAGGTTCCGAATAATTGGAACGGTAAAGATGTGTTCATTCATTTTGGTGCGGTAAAATCGGCGTTTTACATCTGGATCAACGGTAAAAAAGTGGGATACAGCCAAGGTTCGAAATTGCCCGCAGAATTTAATGTGACCAATTTTGTTAAACCTGGAAAAAACAGTATTGCATTGGAAGTGTATCGTTGGAGTGACGGAAGTTATCTGGAATGTCAGGATTTCTGGAGAATTTCAGGGATTGAACGTGATGTGTATTTATACGCAAGACCAAGTATTCAGTTAGCCGATTATTTTGCAAAAGCTGGATTGGAAAACAATTATACCGATGGCGTTTTTGATCTGTCCGTGGATTTGAAAAGTATCGATCCTAAAAAGCAAAAAGGAAGCATCGCCATTGAGATCACAAGAGATAACCAAGCGGTGTATAGCACGTCTTCGGCTTATGAACTCAGCCCAAATTCGAAAGAAACTTTTAACTTCAAAAAAATCCTTCCCCAAGTAAAAACCTGGTCGGCGGAAATCCCGAATCTCTACCAACTCAACATTGTCATCAGAGACAGAAAAGGAAACGTTATTGAAGCCATTTCCAGAAAATTAGGCTTTCGTACCTCTGAAGTGAAGAATGGCAATTTCTTGGTCAATGGAAAACCAATTTTAATCAAGGGCGTTAACCGTCATGAACATGATCCAAATACGGGACATGTCATTTCCCGAGAAGATATGCTTAGAGATATTCAAATCTTTAAGGAATACAACATTAATGCGGTAAGAACTGCGCATTATCCCAACGATCCCTATTTTTATGAACTGTGTGATGAATATGGCATATATGTGGTGGATGAAGCCAATATTGAATCGCATGGCATGGGCTATGCATTGGATAGAACCTTGGGGAATAATCCAGCATGGTTAAAGGCGCATTTAGAGCGCATCAATCGCATGGTGGAACGCGATAAAAACCATCCATCCATTGTGATTTGGTCCTTAGGTAACGAAGCTGGAAACGGTTATAATTTTTATGAAGGCTATTTATCTGCTAAAAGAATAGACAATACCCGACCTGTGCAACACGAACGTGCCGTCCATGAATGGAATACCGATTTGTACGTGCCAATGTATGAAACTCCGGAAGACGTAGAGGCTTATGCCAAAAATGACAGAAGAACCAAACCGTATATTCAATGTGAATATGCACATGCTATGGGAAATAGTATGGGCGGATTTAAAGAGTATTGGGATTTATATGAAAAATACGATAAACTACAAGGAGGTTTCATCTGGGATTTCGTAGATCAAGGGCTAAGAACCATTAAAAATGGTCGGGAAATTTTTGCCTATGGCGGTGATTTTGGACCAGAAGGCACACCAAGTGATAATAACTTTCTAAACAACGGCTTGGTGCAACCAGACCGAAGACCTAATCCTCATATTCACGAAGTTGCACATATACATCAAGAAATTAAGTTTTATAAAAATGATCTTGCCAATGGCGTAATTGATCTTAAGAACTGGTGTTTTTTTAGGGATTTGTCAAACTACAAACTAAATTGGGAAGTGATTGCCAATGGCGAAATTGTAGAATCAGCAACCATTGACGATATCGTAACCGAACCGCAAGCTAAAAAAGCTATCAAAATACCTTTTAAAACGGCATTTAAAAAGGATGTAGAATATTTCCTAAATGTGTCTGCGGCATTAAAGTCGGACGAGCCTTTATTGAAGGCAGGATATGTTGTGGCTTACGAACAGTTTAAATTGCAAGAAGGAACAATTCAAGCTCCTGAGAAAGCCACTGCATCCGTAAGTTCAAAAACGCAACGAGATGTAATTACGGTTACAGGAGAAAACTTCACCATTACTTTTGATCAAAAATTGGGTACTATCACCGATTATAAATATAATGATGAAACCGTGTTAGAGAAGGGACCACAGGTCAATTTTTGGCGTGCGCCTACCGATAATGATTATGGTGCAGGAACCCAAAAAACCTATAAAGTATGGAAAGATGCAGGGACGTCAGGAAAGGTCGACACTTCTGTAAAACAACTTTCAAAAAGTGAAGTTGAAATTATATTTACAAGAGATTTATTCGATGGCGATGCCAAATTGATTGAAACATTTGTTGTGGATGGCAACGGAGTGATAAAAGTATCCAACCAATTGAAAGCGCTAAAAGGGGAGTATCCAAATTTCTATAAGTTTGGAAACACACTGCAACTTCCAGAGGGCTATAAGAACATCACTTTTTATGGCAAAGGTCCTTTCGAGGCTTATGCAGACAGGCAACATGCCGCAAAAGTTGGTCTGTACAAGCAAACCATTGAGGAGCAATATTTCCCATACATCCGACCACAAGAAACAGGAAATAAATTAGATGTGCGTTGGGCAGCAATTACCAGAGCAGATGGATCAGGAATTAAATTCATGAGTGAAAAGCCTTTCTCGGTTTCGGCACTTAATTTCCGTGAGGACGATTTGCATACAGGAGATGCGAGAGCCCAACATCACGCGGGAGAAATTGATTCGCGCAAAGAAGTGTTTGTTAATATTGATGGCTTCCAACAAGGTTTGGGGAGTATCAATAGCTGGGGAAGATTGCCCTTACCAGAATACATGCTGACGTATAAGGACTATTCTTATTCGTACTGGATGGTGCCAATTGAGAAATAATAGCTGTGAAATGATTGTATAGAAACATAATAATATCAACCTTTTTAAATAGTTAAAAGGTCGATATTTAATTTTAAATAAAAATTGAATGAACTTACGTTATAGTCTTGTTACGTGTATGATAATGATTTCCGTTTTTGGATGTCAGAATGCCAAGGTTTCAAAACCTGAAAATCAGCAAACCAAGCAAAAACCTAACATCATTTACATTTTGGCGGACGATTTAGGTTATGGCGATTTGGGCGTGTATGGCCAAACCAAAATAGAAACGCCCAATATTGATGCCTTGGCTAATGAAGGGCTATTATTTACTCAACATTACACGGCATCACCTGTTTGCGCACCGGCAAGAGCATCCTTATTAACAGGTTTACATGGTGGACATGCCAGTATTAGAGGAAATGATGAATGGAAAGAACGTGGTGACGTTAGGAGTTATCGTGCTATGATTGCAGATTCAACCTTGGAAGGGCAACGACCGATGCCAAAAAACACGGTCACCATCGCACAATTATTAAAAAAGGCAGATTATAAAACTGCTATAGTAGGCAAATGGGGATTAGGCGCGCCCCATACCGAGTCAATTCCCACAAAAATGGGCTTCGATTACTTTTTTGGATACAATTGCCAAAGACAAGCACACACCTACACGCCGGTTCATTTGTATGAAAATGAAAACCGTGTCTATTTAAATAATGACACCATTGCGCCACACGAGGGTTTGGCTAAAGGTAGTGATGCGTTTCTTTAGAAGCATATGCTAAGTACACACAACCCGTTTATAGTCCGACGTTGATTTTTGATAAAATGATGGGTTTTATAGATGAAAATAAAAAGGAACCGTTCTTTGTGTATTGGGCAAGTCCAATCCCACACGTACCCTTACAAGCGCCTCAAAGCTGGATCGATTATTACGTTAAAAAATTTGGCGATGAACAGCCGCATCATTTTATTGAGGGCGAAGGCGCGGATTATTTTCCGACACGTTACCCGCACGCTACCTATGCTGCGATGATTTCTTATTTGGATGAAAATGTGGGTAAATTGGTCGCGTATCTAAAGAAAGAAGGACTCTATGAAAATACGCTAATTGTGTTTACCTCTGATAATGGACCAAGCTCGGCAGGCGGTGGTGATGCCGTTTGGTTTGATAGCGCGGCGCCATTTGATAGTAATTATGGCAAAGGCAAAGGGTTTTTACATGAAGGTGGCATTAGAGTTCCCATGATTGCGACTTGGCCGACTAAGATAAAAGCTGGATCTAAAACAGATCATATTTCTGCATTTTATGATGTTATGCCTACACTTAACGAGATTGCTCAGGTGCAAACGGACTATGAATCTGATGGGATTAGTTTTTATAACACGCTTATGAATTCCGAGAAGCAAGATGAACATGACTATCTCTATTGGGAATTTGCGGGTTATAACGGTCAAGTTGCCGTGAGGATGGGCAAATGGAAAATGATCTGGAAGAACATTAAAGGAGGCAATAAGGAAGTTGAGTTGTATGATTTGGATGCCGATATCCGAGAGGAAAACAACATTATGGACCAACATCCAGAAATGCTGGAAAAATTTTATGAGATTGTTAAAAAAGAACACAGAACTCCAGAGAATGCTTCTTTTCGAATTGAGGGTGTAGAACATTTAGTTAACTAAAAACCGAATAGACTAGTCATGAAGGTATTTAAACTCTTATACATTTTTATTTTCACATTGATAGTAATGGGGTGTCAAGATAAAAACACCACTAAAAACAAAAAAGAAGCAACTACAGAGAAACCCAACATCATTTTCATCATGTCAGATGATCATGCTTATCAGGCCATCAGCGCTTATGACAAGACCTTGATAAACACGCCAAATATCGATAGGATTGCTGAAGAAGGGATGCTTTTCACCAATGCGACGGTCACTAATTCTATATGTGCGCCGTCACGAGCAGTTATCCTCACGGGAAAACACAGCCATATCAATGGAAAAATAGACAACTTAAGTGAGTTCGATACCACCAATGTCACGTTCCCTCAAATCCTTCAAAAAGCAGGGTATCAAACCGCGATGTTTGGAAAGTTGCACTTTGGTAACAACCCGAAAGGTTTTGATGAATTTAAAATTCTGCCTGGTCAAGGGGAGTATTACAATCCTAAATTTATTACCCAAAAAGGAGATACCATTATTGAAGGTTACGTGACCGACATTACAACAGATCTGACCTTGGATTGGATGGAAAACCGAAGAGATCCAAAGAAACCGTTTATGTTGATGTATTTGCATAAAGCACCACACCGTGCCTGGTTGCCAAGTGAAAAGTATTATAAAGAATATACTCAAAAGACATTTCCATTACCAGAAACCTTATTTGATGATTATAAAACAAGAGGCACTGCAGCCAAGACTGCCGAAATGGGTATCTTAAAACACATGTCACTTATTAACGATAATAAATTAACGCCAGAAACGGTTAAGGAACTTGGTATTGAACAATGGAGCAAACTTGGGGAAAGTTTATATGGTATGAATGCTGAACAACGCGCCAATTGGGATGCTGTTTATGGTCCGATCAATAAGGATTTCAAAAAGCGCTATCCGACTATGAACGATTCCACGCTTACGGTTTGGAAATATCAGCGTTACTTACAGGATTATTTAGGAACGATTGCGTCGGTAGATGAGAATGTAGGGCGCGTATTGGATTACTTAGACGAAAAGAAATTGGCGGACAATACCATCGTCGTTTATACCTCCGATCAAGGCTTTTATTTGGGCGAACACGGCTGGTTTGACAAGCGCTTTATGTACAACGAATCGTTTAAAACACCATTATTGATCAAATGGCCAAATAAAATTAAGCCAGGTATTACTGAAGATGAAATGGTACAGAATTTGGATTTTGCGCAAACCTTTTTGGAAGTGGCTGGTGTTACTGCCCCAAAGGATATGCAAGGCGAGAGTTTGGTGCCACTTTTAACAGGCAAGAAGGAAGGTTGGGATCGCGATGCCGTGTACTACCATTATTATGAATATCCTGCAGAACACGCCGTTAAAAGGCATTACGGGATTGCCACTAAGGAATATAAAATCATCCATTTTTATTATGATGTTGACGAATGGGAATTGTATGACCGCAAAAAGGATCCAAAAGAAGTTAATAATGTGATTGATGATCCTGAATATGCCAAGGTAGTTAGTGAAATTAAACAGAAACTTCAGGAAACCCGTGAAAAGTACAAGGATTCAGAAACCCTGGACCACCATTATATTGAGCTTTATAAGAAATAATAGAAGTTTGTAGTAGATTAAGAATTAGTCAATTATTGATAAATAGTTGAATTCTTTTAACCTTTTGCTGTCTTCATCAAATATAAATTTCACTTCAAAAGAGTCGTTATCGGCATAAGATGCGACATAATTTTCGTTTATTTCTAATGGAAATAGTTCCGTAAAATCATCCAAAGTCATTCCTATATGTATGCCATAATTAAGTTCTAAACTTTTTGAGTTCAGTCTCATATAGGTAATACGCTCAACATATTTATTTTTTAAAATCTCAACCACATCACTATTTGAAGCCAATCGAATTAAGGAATCTTGTTCTTTGTCAAAATGCGAACCATTTAGTATCACATAGCTGTTTGAGGTTGCCTTCACAATAGAGTCGCTGTCAGAATTAAAATGTGGATTATCATTTAAGATATAACTTCTATGGAATTTGATGTTGTTTAATCGCTGCTCGTTAAGGCTGGAGTTAATCAAGATAGGAGATTCTACAAACAAATCGAGTCTTTCTGCCTTGGTTAAATCTTTATTTTCAACTGAATTGTTATTGTTCACTTTATTCTTACATGACATTGCGAGACTGCATATAAAAGCAAATAAAATGATCCTATTTTTACGCTGAATAGGGATTGATAAAGATTTTTTCATAAAACTGAATTTTAAATAACCATGTCTCTAAGATAGCCATAGTTTTAAATGAGCGTGCTATTTGTTGAATGTATTTAAATCCGAATTATAAAATTATCCTACGCCATACCGAAGTTTGTTATAATGTGGAATTAGGTTGCTTATTTCAAAAAATAAAGGCAAAGCATTACTATTTGCTTTGCCTATTGTTTAATAGGATATACGGGGTAATTTATGATTTTAATTCAATTTAACATTGAAATGATCAAGTTTGGCTTCTACCGTTTCAGAGAAGGTGTTGCTAATCCTTATATATTTAACTTCACTATTTACAGAAGCTCTAATAGTATCCTCTTTCACTTCCGTCTTTATGATGCTCCACTCGCTGCCATCTATCGAAACTTCAATAACAAAATGCTCGTAAACTGCAGCGGGAGTTAGTTTGTAAAAAATGCTTTTTACTTGTCCTACTTCCTGCAATTCAAATCCGAAATATGATTGTGGCTCAAAACGAAGGACTTCCAGCGGAGGATTCAACGCCAGCGTTCTATCGCGTAAACTTATTTGTTGATTTTGAAGTTGGGCAATATTAGTGAATAATTGATGCGGATTGTAATTGGCCTCTACTTCTAAATTTTTATCAAAAGTTTGGTTATAAACCTTGGTTAAATGTGCAAATCCCTTATCAATTAACGGAGAAACTACTAAAGTTCCTGTTTTAACTCCAGGCTGGTAAGGATTCTGGTTTTCGGTCCGGTCTATGGCATACATTTTCGCCTTTATCGCCTTGAGTGCTTGATAACTTCTTTCAAAATCGTCCGTTTGTTTATCTTCCAATGCTTTGTACATATTCAACATGGTAAGCCCAGATTGACCGAGGAGTTGGAATTGTTTTACCCACGGGCGGATTTCATCCAAAAGCACTGGATTGTCCGTGCTACTCAATAAAATATAGGAGGCTTCAACCATGGCTTGAAATTCGTTTTGAATGGTCTCAAAATCATCAATCTCTTGATTTAATTCAAGATGTTGTAAAAAGATATTTGCCTTAGGCGCAAAATGGACGGATTCCTCACGTCGGTACTTATGGCCATTCGGACCTAAATCACTATTATGCCTTGCGAAAATTTCCAAAGCTTTATAGCTTTCAGGCATCACTACTTTTAAAGCTTCCAACCAGTTTTTATCCGATTGGTAAGCAGTCATATTCCATGCATAATCCGCCACGCCGTAAATAGCAATTTTTGATGCTTCGGCATGTTCCATCGGATTGGCAACAAAACCTGAAACGTCATCAGCGATATCTTTTGCATTACCGTAGGTTGGGCCTAAAAGCAGATGATTTCTCACATAATCAGAAACAGGGAAATTCCACCATATAAAGGCCTCCCGTTGAATTTTGGCATTGATCCAATCCATCGTTTCTTGGTCAATATCTGACACGACCGTATTGCCCGTCCACATAATCCTAATGGAAGGATCCAATTCTTTTCCTAAGGTTTCTAAATAGCCACTTTCGGGTTTGGACCAGCCTTTATTATATTCGGTAGGGCACATGATCAATGGTTTGACATCTTTTTTCACCTTTACGAAAGCATTATGCAAATAATTCAATAATCCTGCTTGTTGATTTGGATTGGTGCCTTCTCCTGAGATGTCGTCAAAAAAGACAGCATAGGATCGGATGCCCAAATCGTACATCATTTCAAATTTACGGAGTAGGGCAGTGCGGTCTTCATCATTCCATTGAATGTCTTTTCCAGGATGAACGGCCCATACAAAATCGACATGATTTTGCGCAGCTCTATCAATCAGCTTTTTTAATTGGACGGCTTCATCCGCTGGATAAGGTTTTCTCCAATTTGGCGAGCTATGGTAAGGATCATCTTTTGGACCATAGATGTACGTGTTGAGCTTATTTTTACCATAAAAATCGATTTGACGCATACGGTGCTCAAAACTCCAAGGTGTGCCATAGAAACCTTCCACAACACCTCGCGCAGTGACATCGGGATAATCTACAATTTCACCTTGAGGAAATTTATCTGATGCCAATAATTCTATCAACGTTCTTACCCCGTAATAAGTGCCACGTGCATCTCTGCCTATAACGGTGATTTTTTTATTACTGCTATTGATAAAATAGCCTTCTGGACGTTGAGGTACTTTTTTCAGGAATTTTTTGTGGAACCGATCATTAATGTCCCCAACGGTAACCGTAAAGCCTTTGTTTGAAGTGTTTTCCTCATTAAAAAATTTAGAAAGTAGGTTTTGAGTGGCATTGTCTACGTTTTTCTGCTGCAACTTAAATTGAGTGGGCGTGTCTATATAATTAGAAATTACGGTTTGTTGAGGCGTAGGGTTAATGATTAAATTTTGTGCAAAACCAAAACAGGTCATCAAAAAAAATAATCCAGAAAGTGAAATTTTCATTAAAATAGTGTGCGTTGTTAATTTTTTTGTTTTAATCACGTCAATATTGGGTGTTAGAATAGTTCTTACAATCTTTTTTAGAACCTTTTATATTTGTTAATTTAGTTTTTCAGCTAAGATATCGAGTACATTTTTTGCATCTCTAAGCATGGCTTCAAAATTTGCTGGCTTTTCGGTCAGGTTAAATTGCGCCACAACTTTATCTAGATGGTCCAGTTCATCCAACAAGTTTTTTTCTGAAAGTTCTTTTCTCAGAATTCTAATTTTTTCAGCATCTTGAATGCCTTCTCTAAGTCTTTCAAAACGAATGGAACTTCTATTGTCAGGATATACAATGTAGGTATCGCCAGCAGGCCAGGTGATGAACCGGGAATCTTGCAGCGGATTTTCGGTCCAGCTATTATAAGACCAACGCAAAAAACCATCAAAATCGGCAGCCATAGTGTACCAACCAATAAACGTGCCTTCTGCTGGGGCCGAAAAGGTAAACGTATTTGGGAAACCATCTGCACAGGATACATAAAAGGTGCTGATGTAGCCATTGGCTCTTCTTATAACCAAATCGGCTTCATCAACCGGGTCTCCAAAAGCAACGGACATATCCTTTAATTCATCGGGATACAGCTTGTAGCTTTTATGGTTGTCGGCAAAAGAGACGCCAAATTCTGGCGCATGTTCATTAAGTAACTGTAGCATGGCCTTCATCTCTTCCGGGCCGCGTTCATCCATGGCTATTCTTGTAATGGTATTCCAGCCTTTTTGCTCCAAATGGGCTTTAAACTGTTCCAAAAACGGAATCCATAAGTCGTTATAAGCTTCACTTCCTGGAGCCGCTTTTATTTTTACTTCCTTGTTTTCAGCTTCATCAACATAGTAGAATTCATTGCCCCATGGCACCATCGAATAACAGCTAATTTGATTTTTAATGCCTAAATCCATCATCATTTGGACCCAGTTATCAAAAATCGTGTAATCATAAGTCCAAGTGCCATCAGCCTTCTTTCGCCATTCAATCATGGCTTCAAATTGGTCATAAGTCTGTCCGCCTCAAGGTCGTTTGTTGAGAGAAACGGTAATCACTTTCTGGCCCGCACCTGCAAGACGTGTCATAATAGGTTTTAATAAATTCCAATGTTCTTGTGACCAAGGTTCTACACCGTGAAATCGTGCTACAGCGTAAGGATTTTGCCATAGGTCCAAATGGAATTTCCAATCGGATGCCGGTGGTACTACTTTATCAATCACGCGAATTGAAAAATCCATAGATTTGGTGTCCTGCCCTTTGATGTCTATCGTGAAAGTACTCTTATAGGTTCCTGCCTTAGCGTCTGTTGGAATGTCGATAGTGATCCAGATAGGACGTGTTTCTTGGGCTTTAATGGCGTATGAAGAGATAGGTTCTAAAGCGTCTGCAGCCAGGGAGGCAGCGTAGTCTTCGGGTTTTCTGTAACCACAACCTTCGGCATATTCGTCGGTAAGGACGTATTTCACAAAATTTATTTTGGCAATATCCGTTGGTAAGGTTTCACCTGAATCCGACTTAAATTCTGACAGCTGCGTATGTACTTCGGTTAAAGAATCTTTACTCCAAAGAACGATTTGCGCAGAAGTTCTTTCTCCTTTCCAAGCAGTTCCAGACCATGAATTTTGTGGTTCAATTTTTGGGATTTCACTTCTTACAAAACGAATGTCCGTTGAGGTGACCGAAGCTTGTAATCCGTTGGGAATAGCAGTCCAATTCTCATCGGTGTTTGGCCAAGGATCCTGAGGCTCTTCGTAGGTTTGCGCTACGATAAAGTCTTTGTTAGCATTCTGACATCCGAAGTTCATTAGAATTGTAAAAACGAATAGGGATTTAAAGATTAATTTCATTTAATTGATTTTATATGTAGAGCTCCAGAATATTGAGCATTAATTCGTGATTTTTTTGATCCCAACTTTTTGAGACAGGACTTTTGAATAATATTTTTTCAATTACTTACTCCCCAATAACAGCACCTTTTAAAACTTTCTTTTCGCCACCAGGTGCGGTATACCAAACTTCTAGTAATCCACCTCCAGTGGCCTCATGATAGTTGATGGTCAGCGGGTGCCATCCTTTTTTAAGCGCCACCATGCCGTTTTTTTCCATTGCCGAATGGTTGCCGCCATTATCCACGACAAACTTATCACCGATATATAACAGACTGCCATCATCAGATTTAGTGGCGAACTCATACAGACCGTCTTCCTCAGCATAAAAATAACCTTTGAACACCATTGAAACGTGCTCTTTGCCATCGTAGTCAGTATAATCAATGCTATTAACTGAGGTGAACATGGCCTTGTTTGGTAAAACAATATCATCCACCACAGAAAATTGTTTAACTCCTGCCCAACGCTTTATACTTCCCAAATTTGGAGTGACCTCTAAAGGTTCTAAATAGGTTTGCTTTTCTATTAAGGCTGATCGGGTGTCACTTTCAATGTCACCTCTATAGGCAATCGTATTTAGAGTGACTGTTTCTGCAAATTCTAATGGGTCTGTATATTTATTAGATTCCTTGGTAGGCACACTGCCGTCGGTCGTATAATACACCTCCATGCCTTCCAATGGCGCTTGCAATGCGACAGTTGCTTTGTCCAGAAATGCAACTTTGTCCTTAAAGCCCGACACCGCTGGTATGTGGTATTTGATATCCAAGGCATCCAATCGGTCGTATTGAAGCAGCATTCTTTTTTCAAAATCCTCATGGTCCTTATTGTCTTTTGAAGTCCATGCTGTTTCTGCCAAGGCCAACATCCTCGGAAAGGTCATATATTGTAAACGTTTAAAATTTGGAATCATTTCTGACCATAAATTAGCTTGAACGCCTAAAATATGTTTGGCTTGGTCATTAGTGAATTCTTCAGGAATAGGCTCATAGTTATACACTTTTTCAAAAGGGGTCACATCGTGTTGGGCATCAAAATAATATTCAAAACACGGGGTGAGCACCATGTCGTTGCCGTTGTTAGCCGCAATATCTCTCATGGTTGGAGCCCAATTGCGCCACCACATCATCGTAGCGTCTTTAGATAGTCCGCCTTCAACAATTTCATCCCAACCCATGAGTCGCTTGCCTTTAGATTTTAAGAAGACTTCCATTTTTCTATTGAAAAAAGATTGCAATTCATGTTCATTCTTTAGGTTGTTGTCCTTAATTGATTTCTGACATAACGGACACTCTTTCCAGGATTGGATATTCACTTCGTCGCCACCAATATGAATGTATTCCGATGGGAAGAGTTCTGCTATTTCCGATAGAATATTCTTAGTGAATTCATAAGTGGTTTCCTTTCCTAAACAGGCTGGCGTTGAGAAAAGTTCGCCCCATCCCGCTTCGTCAGTACATGATAAATAGGGATAATTATCAATGGCCGATTTAAAATGCCCGGGCATATCAATTTCGGGGATAACCTCAATTTGACGCTCTGCGGCGTAGGCTATAATTTCCTTGATGTCGTCTTGAGTAAAGAAACCGCCGTACATTTTTTGGCCCTCACGGCTGTGATAATGCTGTTCGTCTATAATATAGGAAGGATCGGTTTTAGCTAATTCGTTACACGCAATGTCATGGGAACTTTCCACGCGCCAAGCGCCTTTTTCCGTCAATAATGGATATTTTTTAATTTCAATACGCCAGCCTTGATCATCTGTGAGATGCATGTGGTAGGTATTCAGTTTATAAAGGGCCATATAGTCCAAAAAGGTTTTTACCTCATCGAGACTGAAAAAATGACGGCTGAAATCCATGTGCATCCCACGCCAAGCAAATCGCGGTGTGTCTTTTATTTTAAGGCTCGGAACCACCCAATCTTTTTCATCGCTGTTTTCTATTTCTATACTTGGCGGAAGTAGTTGACGTAAGGTTTGTACGCCGTAAAAATAGCCTGCGGCATCACTGGCTTTAATGGTGATTTTTTTTGGAGTGACTTCCAGAGTGTATGATTCACTTGCAATGGCGTCGTCATTTAATAAAACAATCCCTCTATCTTCTCTCGTATCTATTATTGCTAATGGGTAACTTGCAGCATTCTGGAACAAATCCGATAAGTATTTGGCTGCGGGTTTTTGGTTATCATTTTCAATAGATATTTTAGTGTCTTCTGTAAATGTAAAGCTACCTTCTTCAATAACCATGTCAGAAGGTTTTGGAACTATGGACACTTCTTCTGCCGTAAAAGTTCTTGTTTTTACGGTTTCGCAGCTATTGAGAATGAGTAATAGTGCCAATAACGATAAGAAATTTTTCATTTTTTCATTTTTTTAATAAGATTTAAATCCCTAGTCTCCGATTCGTTTCAGTTTTCAAATTGAGGTAAAAAATAATATATCGCATTGGCCTTGAGCAAACCAGAAACCAGAAACTCTAAACATCAAACTTTATTCCCCTTCAATTTTAGATGCATTGGCATCCTTAAAATAATTGATGCCTAAATCGTCCCAATGGTTTTGCATTTTTTTAAGTGCAATTTTAAAGCTGTCGTAATCTTTGTTTTCCAATTCTGTCCAGCCTACTTCAGCATATGCGGCAATTCTTGGGAAAGTTTGGCGTTCCACATCGGCATTGGTTGGCGTCCATTCGCTCCACATTTGACAACCAGTGCCATAAATATTTTTGTGGTACTGCGCATCCAAACCTTCTGGGATAGGATCAAAACTATAGGCTTTTTCTAAAGGTATGGATTCATAGCTATAATCTAAATAAGTTCTGTTGTGAAGGGAATTTACAATGGCATACCCGTTTTTCGCAGCTTCGGTCAACAATTCCAAATCGCCTTTCCAGAAATGAACAATCGCATTTTTTGCCAATTCAGTTTCTGCCTCTCGGTCGTCTTTCTTTTCTTCAAAATCTGTATGGATGTTTTTACCCAAAATTTCGTTCCAACCCATCATGCGTCGACCGTTATCTTCAATGTATTTTGAAATTTTATTGGTGAAGTTAATCTGTAAATCAGCAGGCGACTTAATATTATGTTCTCTCATGTATTTTTGAACAGAAGCCGATTTCTCCCAAACTTCATATCCTACTTCATCACCGCCAATATGGATGACTTCCGATGGGAACAACACAAATAATTCGTCTAAAACGTCTTTAATAAAAGTGACAACTTCTGGTTTGGTCACATCATAATTGTCGTACAAGCGTCCAAATGTTATCGGTACGTCAATAGCTTTTCCTGCAGTTCCTAGCCAGGTATACGCTGCAATGGCCGCACTTGAATGTCCTGGCATTTCAAATTCTGGAACAATCGTAATGTTGCGTTCAGCTGCGTAAGCTACAATGTCTTTAATCTGTTCTTGCGTATAAAATCCGCCGTGTGGTTCGCCTGAAGTTTTTCCGCTTTTCCAAGTTTCTATTTCACTATCGGCACGAAAGGCACCAACTTCAGTTAAGAGTGGATATTTCTTGATTTCAATTCGCCATCCTGCATCGTCAATTAAATGCCAATGGAAGGTGTTCATTTTTAACAATGCCATTTGGTCAAGCATTTGCTTTACAAATTCCTCCCCGTGAAAATAGCGTGATTCATCAAGCATATAGGCACGCCATTTAAATCTCGGACTATCTGTAATATTGACCGAAGGCACCAAATATTGATTGTCTTGAGAACCTTCTGGAGTCTCAATCGAGATCAATTGTTTCAAGGTTTGCACTCCATAAAAATAACCTGCAGCGTCGTTGGCCAAAATGCTTATTTTTTTAGGTGAAACCATTAATTTATAAGATTCTGGAGCTAAATCCTCATTTTTTTCAAAACTGATGGAAGCGCCATAATCTGTAACTACTGGAGTTTTAAAACCTGAACTTTCGGATATATACGCTTGAAGGTCGGCCGCAGCGGTTTTCTGTTCTTCAAGATTTGCGAAAATTTGTTGTCCGTCTTTGATCGTAAAAGAACCTTCATTTAATTCTAAAGTCGAAGGTTTTGGAAGAAGAGCTATTTCAGATGCCGTAAAAGATCTGCTTTTTTGAGTGCAATTACTGAATGTAAAAAGAGCGATTAAAGCTAAGAAGGTGGATTTCATTGTTATAATGGTTATAAGTGTTTCGTATTATTTCTTTACAAAAAATCAAGTTTAAAATCTATGAATATAATGAGAACTTTAAAAATGATTTCGACGGATGGCTACTCCAAAAGGGTGACCGCATTTTACTTAATAGAACTAAAAAAACATTTTTTTAAAATCCCGTTGCATAATGTTGTTGATTTATTCTTGTGGGATAAACTCCATGTTATAATCGGTGGTGGCAAAGGTCATTAAAGCTTCATAAATATAATCACTGACTTGTTTCTGCCCTGGAACGTTGATCAAATCGGCAGTGTCTTCTGGTCGATGGTATTGTGGATGCGCGCCCGTGTGAATCCCGAGAACAGAAATATCTTTCTTAAAAAACGACACGTGATCTGACCCGCCCACCGAACCGGCATGGACAATTGGGGTTAAGTCTAAAGATTCCCCTAAATTCTGCATAAAATCGACACCTCCCGGGAAGGTTCCTGCGCCATTCATGTACACATGTTTTTCAGTGTTCAATCTGCCTACCATGTCCATATTGATCATCAGTTTAATCTGTGAAAGCGGTACTAATGGGTTATTTATAAAGTATTGGCTTCCCAACAACCCCTGTTCCTCTGCACCAAATGCGATAAAAATCACACTGCGTTTTAGCTCACTTTTGTTAGCAGCGACTTTCTCGGAAATTTCCAAAAGCGCCGCAGTGCCGCTGGCATTATCATCGGCACCATAATGAATGGTATTCCTTTGATCCGATTTTGAAGACGGACCACCCATTCCCAAATGGTCATAATGAGCACCTAAAATAATATATTCATTTTTCAGGAGTGGATCATGGCCTTCAAGGTACGCCACGACATTATACGTTTTTGCCAAAGGTTTTTCGGGTTCTCCTTTATCGACACGCAAACGGGCCTTAAACGTCTGTTTGTAATTTTTAGCAAGTGGAAGAAGGCCCTGTTTTTTAAAATCCTTAATAATGTATGTTACGACATCGCGGTTGGCTTTCGTACCAGGATAACGGCCCGCATTTTTTTCTGAAGCTAAAAACAGGATATGATCTTTGATTTCATTTTCAGTGATTTCTGCTTGGGAAAAGGAAGCAAAATAGGTTAAGAATAAAAATGAAAACAATAGTATTTTTTTCATGGTGTTTCTTTGTTTTTATATTTATTTAAAAGCCGTCTATAACGCAGTCGAACAAGATTCTGATTTTAAGTCTATAATTTTGAGCACTGTTGTGAAACCTTAGCGAAAGACTGCAGGATCAAAAGGGCTATAAAAGTGGAAAGTTTTTTTAGAAGTGTCATGAGAAATGGTTCGATTTAAATTGTCTTACGTAGAATTATATAGACGCTTTAGACAAATTTATAAATTAATATGTAATACATAATACAATTAATTCTATTTTATTATATTTAGCAATATTTTTTGAAGATGTGGGTTGTTGGCATTCTATTAATTTGAATGACCTACAAATTTCAATGAAATTTAACTGTTATCCGAAGAAAGCAGGACTATTTTTATGTAATCTCTTTAAAATGAAGAAAATTCAGCAAATGACATTTCTATTGGTCATTCTTTTTTTATGGATGCCCTGCTTTAGTCAAGAAATCTCGAAATTAGAAGTTGTAGACCTTCCCAATTTGCCTGCAGAAACTTCTACAAGTACATCCATTGGTTATGCGGGAATGTTGGGTGGTGTGCATAATGGCGTTCTTTTAGCAGCTGGAGGTGCAAATTTTCCTGAGGGTTTACCTTGGGAAGGCGGAAAAAAAGTATGGACTGATGCTATTTTTATTTATGACAATGGGCAATGGCGTTTGTCTGCATCCAAATTGCCGATGCCGTTGGGTTATTCTGCGTCTGTAGCAACAGCTCAAGGGATTTTGTGCATTGGAGGTAATAATGAAAACCTCATCAGTGATCACGTTTTCTTATTGGGCTATAATAACGCCAGTAAAGAAGTTGAAATTATTGAATACCCGAAACTTCCCGAGCCTTTGGCGTTTTCATCGGCAGTGGTAGTAGATGATTTTGTATATGTCGTAGGGGGTACCAATGCTAAGGGCAGCACCAATTCATTTTACAGATTATCGTTAAAAGGCCAACAACAATGGGAGAAACTCACGGATTTTCCGGGTCCTGCGAGAGCTCTTCACACAACAGCCGTTCAAGAAACGCAAACCACTAAAAAATTATTTGTTATTGGGGGTAGAAATGAAAGGGTAGGTCAGAAATCTGAAGCTTTAACTTCTTATTTATCCTATGATTTTAAAAACCAGGTCTGGGCGGATGAAGGTGATGTGCTCATAAAGGACGCCCCAAGAGTATTGATGGGTGCATCCGCAGAGGTTATGGGATCTATGCATATTATGGTTTAC
>NZ_DATJCA010000114.1:0-18328 GCF_035515035.1 Gelidibacter sp. | reverse complement strand
CACACCACGTCTTTGTGGACACGAATCTAAAGCAGCCGATTTACTCTTCTTGGTTATTTTGGCTCTTCCTTTTCGTACTAATTGTGAAATTGTTGGCATATATTTCTATATAAATTTGTTTTACTCCTCGCTTTTGAGGGCTGCAAAGGTAGAAATTTATTTCTTTTTTTCAAACGTAAACTGATTAATTTTTAATTCTTTGACCAATTATTTAACATTGCACATATTTTTAGACAAATTTTTCCGTTAGCTTTGGAGTTGCTTATGCCTAACATGACCTTAAAAATAATCTCCTTTCTATTTCTTTTCGGATGGATGTCCTCATCAAGTCTTTTGGCGCAATCTTTACATCTCAAAGCTGTTGGCGCCAATGAAATCGATACGTCGCTACTTAATTCATTAGATTACCAACAGACATTTAACGACTTTAACTCACTTGAAACGGAAGTGAATTCCATCGCAAATTCCTTAACTCATCTAGGATATTTGGAAAGTAAATTTGTCCATCTTGATAAAGAAAATGATTCTTCTTTTGTGGCAAAATATATTTTGGGCGATCGATATAAAAGGGCAAGAATCCATTTTGACCGTGATTTTGATCCAAAAATCCTCAAATTAATCTCCAATACCATTACGGATAATTATTTTGAAGTAGAAGTCGCCACTTTAGAGGCATCACTTAAAACACTGAATGCCGAAATTGCCAATTCAGGAGATCCTTTTTTAACTTTGCAACTTACCAATATTAGAAAAGAAGAGGGTGTTTTGTACGCCGATTTAAAAATTGTAGAACACCAGCAAAGGACCATCGACACCATCATCGTTAAAGGCTACGAGAAATTTCCAAAATCTTATGTCAAGCGCTATCTAAAGATTAAAAGGAAGCAAGTCTTCAATTTAAACACTATCAGAGAAAAAACAGAAGCTTTGGAAAACCTACAATTTGCCGCCCAAATAAAAGATCCGGAGGTGCTTTTCACTAAAGATTCTACCTTATTATATATCTATTTAGAAAAGCTAAAAAGCAATACGTTTGATGGGTTCCTGGGTTTTGGCACGAACACTGAAACCGATAAACTGGAATTTGATGGCTATCTCAACCTCAACATGGTCAATAATCTCAATTATGGTGAATCGTTCAGGTTACTTTACAAAAGCGATGAAAGCGAGCAAAAAACCTTTGACGTAAGAACCAAACTCCCCTATATATTAGGTTCTCCAATTGGGGTGCAATTAGGTCTCCATATTTTTAAAAAGGATTCTTCTTTTGTTACCACCACACAGATGGCCAAGCTGGATTATCAATTCAATCCAAAGAACAGTCTGGCATTGGGCATTAACACCCAAGCATCTACCAATTTATTGGACAACCCTATTTTAACCATAAATGATTTTAAATCTACCTTTTACAACCTAAGCTATAATCATACTAAGCCACAACGCTATGATATGTTGTTCCCGCTCAATTTTCTATTTGACCTATCCGGAGGTGTGGGCAAAAGGACCATTGAAAATACTGGTCAATCCCAAACCAAATTTGAATTGAATACCTTCAAAATAGTCAATCTCAATCTCAGGAACAGTTTTTATGGCCAAATCAGTGCTGCAGTTTTAGATTCTGACACCTATATTGAAAACGAGTTGTTTCGGTTTGGTGGTATCAACTCAATCAGAGGTTTTGAAGAGAACAGTCTGATTGCCAATTTATACGCGGTCTTTAACACCGAATATCGCTATAGAGTTTCAAACAGCCTCTACGTTAATTCCATTATTGACCTAGCATATTATGAAAATCAACTTCTTGACATTAGAAGCAAACTAATAGGCTTGGGATTTGGTTTTGGTATCCTTACACAAGCCGGACTTTTTAAATTGAACTACAGCAACGGCAGCTCAGAAAATCAAGCTATAAAGCTTTCAAATTCCAAGATCCATATCAGTCTGTCGGCAATGTTTTAAGATTTCTAGAATTAATGGGACGTTTTTTACAAGTACAGTTATATTATTAAATGAGCTCTATTTGTTCATCCTTCTGACCAGAGGTTACTATTTCCTTTACTATCATCAGCTTCATAGTAATTTTTCCAGCCAGACTTTTCTTTCCAATTCAAAACTTCAAATTGAATTTTTAAACTTAGTGACAGTATTTGTCCATTCCAAGGTCAAGACGATCATACTTTGGGCGCAGATACAAAGGTTTTACTTAGAAAACAAGTAAAAAAAACGCCACCTCTACGATTTATGTAAATCTCATTAAACCATTCCTTGCGGGGATTTAATGCATAAAGATTAGGAAAATCTCAAATTTTATGAATTTTTTGTTGGTTTGTTAACTTTTTATTAGGACTTTTGAGTCAGGCTAATTCAAATTAATTTAAATATGAGAACACAATTTCGTGTAATTCTAACACTTTTGATAGTGTTAGTCGTTCATACGTCGTATGCGCAAGACAAAGTGGTTTCGGGAACCATAACGGACCAATCAGGTTTGCCCCTTCCCGGAGTTAACATTATTGTAAAGGGGACAACTAATGGAACCCAAACCGATTTTGATGGAAAGTATTCCATCAATGCCAACACAGGTGACATTCTTTCCATTACTTATGTAGGGCTCAAAGCCCAAGAGGTTACAGTAGGATCCTCCAACTTGATCAACGTGACGATGAAGGAAGATGCTGCATTGCTTGATGAAGTGGTTATTACAGCACTTGGTGTAAGCCGTGATAAAAAATCTCTCGGATATTCCGTTCAAGATTTGGGAGGAGAGGAAATCAACAAAACTAAACCAACCAATGCACTTGGCTCACTATCTGGGAAAGTTGCTGGTGTTTCTGTTTCTACTCCTACTGGAGGTTTGGGTGGTTCTACTCGAATCTTACTTAGGGGAGCAAGTTCCGTGACAGGAGAAAATAGACCGCTTATTGTTGTTGACGGTATTCCGTTGGACAATAGTAATTACAACTCTACAGGTGCACAGACCGGTGGTGGAGGTCGTGATTATGGTGATGCCTCTTTTGACATCAACCCTAGTGATGTTGAGAATGTAAGCGTTCTTAAAGGTGGAGCTGCTGCTGCACTTTACGGATCTAGAGGTTCAAATGGGGTGATTCTTATCACCACTAAATCAGGTAAAAAAGGCAAAGCTGAAGTCACGGTAAATTCGGGCATCACTTTCGATCATGTCAGCACCTTACCTAAAATCCAAAAACTATATGGGGGCGGTGCTGGTAATCCAGATACTTTCGAACAATCGGTTTTTGATACCGCTATTATTAACGGTACCGAATATAACATTGTTGATTATGGTACAGATGAATCATGGGGGCCAATCTACGACCCAAACAAACTTGTTTTGCACTGGGACAACTTAGATCCTTCATATCCAGAAGACTATTTAAAACCACGACCATGGATGTATCCTAAAAACGATAAAGATGCTTTCTTCAATACTGGAGTCACCTTAAATACAGGGGTTGCTTTTACTCAAGGTTCTGAGAACTCAAATATGAGAATTTCTTTGAACAATTCCCAACAAGAAGGTATTGTTCCCAACACTAGGTTAGACAGAACTACTGTGAATATGAATGGGATGTCACAAATTACCGATAAATTAAAAGTAAACGGTAGTGTCAATTTAACAATTACAGATGGTTTTAACCGACCAGCAACTGGGTATACTGGCGAAGGTGTCGTTCAACAACTATATCAATTTGGTCAAACCCAATTGGATTATGAACGTTTGAAAAAATATTTGAGACCTGATGGATCTCAAAGATCTTGGAATATCGTAGGAGTAGATAATCGCGACCCATTATATTCTGACAATCCATATTGGACACTTAACGAGAATATCTCAACGGATAAGCGAACACGTTGGTATGGAACTTTTGGTACTCAATATAACTTTACTGACAATCTTTATGCAGTAGCGAATTTGTATATTGATACCTATAGTTTACGTATTACTAATAGAAGAGCCATCGGCTCAGTCGATCAATCTTTCTATTCAAATGCCGATAGAACCTTTCAAGAAATAAACTACGAAGGTAGATTACATTATGACGACAGCTTTATAGGCGATAAATTGACCCTTAATGCTTTTGTGGGTGTCAATAGAAGAGATAATGAGACGCACAGAGTTTCAGCAGAAACCCAAGGTGGTTTGGCAACTCCAGGTATTTACTCATTAAACAATTCAAGCGATCCGCTTTTAGTGACGCAGTTTGACTCCAATAAAAGAATAAATAGTGTTTTTGGTTCTGCGTCTTTCGGCTATGCTGGGATAGTATATATTTCTGGAACATTTAGAAATGACTGGTCTTCAACTTTACCTGCAGAAAACAATTCCTATTTTTATCCTTCTCTTAATGGTAGTTTTGTATTTAGTCAACTTATTGACGCAGACTGGTTGAGCTTCGGAAAAATTCGTGGTGGCTACGCTCGTGTTGCCAGTGATACTGATCCTTATCAGTTACAAAACACATTTACATCACGTTCACCATTTGGACCAAATGGCTCACTCATTCGATATGAAAATGATGAAGTCAAAAGAAATCCAAATTTAACACCTGAGTTCACTGATACCAGAGAGGTCGGACTTGAAATGTCATTTTTTCAAAGACGTTTAGGTTTTGATTTGACCTATTATGACCAGACGACATCAGAATTAATTACCTCAGTACAATTAGATCCTGCAACAGGTTATAATTCCGTATTTACAAATGGTGGTAAGCTTTCAAACAAAGGTTTTGAGGCATTAGTAAATATTTCACCAATTAGCAATGACAATTTTAGTTGGGATTTCACTTTCAATTTTGCAAAAAATGAAAATAAATTGATAGAGCTCATTCCAGGTGTAAATTCTCTTAGACTGGCAACATACCCATTTAATGGTGTTACTTTAAATGCTGTTGTTGGTGAAGCATATGGACAAATTAGAGGTACCAACTATGTTTTCGACTCTGAAGGAAATAAAGTGGTTGGCGCAAACGGAAGTTATCTGGAGACCAGAAATGTTGAAAATCTTGGTTCCGTACTGCCGGACTATAATATGGGCTTTAGAAATTCCTTTACTTATAAAGGAATTAACTTAGGTGTGTTGGTTGATGTCCAAAAGGGAGGGGTATATCGCTCTCTAACCAATCTTTGGGGTCATTATTCAGGTATATTGGAAGAAACGGCAGCAAACAACATTCGGGTTGATGGGGTCGTCAACCAAGGTGTGACAGGAGATGTCACTTATAATACCGACGGTACATATACAGTAACCAATACAGCGCCGAACACACAAGCAATTCCAGCTCAAGCTTGGGGTTCAGATTTCTATTTTGGAAACGATGCACAGAACATTTTTGATGCAAGCTACGTAAAACTTCGTGAAGTTACTTTAAGCTACACTTTGCCTAAAAAAGTAATGAATGACTTCGTTGCCGTTACACTGTCCTTATATGGAAGGAACCTAGCAACTTGGGGATTGGATAACAATAATTTTGATCCTGAATCTACTACTGGTGGCAGCGGTAACATACAAGGTTCAGAAGGTGGTGCACTGCCATCTACTCGCTCATTAGGATTTAACGTAGAATTAAAATTTTAAAAAGTCATGAAAAGAATACTTACTATAACCCTATTCGTATCAGCACTCATAATGACGTCGTCATGTGATGATGGTCTAGAAGAATTGAATGAAAATCCTAATAATCCAGAATTTGTATTGACCAATACTATTTTCAACTACGGGACTAAACGCTATAGCGATATTACCCGCGATGAATTTAATATGGGACGTTTGGATTTAAACTGGATGGAATATTTTGGCCAAACCGCCTATGCTGATGAAGATCGCTATTTATATCGTGAAACTTCAGCTACCAGCATTTACCAAAACTCATATTTTATTGCTACAGAATTTAAAACAATTATTGATTTAAATTTAGATCCTGAAACAGCTCCAATAGTTGCCTCAGTAGGAAATAATGAAAACCAAATCGCCGCTTCACGTATTATGCTCGCTTGCATTTTCAGTGATCTTACAAACTTTTTTGGCGATGTTCCTTATTATTCTTATGGCACAGATGACCCAGATTTTCAAGCCCTACAGGTTGATGAAATAAAATCGCCTGTATTTGCATCACAACAA
The DNA here is from genome assembly GCF_035515035.1 of Gelidibacter sp. GTDB lineage: Bacteria > Bacteroidota > Bacteroidia > Flavobacteriales > Flavobacteriaceae > Gelidibacter. Next base: position 12,189 of record NZ_DATJCA010000114.1, on the reverse strand, counting down.
AAAATATATGCAGATATCCTCAAAGAATTAAGAGAATCTGCAGATATGATTAACGTAGAGGAACCTGTATTTACAAAAGGAGATAATATTTTTAACGGGGATGCTCTAAAATGGAAAAAATTTGCAAATAGCTTAATACTAAGAATCGCAAACAGATTGAAAGGCGTCGATGCTGGTACTGCTAATAGCGCCATAGCCGCTGCAATAGCATCTGGTATTATGACTTCCAATGATGACAATGCAATCCAATTGTACGAAACATCTGATGCTAATGCTTCACCTTTTTGGGTCGCATTTATTGGTAGAACGGATTTTGCTGTTGCAGCTCCATTTGTTGATTTATTAAAAGGTAAAACAGGAAAATATGGTGCTGATCCACGTCTTTTTGAAATGGTAGCTCCAAAAGAAGCTAGTATTAATAGCATAAAAGCCGGTGATTATGAGACCAGCCTAGATCAAAACGATTATCAAGGTATACCTTTTGCTTTCCCAGTTACTAATCTTTTACCGCGAAGTACTTATTCGTACATGAGCAGTAAAGTGTTACGACCAGATTTCGGGAGTGTATTGATGGAATATGCGGAAGTACAATTCCTACTTTCAGAAATTAACAACTTCGATCAAACCGCCTACGAAAATGGTGTACGTGCATCTATGGAAAAATGGGGTGTCCCTACTGCAAAAATTGACGCTTTTGTGGCTAATTTGCCAGCGGCAAATTTGGAAAATGTCATTACCCAAAAGTATGTTGCTCTTTATATGCAAGCGCATGAAGCTTGGGCTGAGTATAGAAGAACTGGATTTCCTAATACAGACATCCTACTTCTACCAGGTGAATCATACACCTTACCTCCAGACCAAGCGGCGGCGTCTAAACTTACCACATATGAATTTAAAGCTGCTCCTAATTCTACAGACTTGCCATTTAGAATTCGTTATCCTCAAACGTTACAAACGCTTAACGGTGAAAACCTTTCTAATGCAATTTCTAAATTACCGAATGGAGATACAATTTTAAGTAAATTATTCTGGGACGTAAATTAATCTAATTTACCTACTTAAATTTTGAAAAACCTCTTGAGCTTTATGTTCAAGAGGTTTTTTTATTTCTTGTATTTGAAACCAAGCCCTAATAATTTCTATTAGTTTTGTAGTGCTAGTTAAATCCAAAGTATTTAATATGAAACGAAAATTACTTATCACCTTACTCCTATTGTCAAACCTTACATTTTCTCAAAATACGGTTGGCACTATTCTTAATACCCAGGACGCTTATGACGGCTATACACTTTTCTCGGTAGATAAATTAACCTACCTTATCAACAATTGTGGTGAAGTAATCAATTCCTGGACTAGCAACCATCCTCCAGGAAGCGCTTTTTATCTCTTGGAAGATGGCTCTTTGCTTCGTGCCTCCCGTATTGAAAACCTCAATTTCCCCTCGTTTCCAAAAGGCGGACTTATTGAGAAATACAACTGGGACGGCGATTTAACTTGGAGTTTTAAATATTCAGATGCTACAGTGGTGCAACATCATGATATTTATCCGATGCCCAACGGAAACATCTTGGTGTTGGCGTTAAAACAAATGACCTATGCCCAAGCCATTGCTGCGGGGCGTAACCCATCGTTATTAGTTGAAGACGGATTGTATGACCAACAGATTGTTGAGCTACAACCGGTGGGACCTGATAACGCCAACATTGTATGGCAATGGAACGCATCAGATCATTTGATTCAAGATTTTGACTCCAACAAAGAGAACTATGGCGAGATCAGTAGCAATCCACAACGGTTGAATATCAATTTTATAAATGAAAAATTTAAAGGTAAAAATTGGTTACATATCAACTCAATTCAGTTTGATCCTACTTTAGACCAAATAGTAATTAGTTCTCTAAATTTAAGTGAATTCTGGATTATTGACCACTCCACAACAACTCTGGAGGCGTCATCAAGTACAGGCGGCATGTATGGTAAAGGAGGCGATTTTCTATATCGATGGGGAAATCCACAAGCTTATGATCAAGGCACTGCAATTGACCGACAACTGTATGGACAACATTCCCCCCATTTCATCCAAAAAGGCCTGATGGATGAAGGAAAAATAATGGTATTCAATAATGGAGATGAAAGAACTCCTGAGTTTTCAGAAGTGCTTATCATCAATGCACCAACAAGCTCTCCGGGCAATTATAGCCTCACTAGCAATAGTGCTTATGGTCCATTAGCTCCAGATTATGCTTATTCAGATTTGAGTAATGGGACGTCAAAATTTTACTCCAGAATCGTTAGTGGCGCACAAAGACTTCCAAATAATAACATTCTCATTTGTCAGGGTAGTGCTGGAAGGTTGTTCGAAATTGATGAAAACGAGCATATCGTTTGGGAATATATCAATCCAGTGAATTCAAATACTGGAGCGATTGTCGATCAAGGTTCTTCTGCCTTAAGCAATCTTGTTTTTAGAGCCTATAAATATGGCAAGGATTACCCAGCTTTCGTTGGGAAAGATCTTACACCAAAAGCACCTATTGAAGGCAACCCAGATTTAAGCAATTGTACGCTTCTCAATCTTAAGGACGATCAATTTACAGACTTAAAAATCCATCCAAATCCCGTTCACTCCTATCTCAACATCAATTCAACAAAGCCCATTGACAAAATTGAAATTTTCGATATTTTAGGAGTTCAAGTAGGAAGGTCCACTCAGGGTGGTTCTCTCGATTTATCTACCTATAAAAGTGGAGTATATATCCTAAAGATCTACTCCAGTAATGCAAGTATTAACAGGAAAATTATAAAGCAATAGTAAATTGGCTATTCTTAATCAAACCTGATCAAACTAAGACGGTAATTTTATACCTTTGCACCCATGGAACACGAAACAACTATTTTTGGAATCAGAGCGGTTATTGAAGCGATTAAATCTGGTGAAAACATTGATAAAATATTTTTACAAAAGGGATTGCGCGGCGATTTATCTACAGAATTGGAGACACTTTTACATAAGGAACGTTTGAACTTTTCTTATGTACCTGTTGAAAAACTCAACCGATTGACCACTAAGAACCATCAAGGCGTTGTGGCACAAATTGCACCGATCAGCTTCTACCCGTTGGAAGAATTGGTCAGCAATGTCCTGGAATCAGGCAAAACACCCCTATTTTTATTATTGGATCAGATCAGTGATGTTCGAAATTTTGGTGCGATTATCAGAACTGCAGAATGTACTGGAGTTTCAGGAATCATCATCCAGAAAAAAGGTGGTGCTCCGGTTAATGGCGATACCATTAAGACAAGTGCCGGTGCCATTTTCAAAATTCCAATCTGCAAGGTAGATCATATTAAGGATGCCGTTTTTTATATGCAGGCGTCAGGCATTAAAGTAATTGCTGCTACTGAAAAGACAGATCAAAATCTTTACGATGTCTCCTTTACGGAACCTTGTGCAATAATCATGGGATCTGAAGGGAAAGGCATCAATCCTTCCATTTTGAAAATTGTTGATGAGAAAGCTAAGTTGCCCATTTTAGGTGACATTGAATCCTTGAACGTTTCTGTGGCCTGTGGTGCGTTTTTGTATGAAGTGGTAAGACAAAGGATTTAAATTAGGGATAAGGCATTAGGGATTTGGGATTAGATGTGAGGGATTAGGGGTGGTTGATTGGGAACTTCGCGTTTCCGAATCTACCTATTCCAACCTTAATCTAGACCAGAAAAGGGAGCAGATTTCAGAAACGAATAAAACTCAAATTACAAATAGTATGACCTAATCGAGGGGTTGTAACTATTCCAATGTCTCTTTTTTAATATTTTCCTTATAAATATAATTGACTTTAGGTCCGCTATATTTTTTATCGTTTATAATCTCATCATCAATTTCATCTTCAACTTCATCTTCAACTTCATCTTCAACTTCATTTGCCTTTCGATCCGGTAGGTGGCCGACCCCCTCTTCCATTTCTAAATTTTCAATAAAGTTGCCGTTTTCGTCAAAATGTCTTAAAAACGGATCGTCGTCTTCATTATACTGTGGTTCTTGCCAGACGTAGCGCTCTGGTTTGGCAATAGCTTTCCGGAAGATAATGGCAAATAGCAACCCAGTTATGAATCCGCCCAAATGCCCTTCCCAAGACATGCCATCCTTAATGGGAAGCACATACCAAATCATACTGCCGTATAAGAAAATGATCATCAGTGACAAGGCTACCAATCGGAAATGTTTGGCAAAAATGCCTTTAAAAAAGATAAAGCTGACCAATACGTAAATGAGCCCACTGGCACCAATATGATTTGACGGCCTTCCAATAGTCCAAGTGATCAATCCAGAAAGCAGAATGCCATAAAGCAATACTTTCCAAGCAATTGGTCTGTAAAAATAAAATAAGGCCATGGTCAAGATGACCAGTGGAATGCTATTATGGTAGATATGTTCAATATTGGAATGGATGAGCGGACTCAACACAATGCCACGTAAACCAATCAGGGTTTCCGGGACGATACCCCAGGTTTTGATGATCGGAAAAAAACGGACCTGCAACCAGAACACAACCCAAATGAGCATTAAAAAAAAGATGGGATATGCTACAACGCTTGTTGAATACCTGAAATGTTGTTGATTGCTCATGGTTAAATTTAAAGGTTTCTTATCAAATTCGTATCCATTTGATCGAAATATGAAACATTGTCACGTTTTTGCATGAGTGATGGAGCGGTTTGTTTGAAATCCTTTTTGTTTTTTTTCAAAACAAAAAGATTGAGCCGCGAGAGCACGACTTTTTTGTCCTTCACAAAAAAGGCATGCCCAAAAATTAGAGATGAGGATATAGTTTATTAACAACATGGTAATTTTAGTATCAAGTTCACTTCGCTGTTAACTCTGCTCTGTTTAAATTTATTAAAATACCCATTAATACAAGGATCATTTCCACACTATTAAATTCATCGAGACCTACTGTCTTACAATAGTCTATTAGTAAATTAATTATTTCGCAAGAATTCATGTAATTTTGCATTATGAACGCACCATTGGCAGAACGACTAAGACCACAATACTTAAAGGACTATTTGAGTCAATCTCATTTGATTGGCGATAAAGGCGTATTGACGCAACACATTAAACAGGGCATTATTCCGTCCATGATATTTTGGGGACCTCCTGGAACGGGAAAAACGACCTTGGCCAATATTATTGCCAATGAGTCCAACCGGCCATTTTACAAGCTGAGCGCCATCAATTCGGGGGTCAAGGACATCAGAGAGGTCATTGACAAGGCGAAGCACAGTGGTGGGTTGTTTACCGCTAAAAATCCGCTTTTGTTTATCGACGAGATCCATCGTTTTAGCAAATCCCAACAGGATTCGTTGTTGGAAGCAGTTGAAAAAGGTTGGGTCACGCTCATTGGCGCCACCACTGAAAACCCGAGTTTTGAGGTCATTCCTGCCCTTCTCTCCCGATCTCAGGTGTATGTTCTCAATTCGTTTGACAAAAAAGATTTGGAAGCGCTGTTGCATCGTGCCATCACGGAAGACGAACTGCTATCCAAACGCGATATCCAGCTCCAGGAAACCGAGGCCTTATTGCGACTTTCAGGTGGCGATGCCCGGAAACTCTTGAATATTTTTGAGCTGATCATCACCTCTTATGATGACGACGAAAAAATAGTGATTACCAATGAGGCCGTACTGCAAAAAGTACAGAGCAATACGGTGCGCTATGACAAAACTGGGGAGCAGCATTACGATATTATTTCAGCATTCATTAAATCAATACGTGGCAGTGATCCAAACGCAGCAGTGTACTGGTTGGCGCGAATGATTGAAGGTGGTGAGGATGTTAAATTTATTGCACGACGCTTGCTCATTTTGGCCAGTGAAGATATTGGCAACGCGAATCCAACGGCATTGGTAATGGCAAATACCACGTTTCAGGCTGTTTCGGTCATTGGACATCCGGAATCTCGCATTATATTAAGTCAGTGTGCAACCTATTTGGCGACGTCTCCAAAAAGCAATTCTGCTTATGAGGCTATTGGGAGAGCGCAACAATTGGTTAAGCAAACGGGTGATTTATCCGTGCCATTATCTGTACGGAATGCCCCCACAAAACTCATGAAGGAATTGGGTTATGGCGATAATTATCAATACGCCCATAGCTATGAAAACAACTTTGCGCCACAAGAGTTTCTCCCTGAAGAAATCAAAAACACCAAACTTTATAATCCCGGAAATAATGCCAGGGAAAACTCGCAACGCGAATTCTTAAAACAGCGATGGAAGGACAAGTATGGGTATTAGAGGAATTAGGAATTAGAAAAGCAATATAGATAAAACCCCGAGGCACGAAAAGCGCATCGGGGTTTTTTACTTTGTAAATAACTTTAGTTATTAGTTGAACTTCACATTAAGTGTTTTCATGGAAACGCCAGAGTCACTGGCTTTTGAGACAATCCAAGAATTGTTCATTTTATAGACAATGGCGTCTTGGCCTTTAACGATATATACATCTTCCTTACCCGAAAATACCAGATGATACAGCACTTTAGAAGAGGCGTCTGTAATTGTGTACCCGTTTTCAACAGGGTTTGCAAATAAGGTTTGAATACTTTCATCAGATTTAGTTTCTTTCTTTAAGGTTTCTGCAAGTACTATTTCAGCGGCATTCTGTCCTGATTGATTCTCTTTTACCTGAATATTGACGCGTTCTTGATCAGATGAGGCTTTTACCTGAGCTGCTGCTTGTGCCTCTGCTTGCTGACGTTCCATTTCCTTGAGTGCCGCTACCTCTCTTTTTAAACGGTCAATTTCTTCTTGAGCTTTCGGATTTTCTACATTCTGATTAGGTAAGCCCGTAGATTGTTGGGTGATTTGAGAACTTGGTTGATAGGTGTAATCCAAATTTTCAAAACTCTTAAAGGCATCTCTTATAGCAAGATTATAGACCTTATTGTAGTCTTTTTCACGTGATTCTCCAATCTCTGAAGACTTTACCACTTTGTTGTTGCAGTCCTTTAAGTGGATCTGTAATTTGGTGTTAAGGAACGCTTTGTGTTTTTCAACGTCGGCGTACAAGCCAAGACAACGGTTACTGTTCAAATCTGCAGGAAATTCTTCATCTGCCATAAGGGTTTTAAATCCTTGTTTTTCAAATAAAAACTTGGTTAATGAGTTGATTTGGTATTGATCAGGTTCATTCAAAAAATTATAGGAGGTTGGTATGATGACATATTTATAAGCATTGACGCTTTCTTGTGAGGTCCCCTTAAAGTTGAACAATATTAAAAAGGCACATAGTGTAAAAATGGATTTCATAGGATGTTTGGATATATTAATTTGATTATAAAGATACAATAAAGTTAGAAATTATAATTAAGGTCATCATGCAATTAGCGCAAAGACATCTGTCACGACGTATAAAAAACAACATTTTAAAACAAGCTAAATCCTACCCTCTTTTTAGAATTATTTTTAAAAAACTCTTATCATGATTATACTATGCCATTTAAAACGCCCTTTTACAGAATGGTTTTGAAAACTAGTGATGATTACAGGTATTTTTTAAGTTGCGATAAATGTTTCACTTGCTTGATGTGTGGCTCCGTTTGGTCATTTCTGTAATTAAAAAATATCGCGTCATACCCCACGTTTAGCGCACCCAAAATGTCGGCTTCGTAATTATCGCCAATCATGATGCTTTCTTTCGGTTGTGCTTTTGCAAGATTGAGCGCATAGTCAAATATAATGGGATTTGGTTTTTTGACCCCGGCAATTTCAGCATTGGTAACTGTTTTAAAGTAAGAAGAAATCTCGGAGGCTTTCATCTTTTTCATTTGCGCCTCTTCAAAACCATTGGTGATGATATGCAATTGGTATTTGGGCTGTAAATACTGCAACAGCTCAAGTGTGCCTTCAAAAAGATGGCTGAAGGTGGACAGAAATTCAATATAATCTACTGAAAGATTATGGATCAAAATGTCATCAACCGCAAAGCTAATTTCATTAAAAGTGTCGCGCAGTCGGCCATAACGCAACTCAATTTTATCAATTTCGTCGTTTCTATAGCGCTTCCAATACCTCAAATTTACGGGTTCATAAACCTCTAAAAAGGTCTCCAAGCTGATATCCACCTGATGCTTTTTGAAAATTTTATCAAAGGTCAACGCAGAATTTTTATCAAAATCCCAAAGCGTATGATCCAAATCAAAAAAAACGTGTTTGATAGCTTTAATCTTCATGTTCTGACTCTAATACCATTCTAAATAATTCCCTGAACCCTTTCCATCGGTCCAAATCACTAAACGCATAATTATGAAATACTGGCACAAAAGTGCCATTGACGTTTTTTACTTCCCGAATAACCCGCAGGAGATCCTCTTTTTTATCAAGAAGCGACTGTCTTTTTAACAGTGCGTAATCTACGCAATGAAACGGATTGATCTGTAAGGGAGTTTGCACTTCATAATCTAGATCATAAAATTGAAACGGGGTGCAGGTTCCTGCTCTAAATCCAATATGGTTGATGTATCCCATTGTGAAATCTTGCTTGATTTCCAATTCGATCAAATTTCTGTAGGTTTCAGGTAAATTCAACTTGGAAAATGAATGTCTGGAAGCTTCCAATGGATAGTTTGTGGTGGCTTCCAATGTTCGCTTTTCATGTTTGAGCATTTCCTTATCATCCAATGCCAAATACGACACTTTCAATCCCACCTTGCAATAATCGGCCACATATTTAATGAGCGATACAAATTTCTTTTTATTGATGTTGATGTTCTTGTCATAAGTTGAATATTCGCCAATCAAGAAAAACACGATAAACTTATTTGGGGTTTGTTTTTGTTTGGTCACAATCCATTTAAACGTATCATAAGGATCACGTTTAAAACCAGCCAAAGCTTGAAAACGTCGGTAAAATTGTTTTATTTTCAAACTGAACAAATCACTTATGGTGCCCCCAAAAGTTCTTAGCAACCCTTTCTCTTTAAAATAATAGGCAACTGGCACGTCAATAACGGGTTGGATGCTATACTTTTTTATTGGAAACTCAAAATCTGGAAACTGCGCTTGCAGAATGGCTTTAAATTTATAGGCCCAAATATCCACCACGGGTTGGTGCAGAAATCCTTCATTGAACGCTAAACTTTCGGTAGCCAAGAAACGGCCATAATCGTCTTTTACGTGCGGTAAATATTCTTCATACCTGCTCAACAAATAAAATGTTGCTGCAAAAATATCAAATGGTAGACTGCTTTTATCAGAAGTTGAAAAAAAGCATTTTGTAATTCCCCAATCCTGAACATGAATTTCCACATCAGATATACCTTGCTCAAATAAAAGCTCATGGCTTCTAACAAACAACTCGCTGCTCAAGGGCTGTTTTGTATAGGAGATTTTCATGCTGTCATGAGCAATAAATTCCTCAACCGTAGTTGTAAAACTCACGGGAACCCCTAAGATACGCGAACTGATATGCCGGAAGGCATAGGTTAATCTTGGGGTGATTTTATGGGTGTAAACTAATAGCATTTCAGTATTCAGTATTCAGTGTTCAGTGTTCCCGCCTCCGCAAATAATGCGGCGGGGCAGGGAGTCATCTGTCATTGTTTTCCGTTTCAAGCCTCCTAAAGCATGCCCTCATCGGCAAAACTAAAATAGGCATTCTCAGTAATGATCAAATGGTCCAAAACTTTAATGTCGAGACTCTCTCCTGCACTTTTTAATTTTTTCGTAATTTGTTTATCGGCCTCACTTGGCTTTAAGGTTCCTGATGGATGGTTATGTGCCAAAATTATACCAACCGCTCCAACTTCAAGCGCCATTTTAAGCGCCAATCTCACATCCACCAAAGTTCCGGTTATGCCACCCTTGCTCAGTTGATTTTTTTGAAGCACTTTATTGGAATTGTTCAAATAGACGATCCAGAACTCCTCGTGACCCAATTCGCCAATAATGGGCTGCATGAGTTCAAAAACCGATTGGCTTGAATCAATTTTATGTTGTTGAAGTGCTTCTTCTCCCCTACGCCTTCTACCCAATTCTAGGGCGGCAATGATTGTAATGGCTTTTGCCTCACCAATCCCCTTAAATTCCGTCAATTGTTTGATGGATAATTTACCTAAAGCATTTAAATTGTTATTGGCACTTGCCAAGATCCGTTTGCAAAGTTCTACGGCGCTTTCGTTTCTGTTTCCCGAACCAATTAAGATGGCTACCAATTCGGCATCACTCAAGATCGCTTTTCCTTTATCTCTTAATTTCTCTCGAGGCTGATCGTCCTGTGACCAGTTCTTTATGGAAAATGAAGGTTGTTTTTCTGACATGGGCGCCAAATGGATTATAAGTGGTTATAAAGTTAGCATTAATTGCAGAAGCACTACATTTTGGTTATAAAAATTAGGCAATATTCATCAAAGAAAAGATAAAAATTGTAAATTTAAGAACCAATTCATTAATTGCTATAAGATGCAAACGCTATTTGACAAAAAAGCACATCAAGAAATTTTGAACCGCCTTGATCGATTATCAGAAAACTCTAAGCCTAGTTGGGGTAAAATGGATGTGGCACAAATGGTAAAACACTGTCAAATGCCCTTACTGGTTGCCACTGGAAAAATGGAGCTTACTGAAAAGGTAGGTTTTTTAAAAAAAACAGTGTTGAAGCTTTACAAACCAATTCTTTATAATGATAAACCTTGGCCCGAAAGTGTCACCACACCCAAAGATTTCAAAGTAACGGAGCCGCAGGTTTTTGATACGGAAAGAGAACAATTGAAAACAACCATTAACGAATTCCATGATAAAGCCTTAAATATGCATTGGCCGAAACATCCTTATTTTGGAAGCTTTAGCACTGATCAATGGGGCAGAATGCAATACAAACATTTAGACCATCATTTTAGGCAGTTTGGGGTATGAGTTTTTTGAGTTATTAGTTATGAGCTATGAAAGATTTAAAACTTAGGATAAAATTTAGGGAAATCGTATGCTAACTTCTTTCTGCAGAGTGATCACTTTGCAATCATGTAAAAAGCCGTCTATTCAAAAGAATAATCCTAAGGTGTCGGAATTATTTTAACAGCTTGTTTTTCGAATTTGATCTTAAAATCCCAATCTTTCAGAACCTTCACACATTGATATAATTTTAATAGATTTACAAAAGTTACCGAAGGATGAGTTGTTTCTGGTTTCCCGCCTCTGGAAAAGCTTCGTATGGATGGGCTGGTTTCTAAAAATAACACAAAAGAAGTACGAATTTAAAATAATTATCCCCAAGTAAAGGGAGCGGCTTTGCAGGAAAACGCATGAATTATCCACCAAAACAACATCAGGACGACGATCATGAGCATATGATTGAAGTAATTAAGGCCTATCCCCTGGCGATACTTATCTCGGTAAAGGACCATGTGCCCTTGATTTCACATTTACCCTTAATTTATTCTGAAGGAAAACTGATTGGCCATTTGGATAAATATAACCCACAGGCCGAATTACTGAAAGATTCCAACAATGTTACGATCATATTTTCTGGACCTCAATGTTATATTTCCCCAAGTATTTACAGCACGATACAATTACCAACCTGGAATTATATTACGGTTCACCTCAAGGGCATCGTCAAAGAAATCACTGACAAGAAGGTTGTTATGCAGTCCATGATTGACATGACCTCATTATTGGAGGCACCTGAGCACAAATACCGATTAGCCCTTGACAATCCGAGAATGGCGCAATTTATTAGTTATGTTAGAGGTTTCGAAATTGACATCACCCATTGGGAAGGTAAATTTAAGCTTTCACAAGACAAAAAACCTAGCGATATTGAAAGTGCAAGAAATGAATTGATACGCGCCAATCAGGAGAGTATCACGACTTTTTTAGATCAAGTGTTTTAAATAAGCCACTTCGAGGAAGATCGCATTTGCCATTCAAATTTTAAAAAAAATCACGTTCCATATTCCAAAAAATATTATAAATCGGAGCAATTCTCGAGAATTAAACCCGCAATGAGGAATTAAATGGATTTCCAACTACAAAACGCGTTCCATTTGGATAGGACGGACAAAGTGAACCACTTGCAGCGGATGAAAGTGAGCATAGCAAAATAAGTGCTCAAAATCGATTCATTTGTGGTTAAATTTAGTGATTATCTTTTAATTTTTTGCGCATAGATTCTCCTTTAATATCTAT
>NZ_DATJCA010000113.1:0-8378 GCF_035515035.1 Gelidibacter sp. | reverse complement strand
CAATAGAGGTCGTGATGACCGTCGTGATGATCGTAAACCAAGAGAAGATAAAAAAGAAGATTAATATCTGATTTTAAACTCTTTATACATCAAACCTCTCAAGTTTTTAAAACCTGGGAGGTTTTTTTATGGCCATTTTTGAGATAAAAACCCGACAAACTTGCAAAAGTCCGACACTTTGTCACCTCTCCAAAATTTAATGATTGTGAATTTGACAACGTTCTCGCATAATAATTAAGATTTCCATAATCTTCGCCGTAGATGTCTATCAGATTGATGAATCTTTAAAATTGGTCCAACAAAACGGGTCTTCCGTACAATCCTTGCAGCTATAATGGAAATAATAGTGATAATCAATAACTTAAAGAATGAAAGTATTAGTCATTGGAGCAGGAAATATGGGATTGACCTATGCAGAAGGCATGGCAAGCTCACCCTTGCTCAAAAAACATAAACTCCGGATTTTTGACACGGATCCGAAAAAAATCGAAACATTAAGACAACAACCTCAATTTGATGTTTACGACAGGCTTGACGATTGTCTGCCAAAAGCAGACCTTGTATTTATAGCCGTGAAACCTTTTCATAGTGAGGAGTTGTTCAAGACCATGAAACCAATGCTCCACGACGATCAGATTTTTGTATCGTTAATGGCTGGGGTAACTATAGAAACCATCCAGAATCACCTGGATAAAAGTAAAGTGGTAAGGACCATGCCAAACCTTCCAGCGCAAGTTGGAAAAGGCGTCACCTCCTACACAGCATCTAAAACGGTTTCCAGAATAGAATTGCTCATGGTCAGGAATCTTTTGGATACCACAGGTACGTCAATACATGTTGTATCGGAGAACTTTATTGATGCCTCCACAGGAATTTCAGGGAGTGGACCCGCCTATGTGTTCTACTTTATGCAATCCATGCTGGATGCCGCCCGAAAAATGGGCTTTTCAGAATACGATTCCAAAGTATTGGTCAGCAACACCTTTGAAGGGGCTATTGAACTCTTTAATCAGAATGATATGTCACCAAAATCATGGATTGAAAAAGTAGCTTCAAAAGGCGGAACCACTCAAGCTGCCATAGACTCTATGGACGATAATAATGTAAAACAACTCATTCAGGACGCCGCCTATGCCGCATTTGACAGGGCCGTCGAATTGGGAAAAAAACAATAATGGAAATTAAACGAGTAGTAGTAAAAGTTGGTACTAATGTATTAACGAATAAAGATAATCGAATTTTAGGTCCCGTTTTAAGGGAGTTGGTAAGACAAATATCTGTTTTAAACGAAAGGGACATTGAGGTAATTCTGGTCTCTTCCGGATCGGCTATTGCCGGAAAAGAAATCTTGGGCGAAACGAGTATTCAAGACCCATCCATCAGGAGACAAGTGTATTCTTCTGTAGGACAACCGCGCATGATGCGCCATTATTACAGTCTCTTTCATGATTACGGAATGCGTTGCGCACAGGTTTTGGCCACCAAACGCGATTTTGACCGTGGCAAACACCGTGAAAATATGATCAATTGTTATGAAGGTCTCCTTTCAGAGGGCATCACCCCTATTGCCAATGAGGATGACGCAACCTCCTTGACCATGTCCATGTTCTCTGATAATGATGAGCTGGCCAGTTTGGTTGCGGAGCTATTGGATGTTGACCGATTGATCATTCTCTCAGATACCAATGGTTTATATACCGGCCATCCGGATGATGAGAATTCCACACAATTGAAAGAAGTTACGGTAAATCAAGCTGTAGAGCAATATGTGATGGCGTCCAACAAAAAAGAAGGCGAAGGACGCGGCGGCATGGCATCAAAATTAAAGATTGCTAAAGGTGCTGCGCTAAAAAACATTCCCACCTACATAGCCAACGGAAAACGGGAAAATGTCATTGTCGATATTATTGACAACAAAGAAATTGGGACGAAGTTTATTTCTTAAAAAAGAAGGAAGCACGGAGGGGGAAGCACGGAGCTTAAAATTTTTACCGAATTTTTAGACCTGCCCAAACTGAAAAATTCCTTCCCTTTTTTCAAGGGAAGGTCGATTCACCCCGCGGGAACGGGATGAAGAAGGAAGGGTTAAAGATCCTAACCTAACAAAATGTGCAATTATTGCAATCTTGTAAAGTGCCAAATCATATGAATTGGTAAAGAACCTTAAACAGGTAAAATCATTTAATTAAAACACAAATTATGAAACTATTAAACACAGATATAAAAAATAAAGTGCTCCAATCGATGATGACGATTATCGATAAAGAGCGAAATAATATTTTAAAAGCAAACCAGAAAGACTTGGAGGCCTTTGACAAAACTGATCAAGCGCTCTACGACCGATTGGTAGTTGATGATTCCAAAATTGATGGAATGATCAAAGCCATATCGGAAGTAAAAGCCCAGGAAGATCCGGTGGGACAAGAAATCTCAGATTTGACCTTGGACAGCGGCCTGCAGATCACCAATAAAACAGCGCCTTTTGGTACGATTATGATCATTTACGAATCACGACCGGATGTCACCATTGAAGCTGCGGTTTTAGCCTTTAAAGCAAATAATAAAATCCTTTTAAAAGGCGGAAAAGAGGCTTTGAACAGTAACCTTATCCTAGAAAAATGTTGGCACCAAGCTTTAGAGGAAAACGGCCTTTCCAAAGAGTGGATCAAACTCTTACATCTGCAACGTGAAGAAACTCAGGAATTTTTAAAGAATCCTACAGAAAAGATCGACCTGATTGTCCCACGAGGAGGCGAACGTCTAATTAAATTCGTAAAAGACCACGCCACTTGTGCTGTATTGATCAGCGGTAGAGGAAATAATTTCCTATATGTGGCCAAAGACGCCGATTGGGAGAAAACTGTCAAAGTGATCGTCAATGCTAAAACCGATAAGATTTCGGGATGTAACGCTTTGGATAAAGTCCTAATCGACAAAAACATTCCTAATTACGAAACCAAGCTGAAAGATCTTCAAGCCATTTTACACAATCTGGGTGTCGAACTCCTGGTTGATAAGAAGGTTGGAGAAATTCTCACGAGCGAAACTCAAATTGAAAATGAAGACACTTGGTACGAAGAGTTTTTGGCCATGAAGATTTTAATTGCAGAAGCTAAAAATGCAGAGAGCGCCATAGAGATGATCAACACCTATTCTGGTGGCCATTCATCGTCCATTTTAACCGAAGATAAAACATTGGCACAAAAATTCATGGAGCAAGTAGATAGTGCCGCAGTCTATCATAATGCGTCCACACGCTTCACTGACGGCGGCCAAATGGGGGTCGGGGCAGAATTAGCCATCAGCACGGATAAACTGCACCACAGAGGACCTTTGGGATTAAAACAGTTGGTCACCAATAAGTATTATGTGTTTGGAGACGGGCATGTGAGGGTTTAAGTAGGGAATTGCCCGAACCTACCCTCTGCGTACGGGCGGGTTAGGGATGAGGAATTAGGGATTAGTAACCCTGCTGACTGCAAACTGCCGACTGCAAACTGCCGACTGCCGACTGCCGACTGCCGACTGCAAACTAAAAGTTAAAGCCTCCTAAAAACTTGTATTTGTCAAAAATTAAACTATCTTATTGCCTATGGTTCATACAGATAAAGAAAAGTACACGGAAGTTTTAAGTACATCATTAGCTTACTTAGAAAACATTGGCTTTGAAAACATCAAAGCAGACGCAGAGGGTTATGAAACCCCAAAATCATACCTCAAAAAAGGTAGCGACATTAATATTACCCCAGATATTGTAGCAGAAAAGGAAGGTAGAAAGCACTATTTTGAATTGAGCTTAAAATCGGATAAAACACGCTTGTTAAAATCAAAATGGTTATTTTTAAATACCCTAAGCGCAATGCGTTCTGCCCGATTTAAAATTATAACCACGCGTGGACATTACAAGTTCACAAATGAGATGTTAGAAGACATCAATTTGACGGATAAAAAATTGATCAAACTTTAAACATAATAAAAGACTTTTGGCCTTCGTGCTTAAAGTCTTTTTTTATGATAATTCCCAACAAATTCTAGCACCCATTAGCGATATATACGGAAATCGTCTCACTTCCACCTTTCCAATAGAAGAAGTAATCTTAGTGTATAATTCTAATGAATAAAATTAATTTCAACTTTCTTGTAACATTTAGAGCGTCTTTTACGTATAACTACTTACGAAAGGATTATTCACCATTTTAAATTAGAGAGGCACATTTAAATGAGACAACTCAAAATTACGAAGCAAGTTACCAATAGGGAAACAGCTTCGCTAGACAAGTATCTCCAAGAAATTGGAAAAGTTGACTTAATTACCGCAGACGAGGAAGTGGAATTGGCACAACGCATCAAAGCTGGAGATCAACTGGCTTTAGAGAAATTGACCAAAGCCAACTTACGTTTTGTCGTATCAGTAGCAAAACAATATCAAAATCAAGGATTGACCTTACCAGATTTAATCAATGAAGGTAATTTAGGCCTTATTAAAGCAGCACAGCGTTTTGATGAAACGCGTGGATTCAAATTTATTTCTTATGCGGTTTGGTGGATTCGTCAATCCATTTTACAGGCCTTAGCTGAGCAATCCCGTATTGTGCGTTTGCCATTGAATAAAATTGGCTCCATCAACAAAATCAACAAGACTTTTGCTTTTTTAGAGCAAAGTCATGAGCGTCCGCCTAGTGCCGAAGAGATCGCCAAAGAATTGGACATGACCATCAATGATGTCAAAGAGTCCATGAAAAACTCTGGCCGTCACGTATCCATGGATGCACCGTTGGTTGAAGGTGAGGATTCCAACCTTTACGACGTATTACGCTCTGGAGAATCTCCAAATCCAGATAAGGATTTGTTGCATGAATCGTTGCGTACGGAAATTGAACGTGCTTTGGAAACATTGACGCCTCGTGAAGCCGATGTCATCCGCTTGTACTTTGGTTTGGGAGATCAACACCCGATGACCTTAGAAGAAATTGGTGAAACATTCGACTTAACCCGTGAACGTGTCCGCCAAATTAAAGAAAAAGCAATTCGTAGGTTGAAACATACCTCGCGAAGCAAAATATTGAAAACTTATTTAGGATAGTCGTCCATAGTGATGACCACTAAATGACCCCAACAAACAGTTACAGATACCCACCTTCGTGGGTATTTTACTGTTCGTTTTTTGATTGATGAAAGAACCCTCGGCTGATTACCGGGGGTTCACTTTTTAATGTCGAAATTGAAGATGAAGATGAGATTGAATTTGAAATTGAAAAAAATTAATCTAAATCGTCAAATTCTCACACTACCCTATACCCAATACCATCTCTGCCCTGAAAACCGAAAACTGCCTGCCCGTCCGCAGCAAAGCGAAGGCGGGAAAACTGAGACTGCAGACTTAGACTGCTTGCCCGTCCGGAGAGTCATCGGAAGCGGACAATTGAAATACGCCTGATCGCTTGCCCAAAACTTTTGTAGAGGTGGGCAACAAAGCGGAGGCGGGAAGACTGCATACTGCCGACGGCATACCACATACTGCCAACTGAAGACTGCCAACTGCCAACTTATTTTCCCTATCTTTGCAAAAAACTTTACAACAATACCCTATGTCTTCAAAATTTATCGCCCCTTCAATTTTAGCTGCAGATTTTGCCAACCTTCAACGTGATATCGAAATGGTCAACAATAGTGACGCCGATTGGTTTCATATTGACGTTATGGATGGTCATTTTGTACCCAACATCTCTTACGGAATGCCCGTGATTGCAGCCATTAAAAAACACGCCACCAAACCATTGGACGTGCATTTAATGATTGAAAAACCAGAGCGTTATATTGAAGAATTCGCTAAAGTGGGCGCCGATATCATCACCGTCCATTATGAATCAACCGTCCATTTACATCGTACTTTAAGACAAATCAAAGATGCAGGGTGTAAAGCCGGTGTGGTCCTAAATATCACGACGCCTCTTGTGGTTTTGGAAGATATCTTACCAGAATGTTATATGGTACTTTTAATGTCCATCAACCCGGGATTTGGCGGTCAGAAATTTGAAGACGTCACCTACAAGCGCATCAAAAACCTTCGTAAAATGATTGACGACCAAGGTTTGGACACGCGAATTGAAGTTGATGGTGGGGTCACAGACCAGAACATCCAAAAGTTGGTAGAAGCTGGCGCAGATACTTTTGTAGCCGGCAGTCATGTCTTTGGAAGTGCTAATCCGACAGCTACAATAAAAGAATTAAGGGAGTTGGCGAATTCATAGGTGGGATAATCACGACCGACAATCTAGGACGGATCTTGGACCCGCCCGAACGTGCCTTTTCGGTACGGGCGGGTTGACGATTAATAATTTTTGATTTTATACCAGGTTGAATGACAACTTTAGGCGCAAAGACAAAATGAGAACTTGCAGCTGAAATTGAAGTTGAAGTTTCCCCCTGCCAACAGACAAAATACTTATGAATAAATGCTCTATACTGAATAGTCTAACTTCAATACAATTTTTGATGAGTTTTATCAAAATTTCCAAAAAACTTAGATTCGCTCAAAAATTCAGCTTTATATAGATCTATACCAATAATCCAGCACATCCGTAGCAAAGCGAATACAGCAAACTCGTCTGCCTTTAGACAGTAAAGCAAGAGTGGGAAACTTCTATAAAATTAGAACAAATGCTTCACTCTCACCACTCATCCTAAACCCCACTTCCCTACATCACAAATAAATTATCAAAAAATTAATCAAATCCGTAGTCGTCACCATCCCCACCAATTCACCATCATCAACCACCGGTAAAGCATGGAATTCCTTTTTAGCCAAAATCTGGGCCACCTCCTTGATGCTTGTTGTTGAAGATACCGAAACGATATTTTTGGCCATCACTTGCTCTATGGTGAACATATTATAGACCAAGCTTTCAATTTCCCCATCATCATCCACCGCATCTACGAAACTAATTCGCAGTAAGTCGGTGTAGCTCAACATCCCAATTATGGATTTCCCTTCAACTACAGGAATATGTCTGATCTTATGTTTTTTAAATAAATATTCCGCCCTCTCAAGATCATCGTCTTTTTTAAGTTTGACAATTTTAGTGGTCATTATTGCCGATACAAGTTGCATATCTTTCATGATTCTTAGTTTTATAATTCACCAATAAAAGTAACCTATTTCCTTTATAAAATTCATGACAAATATCACCTGGGGTAATAGTTCGCCATGGTTCTGCAATCAATGCCTGTGAAGGCATACTGCCAAAAATTGGATGATAGCACTTTAGCCAGTCAAGTGGCTAATAAAGCATTTCTTTTCTTGAACGCATCAAAAGCTCATGGGCTTACATCACCAGTTATCTACACAAACTACTTCGTAGTCGAAATCCATAGTGTCATAGGGGCAGAACGCATGGCTGCTTCGTAAAATAATGGATAGAGTATATGACAAATCACCTTATTATTCCTGTATTAGTGGCTAACAAATAGGTTGAAACTAAAGCACCCCAATGAATCTTCATAACTCTCGGGAGAAGGGGTTTTAATTGTTAACCAAAGAATCAAACAGAGATTTCTAACGTCTTAAAGAGAGACCAACAGAATTCCCACAATTCCCCATAAAAAAAAATCCGACCCAAACAGTTAGTTGAGATCGGATTCAAAATTATGGGTCAACCAGAGGTTTCTAATTATTACCGTAGCCATAGTTATAGCCGTAGTTATAACTATACCCGTAGGATTTACTGGCACCTACGCTATTGATCACGTAAGCCATGTTTTTCAACTTGCCAGACTCCGATAAATCCTTAGAGAATCTCAAGAGATTACGCTCGGTAAAATTCGCTCTCGCAATATATATGGTCGCATCTGCCAACTGAGAGATCAACATCGTATCGGTCACCAAAATAGTTGGGGCCGTATCGACGATAATATAGTCGTATTCCTCTTTTGCTTCTTCAATGAGCTTTGTAAAACGGCCATTGGTCAAAAGGTGGGCAGGGTTTGGTGGAATAGCTCCCGATAACAAAATATGGTGGTTGGGGTGTTTTTCAAAGCCACTCACCAAAGCGTCTCTCCAATTAAAGCCATCATCATGAAGATAATTGGACAGCCCCTTTGCATTTTTGGCTTCTTTAACATGAATATGGATCTGCGGATTTCTTAAATCGGCACCAATCAACAACACCTTTTTATTAATACTCGATAAAGCTAAGGATAAGTTGATACTCACATAAGTCTTTCCTTCCCCCTTAATGGTTGACGTACAATAAATAACTTTCCCTTTACCTTCGTTGGTTACCGGTAAAATATAATCCACATTAGAACTCAAAATCCGAAAGGATTCTGCTAAGACCGATCTTGCATTAGGGTCATCAAAAACAAATCCTGCCTCCTTC
>NZ_DATJCA010000112.1:0-11626 GCF_035515035.1 Gelidibacter sp. | reverse complement strand
CTAGAGCACAGGTCACGACCAATCCCTTTCAAAAATATTTTCAAAAAACTGTAACAAAGTATATATAACTTCATCTTTATAACAAAGCAATTGTTTTTTTGACACCAACCAACCCTCATATTGAAGTTTTGCTGGAGCAATGTAAATCTGGTGACCAACGTGCGCAAATGGACGTTTACAACAGCTATTACAAAGCCATGTACAACACGAGTTTTAGAATTGTAAAGGACAGTTTTAAGGCCGAGGACATTATGCAAGAATCATTTTTGACGGCTTTCACAAAACTAGAGACGCTCAAGGAGTATTCAATGTTTGGACCATGGTTGAAACGAATTGTCATCAACAATAGCATTTCTGAATATCAAAAAAATAAAAAGGACAACAACGTTCCTCTAGAAAACGTCATATATAAAGTTGAAGATGATCAAGGTGTTCCTGAAGATTACGAATGGACTAACATCAAAGCGGCTCAAATTGTAAAGTGCATGAAAAGTTTAAAGGAAAATTATCAAATAGCCTTGACCTTATTTTTAATTGAAGGTTATGATTACGAAGAAATTGGCGAGATCATGAATATAAGTTATGCTAACTGTCGTACGATGATCTCTCGTGCCAAAGACAGTTTGAGACAAAAGTTAAAACCTCTAGTGGACTTTAAAAAGTAAAATTATGAAAACAGATAAACTAGAAGAACTTTTTAGGGATTTAGAACATGAATTTGACATTGAAATACCTGAAATTGGTCATCAACAACGATTTTTTGATAAGTTAAATTCGGTTAACAAGAAAGAAAATGCTAAAGCTCCAAAAAGAAAATCATTCACAGTTATTCTATCTATTGCTGCATCGATAATAGTGTTTTTTGGATTGTTTATCTTTTTACAAAACAAAATGGAAGTCAATGATCTGGCAAGTGTATCTCCAGAATTGTCTCAAACCCAAGACTTTTTTACAACGGCGATCTCTTCTGAATTGAACAAAATAAAAGCACAGCGAAATCCAGAAAATGAAATACTTATTTCAGATGCTTTAAAACAAATGGAATTGTTAGAAAAAAATTATGAAAGATTAAAGCTTGACCTTAAGGCAAGTGGTAAGGATAAACGTGTAATTTATGCCATGATCAGCAATTTCCAAAGCCGAATAGACATTTTGGAAAATGTATTAAAATCTATTGAAAACCTTAAGGAATTCAAACAATCAGAACAAACTCAAATGACCCTTTAAATTAGCACCTATGAAAACTAAACTATATTTTCTTATGATCTTGTTGCTCCCTTTCCATTTGACTTTTGCGGGCAATAAATGGGATGGCAGGCACACCAAAGAAAAAACCATAAAAAAAGAATATACGGTCAATCAGGACGCCTTGTTGAAAATCAGCAACAGTTATGGCAATATCAATATCATCACCTATTCCGGAAACACGGTCAGGATTGAGGTCAACATCAAAACTAATGGCAACAATCTGGACAAGGTACAGGAAAAACTAGATAATATTACTGTAGATTTTCATGCCTCTTCAACCTTGGTATCTGCTAAAACCATCTTCGATAAAAATAAATCTGGAAGCTGGTGGAATTGGGGAAGAAATACTAATGTCAATATGGAAATCAATTATTTGATAAAATTACCAATGAGCAATAGTGTGGATTTGAGCAATGATTATGGTAGTATTAATTTAGACCGATTGGAGGGTCACGCCAAAATCAACTGCGATTATGGTAAAATCACCACTAAAGAACTAATGGCCGACAATAATTTGATCTCGTTCGACTACACCAATAACAGCTATTTCGAATTCATCAAAAGCGGAAAAATAAATGCTGACTACAGTAGTTTTACCGTAGCAAAAACTAAAGACCTCGACATTAATGCTGATTATACCAAGTCAGTCGTCGAAATTGCGGAAAATGTAAGTTACACTTGCGATTATGGATCCGTCACCGTGGAAAAGGCTAATAACGTAAAAGGTAATGGCGATTATCTGACCGCACGTTTTGGAGAAATCTATAAGAACATTCAGATAGCAGCCGATTATGGCTCTATCAAGATTGATAGAATGACAAAAAATGCGGGTAACGTTTCTATAGATTCAGATTTTACCGTTATCACCATTGGATACGATTTTGGATATCAATTTAAGTTTGACATCAAGTTGGAATATGCTTCGCTTAGAGGCGCTGAAGACTTTCAGTTCATTAAGAAGAAAGCGGAATCCAATGACAAACTATACCAAGGGTATCAAGGTGATGCCAACGCAAAGAACCTCATTAAAATCACTTCCGATTATGGGAGTGTCACATTCAAAAGAAATTAATTAACACCGTTTCGCTATCGCGGAAATAAAAACAATCTAATTCCATGAAAAAATCAATTCTATTTGTTGCAGTGCTACTCCTTACAACCACAAGTCAGGCCCAAATGAAAATCAAAGGAAATGGCAACATCACTTCCATTACCAGAACAACTTCAGCTTATGATGCCGTTACTTTTGCGGGACCTTTTGATTACGTTTTGGTCTCAGGAACGGAAGGAAAAATAAAAATTGAAGGAGAAGAAAACCTGTTGCAATATATTATAACTGAAGTGAAAAATGGCACATTAAATGTCAAAATCGAGAATAAAGTCAATTTACATACCTCCAAGAATAAGACCATCAAAATAACGGTTCCTTTTGAAGACATCAATACTGTTTTCCTTACTGGATCAGGAGATGTTTGGAACGAAAACACCATTTCAACACCTCATTTCAAGACTTCAGTGACAGGTTCTGGAGACATCATATTGGATGTGGAGGCAACATCGGTTGACGCCAATGTTACAGGTTCTGGAGATTTAACCTTGAAAGGAAAGACAAATCATTTAAAAGCGAGCGTGACCGGCTCTGGAGATTTCAAGGGGCTTAATCTTATTGCCAATGATGTGAACGTTTCGGTAAATGGTTCAGGAGATGCCAAAGTGGTCTGCAACGGCCAATTAACAGCCCGTGTATCAGGATCAGGTGACATAAAATACTCAGGAAATCCTAAATCTGAAGATACGAAAGTAGCCGGTTCAGGTAGCATTAGTAATTAATAGGAATCAGGTGCGCACTTTCGTGATCATTTCTTAAATAGTAAAGGTTAGAGCTAAATAAGCTATGCTTTTCTGGGAACTCTAAAAAGAAGGACGATTCCTAATAAAAAGAATATAAACAAAAATAGAATGGCATTACGCATACTGCCCGTAATTTGATCGATAGTAGCAAAGATGACCATCCCGATAACAATTCCAATTTTTTCTGCCACATCAAAAAAGCTAAAGTATGAGGTGGTATCTTTAGTTTCCGGTAAAAATTTGGAGTAGGTTGAACGCGCCAAGGATTGGATCCCACCCATCACAAATCCGACACAACTGGCAGCAATATAAAAATCCATTGGGGTGGTCATAAAAAAGGCGTAAAAACATAAGCCCATCCAAATAAAGTTTATGGCAATTAAGGTGTTGATGTTTCCAAATTTAGCCGATGCTTTTGAAGTCAAAATAGCGCCTATTATAGCGACCAACTGAATAATTACAATACTGAAAATCAAACCCATGGTTTTCCCATCAGTATCAGCCCATGCTATTTCTTCTTCTCCAAAATAAACAGCAACCAACATAATGGTCTGAACTGCCATACTAAAAACAAAAAAGGCTGCTAGATACCGTTTCAATCTTAAGTTATTGGTCAATGCCGTCCAGACGGTTCTTAGTTCCTTAAAACCATTAAAAACTATAGATTTGGTGACTTTATGACCGTTTGAAACGCCCTTAGGTAAGATATAAAAAGTGTATTGGCTGAACAGAATCCACCAGAGTCCCACAGTAATAAACGCTACTCTCATGGCTTCAATTGAAGCAGCATTTCTAGCGGCTTCACTAGCCACTTCTATTTCTGTTTCGGTCCCGGTGGCCAAAATGTCTGGCGCTATTGCAATGCTAAATCCAAAGATATTTGGGTACATCACCATAGCTAAATTGAAGATCAACAAAAGCACACTTCCAATATATCCCATTGAAAAACCTTTGGCGCTAATTTTATCCTGTTGTTCAGGAAAAGCTATATCAGGAAGGTAAGAATTATAAAACACCAAACTTCCCCAATAGCCTATCAAGCCCATAAAATAAAACAGCAAACTCAGATGAATGTGCTCTAAGCTAAACCAATACAACCCAATACAGCCTAGTCCACCCACATAACAGAAAAACTTCATAAAACTCTTTTTGTTACCAACGTAATCGGCAATACCTGATAAAATGGGCGATAAGATTGCCACAACCAAAAATGTGAATGCCGTAACAAAGGTGATGAGGGCCGTGCTTTTAAATTCGAAACCAAAGGCACTGATCCTTTTGACCTCAGAAATAAACAATGCGGAATAAAATATAGGAAATATGGATGACGCAATGGTGAGTGTATATACTGAATTTGCCCAATCATAAAATGCCCATGCATTCAGTAATTTCTTGCTTCCTTTTTGATATTTCTCCATTGAAGGCTTATTAATTATTTCTATTATTATTCGCGGTTGTCATTCCTATACCATTAAACATGAATGCAACAGATATTGAAAACAAAAAAGCTGTTCGCTCCAGGTTTTGGGCATGAACAGCTTTTAAAAATAGTTATTTATTTTACAACAGCGATGGATTAACTTTTAAATGTGTTTACTCCAAATTTCTTTGCTTCTGCTCTGGCTTTTTCAGCGTGAGCTTCAATGTTTTTAATACGTGTTTCATTGGCAGGGTGTGTGCTTAAAAATTCAGGTGGTGCTCCTCCTCCACTTTGGGCGCTCATACGTCTCCATAGGTTGGCAGCTTCCAAAGGCTCATAACCAGCAATCGCCATTAAATACAGACCAATCTCATCGGCTTGCGTTTCATGACTTCTGCTAAAAGGAAGCATCACGCCTACTTGAGAACCAACACCGTAAGCTTGGTTAAAAAGATTTAATGTTTCTGGATCGTTAATCACCACATTTCCAGCTATAGCACCCATTTGTTGCAACATTCCGGCACTCATACGTTGCTGACCATGATTAGCGAGAGCGTGGGATACCTCGTGCCCCATAATGGCAGCTAGTCCTGCCTCATCTTGAGCTATTGGTAAAATACCCGTGTAAACAACAATTTTCCCGCCAGGCATACACCATGCGTTTACAGTTTTGTCATCAACAAGGTTATATTCCCATTGATAGTCTTTTAAATAGCCCTGATAACCATTGGCGTCTAACCAACGTTCAGCAGCTACGGCTATTTTTTGTCCAACACGTCTCACCATATCGGCATCCTTCGTATTTCTTATCACCTTGTTCTCATTTAGAAACTCATCATACTGTGCAAATGCAGTAGGAAAAAGTTGTGAGTTTGGAACAAGGGCTAAGGTCTTATTTCCCGTAAATGGATTCGTAGCGCATGATAAAAATAGTGACAGTGCACCCATTGCTACTATTGAATTTTTATATCTCATTTTGTAATTGTGTTATGATTTAGTGTTAAAAATACAAAAACCATTCCCTTATTGATTAACTCAAAAAGAAATAGTTTTTGCTATTGTGAAATCAAAGGAATTCTATTTCCCAAAAAGATGTAATTCGGTAAAACCTTTGTCGATTATCATTGAATTATTACCGTTCATTTTAAGGTCATTTAAAGATATTTCTTCATTATCAATCTGTACCTTAGTAATGGAAAAAGGAAGCCCATGGAATTCAATTTTAAACGTCTGGTATTCGGCATCAAATTTTCCTTCTTTGTGTTGTTGGATAATGAGTTCGTCTGATTTTCCTGTCAATTTAAAGGTTCTTAAACTGTAGCGTCCTTTTTTATAATCATAACCATCATGGGCATCATCAAATAAAACAGAGGATTCCTTCCCGTTTTTAAAATAAACATCAAGCTTTACTTCAGCAATATCTATCTCACCAACATATTGTTGCACCGGGAATTTTGGAATGATAGCTCCGGCTTTCACAAAAACCGGGATGGTTTCAATATCAGCATCCACCCACATTTCCTTTCCTCCTGACACAATTTGATCGGTCCAAAAGTTGAACCATTCACCTCGAGGAATAAACATACGCCTTCCGCGAGCATTCGGTTCTAATATTGGACATACCAAGATATGGTCTCCAAAGATAAATTCATCAGACCTGTAATGTGTATGCACATCATCTTGATCAAATAAGACGAGGGATTTCAACATCGGAATTCCTTCTTCAACATATTTCCAAAATGAAGTGTATAAATAAGGTAGTAGTTGGTAACGCAACTCAATCCATTTTCGGACGATATTGGTAACGTCTTCATCAAATGCCCACGGCTCTTGATTCCCGTGATCTCCAGAAGAATGCACTCTAAAGAAAGGATGGAAAACTCCAAGTTGAATCCATCTAGTAAATAACTCGCCACTTGGCTGTTCTGCAAACCCACCAATATCACTACCGGCAAAAGAGAATCCTGACATAGCCATACGTTGTGCCTGTATATTGGCTATCCATAAATGTTCCCATGATGCTACGTTATCTCCTGTCCAGGTGGAACAATAGCGTTGTGTCCCAGAATATGCAGCACGAGTGATCACAAATGGTCGTTTTGGATAGGCAAATTTCTTCACACCTTGGTAGGTTGCTCTTGCCATCTGCATGCCGTAAACATTATGTGCCTTTCTGTGGCTACAACGGTTACCATCATATTCGTGTCTTACGTGGTCAGGAAAAGTCTTATTTGGAACTTCCATCACCGCAGGTTCATTCATATCATTCCAAACGCCTTTAACTCCTATATTTTCTACCAAATCCCTAAATAAATTTGACCACCACTCGCGTACTTTCTCATTAGTGAAATCAGGAAAATAACATTCTCCCGGCCATACTTTACCTTTCATATAAGGGCCATCGGCTCGCTTACAGAAGTAATCTTTGTCCAATGCCTCCTTAAAAACAGAGTAATCTTTATCAACTTTGATTCCCGGATCAATGATGACAACCGTTTTGAAACCATCATCAGCTAATTCCTTGACCATGCGTTTTGGATCTGGAAAATGATTTTTATCCCAAGTAAAACATCTAAAACCATCCATATAATCGATGTCCAAATAAATGGCATCACAAGGGATTTTTAACTCCCTGAACTTTGAGGTTACCTCTTTGACTGTAGATTCTGGATAATAACTCCATTTACATTGATGGAAACCCAATGCCCATAACGGTGGCAATTGATGTGGTTTTCCAGTTAAATCGGTATAATTGGCAACAACATCTTCCATTTGTGGGCCATAGATGAAATAATAGTTCATTTCACCGCCTTGAGCCCAGAAACTTGTAACGTTGCGTCTTTCTTGACAAAAATCAAAATAGGATCTAAAGCTATTGTCAAAGAAAATTCCGTAGGCTTTTTTATCTTTTAATCCCGTATAAAATGGAATGGCTTTATAAATAGGGTCAGTATCCTTACCAAAAGCGTAACTATCTGTCACCCAGTTCTCAAAGCGTTTCCCCTTTAAATTGAGCTCAACAGGTTTATCGCCCAAGCCATAATAGCTCTCGCCATCATGGGATGCTTTACTCATTTTCACAATATTACCGCCATATTCATAGCTTTCTTCCCAATGGAAACCCAGTTCGTCTTCATTGATTAGTTTATGATCTTTGGCATCAAAAATCAGGACTTGTAAATTATCCTTTTTGATATGACAAATAAGTTTAGACGTGGTAATCTTATAAGATTCTGCCTCTTCTTCAATTTCTAAAAAGTTGTAACCTTTGCTGGCATGTTTTGTAATGGCATAAGAAAAATCATTTTCGAAGGTACCAGTGGTCGTATATCTAAAACGTAGGACACTATCTCTCAAAATAGTCATTTCTAAAACGACATCATTCTCTGTAGTAAAGTAAAGTGTGTCTACATCCTTTCTATAGGCTATTATTTTGGATGGAAACAAATTCCCCTTTTGTTCTAAATCAGTATTTATAATCATAATATGGTATTAAAAATCACAAAAAAACATATAAGTTTTCAAATATAAAATTTAAGTTGATAGTACTTGTTAACTACAACGATTGCGCGTTGATTAATTAATGAAATGGACTGTCAATTATTATTTTCCGTCTGTTTTCTTAGATATGGAGTGAGGTTTGCTGGATTTCGAATTGGATTTCGTTGGTTTAATCTTAGTAGATTTTACCGGAGACTTGGATGTCTTGTTAGCATTTGTATCCGAAGCCTCCTTTTTAGGTTTAGAATTTGTTTTCACTTCTTCTTTTGGTGACTTTTTTACAATTTTTGCTTTCTCTTTTACAATCGATTTATCTGAGACTTTATGAGATGACTTGGTCGGTTTGATATATTTAAAAGCAACCATTCCCAAGGGTGGAATAATAATTTCTACAGAATGGGCCCGATTGTGCATTTCGATTTTCTTAGTGCTAATGATTTTGTTCTTAAAATCGCCCGTACCGTGGTAAATCTCATCATCACTATTGAAAATCTCTTGGAGTTTTCCATTAGTAGGCACTCCTATACCGTAGTTGACCATTGGTGTTGGGGTCATATTACAGGCAACTATAACATCATTTTTAGGGTCATTCCCTTTTCTGATATAGACTAAAACTGAATTTTTGTGGTCATCATAAGCTATCCATTCAAAACCTCCACCCGAAAATTGTTGCTCGTACATTGCAGGTTCTGACTGGTATAAACGGTTTAAATCGATGATCAGGTTTTGAATCCCTTGGTGAAATTTAGAATCTAATAAATGCCAATCCAAACTCGATCTAAAATTCCATTCGTTGTTCTGTCCAAATTCACAGCCCATAAAAAGCAATTTGCCTCCAGGATGTGTAAACATATAACTGTATAACAGTCTCAAGTTGGCAAAGCGTTGCCATTCATCGCCGGGCATCCTACCTAATATGGAACGTTTGCCATATACAACTTCATCGTGGCTCAGTGGCAACATGAAATTTTCAGAAAAAGCATAAGTCATTGAAAACGTCAAGTCATTTTGATGGTATTGTCGATAGATAGGCGGTTTGGCAAAATATTCAAGTGAATCATGCATCCAGCCCATCATCCACTTCATGCCAAAACCAAGTCCGCCAGAAAATGTAGGTCGTGATACCATTGGGAATGCTGTGGATTCTTCAGCTATATTCTGTACATCAGGATAATTGGAATATACCGCTTCATTCATCTCCTTTATAAATGCAACTGCATCTAAATTCTCTCTTCCACCAAACATATTTGGCTCCCACTCCCCTTCATTTCTTGAATAATCCAGATATAACATGGAGGCTACGGCATCAACCCGTAATCCGTCAGCATGATATTGGTCCAACCAAAAAAGTGCATTACTGATCAAAAACGATTTGACTTCGTTTCGTCCATAATTAAAGATCAAACTTTTCCAATCATGGTGATAGCCTTTTCGTCTATCTGGATGTTCGTACAAACAAGAACCATCAAAATACCCAAGGCCGTGTGCATCTTCAGGAAAATGTGAGGGCACCCAATCCAAAAGAACGCCAATATCATTTTTATGAAGGGTATCCACTAAAAACTTGAATTCCTCAGGATAACCAAAACGTGAGGTTGGCGCGAAGTATCCTGTGATTTGATAGCCCCAACTTGGGTCATAGGGGAATTCCATAATGGGCATCAGCTCCACATGGGTAAACTTCATTTTTTTAACATAAGCAACAAGATCATCTGCCAACTCCACGTAAGACATAAATCGATCTTCGGTTTCATGACGTTTCCAAGAGCCTAAATGCACTTCGTAAACAGAGAATGGAGCATCTAAAGCATTGTTCTTTTTACGCTTGGACATCCAATTGTCATCTTTCCATTTATAATTATCTTGCCATATTATAGATGCCGTTTTTGGTGGATGCTCAGAACGACGTGCATAAGGATCTGCCTTTTCGGTTTTTATGTTGTTATGATGGCTCGTGATTTTATATTTGTAAATATTACCTTGCCCAACTTTTGGAACAAAGCCTTCCCACACACCACTTTTATCCCATCTGACATTGAGTTCATGTGCATTGTCATTCCAATTATTAAAATCGCCAATTACCGAAACTTTTTTGGCACTGGGGGCCCAAACTGCAAAATAAGTGCCTTTTATACCATCGACTTCCATGATGTGCGACCCAAACTTTTCATAAAGTCTGAAATGCTTTCCAGCTAAAAATAGATTGATATCAAAATCGGTAAAACGACTACAAGGCGTTACTTTTGCCATATTTTAGGTTTAAATGTGTTAAGATATTTGAAATTAAAATCCTAAAGTACTAAAATTACGTTGACAATGTAACATGAATTGCTGATTTAAAATCCTTGTTATTATCTTAACACTTTCTAAAGAAAGGAAACAAAATACCTTTCGACTTAATATCAAAACCATATATCATCATTATGAAAACACTATCTTTTATATTTTTATTCAGCCTAATTTTTAGTTGTGACAGTCCCGCACAAAAAAAAGAGCATAAATCAGGTCAAGAAAAAGAATTTACCATCACAAAATCAGATGCGGAATGGAAGGCGGCATTGACTCCTATGCAATACAATGTCATGAGACGCGGTGGTACTGAAAGAGCCTTTTCTAGTCCGCTTGATAAACATTACGAGTCGGGAACCTATGTATGTGCCGCCTGTAAAACCCCACTTTACGAAAGTGAAAACAAATTTGATTCTGGAACGGGTTGGCCAAGTTTTGACCGTGTTATTGAGGGCAATGTTGCTTTTGAGAAAGGTGGCAATGCGTACATGGGCATAGAAGAACATTGTGCTACCTGTGGCAGTCATTTAGGCCATGTTTTTAATGACGGGCCAAAGGCAACCACTGGAAAACGTCACTGCATCAATGGGGTAGCTCTGGAGTTTGTGCCCAGAAAATAAAATGTATTCGAATTCGATGATGGCCTAACTTTTTAGAAGCAGAAGATGAAAAAATGGTCATCAACGCTATCAGAAGTTAAAAGTTCCCTATGCTTCAATAAACTTCTGAAAACTTCTGAAAGAATGGAAAAAAGGCTGGAGGCGGTTATTTGACTTCGCTATTAAGCTTTAAAATTAACCTTTATAAAAAACGTGGAGGCAACAAAGACCATTTAAAACCAATTCTTAATAACTATTCCCATATTTGGATTTGGTAATTTGCAATTTGAAATTTACTTTTTGTAACTTCGTGGCTTCTAATCACGATTAAATAAATCTCATGAGTAAATACGATATCATTGTTCTTGGAAGTGGTCCTGGTGGCTACGTAACTGCTATTAGAGCATCACAATTAGGTTTCAAAACTGCAATTATTGAAAAAGAAAGTCTTGGTGGCGTTTGTTTAAATTGGGGTTGTATCCCAACTAAAGCATTGCTGAAATCGGCAGAAGTTTTTGAATATCTTAAACATGCTAAAGATTATGGCCTTTCTGTAAAGGAAGCCGATAAGGATTTTTCAGCGGTTGTAAAACGCAGTCGCGATGTTGCAGGCGGCATGAGCAAAGGGGTTCAGTTTTTATTGAGAAAAAATAAAATTGATGTGATTGAAGGTTTTGGAAAACTGAAACCCGGCAAAAAAGTTGACGTTGACGGAAAG
>NZ_DATJCA010000111.1:0-37233 GCF_035515035.1 Gelidibacter sp. | reverse complement strand
ACATCGCAATTGTTGCAATTTTCGGTATGATGTTCTCCAAAATAATTGAGCAGCGCAATACGTCGACAACTTAAAGCTTCCGCGAATTGCTGCATGCGGTTGAGTTTCGCTATTTGATACTCTGCGTTGGAAGCATTTTCGGTAAACTTCCGGAGTTGAACAACATCCGCATACGAATAAAACAAAATATTATAGGCAGGAAGTCCATCGCGACCGCCACGTCCAATTTCTTGGTAATAGCCTTCGATGTTTTTGGGCATATTATAATGGATGACCCAGCGCACGTTACTTTTGTCAATGCCCATCCCAAAGGCAATTGTGGCCACAATGATTGGGGTGGCATCATTAATAAAACTTTCCTGAATGCTGTTGCGTTTTTCCGCAGTTAAGCCAGCATGATAGGCTTTGGCTTTAAATCCGCTCTTATTTAATTTGGTGGTGACCTCTTGTGTACTTTTTCGGCTTAAGCAATAGATAATGCCACTTTCATCAGGTCGGGTCTTTAAAAACCGGATGATCTGAGTAATGCGATCATTTCCGGGTCGTACTTCTAAATAAAGATTCTTCCGATCAAAGGAGGACAAATGCACCTCAGCATCATAAATCTTCAATTGCGTCAAAATATCCTGTTGCGTAGCGCCATCTGCGGTGGCGGTAAATGCCGCAATCGGTTTGTTTGGGAACTGCTTTTTGAGGTGGCCCAACTGGGTATAAGCGGGTCTAAAATCATGGCCCCAAGATGAAATACAATGCGCTTCATCCACGGCGATCAGACTGATCTCTATCTCTGAAAAATATGGCGACAGATTTTGCAGACTTTCGGGCGCGACATAAATTAATTTCAAGTCTCCTGCTTGCAATTTTCTGAGCGTCTCGTGCTGCACGGAAACCTCCTGACTGCTATTATAATAAGCAGCAGAAATGCCATTGGTCAAAAGCGCATCCACTTGATCTTTCATTAAAGCAATCAATGGCGAAATGACAATCGCCGTTCCTGGAAGTGCCAAGGCTGGCAACTGAAAACACACCGACTTCCCTCCACCCGTCGGCATAATGGTCAAAACATCATTTCCATTGATGATATCGTTGACAATTCGGTCTTGGTTAGGCCGAAAGGTGCTGTATCCGAAATGTGTTTTTAAAAGTTCTAAAGTGGTATCTGTACGAATCATTTTTTATCTTTAAAGAGACACTGGTCTGGGGTCTTTCCTATTTTGACATCTGAATGGACTGCTTAGTCCTCAATACCACGTGGGCTCTTGATGTCGATTTCAATAATTAAAAGTGGGAAATCAAGTTTTGTTAAAAAACTTCGAGGTATAAATTCACATTTATAAGCGGCGACAAAGGTACAGATTTCAAGAACGATTTCAAGAATTCTGTGGGACTGAACTTCGTTTTGTTTTCATTCTGGTGTGTTAAGAAATCTGTGTATTTGGCTCATCTAACTCATATACAACTTGTTTGAAGCATGAGGAGTTTGTAGCTTCGTGTGGGAAAGGAGTATGAGCTGAGTCTTTGAAAAGAATTGAATATTCGGTTTATAAGTATTTGATAATGTAAGAAAAAGTACTACTTTAGCGCAGATGTATGTGGATCTGTGCAAAGGTGCATATATGAGCCTGTTGTAAAAATTTAACAAAGTTCGCTAATGAGAAAACTGATTTTTTTAACATTCACCGCATTCATTTTAATCTCTTGCTCTAATAACCCTGATAATGAATCAGAAATTGTAAAAAACAACTTCCCGAAAGTCTCCGACATTTATCTATTGAATACAAATCTCCTTAAGCAACATACCGGGATTGATCTGGATTTGGGTAAGCTAAACCAAGACACATATGTTCAAGATTTGATTTCTTCAATTGCTCAATTAAACGACGACAGTTTTAGTGCTGTTTGCCATATAAATTACGGAAGCGATGGCTTGGTAGAATCTTATACAATTGGCTCAATGGGAATTCATTATGGGCGGTTTGATCATGGAGGAACCATTCAAAGAGATGCTAAAGGAAATGTGATATCTATCAATAACATTCCTGTTAGAGTGGGAAATAATAAAATCACCTTTGAAAATGATGGCTGGTACAAAGCAGATGGTTATCCACGAGAAGTGAGTTTTAAAGGTAGTCGTCTTACCAAAACCTATTTTATAGATGGGATGGGGAAAGAAATAAAATCTGATTCTTATACCTATGTTTATAACGATGACTTCGTGAAAAAACACAAAACTGGAGGAAACTTCTCCTTATATGAGGTTTTAGAATATCACAATGATGAATGCAATTTGCCATGGATAATGAGTTTCTCTTCTTTGAGCCTTTCATTAGAAATAGCATTTAATCTACGTCTAATGAAAAAAATCCCTAAGAAGATATTTGCTGGACAACACAAGGACCAAAGCGCTGATATCACGCATATTATAAAAGACCATTTGAGCAGACCTGTTTTAATTATTGGCAGAAACCATGAGTACACTATTGACCGTATAGCAGTTTATCAATATGCCGATTAAAAAGCTTCATAAGTGGCTCTTTACGAATAAGAAGGGCACTTCAGGTTTGCTAAGGCTAGGTTAACTTGTCAGAACGTAGATCAATTTAGAGAAGATCACACTATGAAGCACGACAGCTCAAGATTCACATAAACATAAACATCAACTTAAACCTCAAACTACAAAATGAAAAAACTGAACTTACTTCTTGCCGTCCTAATTGGACTCTCCATTCTATCCTGCTCTTCTGATGATGAAAACACCATAAACCATGACTCTATCATTGGAATTTGGAAACCCATAAAAGTTGTTGAAGTTTATCAGGTGTCAGACGATATTACTTATGAAGCTTCAAGTTGTTATCAAAAGAGTAGAATGTCTTTTGCTTCTGACGGCCGTTATAATCAACAAATATTTAGTGAAAATAAGAGTGGAAATTGTGCTGAAACTAACAGTTCTAATTTTATAAGTGGCACATGGGCTAAAACATCAGACAATCAATACACTTTTAAAATCATAGAATACAATGATAAAACCCAACAAAACGAAATATTTACGGGAGATCACGACGAAATTACCTTCCCTGACCAAAACACTATGATTATTAAATTTATAGATGGAAAAGTTTATAATGGAGATGTGCTGGAATATTATTATGATGAATATTCAAGGGTTAAATAAAAACTATTTACAACTAACTAACACGAGTGTTCCGCTATCGCTCCTTTCAACCTAATATCTCTTCCAATAAGCCATATCCCTATTGATAAGTTTGTTTGTTGAGAGGTTCATGACTACACACGCCACAACTTATATAAATAAATGCTGACTATAACCTAAACTAAAACACTAATGAAAGAAATGCCTACGTTAAAAAAAGGAATCATCATCCTCTTCATCCTTTTTTCAAATTACTCTTTTTCGCAGTTTTACTATTTCTACAGAGGTAATGTTGAAAATGTATTTACCAGCTTCCAATACCAAGATAATTTCTATGATGCGAGTCCGAAGGGTCTGCAAAAATTCATTGATGAAACAGAAATGTCCAGTGAATTGAAAAAAGACTTAGTTGAACAAACAAAGAAGATCCGGACAAATCAAACCATTTCCAGTATCGCATTTTATGGTGGCTTTGCGGCAGGGGCAGGAATTATGATTAACGAAGCGCTGAGTACTGGCAATGGAGAACAAATGAAATCAAGCACCTTATTCACAGGTTTAGGTGTGGCAGCTCTGGGTGGGATTATTAATTTGATCGTTAAACCTAAGAAAAAAGATTATTTTACTTTCTTTAACACCTTTAATAATGACCAAAAGGAAAAGAAAATACATGTAAGTTTAAAAATTGATTATTTAGAGCACCTGAATTACGGCATTGCGCTTTCCTTTTAATCAAGTGCTATTCAAATTAAAAAAATAAGGATGAAAAGCCTCTGGAACATTCCCTTACCCTAGCGCTCATTTGCAACACGCAAAAAAAAACCTAAAGTACTTTATCAAAACTCATGAAAAACTTAACCTACCTATTTATCCTCTTACTAATTTTTGGATGCTCAAAAAGTGATGATCCTAACGAAGGAATTTCCGTTTGCCTCGAAAAGAAATTTCTAGAAACCTTTGTGATGGAACCAAACGACTGCTTTACCTTCAAGGATCGTCCGGGGATGACCTTTACATTTCTCGGCTTCGAGCCGTACACCAAATCACATCCCAACAATGGTCCACATGCCATTATAAGTACGCGATTGGAAGAGGGCAATGAAACCTATGACTATTATGCCAGTATGGTCTATGCAGGTCATGACCGGGACAACCCTTTGTTTTCTGGACCAGTCCATACGGGAGTCAAGAAGGTCAGATATACTATTTTCTTCGAAAATATTGATTTTACAGAAACCGAAACGCAATTTATCTTTCATAGAGCAACGGTCCGTTTTGGCTATTATTATTCTGAATTTGATCAAAACAAGGATACCTTTGAAAAATCAATTTAAAACGACCATCCTACTGATGGCATTATGCTTTTGCTCTAACCTAACTGTCTTTGCCCAAAAACATAATTACTCAAAAAGTGTCAGTTTTAAAGTTGAAAAGATCAAAGAAAACACTAGTCTGGCTACAGGAAATCAGTCTTGGGTTTCGCCCAGCAGAGGATTCAAGTTTGTATCCATCACACTAGCCTTAACTAATGACAGTGAAACACCAGAAGCGATAGATTTTGATAATTTTCATTTATTAAATTCAAAGACAAAAACTAAACATAAGGTTGAATTTGTGAGAACAGCTGGGTTCATCCAATTTCCGGCTGCGCTTAAATTATCTATTAATAAGGGTAAAAAGAAAAGAGTGTTGGTGTTCATTTATCCTGAATTTGATACGCCAAGGTTCCTCTCCTTAAATGAGAATAGTATTGAATTAAATTAAGCAGTCTCAATAAACCATAAAGACACCTCCATAAACATATTAACGTCTGTTTTAAGACCTCCACTTAAGACTTCGACATATCTAAGAATACGTGTTTAAAATGGCATGAATGAGGCCATAGGCGCCAGTTGGCACGGACGTCCTCCCCGTGTCTCACACACCTCAACTCAAACCCACGATTAAAAACGCTCACAGCCGTCTGTCCAGACCACTAAAACACAGACCAAAAATTGGAATAACAACAATAATAGTGCCCTGAAAGACTTTGAAAAAAGGTAATTATACCTATAAGAAAATTTCGGAAAAAGTGGTAAATTGGCGTTGTAAAGGGTATTTTAGGTAAGAGGTGAATCTATGGCTGTATTGAAGGTCATTGAACTTAGGCATATTATCAATTGGAATAACAGAAACGATGTTTACACTAGAAGAAATTGAATTGGCTCACAGCAAAGTTAAATCAGGGGCCGAATTTCCAAAATACATTAAGGAAATTAAAGGAATTGGCCTCACCGATTTTGAAACTTGGGTCAGTGACAGTCATACAGTGTATTTCGGCAAAAACGGATTTCAAACAACATCCAAACCGAAATATGAAGCTATGACAGTAGCCAACAAGAGTGACAAAGATAAGTTCAGCCACTATTTGAAAATCCACCAAAAAGGCGAAACAGACTATTTTACATTTTGTAAACATTGTGCTCAAACGGGAATTGAAAAGTGGGTCATGGATCTTGATAAAATGACCTGTACCTATTATGACAAGGCTCAAAATGAGATAGTGGTTGAAAAAGTGCCAACGGCATAAACCATAGTCTTATTTCTTTAAAAATAGAGCAATGTTTTGACGTTTTAGTAGTCAATGTAATTAATGAAACCACTGGTAAGTTTGGAGAAAGTGACTATGTTTAGGCTGTATTTGCTTTGTCGTCATGTATTGGGCAAGTCAGTGGCATTGATACAGACCGTTAACTTCTAATAATCGATTAGAATGAATAAACTAACGAAATTCAGGATCTTAAGTTTTTCCGGTTTCATCATTATTTTCCTTATCATTTCAACCTTAATGAATTTTTTCTTTGAAGATTTAGGTGGCGCCTATAAAGCCATGATTTCAGGTGGTCTTACGGCACGTGAAACTCTCCAAAACACAGTTAAAACAACTTCATACCTACGTGCGCCATAGCTTTAAAACAAATGGCAACGGGTTTAAAATAATGCTCATTGATCAAGGGTATACACAATCCGACGATTTCTATAAAGCCCATGGAAACTACACCATCGTTAATACCTGTAACACTTGGGTGAATACTGGTTTTAAGGAAAGTGGCCTAAAAGCTTGCCTTTGGACACCGTTTGATTTTGGGCTCATTAGAAAGTATGAATAACTGGTTTGATATATGGATTATAAATAAGTTAGGGACACGATTGACCGCATCCTTAACTTATTTTACAATTCATATTCTCCAGGCAGACCCACGAGGCTTCAATTTGCCGTTAGACAGTTTAAGCCTCTACAGGTGATAAACTGGCCGCATGTTCCGCCACAATATGCCCATAGACCAGCCCTTGACAAATGGTTCCGCCTGCACCTGGATAGACCCTTCCAAAAATATTTGCCGCCGTGTTTCCTATAGCATATAAACCTTCAATTGCAGTTTTATCCTTACGTAAAACCCTGCCGTGCTCATCGGCAACAAGGCCACCACAAGTTCCCAAATCGGATAGGACCACCTTTACGGCATATAATTTTCCTTTAAGTGCTAGCAAATTCGGATTGGGTTTCACTGTTGGATCTCCGTAATAGCGATCATAAGCACTTTCTCCTCTTTGGAAATCGTCGTCTTTACCAGTTTCCGCCAACCTATTAAATCGAGCGAAAGTTTCTGTAAACTCGGTTTCCGGCAAGTTGGTCAACTTGGCCAGTTCTTGGGCAGAATCGGCTGAAAAAGCAATTCCAGCGTCATACCATTCCTGTGGTAATTTCGCTCTCGGGAAAACAGATCCCCCAAGAATATATCTATTGCGATAGGTCTGGTCAAACACCAACCACATATCTCCAATGGGCGTTCCTTCTTTTTCATCGGCCAAGAGCTTTTGACCAAAACTCATATAATCCGTCGCTTCATTAATAAAGCGTTTGCCTTTGGCATTGACCATAAAACTCCCTGGAAGCGAACGCTCCGCCAAAAGAACCATAGGGTTTTCACCTTTCTTTAACGGAGAAATGGCAGGGAACCACCAAGATTCCTTCATGAGATCGATAGCGGCTCCGATCTTTTGGGAAAGCTGGATGGCATCTCCGGTATTTCCTTCTGCTCCAAAACTATAGTGATCGCCCAAAGACTCCGATTGGTATTTTTGTCGCATCGGCATATTGTGGTCAAAGCCACCCGCAGCCAATACAACACCACGCTTCACTTTAATTTCTTTCTTTGTGCCCTCGTGTTCTACTACCGCGCCAACTACGCGACCGCCGTCCACCAGAAGTTCTACCAATTTTGTATTGGTTGCTACGGGAATATTGTTGTTAATAGCTC
Organism: Gelidibacter sp.; assembly: GCF_035515035.1. Classification (GTDB taxonomy): domain Bacteria; phylum Bacteroidota; class Bacteroidia; order Flavobacteriales; family Flavobacteriaceae; genus Gelidibacter. The sequence goes on along the minus strand of NZ_DATJCA010000111.1, from coordinate 29,778 downwards.
CAGCAAACAACCCAGCCGCTATCGCCTGACCTCCAGCCACCAAATCTTTTCCAACAATCTTACCGCCTATACCCTGAAAAAGTCTTTTGAAGATAATGGGAAAAGCCTTTAATGGCTTACGCATCATCAAGTTCAGCCACTTATAATCATAGCCTGTTACTGGCATAGGCAAAGAGGCGGCCATCAGGCCTGGTCTAAATCTTGAAATCTCATCCCCTAGTCTTTTGAGATCGAAGGGTTGACATTCACAAGTTCGTCCCATGGCATCTCCCCCAGGTTCTTCCGGATGGTAATCTGAATAGCCCTTCGCCCAAAAAAAGGTCATTGGGGTTGTACGTCGAAGCATTTCAGTGGTGGCATTTCCATGCTTGAGAAAAGATTGCCATCGTTCTGGTGGCGAATCATTGCCTACGACAGCCTTGAGATATTGCTCTGCTTTTTCAAGCGTATCTTTCGAGCCGTTCTCAGTCAGCACAGGGTTCGCAGGAATCCAAAAAGCACCTCCTGATAGTGCCGTAGAGCCCCCAACGTATTCGGTCTTTTCTATAATTAAGCTTTTTAAATTCTTTTCATGTCCGGCTAAGGCTGCAGAAATACCCGTTCCCGAGCCCACAATAAGCAGGTCCACAGTTGTGTTAGCCGCCAGCACTTCTGCTGAAATGTTTGATGTCTTCATATATTTTTTTTACTTATTAAACCAAATTCAGAGGTCTGTTAGAATGTATATTCTTCTAGTATCAGCCTCCGAAAAATCAATTTACAATATTAATCTCAGCCATGCCATGACATAAGTCATTTACCAACTCCTCATATTTTATCGGAAATTTTAATCGCTAAGCACCTCACGATCTCTTTTAAAATGAAGACCTCGGTGTATCACGATTCTCAATCGGACAAGGGGCAAAACTGTAAGTGTTTTAAAAATAGATCATTTTTCTTATCCCGAAGTTTGGAAAAAGATGTTAATTTAGGGTTTAGATAGTGGCATCACTTGGTGTAAATTGACCTGTGTTTTCCATTCATGATGTAAAAAACAGTACGAATGAAAAAAATCTTACCCTTAATCCTCATTATTGCCAGTGCAATTCTAATTATTTCGAATTTTATAGTATCGGAAAAATATGACCCCGGATTTTGGGTATCAAATTTCTCAAGCCTATTAGTTATCATAGCGATGGTTTTGACCATTAGAGCCCATAAAAAACAAGACCGAATCTAAATATTTATAAACATTTCAATCGTATGGGTTGGTGCAAACGGCCGCACCTGTTCCAGTTATTGCGCGCATCCCGCTCCTGTTCGACAACATAGCACGCCGCCAAACTTAATCAAGGCTGAAATAGATCAACAGAAAATTAAAAACTCACTAAAAAATGAAACCAATTATCTACGCAGTATTCGGCTTACTTATAGCAACCAGTTGCAAAAACAATAAAGCCGCAGAAATAGCCCAAAATGACACGGCTCAAATTCCAACGGCCACTTTTATTACCGAAACTCTAGGGTTGACCCATTGCGAATCGGCGGTTTATGATGCTAAGCAAGATATAATTTATGCCTCTTTAATCGGAGAAAAAGAACCTGGCGATGGCGCTATTGCCACTATTGATCTGAATGGCAAACTGATAGATTCCCTTTTTATCAGCGGGCTTAATGATCCTAAAGGAATTGCCATTACGCAAGACAAACTTTATGTGTCGGATATTAATGAACTCGTTGAAGCCGATTTAAAAACTGGAAAAATAATAAAAAAATATAGCCACGACGGCCTTGAATTTTTAAACGACGTGGCAATTGATGGGCACGGGAATGTTTATGTTTCTGATACAGGCACCTCAAAAATTTACCAATTGGATACCCAGGGTAATTTTAATTTATGGTTGGCTGATGAGAACTTAGATCGGCCAAATGGCTTATTGGTCCAAAACAATACCATGTATGTTGCCTCATGGGGAAGCCAACCCAATGGCGGCCGGGTTTCTAAAATAGACATGACGACAAAGGATATGGACTCCCTAACAACGATCATTGGAAATTTGGATGGAATTAGACCGTATGACAAAGACCGTTTAATCATTTCCGATTGGACTAGTGGGATGATCCATTTGGTAGATAATGATGGCAACACGCAACAAGTTCTGCAAGTAGGCCAAAGTGTAGGTGATATTGCTTATATAAAAGAGAAAAAACTCCTCCTATTGCCCATGAACAAACAAAGCCGACTCTTGTTTTATAAATTGGAAGGCTTCTAAAACCGGACTTAAAAACCACGAGTACGGGCGTTTGTTCGGTTTCTAAAACCGGTTCTTATTTCTTAATGTATAGATGTACTAATACGCATTGTTGAACTAGTAAATAATAATAATAATAATAATAATAATAATAATTAATCTTACACACGTGAAATCCGTAGATTTGACCGCGGTTCACATAACAACTTTTGAGAGTCATAAAACACGAAAAATGGGAAAACAAATAGTGATTATAATTCTTGGTCTTTTTGCATTCACCACATCCTGTAAAACTGGTGCTTCAGATTTAAATCCAAATTATCCCGATGAAATCATCAATTCTTGGTTGGAATCCTACGAAGAAGCTGATGGAACCTATAGGCCATCCGATTATAAATCATTTCCAGAATCACGCTATCGACAGGTCTATAAGTTTATGGAAAAAAATACCTGCGAGTATTCAGTCCTTTCTCCAGAAGATGCACATGATATAGAAAATGGATTTTGGGAATATATTGAGGACGAGAATGTGATAAATGTGTATAATCAAAATATGAAATTACATGAAAAATTAAAGGTGATATCCATCTCAGCCAATCTTTTACAATTGGATAGTGTAAATCCTTAATCGCGTCAATGATCCTGCACGCTGAGGATCTCCAAATCTCCTCAATAAACCTAATTGATAGGTTCGGCGTCATGCGAAAGTTCCTTTGAGCGCATTTCTGCGGAATGGAATGGGTTATTTAATTTTTATTTGTTAATTTAGGGGGATTAACCTCTTGTCTAATGTAAACAAGCCGCCAGGGCATACAGCGCCGGTAACGACTTTATAAACATAAAAACAAACACTAAAATGAGACCATTATTTTTTATCCTGATGACTTTAGGCCTTTTTGCCTGTAACCAACAAAACGATCAGACGCAAAGTTTAAAAAACAAAATTGATAGTTTGGAGAGCAAACTAGCAGACACCTACAAACCGGGGTTCGGGGATTTTATGGGTAGTATTCAAGCACATCACTCCAAACTATGGTTTGCAGGACTATATGAAAACTGGGACCTCGCCGATTTTGAAGTGCACGAACTTATGGAAGCAATTGAAGATATCGAAAAATTCCACGAAGGACGGGAAGAAACCTTATTGATAGGAATGATCATGCCGCCATTGGATAGTATCAGCAACGCCATTGAACAAAAAAATACCGCTCTATTCAATTCCAGTTATACCTCGCTCACAAACACCTGCAACCAATGCCACAAAGCCGTAGACATGGAGTTTATCATTGTAAAACAACCTGATACGCCGCCTTTCAGCAATCAGGATTTTAAACCTTTAAAGTAAAACCCTATCTTTTCGTAATCGCCATTGCCTTTTAGATAATCTCATTATCGAGCCTTAAATCATAATCCCACAATCACAAATATGGGAATACGGACAATCGATATTTTGAACATGAAGCAATGTCAAACCCCCATGTCACACAAAAGGATAGCACTAAGTCTTTTAGTAACGTATGGGCTAACTCCTTGTCATGTTTATTGACGTTTCGTCCATGAATGACGAATGCCGTCACAAAGAATTTCAAATATTGAAATGCTTCGACGATGGGCAAGTTTCCCCATGTTACAAATGAGAAAAACTTTAAAATTACATCACAAAATGAGATTGTAATGGCACGAATGTTGTATAAAAGATAAGACTGAAAAAAATTTCGAATCCGTTTAAAACGGAAATACAATAAACATCAATTAATCATACAATGACAAAGACAATTTTGACAATGACAATGCTTACGGCATTAATTTTAAGCTCTTGTAAAGACACTACACAGCAAGAAAACACACAAGCAGCAACCACAGAACAAGTAGCCGAAGATATTGTAAAGACCACCTCAACCGACAAGGACGGTAACAATTTAGAAATGGCTTTTAACAATACAAATGGTACTGCAACTCTAAATTTTAAAGGTGAAACTATTAATTTGTTAGCAAAGAAATCGGCATCAGGAATTTGGTATACAAACGATCAGTATGAATTAAGAGGAAAAGGAAACGATATTGAGTTGAAGAAAGATGGAAAAGTAATCTTTAGCCATAATGATGCTATCATAATTACTTCCTTGAAAGATAAAGATGGACAAACGCTGGACATGACCATTAACAACACCACCAATACGGCAAAAGTGTATTTAAACGGCGGCGAACAAATCGACTTACAGGGTCAAAATCCTGCATCAGGAATTTGGTACAAAAATGACCAGTATGAATTAAGGGGAAAAGGTGACCACGTTGAATTTAAAAAGGACGGAAAAATACTATTTAAAAACTAAACCAGTTTTAAATCGCGCCACGCAACGTAAATGGTTCGTGCAAGAAATTAACAAAAATCCTTTCTGCCCAAAAGCGTGGCAGGAAGGATTTTCTATTTGTTCTTCAGCTGAGAGATTCATTGAGTTCCCTAACCATGACCTACTTTTAAATCGGATAGACAACCATAGAATTCGAATCAAAAAACGACCCGTAAGGCTTTTCAATACACCCTAATTATCGTACCTTCTCGACCTATTAAAAGACAACTTTATGAAAGACGAAAAAAGAGGCAAATTTTTAAAGAACGTTTTGGAAAACATGCCTTCTGGCTGGTTGACCATCACAACGCATCGCCTTGATATTTATGATGAAGCATTGGCTAAAACGCAGTTTTTAGAACAATTTGAAGCCTTATTTCAAGAGAATAATTACCAACAATCCGCATTGAACAATTTGCCCACAGCTTACGATTATATCCGGTTAGGGCATCCCCTATCTTGTGTGTTGGAATGGGAAATTGCTCATCATCATCATCATCATCATCTCAACTCAGAAAATGTCATCAGTTTTTCATCGCGAATGGCGCCCATTTTAGCGATTCTAAGAAAAAACTTATTAGACGGTAAACGCACCCAAATTGTTTATACTGAAAAATTACCTGATCATTTTGATGCCGAACTCCTCAAGCGCGTTTATGGCTATCAATTTGATTTAACGAAAGTAGAAAACACAAAAGATATTGCTGCATTTAAGGGCAGTACGGTATTTGTCTCAGATCAAGATAATTTTCTTGATGTTGACCTCACTCATAATATTGATTTTTTTATCACTGCACACCCTCAACTTGGCAGTGTGATTTTGGTAAATGGTGCCCAAAATGAAAGTTATGTTTCAGAAATTCAGCATGTCAGAAGAAGAGAGACCATTGCCATGACCCCGGCCAATTGTCTTTCAGCATTGAACGTGATCATAGATGACGCTTTTGTTATTCCTCAAAACCCAGATATCGAAACAAACAAGACCTTAGTTGAAGAAACCATCAATAAGATTACCAACACCACTTCAAAAGCATTGGTAGCTTCAAGCGGACTTTCCATGCAATATGCCATTATGATGGGGCTAATTCACGATGCCCAAGAACAACATAAAGGAAAGGACATCAAATTTATTGTGCCTCCCAACTGTTATGGGGGTACGAATGATCAAGCGCGACGCGTTGCTGCTTGTCTTGACCATGTGGATGTGGTTGATTTACTTGTGGATGGGGACAACGATATGGTGGAAAGTATCGCCAGCATTTTGGATAATATTGCCAACGACGATGCGATCCCTTATATCATTGCTGAAATTCCTACAAATCCGAGGGTTGAAGTTCCTGATCTTACGAAATTAAAAGAGGTTTTAAGTCAAGTACGTTATGCCAAAAATGGTGAACCTGCGATTGCCCCTGTATTTATTTTAGATCAGACGTTTTGTCCTAACGTCCACTTTTTGGGCGACAAGGACATCCTCTCTTCTGTGCGCACCATTTCATACGCCAGCGGATCGAAATTTCCAAGTGGCGGAATGTGCACTGCGGGCTATTGTGTAGGAAATAAAAAAACAGAAGCTTTGATGGAGAAAATAGAACTGCATCTCCAACTTTGCGATAATGAAGCTACAGACCTCCAAATGGAGGTGTTGGCCAAACAATTGCCATCAATGAATCAAAGAATTAAGGATGCCTATAAAAATACCCGCGACTTTGTAAACTTTATCCATGAGGTGTTACCTGAGGCGAAGATCAATTTTGTTTCAGAAGCATTGGCGGAGCAAGGTTTTAAGCCATCAGTATTTTCACTGGACCTTCCCACCAAAGGAAATTCTGACGAAGAACGGGAAACTTATAAAAGAGCTTTGAATCTTAAGTTAATCAATTTAATGATTACAAAAATCCCCCATGAAAGTAAGTTCTGTGTTAGTTATGGTCAATTAAAAGGCTCTTACTGGACAATTCCGGCAACCTCAACGCAAGGAACCACCAAAGAAGGCGACAAAGATTATATTGTACGGGTTTCACTAGCACCAAATGTGGATCTTGAACTTCACAAAAGAGTGTTTTTGGAATTTGTCGAAGGGATTTAACCTAACAATGAAAATTAATTAATATAAATTATAGATTATGACAATTACAATTTGGTCAGATATTAGATGTCCTTTTTGCTATATCGGAAAAAGGAAATTAGAAAATGCAATCTCACAATTTAAGCATAAAGACGAGGTTTCTATTGAATGGAAGAGTTTTGAATTGGATCCCAACTTACGCACCAATCCAGACATTTCCACAATCGATTATTTCGTAAATAAAGGCGCAAGCAAGGACCAAATGTCACAGATGTTGGCAAACTCGACCGCTATGGCGAAGGAAGTGGGTATAGACTTTAACTTCAAGGATGCGGTGGTTGCCAATTCCTTTAATGCACATAAGTTAATGCATGCGGCAAAAAAAATCAATAAACAAAACGAGGCCAAAGAACTCTTGTTGAAAGCACATTTCACCGATGGTAAAAACATTGACGACATGAAAGTTTTGGTCGCCATTGGAGAAAGTTTAGGTTTTGAAGCAGAGGACATCGAAAAACAACTCAACGATTCGGCCTTGGATAAAAATGTTGCCGAAGACCAGATGCAAGCAAAAGAAATTGGAGTTACTGGAGTTCCTTTTTTTGTATTCAACAATAAACATGCATTTTCTGGAGCACAGCCAGAAGAGGTATTCTTGGAAGCTCTTGAAAAAGCCTACAACGAATAGTTTTGTTCTCATTCTCTTCTGTTTAGAGAAAGAGATCAATTTGCACCTCACATTTTTTTAAATCTGCTAAAGGTTTTATTTGACTACGAAAGCATTTATAGTAGGTTAAAATAGTTTATAGGATTGGCGGCATCACTATTTGATGCCGCTTCTTTTTTAAAAAACCAATTGATTACATTATTATTTTGTCCAGATCTTAGGTTTGACTTCCTTTGATTTATCGTTTCTTTGCAGATGTAAAATCATCCTCCATGAAGTATCTCTTTTTATCCTTAGCTATCGTATTCGAGCTCATAGGCACTAGTTTTATGCAAGCCTCCAATGGGTTTTCAAAAACCATCCCTACCGTTTTAACCATTGTTGCCTATACCATTTGCTTTTTCTTTTTTTCGCATGCCTTAAAATCAATTCCATTGGGAATCGCTTATGCCATTTGGGGTGGTTTGGGAATTGTACTTTCCGCCATAATTTCGGTGGTTATATTTAAACAATCTTTAGACCTCCCTGCAATCTTGGGAATAACGTTGATTGTGGCCGGAGTTTTTGTGATGAATTTCTTCTCAAAATCGGCTGTCCATTAATAAGACGGCTATGGACAATTGCAACAAACTAATTTTGATAATTAGTGTTGATCTCTTTCAAATCTTCTCAAATTAAATTCGACAAAAAATGAAAAATAACAGAAGAATATCAGGTGGCATAGGTTTATTGGTTGGATATATATTTTTGATACTACTCATCGATATTTTATCAAAACCCGACAATGTTGCAGTTTCGATAAAGCCTATCGACAGTATGGCAACATACTTTTTTGGATTTGGTTTTACACTTGGCATCCTGGGATGGGTCTTGGGAGCCTTACTATTAATTGGATGGTTGGCTTTATTCTATTCTATTGGAACTTGGATCCACAAACTGATGTTCACATCTAAATCCTGATAGACCGTAAGATTTCCCGCTGGCGTTTTATGTCTTTAGCCGATTTATAAAACCCTTTATATGTTAGCTGTTTAAGTAGGATATCAAGACTAAATTTTGTACTTTTAGTAGTCTATGCCAGACAACTTCATACCGTAGGCAACCGTAAAGATTTTCCCGCCTTCAGAAGGCGCAGGGATATCAAACCCAAAGGGTGCATTCAAAAAAGTCGAAATTAATACTAAATGGGGTATCATGAAAATAATCAAGCTCTTTTTAAGGTTCTCCATTGCTATCGGATTTTTATCGGCTTCCGCGGACCGATTGGGCATGTGGGCTAAAGAATATTCTGCATGGGGAAATTGGGACAGTTTTTTGGAATATACAAAAGTATTGAATCCGTGGGTTCCCAACTCTTTAATCCCAACCATAGCTATTATTGCCACAGGCGCAGAAGTTAATTTTGCCATCTTCCTGCTCATCGGGTTTAAAACGGAACTGTTTGCCAAATTAAGTGGCATCCTGCTCTTAATCTTCGCGCTTTCCATGACCTTTAGCATCGGGATAAAAAGTGTTTTTGACTATTCGGTGTTTACAGCTTCTGCAGCGGCTTTCGCCTTAAGCCTGCTAAAAGAAAAGTATTTGGAAGTGGACACCTTAATCCAAAAAGACAAATTGAAGGAAAAAAACGAGAATCATTAAAAGTCCATTTACTTTTACTCGATAATCACAATTCAATCGTTTTTTAAGTCGCACAAGAATCTTCCTGCAGACCGCCAATTTCGGTAAGTATTTGCTAAATTAGTAATTTATAAGAAATACGAACATCGGCCGTAAAAAAGATAGAATTCATTACGGAACCCTGTTTAAAGAAATCCATAAACTATATTTTTTAATGAACATTACCCCTAGTACCCTTGGAGACATCAACGACATATTTGCGTTATACGACGCGGCAACAGCGTATCAAAAAACCGTGAATAATAAGAGCTGGAGCGGATTTGAGAGAACGCTTATCGAAAAGGAAATTAACGAAAATCGGCATTTTAAAATCATGGAAGGCAATGACCTGGTTTGTTCCTTTGTGATTACTTTTAACGACCCCGTAATTTGGAAAGATTCTGAAAATGATAAAGCCATCTACCTGCATCGGATTGCTACACATCCAAATTTCAAGGGCCGATCTTATGTGAAAAAAATTGTGGAATGGTGCAAAGCCTTAGCCAAGGAAAGCGGTATTGACTTTATCAGAATGGACACGCATAGTGGCAATGAAAGATTGAACAACTATTATATTGGTTCTGGTTTTACCCATATAGGAATCAGGGAAATTGAATATACCAGCGATTTACCAGAACATTATAAGACAGGTCCATTTAGTTTGTTTGAAATGAAAATAATATCTTGATACATGCCGATAGAAAACATTCCTGAACTCTACTATTCCAAAACAAATAAAAGCCAACTCAAAGAACGAAATCATCAGTGCCATCGGGATTAATGGCAGTGCTGCTGAAAATAATCATCCCGAGGCAGAATTTGGAGCAGCAACTATCGAAAGCCGAAAACTAGACATCATAAGGAAGAGGATAAATTAAGTCGATTGTCCTCTTTCGACTTTTGAGTGGTATTTAAAAACTCCTAAGATTTAGGTTATCAATTTTTCCTTGGTGACCCGATCGACCACAAGCGCAATAGCACCATCACCCGTAACATTACATGCGGTACCAAAACTGTCCATAGCAATGTATAGCGCAATCATCAGGCCCAACATCTCTTCGTTAAAACCCAACATGGACTGTAAAATGCCAACAGCCGCCATAATCGCGCCCCCAGGCACACCGGGCGCTGCAATCATTGCAATTGCCAATACAAATATAAATCCAGCGAAAAGCGTAAAAGTAAAGGGTACACCTTGTAAAATCATCAATGCCATGGCGCAGGCGGTAATTTTCATCATACTTCCAGACAAATGAATAGTCGCACATAAGGGGACGACAAATCCCGCGATTTTCTCTGAAACCCCATTCTTTAGAGTCTGTTCCAAAGTTACAGGAATTGTAGCTGCCGAAGATTGTGTCCCTAATGCGGTGAAATAGGCGGGCATCATGGTGGCCAATAACTTTATTGGGTTTCTTTTTGTAAATAGCCCAGCAATGGTGTATTGCAGTAATAACAGTAAAATATGCAAAGCGAAAATGACCCCTATAATACTCAAGAAGACGGTAAATATTGAAAATACTTGTCCGCTATAAGCCATGCTCACAAAGATGCCTAAAATAAAAAGTGGCAATAACGGCACAATTACGTTGGTTATCAACTGCATGATAATTTTTTCAAAATCTTTGATGACTAGTTTTAAACTAGATTTTTCTTGATAGGAAAGGCCCAAACCAATCACAAATGCCAAAACCAATGCGGTCATAACGTCCAATACCGGGGGAATAGTAAGACTGAAATAAGGCAATAACTCAGGACCAGAATCGGTGATATCAGCGGTGTGGTTAATACTCGATTCTAAAAGTTGGGGAAATATATTGGAAGCTGTAAAGTAAGTCATAAACCCTGAAAACAAGGTCGAGCCATAGGCAATGGCCGCAGTAAGCAATAATAATTTTCCCGCACCCTTACCTAAATCGGCAATGGCAGGCATGATCAATCCCATGATAATTAACGGAATGGAGAAACTTAAAAATTGCCCAAAAAAAGCGTTAAAAGTTGTGAATATCCTATTGATGGATTCAGGTAAGTAGAGTCCAAAAACGGTCCCTAAAACTATTGCCACAAAGACTTTAAACAGTAAATTTGAAAATAAACGTTTCATAATACATGCATGTTGCTTTTAAGACTTTTGATAGGTCTTAGTGTAGATTATATTGAGTGCGCTAATATACTGTCAATGTCCTAAAAGAACATCTAAAGATCGATCTTTTTTTAGGTTCATAAACCTCCATCTTGATAGATATTTTCTTATCGGAAACCCAACAACGCAACTCGTTAAGAGTGATTTTAGTTTTGCTGGCTACTTTATATTCTTTAATTTTAATAAAACGATAGTCATCGTATTAAACTTAGTAAACCATGAGTAGAGGATTTGTAAAAGAAGATGATCAGGAAGAAGTGCCATTTGTAGCACCAAGAGCAGATTTACCCGAAGGGATCACCAATTATGTGACTCAAGTAGGCATGGATGCACTGTTAGCAGAAAATGAAGAACTTATTGCAGAACGGGACAATTTGAACATTACCAATGAAAACGAAAAACGCATTGCAACCAATCATATCAATGCAAAATTACAGTTGTTGAACAATCGCATCCTGTCGGCAAAAATTGTTGACCTTAGCAAGCAGCCACAAGATGAAGTACGCTTTGGAGCTTTGGTAAGCTTAAAAATTGGGAAGGATAAAAAACTGCAGCACTATCAGATTGTAGGGGTTGACGAAGCCGATATTTCTAAAGGAAAAATTTCTTTTATTTCGCCCATTGCACGACTCTTGACAGATAAGAAGGTTGGCGACATCGTGGTATTGAAATTGGCAAAAGAAGATCGGACTTTTGAAGTGATGAATATTGAGTATCCGCAGTAACTAAAACATTGATTAAGGCGGCGTGTTATTTGTGGGAATACATGTAATTCTTGTTATAATCCATTTTATAACGAAGCTATTACACAAAGGATTTACTAAGTTTCACTAAGAACAAAAAAACACGACCAATAAAAGTCGTGTTCTTAGCACTTTATCTAAAGATTTAAATATATTATCTTGAATAATTCGGTGATTCTTCAGTAATGGTCACATCATGCGGATGGCTTTCATTGATTCCTGAAGCAGTGATTTTCACAAAGCGTCCAGTTTCCTTCAAAGTCGCCACGTCCTTGGCTCCACAATAGCCCATCCCAGCGCGCAAACCACCAACAAATTGATGGATACTTTCAAGGACTTCGCCTTTGTACGGCACACGGCCCACAATGCCTTCTGGTACCAGTTTTTTGATATCATCTTCAACATCGTGGAAATAACGGTCTTTACTGCCCTGTTTCATGGCGTCCACAGACCCCATCCCGCGGTAGGATTTAAATTTCCGACCTTCATAAATGATGGTTTCTCCAGGAGCTTCTTTTGTTCCGGCCAATAAAGAACCTAACATCACTGTATCCGCACCAGCTGCAAGCGCCTTAGGAATGTCGCCCGTATAACGAATGCCACCATCGGCAATAACTGGAACTCCAGAACCTTTTATGGCTGCGGCAACTTCCAAAACGGCAGAAAACTGTGGGTATCCAACCCCAGCAATCACACGTGTAGTACAAATGGAACCCGGTCCAATTCCTACTTTAATACCATCAGCACCCGCTTCCACTAAATACTTAGCGGCTTCACCAGTAGCAATATTACCCACAATCACCTCAAGTTCAGGGAATCGTTTTTTGATGGTTTTAAGTATCGTTACCACACCTTTGGTATGTCCGTGCGCTGTATCAATAATCACGGCATCAACTCCAGATTTCACTAAGGCTTCTGCTCGCTCCACCGCATCTGCAGTGACGCCAATAGCCGCTGCAACGCGCAAACGACCATAAGTATCCTTGTTGGAAATAGGTTTAGTGGTTAATTTAGTAATATCCCTGAAGGTAATTAAACCGGCAAGATTATAATTCTCATTAACAATGAGTAGTTTTTCAATTTTGTTCTTTTGAAGAATCCCTTCGGCATCTTGCAATGAGGTACCAACGGGCGCGGTTACCAAATTATCTTTGGTCATCACTTCCACAATTGGGCGGGAACTATCTTTTTCAAATCGCAAGTCACGGTTGGTCACAATACCTTTTAAAATTCCGTTCTCATCAATAATCGGAATGCCGCCAATACTATGTTCAGCCATGTTACGTTGGGCATCCAACACCGTCGCAGTCAATGGTAAAGTGACCGGATCAATGATCATACCACTTTCGGCACGTTTCACTTTACGCACTTCATTGGCCTGTTGCGCAATGCTCATGTTTTTATGTAAAACACCTATCCCACCTTCTCGAGCCATGGCAATAGCCATAGCGCTTTCAGTAACCGTATCCATGGCTGCTGATATTATTGGAATGTTGATGGTAATGTTACGTGTAAATTTTGTTTGAATATTGACCTCCCGAGGAAGGACTTCAGAATATGCAGGAATTAGTAGAACGTCATCATAGGTCAATCCCTCACCTACTATTTTGCTTTCGTGTGCTATCATTGCAATTACGGTTTAATTGCGTGCAAATATACAGTATTTATAGCGAAAGTAGTTTTAAGTTTTTATTAAAATAATTATTTTTTCTCATTATATCTTAAGCTTGATACTTGGGAAGGTTTATTAGACGTGTTGAATGGATTAATTATTGTTTTTAAAATAGAATAGTTGGGTTAAGATAATCGCTATTGCACATGTAAAAGTTAGCGCCATTAATATTCCAGAAAACATTACGATATACTTCATCCACAGCTGACCACTCCAAAGTAAATAAAGTCCTCCAAAAGTCAATATGACCGATAGAAACGGCTCGATGATTAAAAAGAGTTTGAGCTTTCTGTTTAATTGAGTAGTACTGAGTATTAAGCCCACCAGGAAAAAAATAATAGACATGGATAATATGTGGTTATGAACCAAGGTCAGCATTTCTTGTTCGCTCTTTTTAAACTTCATAACGGTAGCATTTTCATCATTTTCATTTCCCAAATATTGTTCTTCAATACCATTTGGTTGTGCTGCAGATGTATTGCCAACAAAAAGTAAACCCGTATAAAAACCAACGCTTAAAATGATTATAAAAGCTGCAATTAAGAGTTTTATTTCTTTAGGAAACGAAAACATTAAGCCATTGAGTTGCATACTAAATGATATTTTTAGAATGAAGAATTTTAAGCGATTTCAACAAGTCACCCATGGCGGCAGTCATAGATTTAACAGAAATAGTTGCCCCAGAAATAGCCATCACATTATCGCCGTAGCGCAACTCATCATTCTGAGTTTTTCCCATGAATTGTTTCAACCAACGCTTACTTCCAATCTCGCCCCCATAATCTTCCCGATAAATCAAGATTTTTGTACTTAAAACCACAAGTTCAGGGTTGAATAAAACCAAATAATCAAATTCATCAGTTTTACTTGGCGCTTTTGCAACATAAGCATAGCCTATTAATTTGTTTCCGACATGAATTTTAAAAAAATTATCAGCTTCAAATTTCGATGGTAACAAATTTTTAACCTCACGCGAGACCGAAAAAGTCTCAAAATTAAAAGAACTTACCTGAAAGGTTTCAGCTATTTCCTTATCAACTTTCTTCTGTATATTTTTAGGCAGCTCAATATTTTGAAATGCCGTAAGTAGAAAGAGGATGATGGTAAATTTAAAATTCATATAACAAAGATATCTAAATGTTTTTCATGTCCTATTAAACTGCCAAAAGCTAGAACAAAACTTCCTTCTACCCTTTAGCACCATAAACTAAATCGCTGGTTTTAGAACCACACCCCAATCCCAAAGTTTAATTGGTTGGCCAAATGTGTTGTTCTGGCATCATCTTTAAATTGGTAATCTGCTTTTATTATAGCTCCAGGAGCTATTTTATATGACAAACCTACCGTCCAATCACTTCTGTTATACGCATCATTTACTAATAAATCACCACTAACGGATGCATTGGTATCATAGTCTTCATAACGGGCAAAAGCATAAAGTTGCTGTTTTTTGGTGAGCGGTAATAAATTATAGGCCGCCTCTAAATAATAACCTTGCATCGCACTTCCTAAACCTTGGGTTGGATGGGCTACCAAATCATAGTACAATGCGTTATAGGCTTCCGTATCTGTTAATGATGAATAAACAAATTGTCCACGAGCCGCAAAACGTTTGTAGCTATAACGTGCATCAAGACCTACCATAGAAATCCCCACACTAGAGCCATCTAACTCTTCAACATCATCCTCAGCTTGAGACCGACCAACATAGCCTGACAGCCCAAGTCGTAATCCTGGCAATCCGTAATAGTCTAATTTTGCCGAAAAATTAGGTGAGTCCACAGTAGATTCAATTCCTTTTTGTCTGCCATTTCTCAAGCCATCTTTACCTCCTAAAAATTTAGTGCCATTGACTGAAGCAAAACCATTAAATATATACGCCTGATAGCGTAAAGACGCATCATCAAATTTCCCTGCCACTCCTACACCTATTTCTCTCCAAGTGGTTGGTACAATACTCTTATCCATACTTGGCCTTTCTACACCGTTAAATGTTGTAGGTTCATGATATTCGTTGATGATACCCATCGGAACAATCATTAATCCACCTCTCAAATTTAGATTATCCGTTAAACTGTACTGTAAAAAAGCTTGTTCTATATATACTTCATTGACGTGTTCAAATTCTACCTCTGTCACAAATTGCACTTTATCGCTAAATTTATATCCAAACAATAACACCAAACGTTTTACATCCAGTTTTCCATTGTCGCCTTCTGGTTGATTATATGTAATCTCACCGTAACCTCCTACGGTAACGCCTGAGCTAATGTTGCCTGAGAGGATACGTTGTGCTGAGTTTTCCTGTTGCTGGCTTCTGTTTAATGAATCTTGAGTTTGAGAATAAGTAATTGCTGTAATTAACAGAGCGACTACCATTGAAATTTTTTTCATTTTGGGAAATTAGGTTTGCTATTATTTAGAATCGATATAAATTGATAATATTCGACAAAAGTAAAACAGCAACAGATAATCACAAAATTTATTTAGACTAATTTTAAATAATAATTATAAATCATTGATAGTGAGAAGCCAAATACAAGTTAATTTTAATGGTATATTTTAAATATTTTGGTGGCTTCATTATAAGCGCTCTCAAAACTCAAGGCATTCAGTGTATTGCGCTGTTTTGAAGTAAAATAAGAGAGTAGTTTTTCGGTGGGCATATTTCCGGTCAATTCATCTTTTGCCATTGGGCAACCGCCAAAACCTTGAATCGCTCCATCAAAACGGAGACAGCCCGCTTTATAGGCCGCATCCACTTTTTCATGCCACGAGGTTGGTGTGGTATGAAGATGGGCACCAAATTCGATATGTGGGTATTTTGGAATCAAGTTAGAAAACAGATAATTTATATTCTCTGGATTGGAAGTTCCCACCGTATCACTTAACGATAGAATCTTAACCCCCATATTTGCCAAACGCTCAGTCCATTCGCCTACAATATCCACATTCCAAGGATCGCCATAAGGATTTCCGAAACCCATGGAGATATAGACCACCACCTCTTTTGCTGTCTTATCGGCAATTTCCAGAATCTCTTCCAAAGTAACGACCGATTCCGCGATGGTTTTATGGGTATTTCGCATTTGGAAATTTTCTGAAATTGAAAACGGATAGCCCAGATAATTAATTTCAGGATGTTTTGAGGCATCTTCCGCGCCGCGTGTATTGGCGATTATTGCTAAAAGTTTACTTTTGGTTGTGGAAAGGTCTAGTTTGGAAAGTACCTCAGCTGTATCCACCATTTGCGGAATGGCTTTAGGAGACACGAAACTTCCAAAGTCTATTGTATCAAACCCAACGCGCAATAACGACTGAATATACTGCACCTTTTTTTCAGTAGGAATAAAATCCTTGATGCCTTGCATGGCATCGCGTGGACATTCGATAATTTTAACCTGTTGCATGGGGTCAAAGATATGAATTCCTACGTATGCAGGAATCATTCATTTAAATAATAAACATGAGTTTTATTTGGAGAGTGGAAGGACGTAACTTGAATATTTTTATAATAAAGCGGACTTTTAAGAAAAACATCCTAAAAGTCCACTTTTATAACTACTTACATTTTGCAATTACCTTTTCAGCTAGTTTTTTTGCCAATTCCCTATTCTCATCTGGATCATTACTGATTTTAGTAAGGATCGTGAAATTAGCCCTTCCGGCAAGAACAACCAACTCGCCGCCCCATTGGTCACTCCATTTATACCAAGAGCTCGAGCCCAAACCTTCAACAGCGTCCCAACTTGATTTAGCTCTCACTTTCATTAAATCTGTACCAGTCTCTTTAACTTCCGCATCCGCTTTTTCGAGATTCTTCTGCATTTGAGCTAATTCGGCATCAGATAATTGCTTATAGCCCATGTCGAAGGTGCCAATGGCCGACTTCAAATCGGTCTTATCCGAGTAAAAAGACAGATTCTTTATTCCCATAGTATTTTGATCAGGAACATCCATTTTCATATTGCTCACTTCCATAGTAAAAGACGGGCGATCGCTTTCCCAAGTATAAATATGTTGACCATAGCTACCTGAACGCAATTCCACTTTTGCTTTATCACCTAAGGGATAAACAGAGGCCATTTCTTCTTTTGTGAGCAATGCTCCGTAATCGTCCTTAAAATCCTTTAGGCAGTCGTAAGATTTACCGCTGTCCTTGTTACTTACCTTTTTGGTGGCATCGTCAGATGTACCTTCTGAAGATTGTTTGTTTCCAGAGTTGCAAGAGAAGAGTAAAAAAACTAGTCCAGCAAAAAATGTCGTTTTTCTCATAATAAAATATAATTTTGGTTTCGTGCTAAATTACATCTATTACGGTAATTTACATCGTCAAAAAGGAGCAAATCATCATGAAATCAAATCATTGAATTTTGTTTTTTAAAGTTAAATCCTCAATAAACAATCTGTTTAGGCCGCAATTATATAAAGTGCGATACCTACAAAAACAACAATTTGCAGCCATTTTAAAAAAGTGCCCACACCTTTTCTTTCTATTATGAATTTAGAAATACGCCCAGCCAATAATGCAATAACACTAAAGATGATGAAGGATACAACCATAAATGTAATTCCCAAAATATAGAATTGAACCACCGTATTGCCTTCTTTATCCCAAAGGAAACCAGGGAAAAACGCCAAAAAGAAAATCATGACTTTCGGATTTACCAAATTCATGATCACTCCCGTTTTAAAAAGCTGCAGGTAGGATTTCTTTGGCGCATCTTCTGACCACGAGATGTGATCATCACTCTTATAAACTTTATAAGCCAAGTAAAGTAAATAGCAAGCTCCCAAAACTTTTATCCCATAAAAAAGTTCATCTGAAGTTGTTATAATTGCTGAAATACCAAACGCCAATAGTGTTGTATGCACAATACAACCACTTATAAGACCGGCGGTTGTGGCAATCCCGCTTTTGGTCCCATTAACCAAAGACTGGGTCAATACATAGATATTGTCTGGTCCAGGAGCAAGGGCCAAGGCAAGGGTAGCCACTGAAAAAGAAAGGAGAGTTTCTATCATAAAAAAGATGTAAGACCGCTGCGCTATGAGGCGTAAGATTTAAAACTCACATGGATGGCATACGGGAGATCTGTTGAAAATTATTTTAGAGTTGTTACAATTTATTAAAGATCTCAGAGCTTTTCTTTCTTATTCCTTTTCAAAATTGCTTTATTAATATCTTTTATCAATTGAGGTCCTTCATAAATAAAACCGGTATAGAGCTGTATCAAATCGGCGCCAGCATCCAATTTCTCCAAAGCATCTTCAGCGGAATGGATCCCTCCTACACCAATAATTGGAAATGCCTTATTACTTTTTTCTGCCAAGAACCTGATGACCTCAGTTGACCGCTTTGTTAAGGGTTGTCCACTCAAACCTCCCATTTCAGTTTTGTTCTCACTTTTAAGTCCTTCTCTGGAAATGGTCGTATTGGTAGCGATAACGCCATCAATCTTAGTGATGGAAACAATGTCTATGATGTCCAAAAGTTGCTCATTGGTCAAATCTGGTGCGATTTTAAGGAGGATTGGTTTTCGTTTTCCCTTCGAATTATTTTTGTCTTGAAGGGTTTGCAATAAATCGGTCAATGGTTTCTTTTCTTGTAACGCACGCAAATTGGGGGTGTTTGGAGAACTGACGTTAACCACAAAATAATCGACATAATCAAAAAGCGCTTCAAAGCAAATGATATAATCGTTTACCGCCTCTTCGTTTGGGGTGATTTTGTTCTTCCCAATATTGCCACCAATTATAACCCTCCCCTTCTCTCCTACCGACGGATTTTCTCTCAATTGCTCTACCGCTGCTTCCACACCGGCATTATTAAAACCCATGCGGTTGATAATGGCCAAATCTTCCTTTAACCTAAACAAACGTGGTTTTTCGTTTCCATCCTGTGCTTTTGGGGTGACCGTTCCAATCTCAATAAAACCAAAACCCATATTAGAAAGTTCCTTGTAAAGCATGGCATTTTTATCAAAACCAGCGGCCAAACCTACTGGATTGGGAATTGTTAATCCGAAAAGTTGTCGTTCAAGCAATTTGTTATTCGCTTGATAGGTGTTTCTGAAAACTGCTCCAAAACCCAAATTATGTGCGAATCTTATAAGTTTAAAAGTAAAATTATGGACCGTTTCAGGGTCGAATAGAAAGAGAATTGGACGTAATAATAATTTGTACATAGATGTGTTAAATAAAAAACTACCCAAAGATAGGGTAGTTTTTATATGCATTTAATAATTTACTATTATTTAAGTGCAAAGCTAAGTCTTGCAAATAAGAATCGCCCGTCAACAACAGATTGGTGTGCACTTCTTGACCCATCAAAACACCATTTACTACGGTTGTTTGCTGTTTGGGTTGCGCCGTTGGCATCTGTCCAAGTGATAGATTTTTCAGCAAGATCCGGATAGTTATCCAACAAGATATGTTCTCCAAGCTTACTAAGAGAATTTCCGAGACTTGTAATCCCAATCAAGAAAATCTATTAAAAATTATAATTTAGGGCATGGTTCTTAGTGGTAATATGCCTTATTTTGCATAAAGAAAAAGTTATGATTGACAAACAACACATCATTGATAGATTTATAAGCTACGTCACCATTGACACAGAGTCCGACCCCAATTCAGACACTACACCAAGTACTGAAAAACAATGGGATTTGGCACATTTACTGGTCAAGGAACTCACCGCCATTGGCATGAAGGACGTATCCATTGACCACAACGCTTATATCATGGCAACTTTACCCAGTAATGTTGATCATGAGGTTCCGGTGATTGGGTTTATATCCCATTTTGATACCTCTCCAGATTTCACGGGGGCAAATGTCAAACCTCAAATTATTGAAAATTATAATGGTAAGGACATTGTTTTAAATGAAGAAGAAGATATTATCCTGTCCCCTGACCTATTTGATGACTTGTTGCAATATAAAGGACAAACCCTTATCACAACGGACGGCACGACATTATTGGGAGCGGATGATAAGGCAGGAATTACTGAAATTGTCTCCGCGATGGAGTACCTGATTCAGCATCCTGAAATCAAGCACGGCGAAATTCGTGTCGGTTTTACACCTGATGAAGAAATTGGCCGTGGGGCGCATAAATTCGATGTTGAGAAGTTTGGTGCTGAATGGGCCTACACTATGGACGGCAGCCAAATTGGCGAGTTGGAATATGAGAATTTCAATGCTGCAGGCGCCACCGTAAAAGTGAAGGGGAAAATTGTACATCCTGGGTACGCCAAAGGAAAGATGATCAACTCCATGTACATTGCTACCGAATTTATCAATTCATTACCTATGCTGGAAACTCCAGAACACACGGAGAATTACCAAGGATTTTTCCATTTGTCAAGCATTCAGGGCACTGTTGAGGAAACGGTTTTAAATTATATTATCAGAGATCATAATATGGCCCACTTTGATGCTCGAAAGAAAGCGATGCTTCAAGTAACCTTCGACTTGAATACACAATATGAAAGAGAAGTTGTAACGATTGATATCAAGGATCAATATTTCAATATGAAAGAGAAAATTGAACCGGTCATGCACATTGTTGATATTGCAGAAGAAGCCATGATCGCGCTTAATATTAAGCCAATAATCAAACCTATAAGAGGCGGCACGGATGGTTCTCAATTAAGTTTCATGGGCTTACCATGCCCTAATATATTTGCAGGAGGCCATAATTTCCATGGACGGTACGAATATGTTCCAGTGGAGAGCATGATCAAAGCTACTAAAGTCATTTGTAAGATTGCAGAGTTGGTAGCCTTAAAAAGTTAGGCCAACTAGGGTGTTTCAACTCCAATTACCACCTTGGGAGGGGTTAATAATTTAATGGTGATAATAAATTATGATAAGAAATAGTCTATGAGAAAAGTAGATTCCATTGAAGAATACCTTAAAATTAACTCACATCATGGTGAAGCTCTGGATGTTCTAAGGCAAATCATTAATTCTACAGAACTGGTCGAAACTTTAAAATGGAACGCCCCTGTTTACACTTTGAACGGAAAAAACGTCTTGGGACTGGGTGCCTTTAAAAACCATTTCAGCATTTGGTTCTTTAATGGCGTCTTCTTAAAAGATGAAAAAAAGATTTTGGCCAGCGCCAACGAAAAGACCAAAGCTTTACGGCAAATGCGTTTTGAATCCCTTCAAGATATCAACAAGCCCATAGTCTTAGCATATGTAAACGAGGCGATAAAAAACCAAAAACTTGGTAAAACTTTACAAATTAGCCGCAAAGGGAAAACCCTTATTATTCCAAGCATTTTGAAGGAAGCGTTTAAAACAGACCCATCTTTTAAAGAAAGGTTCCAACAACTCACGCCAGGGAAACAGTCGGAATTTGTAGCCTATATAAAAAGCGCAAAACGTGATGCTACAAAAGCATCTAGATTGTTTAAAATCAAGTCCAATATTCTAAAAGGTAGTGAACGTAATGATGCGAATAAATAGGATTTAAAAACAAAAAAGCCACTTCAACTGAGGTGGCTTTCAAAATTTATAAACAAAAGTTTATTTGGTGGTTGTCGTAGTTGCAGGATCTGCATTGAGCTTGCTACTCATTTCCATTGAAATTGCAGAACGATCAAACTTGATTTTCCCTGCCATGGTTTCAATAACGCAGCTGTTATCTTTATCATTTAGGTCAACAATTTTACCGTGCATACCACTTTTGGTAATGACTCTGTCGCCTCTTTTTAATTCACTTGCAAACTTTTTCTCCTTTTTGGCGCGTTTCATTTGTGGTGCAATCATAAAAAAATACACTACGGCGAACATCGCAATAAAAGGTAAAAACGAACTTATTCCTTCTCCCATTAATTCTAAATTATAATTAGTTAGTCGTGATTATGGCCCTCGTGACCTGGTTGTGTGCTGTATTTACGAGCTGGTTGTTGCATGATGGATTGCGCTCCACCTTGTTGAGCCGCTGGTTGCATTGCTGCACTAGGATCTCCTTCAACCATTGCTTTGATTCTAACCGTCTCAGCACCTCTTTCGGTATTGGTGGTCATGGTAATGGATTTAGTAACAACACCGTTCCCTTTTCCGTCAAATTTCACTTTAAATTCGCCAGTTTCTCCTGGAGCAACTTGTTTTGTCCAATCTGAAGGCACTGTACATCCACATGTACTTTTGATATCACTAACTACTAATGGAGAGCTTCCTGTGTTTGTATATTTAAAAGTAGTTTCTACAGGTGTCCCATTTTTTATGGTACCAAAATCATGTTCTGTCTCTTCAAAAGACACCGCCGCAAAATTTCCTGAGTTGGCATCTCTTTCTGCTGCTTCTGCAACATTTTCCGATTTGATTTTTGCCGTAGCATCTTCTTTACATGACATAAAGGCAACTAAGCAAAGTGCACTTGCACCTAACATTAATTTTTTCATTGTATTGTTTGTTTGATTAAAATGTTCAATTTAAAATAAATTTGAGGGTGTAAAAGTAGTGATTAATTCCCATTACATCAACCCTCGCCCTATTTTATTTAATTCACCATTCTCCTTATATTCCTTAACAATCTTATCTAAAATACCGTTAATAAAGAAACTACTCTTAGGCGTAGAATATTCCTTGGCAATATCGATATACTCGTTAATGGTTACCTTTACAGGGATAGACGGGAATTTCTGAAATTCACAAATAGCCATTTGAAGCAAAACTGCATCTAAATTAGCAATCCGTTCCGCGTCCCAATTCTGGGTCCTGGCGGCAATTTCCTTGTTGAATTTTGATTTATTTAATAAGGTTTTTTGGAATAATGCCGTGGCAAATTCCTTATCTTCAGTATCTTTAAATAGTTTAGGCGTGAAATAATTGGCCTTGTTTTCCTTCTTTAATTTGCGGAGCATCTTTAAAATCCCGGTATTAACTACCGGCAAATCATCTAGCCAAGTCAGTTTTTTATCTTCGATATACTCGTAGAGTTTATCATTGGGTGCAATGATTTCAGTGAACACATCACTAATAAAATCTTTATCCTCCTTGAAATCAGACACTTTATTGGACATATAATCCTTATAAAGCTCACTTTCAATGATGCTTTTAAAAATAATATCAACATATTCAAAATCCAGATACCAATGATCGATCTTCCGTTTATCAATCTCAATCTGAAGCGCTACGTCTTCATTCAAGATTTGCAAAACTTGGTTGTTGATAAATTTTCTATTGGGATTTTTCTCTTCTTGCGTTGCTAAAATTTTTCTTTGTGACTTATCTTGGTAATCTTCCGCCCTCTTTTGGACCTCAATTAAAAGAGACAGCATCAAGAGATGCAAATCGTACATATTTTCCAGACTTTGAAGTAGAAATTTCTGGTCGTTTTTGAAATCGTCACCTTCATCTCCATCAAACGCATAAAGGGTTTGCATCACTTTTATACGAATATGTCTTCTGTTTAGCATTTGTAAGAACTTATTAAATTAAAAAAGACGAAAAGCGTTGTTGCTTTTTCGCCGTGCAAAAATAGTATTAATTTATAACTTCAAAAAAAATTGGCGAGGTTATCTTAAGCTTATTTCAATTGTTCAATTTTTCGTTTTTGTATGCGCTCATTAGCAATCTTTAAAGCAGCTACATTTGGTGTGACGCCATTTTCCTCCGCTCGTTTTAAAATTTCCAATGTAGTATTGTAAATGTTTTCTGTTCTACGGATGGTTTCTTGCTTATCACAAGGTTCAATCTCCGCATACACATTAATGAGTCCTCCAGCATTGATTAAGAAGTCCGGGGCATAAACAATCCCTTTTTCCTGCAATATGAGGCCATGCCGCTCTTCTGCCAATTGATTATTGGCAGAAACTGCAATAATCTGGGCCTTTATTTTATTGATGGTAGCATCGTTAATGGTAGCTCCCAAAGCACAGGGCGCATAAATATCCATCTCTTGACTGTACACATCGTCACCCTCATAAAAAGAAACGTCATATGTATTTACTACGTTTTCGAGACGTTCCTGATTAATATCGGATACAGTGACCAGGGCGCCTTCCTTTAACAAATGTTTTATTAAAGCTTCTCCCACATTTCCAACCCCTTGCACAACTACTGATTTTCCTTCCAACACATCAGAGCCATACTTGAATTTTGCGGCAGCCTTCATCCCCATAAAAACACCATAAGCTGTATTTAAAGCAGGATTTCCAGACCCGCCTTTAGTCTCTGAAACTCCAACAACATGTGGCGTCACTTCCCTAACGGTGTCCATATCTTGGGTGGTCATCCCAACATCTTCAGCAGTAATATATTTCCCGCCCAAAGAATTTACAAACTCACCAAATTTACGCATCAATTCAGGTGTTTTTTGAGTTTTTGCGTCACCAATAATCACCGTCTTACCTCCCCCTAAATTTAATCCAGAAATTGCGGATTTAAAGGTCATTCCTCGCGACAGTCTCAAAACATCATTTAATGCTTCCCATTCATTCTCATAATTCCACATTCTTGTACCTCCAATTGCAGGTCCTAAAACCGTATTATGAATGCCAATTATTGCTTTTAAACCAGTATCTTTGTCGTTGCAAAAAACAATTTGCTCGTGATTATCGAAAGAAATTTGACCAAATACAGGGTCGGCTTTTGAAAGTTCCTTTGAACTTATGATCTTTGAATCCATATGATTGAGATTTGTTCTGCGTTTTCATTTGATATTTCAAAAATAAACCAATACCTCGAGTAATAGAAAAATATAGCCGCTATTTATGTGATTTAAATCACAATCGACCACAAAGTATAGATGAGAGAATTAAAACACGTCAATAAGTACTTTTATAAGTACAGATATAAATTATTAGCAGGGATTTTAATAACGATTGTTGCTCGAATTTTTCTTCTATTTACTCCAGAGTTGGTAGGCAACTCAGTAGATGTCATTGATAATTACAGAAAAGGCATCACCACAGACATTGCAGTTGTTAAAAGTGAATTGTTCATAAACATCCTATATATTATTGGCGCAGCAATTATTGGTGGCGTATTTACTTTTGCCATGCGTCAAACTATAATTTATGTTTCACGGGAGATTGAATATGATCTAAAAAATGAAGTCTATCAACAGTACCAAAGGTTGTCTTTAGATTTCTACAAATCTAACCGAACGGGTGACTTAATGAGCCGCATCAGTGAAGATGTGGGAAAAGTCAGGGAGTACGCTGGACCCGCCGTAATGTATAGCATCAACACCGTAACGCTTTTTATCATTGCAATTTTTTTAATGTTCAGGTCGGCTCCAACGCTCACGCTCTACACCATCATCCCGTTACCTATTCTTTCTTACTTTATTTACATATTAAGTAAGTCCATCCACAAACGTAGTACTATCGTACAGCAGTGGCTTGCAAAACTTTCAACGTTTACACAAGAAACGTTTAGTGG
The DNA here is from genome assembly GCF_035515035.1 of Gelidibacter sp. GTDB lineage: Bacteria > Bacteroidota > Bacteroidia > Flavobacteriales > Flavobacteriaceae > Gelidibacter. The sequence goes on along the minus strand of NZ_DATJCA010000111.1, from coordinate 3,843 downwards.
AATCAGTGTGATCAAGTCTTATGGCATTGAAGATAAGACCAATGCTGATTTTGATAAACTTTCCGCAGAAAGTAGACAGAAAAACATCCATCTGGCTAAGATTCAGGCCTTGTTTTTTCCACTAATGATCTTTTTAATTGGTTTAAGTAACATCATTGTCATCTATATTGGCGGTAAGCAGTACATAGATGGTGAAATCGAAAGTCTGGGGGTCATTGCCAAGTTCATTATATACGTCAATCTTTTGACCTGGCCCGTTGCTTCTGTAGGATTGATAACATCAGTCGTCCAACAGGCCGAAGCTTCGCAAAAACGGATCAATGAATTTTTAAAACAGGAACCTACCATTAAAAACAATGCTACTGAACCATCCCATATTGATGGTACCATTGAATTTAAGGAAGTATCCTTTACTTATCCTGACACGAACATCCAGGCCTTGAACAACGTGAGTTTTAAGCTTATTAAAGGCGAAACCATGGCTATTATTGGTAAAACAGGGTCTGGAAAATCGACTATTCTTGACCTTATTGGACGTTTGTATGATGTGACTTCTGGCGAAATATTAATTGATGACACGCCCATTCAGGATCTTAATTTAGTAAGCTTAAGAAATCATATTGGTTACGTTCCCCAAGATGCTTTTTTATTTTCGGATAGCATCAAAAACAACATTAAGTTCGGAAAAGAAGATGCATCACAAGAGGAAGTCATCGCTGCGGCTAAAAATGCCGACGTGCACAAAAACATCAAAGGGTTCTCTAAAGGCTATGACACGGTTTTAGGTGAAAGAGGCATTACCTTATCAGGCGGACAAAAACAGCGGATTTCTATTGCAAGAGCAATCATTAAAGCCCCGCAAATCTTATTGTTTGACGACTGCCTATCGGCCGTAGATACAGAGACTGAAGAAAAAATCCTTAATAATCTACGAACCATTACTAAGGGCAAAACCACCATTATTGTTAGCCATCGCGTCTCATCGGCTAAGAGTGCCGATAAAATAATCGTTTTGGACAACGGTCAAATTATTCAAAAAGGAACCCACGACACCTTGATTGATGTGGATGGCTACTACAAAGAGCTTTACATAAAACAGCTGACCGAAAACCAATAACACTCATCCAACCCTGCCATCTAAATTGCTAATTCTTAGTCGTGCAGCAGACCTAATTAGATTGCTGTAAGCCGATTCTTTATCATTAGCTAAAAGAAATATCAGAAATTGTTGGTTACTAATCTTTTTTTTTAGATTTTTGGTACGTAAACCGTTACTAATTAAAATAAAAAAATATGAGTGATCACGGAATGATGGAGAAAGAGGAAATATTCTCTAAAGTATTGCGCGCAGGAAGAAGAACTTATTTCTTTGACGTTAGAGCCACTAAAGCTGGAGATTATTACCTCACTATCACAGAAAGTAAAAAATTCACGAATGATGATGGTTCTTTTCACTACAAAAAACATAAGATTTACTTGTACAAAGAAGATTTTAGTGAATTTAATGAAATTTTAAAAGAAATGACAGACTATGTCATTGATGAAAAAGGTGATGAAGTCATCAGCGAACGCCATCAGAAAGATTTCAAAAAAGAAGATTCCGATTCAGAAAACGACAATTTAGATTTAGATTCAATTACCTCGGCTGAAAGGTTTACCGATATCAAGTTTGAGGATATTTAAACTAACACAAGACAACATTATTATAGGAACCGTTACTTTGGGTAGCGGTTTTTTTATATTTATAGATTAACTAAAATACTTATGAGAATGAGATTGCTATTCACATTGTGTCTTTTGACGTCATGTTTCATATTTGGACAAAGTCAAACAGACCTATCCTATTATTTACCACAAAATACGACGTATGATAAATCCATTCCCACCCCGCAATCCGTCATTGGACATGAGGTTGGTGAGTGGCACATTACCCATGATAAGCTGGTGGAATACATGAAGGCATTGGCTGCAAGTTCAGATAGAATTACTCTCGAAAACAGGGGCACCACCTACGAAGGCAGGCCTTTAATTTTGCTCACCATTACCTCAGCAAAAAACCACCAAAACATTGACGCCATTCGTCAGCAGCACATTTCGGCCACGGAAGACCATGCGTCCGTAAACACCAGCAATAGGCCTATTGTGGTCAACCAAGGGTTTTCAATTCACGGCAATGAACCCAGTGGTTCCAACGCGGCGCTTCTAGTGGCGTATTATCTCGCTGCCGCAGAAAGTGCCGAAGTAAAAAACATGCTCGACAAGATGGTCGTGCTTTTTGATCCGTCCTTCAACCCCGATGGCTTACAACGTTTTGCATTTTGGGCAAACTCCAATAAAAGTAAAAACTTAAACCCAGATCCGAATGATCGTGAATATAATGAAGTCTGGCCACGAGGTAGAACCAACCATTATTGGTTTGATATGAACAGGGATTGGTTGCCGGTACAACTGCCAGAATCACAAGCAAGACTGGAAACTTTTCACAAATGGTTGCCAAATATTTTGACAGACCATCATGAAATGGGAACTAACTCCTCTTTCTTTTTCCAACCTGGGATTCCGAGTAGAACCCACCCCCTAACGCCACAATTAAATCAGGATTTGACCAAACGTATTGGCAATTATCACGCTAAGGCTTTCGATAAAATTGGTTCCTTTTATTATACCGAAGAAAGTTTTGATGATTTCTACTACGGAAAAGGCTCTACTTTTCCTGACATTAATGGAAGTATCGGTATTTTATTTGAACAAGCAAGTTCTAGAGGCCATGTTCAGGAAAGTGACAACGGCATATTGACCTTTCCTTTTACCATCCGCAATCAGTTTACTGCAGCATTATCTACTTTGGAGGCAGGTCATCATATGCGCGAAGAAATCTTAAAATACCAACATGATTTTTTCAGAAATGCACGTGCAGAAGGAATTAAGGAAAAAGGTAAACACATCATTTTTGGCGATTCAAAAGATGCTGCCAAAACCTATGAATTGGCCGAAATACTGAGAAGGCATCAAATTAAAATCTATGAACTTAAGGACGATGCCACCATTGATGGGAAACAATTCAAAAAAGGATATAGTTATGTCGTACCAAAAAACCAGAAAAACACGCGTTTAATCAACGCCATGTTTGAAAAACGAACGGCATTTCAGGACAGTCTGTTTTACGATGTGTCGGCATGGACTTTCCCATTGGCTTTTAACTTAGACTATGCAGAAGGCGTTCCTGCCTCACATTTAGGCGAAGAGGTACTGGATTTAAAAATGAATCCAGGGCAAGTTTCCTCTAAAAGTGATTATGCCTATTTAATGGAGTGGCACGAATACTACAGCCCAAAAGTGCTCAACGCCATTCTTAAAAACGACCTTATGGCCAAAGTTGCCATGAAGCAGTTTGGGACTAAGGACAAAAAATATGATTACGGCACGATCTTAATTCCTGTGCAAAACCAATCTAAAAACCCTGATGAACTTTATCAGTTTTTAAATGCATTGGCCCAAGAGGCCCATGTCCAAATAGATGCCGTCTCAACAGGTCTAACTGAAGGAATTAACCTAGGGAGCAGTGAGTTTAAACCCTTGACCCTTCCAAAGACCGCACTTCTTGTAGGTAATGGTATTTCGTCTTATGATGCCGGTGAAATTTGGCATTTACTTGACCAACGTTATGACATGGTCTTGACCAAACTGGATACTGATAATTTAGGCCGTGTAAATTTGAGTCGCTATAATACCATCATCATGCCAAGTGGTACCCTTGACAAAAGCAACACCGAAAAGTTAGCTACTTGGGTTGAAAATGGCGGAACGCTCATTGGATTTAAAAACACCCTACGTTGGTTAAAC
>NZ_DATJCA010000110.1:0-42861 GCF_035515035.1 Gelidibacter sp. | reverse complement strand
CTGGATAATGGTTTTGTAACCTATATATTGAATGGTTGCAGAGAATTGGCCTTCTGGGATTTTTGAGATTTTGAAGTTGCCGTCATCTTGACTAATTGAACCGGTAACGGTCTCATTGTTGCTGTTTTTAATAACTATAGTTACATACGGCAGCGGTTGATTGAGATGGGCGTCAATGATTGTTCCTGAAATTGAACCTTCTTTTGGTAAGTCGGAAACCGACGGTTGGGCATATAATGTCGAACACATTATCAGGCAAAATAAAATTAATGATTTCATTGGTGAAGAATTTTTGATTTGATTGATGAATTTAGATTTGATTGTTAATAGAGAGACGAGTACTTTTGTGCATTGTTACGCTCTTATTAATTTTTTTTAAAAATAAAACCCTTGAAATTATGCAACTGAAGAAAAAAACCTTGGTGTTCGGAGCCTCTCTAAATCCGAGCAGATATTCTAATACAGCGGTGCACCGACTGATTGCTCACGGACATGAAGTTGTGGCTTTTGGTTTACGGGAAGGCGAGGTGGCAGGGGTGAAAATTGATGCAGAATTGAAACCTTATCATGGCATAGATACTGTGACTTTATATATGAATGCCACAAGACAAGAGCCGTTTTACGACTACCTCATTTCTTTAAAACCAAATCGCGTCATTTTTAATCCGGGAACAGAAAATCCAGAGTTTTTCGACTTGTTAAATCAGGAGCAAATTGAGTTTGAGGCGGCCTGCACCTTAGTGCTGCTTGGAACGAATCAGTATTAATCCTAAAAATGTTAAGAGGCCATTTAAAATCAGTATAAAATATCCAAATTCAAAACCTAGCCAGGTTAGGCTGTTAAGACCGATAATATAAGAGAGAATTGGGGACAGAATGGCAAGAATGGGCACCCATTTATCTTTTACCTGCCACTTGGTGAACAGTCCAAAAGCATAAAGACCAAGTAAAGGTCCATAGGTATATCCCGCAAAAAGTAAGAGTTTTGCAATGACACTTTCATCTTTAATAGCGTATTTAAAGGCTATAATGACCAAGATCAAGACAAACGACATCATCACGTGAACACGTTTTCTAATTGTAATTTGTTTTGCGGCATTATGCTTTTTCTCAATGCCTAAAATGTCAATGCTGAATGAGGTGGTCAAAGATGTTAGAGTACTATCCGCGCTGCTATACGCCGCGGCAATCAATCCCAATAAAAAGAAGATAAAAACGCCAATTCCTAGATGTTCTTTTGCCAAAATAGGGAAGAGCTCATCTTTATGTGCATCAATGCCATTTTGTTGTGCATAGACCGTTAAAAGAAGGCCTAAACTTAAAATCATAAAGTTCACTAATGTTAATATGATGGTAAACCAGAACATGTTTTTCTGCGCATCCTTCAAACTTTTACAGGTGAGGTTTTTTTGCATCATATCCTGATCCAATCCAGTCATTACAATGGCGATGAATGCTCCGGATATAAACTGGTTCCAGAAATAATCACTCGATTTAAAGTCGTCAAAGAAAAAGGTTTTGGACAAATCACTGTCTAAGACATAGCCTAAGAGATTTCCGCCACTAATACCTAAGTCATCACTTACATAGTATATGGCAACGCCAATTGAAATCAGCATAAACAGGGTTTGCAAGGTATCCGTCCAAATAATGGTCTTGATTCCAGATTTGAAGGTATATAACCATATTAAAAAAACAGTAATGGTTACAGTTTGCCAAAAGCTGATACCTAAATCATCAAAAAGAAGCACTTGCAGGACATTGGCCACTAAAAACAACCTGAAACTTGAGCCCACAATTCGGGATATGAGAAAAAATGAGGCACCGGTTTTATAGGAGGCATTCCCAAAACGCTCTTCTAAATAGGTATAAATAGAGGTAAGGTTCAGTTTGTAATAAAGTGGTAGAAGAACCGTACCGATAACAAAATAACCTACAATATAGCCCAAAACCATTTGCATATAGCTGAATTGGGAGGATTCTACCCACCCAGGAACCGATATGAAGGTCACTCCAGAAAGTGAAGCACCAATCATCCCAAAGGCCACTACATACCAAGGTGCTTGTTTGTTCGCTTTAAAAAAAGTGTTATTATCTGATTTTTTTCCGGTGAGGTAGGCTATCAAAATAAGAACTCCAAAATAGGATAGAATCAGTAGGATAATGGTTGTAGAATGCATAAATAATAAAATATAGCGGAAAATTACTTATTAAAGTTTTCAATTTTCAAATAACGTGACTTAAAGTGAAATAAGAACATGTTAAAGCCTCAAAATTATCTACTAAAATCGTAATTTTGCACCCATGGAATTTTCTTCAAAATTACTCGAAAAAGCAGTCAATGAAATGTCTCAACTCCCTGGAATCGGGAAACGGACGGCCTTGCGCTTGGTATTGCATTTGCTCAGACAGCCAAAAGATCAAACCATGTTGCTTGCTTCGGCGTTGCAACATATGAGGAATGATATTAAATTCTGCTCAAGTTGCCATAACATCAGTGATACTGAACTTTGTGAGATTTGTTCAAATCCGCGCAGGACAGGAGAAATCATCTGTGTCGTAGAAGATATTAGAGATGTCATGGCAATTGAAAATACAAGTTCGTTTAAAGGGTTATATCATGTATTGGGAGGGAAAATATCGCCAATGGACGGGATTGGACCTAATGACCTCAATATTTCTTCGCTGGTTGAAAAAGTGAAAAAAGGAACTGTAAAAGAGTTGATTTTCGCCCTAAGCTCTACTATGGAGGGTGATACGACCAATTTTTATATCTTTAGGCAAATTCAAGAGTGTCAAATTATTACCTCCACAATTGCAAGAGGTATTTCCGTAGGTAACGAATTGGAATATACTGATGAGGTCACGCTTGGAAGAAGTATCTTGAATAGAATCCCTTTTGAATCCTCTTTAAAATCCTAATATTTTATTGAAGTTATCCGTTGTCATATTAAACTATAATGTGCGCTACTTCTTGGAGTTGTGCCTCAGAAGTGTGCAAGCTGCAATAGCCAATTTGGATGCTGAAATAATTGTTGTTGACAATCAGTCGTCAGACGATAGCTGCAGGATGGTAAAGCAGTTTTTTCCAGAGGTGATCTTAATTGAAAACAAAGAAAATTTTGGTTTCTCAAAAGGGAACAATATTGGTGTCGCCAAAGCACAAGGTGAATACCTGTGCATTCTAAATCCTGATACGGTTGTGTCGGAAGATACTTTTATAAAGATATTGGCCTATATGAAAAATCATATAAATATCGGGATTTTGGGTTGCCAACTTATTGATGGACGTGGTCAATTTCTGCCTGAAAGTAAAAGAAACATCCCCTCGCCATTGGTTTCCATAAAAAAAATACTGGGGTTTTCCAAGGCCTATTATGCCAACCATTTATCACCAACGGATACTGGCAAAGTTGACATTCTTGTAGGTGCATTCATGGTTCTCAGAAAAGAGATCTACGACCAAGTTGAAGGTTTTGATGAAGATTACTTCATGTACGGTGAAGATATTGATCTTTCTTATAAAGTCCTGAAAGCAGGGTATGAAAATATATATTTTGGAGAAACAGCCATTCTTCACTTTAAAGGAGAAAGTACCTTGAAAGACAAAATTTATGCGAAACGGTTTCATGGAGCGATGCAGGTTTTTTACAACAAGCACTTTAAATCCAATCTTGTTTTTGATATTATAGTCTGGTTTGGAATTCTCTTTTCGAGGTTGTTATTCAGAAACCCATCGCAAATTGATCAAAATGTCACCTCTCATAAGTTAATGACCAAAAGTTTACACTTTAATACAGAACTCCCTTTCAACATAACAACGGTTCAGAGTTTAGCTGAGGCTTCTGCACATTCTCAAGTTGTATTTGACGGCAACACCATTGATTACAAGTCAGTTATTGAATGCATGATGTTTTCAGATAAAGACAAAGAATTCACCTTTAGAATTTTACCTAGAAACTCCAAGTTTATTATTGGGAGCGATAGCGCGGAACAACAAGGGGAAGTGGTTTTGATATAAAAATCCAATGAACATATGCGCCAAGAATTCGGAAAATATAAAGGATTATGTAATGAAGTATGGCAATTTTAACTAATTTTGCATGAGCAAATAAAAATTTTAGCATCAGAATAATAATATGGCAAAATTTGAACTGAAACTCCCAAAAATGGGTGAAAGCGTAGCAGAAGCAACTATTACCTCTTGGTTGAAAAATGTTGGCGACACTATTGAAGCTGATGAAGCAGTATTAGAAATTGCAACCGATAAGGTGGATAGCGAAGTGCCCAGTGAAGTGGATGGCGTCCTGACCGAGATCCTTTATAATGTTGATGATATTGTAAAAGTAGGGCAAGTAATAGCAATCATTGAAACTGATGCAAGTGCTGTTCAAGCGCCTGCAGCACCAAATCAAGACTCAGCTCCCGCTCCAATGGTTGATACTCCGGAGGTTGCTCAAGTAGCAGCAACAGTGGAGGCAGCTAAAACGGTAGTGGCAGCTCCTGTCGCTTCTACTGAAGATCGTTTTTATTCGCCATTAGTTAAGAATATAGCTAAAGAAGAGGGCATTTCCCAATCTGAATTGGACAGTATCTCGGGTACTGGAAAAGATGGAAGAGTGACCAAAAATGACATTTTCGAATATCTTGAAGCTAAGAAATCGGCTCCAGTGTCTGCAACACAAGGATCTGCAAAAGAACATATAGCAACATCTACTCAGCAAGAGCCAGCAGCGGTACAGCCCGCAAAAGAGAAAGCTCCTGAAAAATCCAAAGCGGCTCCTGTATTAGCCAGCAATGGTGATGAGATCATTGAGATGACCAGAATGGGCAAACTCATTGCACATCACATGGTGGAATCAATACAGAAATCAGCGCACGTACAAAGTTTTATTGAGGCCGATGTAACCAATATCTGGAACTGGCGCAATAAAGTCAAAAATGATTTTGCAAAACGTGAAGGTGAAAACCTCACCTTTACACCCATCTTTATGGAAGCTGTCGCGAAAGCGCTGAGAGAATTCCCGATGATGAATATTTCGCTCCAAGATGATAAAATCATCAAAAAGAAACATATTAATATAGGAATGGCAGCAGCACTTCCTGATGGGAATCTTATTGTTCCTGTTATCAAAGATGCAGATCAGCTGAACCTGATCGGGATGACCAAACGTGTTAATGATTTAGCAAACAGAGCCCGTTTAAACCAATTGAAGCCAGACGATATTCAAGGAGGAACTTACACTGTAACTAACGTGGGTACTTTTGGAAGTATAATGGGGACACCAATTATCAATCAACCACAAGTAGGGATTTTGGCTCTTGGGGCGATAAGAAAAGTGCCTGCAGTTGTAGAGTCTCCTCAAGGCGATTTTATAGGCATCCGTTACAGAATGTTCTTGTCACATTCTTACGACCATCGTGTTGTTAATGGGGCATTGGGTGGGCAATTTGTAAAAGCGGTCAAAGACTATTTGGAAGCTTGGGATGTCAATCGCGAAATCTAATATATTATTCAGATCTGATAGGTTTTAAAAACCTGTCAGGATCTGATTAAACATAAAACTTAAACAAATCTTAAACCTAATCTTAAAACAGTTAGGTTTTTCTATTTTTACGCTAATTATTTTCAAATCAGCTTCAAATTTTTGCGCTGAGCTTTTCTACCTTTCGCCAGTCGGAAAGAGAGAAGCGATCACTAACAATCAATAAACCACAAAACAAAAATGACTCTTAATCTCACAAAACCTATCTGTTTTTTTGACCTTGAAACTACTGGTATTAATATTACCTCAGATCGCATTGTGGAAATTGCGGTCTTAAAAGTGTTTCCCGACGGAAAGGAAGATCGAAAAACATGGTTGGTAAATCCAGAAATGCCAATTCCAGCTGAGGTTACAGAAATTCATGGAATTTCGGATGCAGATGTTGCTGACAAACCAACTTTTAAAGAATTAGCACATGAGATTAATACCATGGTTAAAGATTCAGATTTGGCAGGGTTTAACTCCAACCGATTTGATATCCCTTTATTAGCAGAAGAAATGTTACGTTCTGGGGTTGATTTTGATATGAAAGGTCGTGTGGCAGTTGACGTACAAACTATTTTTCATAAAATGGAACAGCGCACCTTGGCAGCCGCATATAAGTTTTATTGTGATAAGAATCTTGACGACGCGCATAGCGCAGCGGCAGATACTGAAGCCACCTATGAAGTCTTAAAAGCTCAAATAGCAAAATATGATGAATTGGAAAATGACACCAAGTTTTTAGCCGAATTCAGTTCGCGCAAGAAATTCGCCGATTTTGCTGGGTTCATCGTTTATAATAAATATAATGAAGAGTGTTTTTCTTTTGGGAAACATAAAAGCAAAAGAGTAGAAGATGTGTTGAACGAAGAGCCAGGATATTTTGGATGGTTGCTCAATGCAGACTTTCCGCTATACACCAAAAAAGTTTTAACCGCCATTAAATTAAGGGCGTTTAATAATAAATTGACCTAAATTTCTGTGCTTGCCTATGGACAAATAAGTAGGCTGTTCAAGGATGCTTAGTCACATGGTGCAACTATTCCAATTTTAGTAACACTTTGAAATATAAAGACATCTAAGAATTTAATTTATGCGTGTATTCGTGGCAACACAACAGCAACACACTATTAGATAAACCAACAATAAATATTCATGAAAATCATCTGCATAGGTCGGAACTACACAGAGCATATTAAAGAATTGGCCAACGAAAAGCCAGCAGAACCAGTCGTGTTTTTGAAGCCTGATACCGCGGTCCTATTAAAAAATCAACCCTTTTTTATTCCTGATTTCTCTAATGATGTCCATCATGAAGTGGAGGTTCTGGTAAAAATATCTAAAGTTGGTAAATATATCGATAAAAAATTCGCACATAAATATTAAGATGAGATTGGACTAGGTATCGATTTTACAGCGCGAGATTTACAACAGAAATTAAAGGAGAAAGGCTTGCCATGGGAAAAAGCCAAAGCTTTTGATGGCGCTGCAATGGTGGGAAAATGGATAGCAAAATCTGATTTTGAGTCGGTGGATGACATTAATTTTTCATTAGAAAATAATGGAGTTCTTGTTCAGCAAGGGAACACAAGTCATATGCTATGGAAAATTGATGAACTTATAGAATATGTGTCAAAATATTTTACTTTAAAGATAGGAGACATTATCTTTACGGGGACACCATCAGGAGTTGCTAAGGTAGAAGCTAATGATGAACTAAGGGGATTGATTGAAAATAACGAAATGTTTAAATTAACAATCAAGTAAATGGAAGAAAATTATAAACTTTATCGCGTTCGTGAATTAGCGGATGGCGATGAGGATTTTGTAATGGCAATTGCTGCGGCATTTTTGGAAGAAGTTCCAGAAGATGCGGCACGACTTAAAAAGGCCGTTGCAGAAGCAGATTATTATACTACTTATCAAGCAGCTCACAAAATGAAACCAACCATAGATTTGTTTGAACTTGGGGTTTTAGAAGATTTAATCACCGTTCAGGATTGGGGTAAGTTGGAAAAGAAGGACATGGATGTGTCAAAGGAATTAAAGTCGGTTTTGGAGGCTATAGAAAGAACTTCCGAAGAAATTAAAAAAGATTTTGATCTCTAATGTTAGCTGAAATTATAACGATTGGTGATGAAATTCTTATTGGTCAGATCGTCGATACCAATTCTGCTTTTATAGCCAAAGAACTTAATAAGATTGGGGTGTCTGTTTATCAGATTACTTCCGTGCAAGATGATGAGGAGCACATCTTGAAGTCCTTTAAGGAGGCTGAAGAGAATGCAAATATCATCATCATCACTGGCGGATTGGGGCCTACTAAGGATGATATCACGAAACGGACCATTGCAGAATACTTTAATGACACCCTTGTCAGAAATGATGCGGTCACGGAAAATATTTGGCGAATTTGGCAAGATAACGTTGATAAAACACCAACACAAGTCAATTTAGATCAAGCTATGGTGCCGTCAAAAGCAGAAGTGCTGATGAATTACCACGGCAGTGCTCCAGGAATGTGGCTTGAAAAAGAAGGGAAAGTATTCATCTCGCTCCCTGGTGTGCCCTATGAAATGCGCGGACTCATGGATGACGCAGTGATTCCTAAACTCGCAAAGCAGTTTAAGTTTCCTTATATTCAACATGAAACGATATTGACTTACGGTCTGGGCGAAAGTGCTTTGGCACAACGCATCGAGGCGTGGGAAGACCATTTGCCCTCCTACATAAAATTGGCTTATTTGCCTAGTTTAGGAAGGGTACGTTTGCGTCTTTCGGGAAAGTCTATGGACAAAAATATGATCCAGAGGGAAATAAAACAACAGATTGAATTGTTGTTGCCGCAAATTAAAGACATCTTTATTGGTTTTGAACGTGATGAATCTATAGAAGCTGTTATTGGACAAGAATTGATTGTTTTGGGTAAAACAGTAGCCACGGCAGAAAGTTGTACAGGAGGTAAAATAGCTGAATCCTTTACTGCTAATGCGGGTGCATCTCAATATTTTAAAGGAAGTGTGGTCAGTTATGCCACACAGTCCAAGGTTGATGTTTTGAAAATTGATCCAGAATTGATAGCCGAGTTTTCTGTCGTGAGTGGAGAAGTTGCGGAAGCAATGGCCAAAGCGATCTTAAAACTATTTGATTCGGACTATGCCATTGCAACCACAGGTAATGCCGGTCCCACAAAAGGCGATTCAGATGCCCAGGTAGGAACTGTCTATATTGCTATCGCTACCAAGAACAACGTATTTTCAGAACGCTTTACGTTTGGTAATCATCGCCACAAAGTCATAAACAGAGCTTCTAATAAAGCCTTTGAAATGCTACAGAAAGAAATTTCAAAAAAGTAACAATTTAAGTTTGTAGGTATTGTAAAGTTTTACTAAATTTGCAAACTGTTTTAAATAACATTATTAAAGTTAGAAAGAATGTCAAGAGTTTGTGAACTTACTGGAAAAAGAGCGATGGTTGGAAACAACGTATCTCACGCTATGAATAAAACGAAGCGTAAATTTGATGCAAATTTGATCAAAAAACGTTTTTACATTCCTGAGGAGGATAAATGGGTAACTTTAAAAGTTTCTACATCTGCGTTGAAAACCATCAATAAAATTGGTATTGCTGCTGCAATCAAAGAAGCGAAATCTAAAGGATTTTTAAAATAATAGCCGCAAGCTAAAAAGTTAAGATAATGGCAAAAAAGGGTAATAGAATACAAGTTATATTAGAGTGTACTGAGCACAAAGAGTCCGGACAACCAGGAACGTCTCGTTACATCACTACAAAAAACAAAAAGAATACGCCAGACAGAATGGAGATTAAGAAATTTAATCCTATCCTTAAGCGAATGACAGTTCATAAAGAGATAAAATAAATGTCGATTCCCATTCATTTGGGAATTATAAAAAGAAAGTATACAATGGCAAAGAAATCAGTAGCATCGTTACAAAAAGGATCTAAGAGATTAACCAAAGCAATTAAAATGGTTAAATCTCCAAAAACAGGAGCTTATCAGTTCGTTGAAACTGTTATCGCGCCTGAGTTTGTGGACGATTTTTTAAATAAAAAATAAATATATACACTATATTTTATAAAAACTGCTTTCATTTGAAAGCAGTTTTTTTATGTCTATATTTGAGTTAAATCTGACAATTTAGCAGTTTGAATCTTAAGGACTAAAATTTGTTGTTTGATTTTGGCGTTACCTTTTAAACCCATAAGGCTTTTGTAAACCTTATGAGTTGAAAAGGTCGGGCTTTACGCTATATCTTTTTAATTTGGTGGCTTCGACAAGCTCAGCCATCAAATTAAAAAGGATGCCGCTGCAATCCCTAACGCAACTCCGTCTTTGATCTGTAAAACGGCATAACAATAAATATCGCAAAACAAATGAGCTTTTTTAAAAAAATATTCACTTCAGAAAAAAAGGAAACCTTAGATAAAGGTTTGGAAAAATCCAAAACTTCATTTTTCACCAAGCTAAACAAAGCAGTTGCCGGAAAATCTAAAGTAGATGACGATGTCCTTGACAATCTTGAAGAAATTTTAGTGTCTAGTGATGTGGGGGTCAACACGACTTTAAAAATCATTGATAGAATAGAAGAGCGCGTTGCCAAAGATAAATATTTAGGTACGTCTGAGCTCAATCAAATCTTGCGTGAGGAAATTGCCGGTTTGTTGTCTGAAGTTGATAGCGGAAATGCGACAGAATTTACCGTTCCAAAAGATAAGAAACCTTACGTCATCATGGTTGTAGGCGTGAATGGTGTAGGGAAAACTACCACTATTGGCAAGTTGGCATCTCAGTTCAAAAAACAAGGTTTAAAAGTAGTTCTTGGGGCTGCAGATACCTTTAGAGCTGCCGCCATAGATCAATTGCAAATTTGGGCAGACCGAGTAGATGTGCCAATGGTACGCCAAGACTTTGGGAGTGATCCTGCTTCTGTCGCTTTTGATACCTTAAAGAGTGCGGTAAACCAAAATGCCGATGTAGTTATCATTGATACTGCAGGACGTTTGCACAATAAAATCAATTTAATGAATGAGTTGACGAAAATCAAACGGGTAATGCAAAAAGTAATTGCGGATGCACCTCACGATGTGTTATTGGTATTGGACGGATCTACAGGGCAAAATGCTTTTGAACAAGCCAAACAGTTCACTGCTGCTACAGAAGTGACCTCACTTGCCGTCACAAAGTTGGACGGTACTGCTAAAGGTGGGGTAGTCATCGGAATTTCTGATCAGTTTAAAATTCCAGTAAAATATATTGGCGTTGGAGAAGGTATTGATGATTTGCAAGTCTTCAATAAGTTTGAATTTGTAGATTCCTTCTTTAAATAACCCAATTCCTGCGAAGGCAGGAATCTTGAACTTCCAAAGCCAATTTGTCTTTGAAGAATACATCCTGTCGGCGCTACTTTCCCACAGTATTTACGATGCGCCAATTTATAATTATCTTACCCTAATGATGGGAAATACCTTATTTATTTAGTCAATATAATGCCCTTTGTTTTCTTAGACCAACATCACTAATTGAAAATTTTGAGCAGGTTTTCGCCTAATTTTTTGGATCATCCTTCTCCGTGCTGCTATTTAAAGGGCGCAGTACATACTTTTCAGAAATTTAAATATCACAAAAAAAGAGGCTGCCTGTTCAGGGAGCCTCCTTCTAATTTAAGGTAAATTGAAAAAATCAAGTTATTGGTGTTTTTAATTTAGCTAATTATTTTTTAGTGTGATTTCTGCAACTGAATTTTCAGCATGCGCCTTATTGATCTTAGAGCCTACATTTTGTTCTATTGTAATACTCAACCCAAGCGCATCTTCCATATAAGGTATGGTTTTCAATTTGCGTTCGGATTCATCCAAAATGCCTAGGTTCACCATTCTATCTTGGAGTTCAGCCCAAATTTGATAAGTTTGGTTTTCAGGAAGCTTAGGTAGGGAGACCACATCAATCATAGATGTTTTGTCCACTGCATTAATATAAGCCACTGTCTTAAGGTCCTTAGCTCTTGAATTTCCTCTTAAGACGTACTTTTCAGTTTCTGGGTTGTTCAATTTCATAAATTGAAGCATCACATTCTCAAGCCTCTGGTTGTTGTCTTCTATATCACTTCTAAGGTCAAAAATCTCTTCTACAACCACTTGGTTTTCATGGTGTAGAGACATATTTTGTTCATAGAGCATAAACGCAGTACTGCCAAAAACAAAAGCCGCGATACTTGCCGCTATGCTAAACCATGGTGTACGTTTGTGCGTGGGAGATGAGTGCATACGTATGACTGGTGCATCTTCTGTAATTTCTTTCATTACGGCGTTCAAAATATATTTTGGTGCTTCAACCGAATTTGCCTTCGCTAAAATTTCTAAATTATCTTGAAGTCTCTCATACTCAACTTTTACTTCAGGAAATTCAGCAATATAACTTTCTACTTCTAAATTTTCATTAGGAGTTGTGGTACCTAGGATATAGCGATCCAGCAGGCCCGATTCCATAAAAATTTGTAAATTATTTTCCATTTTTTCTACACTTTATACTGTATACTATAGTTTAGTTGAAGAGTTTTCGTAAATCTCTCAAACCTATTTTCAACCTAGATTTTATAGTACCTAATGGAATATCCAATTCGTCACTAGCTTCTTGTTGTGTCATGCCTTCAAAGAATAAGGCATTTAAAACTATCTGATACTTCTCTTCTAGTTTGGTAACATGCTCTTTTAAATCAATTACATCCTGATTTAAACTTGTGCTTGGTAGAATATATACGTCTGATTTGTCAATTTGGACTTCCTTGTTAAAACGATTATTGAAACTTCTCAGTTTATCAATAGCCGTATTGCGGGCAATTCTATAAAGCCATGTAAAAAGCTTTGCCTTCTTTGAATCGTATTTTTTGGCATTTTTCCAGATTTTCACGAAACTTTCCTGCAAGGCATCTTGAGCGAGTTCTTCGTTCCTGGTTATTTTTAAAATTACGCCATAGAGACTGTCAGAGTAATTTTCGTAAAGTAAATTAATCGCGGCTTTATCTCCTTTTTCAAGAAGTTCGACAATATGTTCTTCTAATGAATAGCTCAAAAAGTTAAAATTTAGTTTTGTGTAAGGTTAAAAAAGTCCAAGTTCATATTTTGGACGTATATTATATTAAGATAGCAAAATTACTAATAAACTACTTTATTATTAAAATATTGTTTTTATATCGGTAGTGTCGAAATATCTTCTTTTTAAGAAAATTGATTAATAGCTTTTTCGCTTGACACTGAAGTAATTATTTCAAAGCTCCAACATATTTGTTGGAGCCTTTTTATATGATATTTACTTCGGTTTCAATTGTAATTCCAAAAATCCGTTGAATTGTATTTTGAATGAGTTTTGCCAATTTGAGGATATCTGATCCTTTGGCATCTCCATAATTGACCAGTACCAAGGCTTGTTTTTTATGAACGCCATAATTATTAAAGGTCTTGCCCTTGAAGCCAGATTTCTCAATCAGCCAGCCAGCAGGTACTTTAACTTCATTTGGAGATACGCTATAACTGGGAATATCCGGGAAGTTGATTTTGAGTTGTTCAAAATGGGCATTAGAAATCACAGGGTTTTTAAAGAAACTCCCACTATTGCCAATCTCTTTTGGATTTGGAAGTTTGCTTTCCCTTATGGCGATCACTGCTTTTGAAATGTCCTGAATAGTTGGGTCAGTGATGCCCATGGTTTCTAATTCGTTAGTGATGGCGCCATATTCTGTATGTAATTGATGTTGATGCTTGCTCAATCTCAACGTCGTGCTTACAATCACGTGGGTATGCTTTTTATCTTGTTTAAAAACGGATTCCCGATACCCAAAATGACAGGCATCTTTCATAAACGTTTCAACTGCTTGTGTATGTATGTTAAATGCGTCACAAGACTCAAAAACATCTTTTAACTCCACGCCATAGGCGCCAATATTTTGGATGGGTGCGGTTCCCACATTTCCTGGAATCAATGACAAATTCTCTATACCTCCAAAATCGTGCGCCAAACACCATAAAACAAATTGATGCCAATTTTCACCCGCATAGGCCTTAACCAAAACTTCGTCTTCGTCTTGATCAATAATTTCAATGCCTTGCAGTGCCAATTGAATTACCAAACAATCTAAATCTTTTGTGAGCAACATATTGCTGCCCCCACCAAGAATAAA
The DNA here is from genome assembly GCF_035515035.1 of Gelidibacter sp. Classification (GTDB taxonomy): domain Bacteria; phylum Bacteroidota; class Bacteroidia; order Flavobacteriales; family Flavobacteriaceae; genus Gelidibacter. Next base: position 29,138 of record NZ_DATJCA010000110.1, on the reverse strand, counting down.
TTTATCGGGATAGGCATCCCAACTTAGGGCCTCTTTTAAGTCTTGAATGCTTTTAACCTGTACAAAATATTTTGCACGAGCATCCAACCCAAATGTATTATAGGGTTTTAATGATATGTTTTCTTGAATTCGCACTAGTTCGGGTAAACTTTTAAGGCTTCTTTTAATATAAAGACAGCTTTAATCAAGCTTTCTTCGTTGAGCACGTATGCTATCCTGACTTGATTCAGTCCTACATTTGGTGTTGAATAAAACCCTGCGGCTGGAGCTACCATGACGGTTTCCATATTATAGTCATAGCTTTCCAATAACCATTGCGCAAAATGATCGGCATTTTTTACCGGTAATTCTACAATACAATAAAAGGCACCTTTTGGTTCGGCAACTTTCAGACCCTCAATTGTCTTCAATTCCCTGATGAGGGTGTTTCTCCTTTTGACATATTCTTGAATAACGTCATCAAAATAGCTTTGGGGCGTTTCCAATGCCGCTTCACTGGCAATTTGGGCCAAGGTAGGAGGGCTCAATCGTGCCTGTGCAAATTTTAGAGCAGTGGCAATAAAGTCCTTGTTTCTCGAAACCAAATAACCAATTCGCGCACCACACATGCTATAACGTTTCGATACAGAATCAATCATGATGGCATGGTCCTCGAGGCCTTCCTCTTGCATAATGGAATAAAATTCATTGCCATCATAGACAAATTCTCTGTAAACTTCATCGGCAATCAAAAACAGGTCATGTTTTTTTACAACAGCCGCCAATTGTTTGATTTCTTCTTTGGAATAAAGGTATCCGGTAGGATTTCCAGGGTTGCAAATTAAAATGGCTTTCGTTTTATCTGTAATCAGTTTTTCGAATTCCTCAATGGGTGGCAAAGCGAAATTATCTTCTATTTTTGAAATTACGGGTACCACTTTAATATCAGAAGCGGTTGAAAACCCGTTATAATTAGCATAAAATGGCTCTGGGATAATAATTTCATCATCAGAATCCATAATACTACCAAAAGCGAACAACAAAGCTTCACTGCCACCCGTGGTTACAATAATATCACTGTGGTTGACATTGATGTTATTTTTAGCGTAATATTGGGCTATTTTTTTTCTGTATCCTTCCGATCCTTCCGATCTCGTATATGCTAGAATATCCAAAGAATGCACTCTAACGGCATCCAAGGCAACTTCGGGAGTTTTGATATCCGGTTGTCCAATATTTAAATGATAGACAGTTTTACCTTCTTTATAGGCTTGTTCGGCGTAAGGAACTAACTTTCTTATAGGGGATGATGGCATCATCTGTCCCTTTTTTGAGATTTTTGGCATGAGCTTAATGTTTAAGAGGGCAAAGTTCTGAAAATTATCCCAAAGATATTTGAAATTCATCATGTAAAAAACGAATATAGACCCAAAGATGTGTAAATTGATATGACTCTAGCCTCATATCAGATGAATAAGAGATATTTTACTTTTTTTTGCCTCGTTTTCTTTTGCGGACAGTCCTTTTCGCAGAGTGGTTTTCGTTTGATTCAGAGGGAACGTACGAAAGTTAAATTTCAATTTATTGACAATCTCATTATTATTCCTGTGGAAATAAACGATGGGACGTTTTCTTTTATTTTAGATTCGGGGGTAAGTAAACCAATTATGTTCAACATTATAGGTCCTTCAGATTCATTGAAGTTCAAAAACATTGAAAGTATTTACTTAAGAGGTTTGGGTGATGGAGAATCCACCGAAGCTTTAAAATCAAGAAACAATAAATTTAAGATTGGTGATGCGGTAAATTTCAATCAGGATGTGTTTATCATCTCCGATCAAAGTATAAATTTCACGCCCAGATTGGGTATTCCAGTACATGGTATTATTGGTTATGACATATTTCGGGATTTTATTGTCGAAATAAATTATGGATCAAAGTATATAAGGTTGAATAATCCGGAAACCTTTAAATATAAAACATGTAAAAAATGTGAAACCTTAAATCTAACTCTATATAACAACAAACCATTTATTGATGCCATAGTTGAAGTAAATGGAGGGAGCGTTCCTGTAAAATTATTGATGGACTCCGGTGGGAGTGATGCGTTGTGGTTGTTTGAAGATAATTCATTAGGACTGATCCCCGAAATAGACAACTATTTTATGGATTTTTTAGGTAAAGGATTAAGTGGGAGTGTACATGGCAAACGATCAAAATTAAAGAGATTTTCCATAAAAAGTTTCCATATCGACAATCTTAACGTTGCTTATCCAGATTCTGCAGCAGTAAGTTTCGCTAGAAAATATAAGGAACGGAGTGGGAGTATGGCAGGAGAATTATTAAAACGTTTTAATATCATTATGGATTATAAAAATACAAAAGTTACTTTTAAGAAGAATCAACATTTCAATGATCCCTTTGAGTACAATAAGAGCGGTATGGTATTAGAGCAGGTTGGAGTTAGGATCGTTAAGGAAAGAAATCAGGGGTCTCAATATATAAACAATCAATCTAATGAAGAGAATTCTAGATTGTCAGTAATAGAAGCGTTTAAATTCACACTCAAACCCGCATTCAGAATTGTGGAAATGAGGTCCGAGTCGCCTTCAGAAAGAGCAGGTTTAAAGTTGGGGGACATTATCCTATCCATTAATAATAAGGAAGTACATAGCCTTAAGCTTCAAGAGGTCAATTCGTTTTTTAGAGCTCCAGAAGGAAAAAATATTAAGCTTAAAATTGAAAGGGATGGTGTGATCATGAACTTTCAATTTAAATTGGAAAGTTTATGGTAAAAAAAAAGCCCTCAAACAAATGAGAGCTTTTAAATTGTAAAAGAATAAATTATTGTTCCATTATACTTGTATCTTTTTTGTCCAAAACACTGGTTTTGCTTGAGTCAACAACCTCACCTTTAATTTTAAGGGCAACTGTTGGTGTGTCGGCATTTGATAATACCGTAATGGTCTTTCTAATAGGATTGACACGTTGGGTATCATATTTAACCTGTATTTCACCTTTTTGTCCTGGAAGGATAGGACCTTCAGGTTTTTTAGGCACTGTACATCCGCAAGTAGATGTTACTCTTGTAATAATTAATGGGGCATTACCCGTATTGGTAAATTCAAAAACACGAACGCCGTCTGCGCCTTTTTCGATTGTGCCGTAGTCAATTACGTCAGTCTTAAACTCAATCTTGGCTACTTTGTCTTGTGCAAAAGCAGAAATGCTTAACATTCCTACAAATAAAATTGCTATTAAATTTTTCATCATTTTAATTTTAAATTGATAGGGTCAAAATTACTTACTTTTCACCATTCCACAAAATATTTTAGTTGAACGGTATGAATCTGTTTTATTAGGTCTCAACATTTGGGTTAATATTTGTTTTTATAATTTCACAAAAACAGAAATATAAGTAACTTTGCCTGTTATGATACAAAAACAGTACCAAAGTATGCAGATCCCAGCAAAATATTCCGCTAACAATGTAGAAGATAAGTGGTATTCCTATTGGATGGAACACAAGTACTTCAAGTCCGTTCCTGATGATCGAGAGCCTTATACCATTGTCATTCCGCCACCTAATGTGACTGGGGTTTTACATATGGGACATATGCTGAACAATACCATTCAGGATGTGCTCATCCGTCGCGCTCGTTTACAAGGTAAAAATGCTTGTTGGGTACCAGGTACAGATCATGCGTCAATTGCTACAGAAGCTAAAGTTGTGGCAAAGTTGAAGGAACAAGGTATTGACAAAAATAAATTATCCAGAGAAGAATTTTTGAGTCATGCCTGGGATTGGACCAATGAGTATGGTGGGGTAATTTTGGAACAGCTAAAAAAATTGGGCTGTTCTTGTGATTGGGACCGGACGAAGTTTACCATGGATGATGAAATGAGTGAATCGGTGATCAAAGTCTTTGTGGATCTTTATAACAAAGGCTTAATCTATCGCGGTTATCGTATGGTCAATTGGGATCCGGAAGCAAAGACGACGTTGTCTGATGAAGAAGTGATCCATGTGGAACGCACGGATAAATTATACTATGTTAATTATCAAATTGAAAATCAAGATGGTTTTGTGACCATTGCCACGACACGTCCTGAAACTATTTTGGGAGATACCGCCGTTTGTGTTAACCCTAATGATGAACGCTTTCAACACCTTATCGGTAAAAACGTAATGGTGCCTATCTGCAATAGGATTGTGCCAATAATTGCCGATGATTACGTAGACATGGAATTTGGTACGGGCTGTTTGAAAATAACTCCTGCACATGATGTCAACGATAAGGAAATTGGGGACAGACATCATTTGGAAGTTGTAGATATTCTGAATGATGATGCTACTTTAAATAGTTTCGGTCTTCATCATCAGGGAAAAGATAGAGAAGTTGCTCGAAAAGATGTGACCCAAGAATTGAAGGATTTGGGTATACTTGAAAAAACTGAGGATATTATACATAAAGTCGGAACCAGTGAGCGCACCAAGGCTGTGATAGAGCCAAGACTTTCTGACCAATGGTTTTTGAAAATGGAAGAGCTGGTGAAACCGGCTATTAAGGCAGTTTTGGAGGATGAAGAAGTAAAGTTGTTTCCAAAACGTTTCAATAACACTTACCGTCATTGGATGGAAAATATCCGTGATTGGAACATTTCACGTCAATTACTTTGGGGACAGCAGATTCCAGCCTATTTCTATGGTGATGGAAAAGATGATTTTGTTGTGGCCGAAAATAGCGAGGCAGCGCTGAAGCTAGCTCAGCAAAAATCAAACAACGCTCAACTCACTTTAGCCGATTTAAATCAAGATAAAGATGCTTTAGATACTTGGTTTTCATCTTGGTTGTGGCCTATTAGTGTATTTGACGGAATTCGGAATCCGGATAATCCTGAAATTGAATATTATTACCCAACCAATGATTTGGTGACGGGGCCGGATATTCTATTCTTTTGGGTGGCACGTATGATAGTTGCTGGTTATGAATACAGAGATGAAAAACCTTTTGAAAATGTCTATCTCACAGGATTGGTACGCGACAAACAACGTCGAAAAATGAGTAAATCTTTAGGAAATTCTCCTGATGCTTTAAAACTGATTGAAGATTATGGTGCTGATGGCGTGCGCGTGGGATTATTGTTAAGTTCTGCCGCTGGAAATGACTTGATGTTTGATGAAGACTTATGCAACCAAGGAAAAGGATTTGCCAACAAAATATGGAATGCTTTCCGGTTGGTAACAGGTTGGGAAGTTGCAGAAATTGAGCAACCAGAAGCTTCGAAAATTGCGGTGGAGTGGTATCAGTCTAAATTTCAACAAGCATTAGTTGAAATAGAGGATCATTACAGTAAATATAGGTTATCTGATGCCTTAATGGGCATATACAAGTTGATTTGGGATGATTTCTGCTCTTGGCTTTTGGAGATGATCAAACCAGAATACCAACAGCCAATCGATTCAAAAACATTTAAAAGTGTGATTGAAATCTTTGAATCTAATTTAAAAATATTACACCCGTTCATGCCATTTTTGACTGAAGAAATCTGGCATTTTATTGCGGAGCGAACTCCGGAAGAAGCATTGATCGTATCACGTTATCCAAAATTGGAGTCTTTTGATGCCCAATTAATCGCTGATTTCGAAAAAGTCAAAGATGTGGTTTCAGGTATTAGAACCATCCGTAAAGACAAAAATATTTCATTTAAAGATACTATTGAGCTATCGGTCATCAATAACGAGAAGTTGTCAGAACGCTACAACTCCGTTATTGAAAAGATGGGAAATATCTCAAAAATGGAATCAGTTAGCGATGCTGTGGACGGCGCCTTAAGTTTTAGGGTCCATTCCAACGAGTATTTTATTCCTATTTCCGGTGCCATTAACTTGGAAGAAGAGATCAAGAAATTGAATGACGAATTAAAATACACCGAAGGTTTCCTAAAATCTGTACAAAATAAGTTGTCCAATGAGCGCTTTGTGAACAATGCTCCGGCACAAGTATTACAAAACGAACGCAATAAAGAAGCAGATGCTTTGGCCAAAATCGAGACGATTAAATCGAGTTTGGCAAATTTGAAATAGATGGGAATTGAAACTATGTTGATAAACTTACCTACTCATCCGTTCAGGCGGATTGCACAAATTAGCATAAACTGTTCAGTCGGAATGTAGGCTTTAAATTAGGTATATCATCTTGGTAATAAGTCCGCTTTATTGAGACTTTAGTTAAAACTGGATTTTTGATCGAATTACGCTTAAAATTATAAAATCTACTCTGTGAACCTATGTGCTTCCTCTGTGGAGCTCTGGGTAATACCTTCCCAAATAAGTTGGCAAAGCGTCTAATTAAGTCCTTCCAATTGGAATTTGGTACTATTATTTTTGGAATTTTTTGTTTTGAACTTTGACTTTAAAACGTTGAAACGTCAAAGGTTACCACTCATTAATCCTATTCGAATCTAATTTTACAAAAATAAAGAGTAAAATGGTAAATGCCCAAAGTGCAGAACCCCCATAACTGAAGAACGGAAGTGGGATGCCAATGGTTGGAATCAAGCCCATCACCATTCCTATATTGATCAAGAAATGAAAAAATAATAGAGAAGCAACACAATACCCATAAACCCTGCTAAACTGCGATTTTTGTAATTCTGCTAAATATAATATGCGGAGCAACAGAGCAACAAAAAGCAGGACCACGAGTGCACTTCCCAGAAAGCCCCATTCTTCTCCAACAGTACTAAAAATATAGTCGGTATGCTGTTCGGGTACAAATTTACCGGTGGTTCTCGTGCCTTGCATAAACCCTTTTCCTGTCAATCCTCCGGAACTGATTGCTTTTTCTGATTCGTTCAGATTGTAAAGAATGGTCTGTTTCATTTCATGGAGTTTATCAGGATCACTCTCCAAGCGCAACCATATGCTAATCCTGTCCTTTTGATGAAATTGTAAAATATTGTTGTAAAAATATTTGATACCAAAAGCGACCGCTATACACGCTAAAAGGATGGCAATAGGTTGAATGATTTGTGGGCGTTTTCTTTGTCCAAAAAAATGATGTCCAAAGATTAGGACTGCCGCTACTAGCACTGCCACAACTACATTAAATTTAAGTGCCAATACAGCTAATAAAATTAGAAAAACAGCAATGACAAGATAGATTTGCTGCAAACCTTCTCTATAAAAAACAAAAAAGAAAGCTGCATAAACAACTGTACTCCCTGCATCGTTTTGCAACAAGATTAAAACAGCAGGAAGCACTATAATACCCGCCGCTTTAATTTGATCTTTAAATGTCTTCATATTGGTTTGAAGGTCACTTATGTATTTTGCCAAAGCCAAAGAGGTGGCGAACTTGGCAAATTCACTGGGTTGTAAGGTCATACCACCTATGCTATACCACGCTAAGGCACCATTTACATTTTTTCCAAAAACGAATAACCCCAATAACGATAAGATGGAAATAAAATAGATGATACTGGCAAAACGTTCGTAAAACTTAGCGTCTAATGCCAAAATGAGAATAATGAGAAAAAAAGTAAATATTATAAATACGGATTGCTTTCCGTAAGGATGGTTCATGTCAAAATAACTCGTAACCTCTCCAGAATGGGAGGCTGACATAATGTTGAGCCACCCAAAACCAACGAGCAGTAAAAACAAGGCAATCGTGATCCAATCAAAATTTAATCCTCTAAAATCTCTTTGCATTTATTCTTACTTAAACGGTGATGGTCTTGTACTTAAGGGATTTACAACCGTGTCTTTGGTTATTTTGTCAATGACCTGCAATGCTGATTGCCTGTTAATACCAAATTCTTTTCCAGAATATGGTTTTGCGTATTCGTCCTCCAAGCTGTGGGTTAGAATCCAATTTTCCATGGCGGTCATTGTGATCTCTCCTCTAATATATTTTTCTATCATTAAACTTGCAATCCGACCTGCAAATCGACTGCCCCAATACCCGTTTTCAACAAAAACAGCAATGGCAATTTTTGGGTTATCCTTGGGCGCAAAAGCCACAAAAATGGAATGGTCTGTCAATTGTGTGCGTTTGCCATCTATCCTCATAAAGTTTTCAGCAGTCCCTGTTTTGCCACAGATATCAATCCCTGGCACGCGAAGGGAATAAGCGGTTCCACCATTGTAGACGTCAAACATGCCCTGCACCACAGGTTCAAAGTGCTCTTTATCGATAGTGGTGTAATTAGGTGTGGTATATTTTTCGTCAATTTCTTCTCCTTCAATACTTTTGATGATATGGGGTGTATAATAGAACCCTCTATTGCTGATGGCTGCCACCATATTTGCTAATTGAATTGGTGTAGTCTCAACTTCACCTTGGCCAATAGCATTAGATATATTGTAGGTAGAAGACCATCGATTTTCGCCATACCATTTATCGTAAAAAGCGCCATCTGGTACACGACCTTTATTCCCGATCTTAAGATCATAGCCTAAATAGTCACCAAGTCCAAAGCTCTTAACATGGTTGCTCCAAACATCCATTCCCTCAGCTGGTTTGGCATACTTATCAATAATACGTCTGTAAACATTTACAAAATAGGCGTTGCAAGACTGTGCAATTCCTTGATTCATTGATAAGGGACTTGCGTGGCTATGACATCCCGTCAAACGTCTGTTGCCAAGATAGTACCCATGTCTACATGAGAACTGATCCTGAGTGGTCACTACTTTTTCCTGGAGACCGATCAAAGCACTTAACACTTTAAAAGGAGATCCTGGAGGGTATTGTGCTTTTAGACTTCGATCAAATAATGGTTTTGCAATGGTATCGTTATAAAGCTTAGTGAAATTTCGAGAACGTTGTCTTCCAACCAATAAATTTGGATTGTAGGATGGCGCAGAGACCATCGCAATTATTTCCCCAGAACTCGGTTCAATGGCAATGATTCCGCCGTGTTTATGTCGCATTAAAAGTTCACCGTATTCCTGAAGTTCGGAATCAATGGTTATTGTAATATCTTTTCCGGGCTCAGGCAAAGTGTCATAAATACCATCTTTATAAGGGCCAATATCTCTATTGAATCGGTCTTTTTGAGTAAATTTTATTCCTTTTACACCTCGTAAGACCTCCTCATAGGACAATTCTACACCTTGTTTCCCAATTAAATCGCCACTTTTGTAGTAAGGATCGTTCTCAATAATATAATTGTTAACTTCCCCTATATCTCCCAAAACGTTGGCTCCAATAGTCGTTTGATAATCTCTTAAAGAGCGTTTTTGAATATAAAATCCTTCATATTTTCTGATTTTTTCCTGTAATACCGCATACTCCATTCTCGACAGTTGGGGAATGAAAACAGAAGGTAGCCGAGGGGAATATCGATAGGCTTTTTCGTAAAAATTGATAAAATCTTCCTTAGTGATTTTTAGAAGATTGCATAATTCTAAAGTATCCAATGGCTTTACTTCACGAGGAATGAACATCACATCATAGGATGGCTGGTTGGCCACCAGTAATTTGCCATTTCTGTCATAAATATAGCCTCGTTTAGGATAGTCATAAACCTTTCGGATGGCGTTATCATCTAATAAGCTGTATGGATCTTCATTATACACTTGTAGATAAAACAAGCGCGCAATAAAGACCAAACCTACAAAAGCTATAGTTGAAAGGAGTAATAATTTTCTCATTTACGTTTTTGGGTAAAAAGGATTGTGATGATCAAACAAAGTATAATAGTGAAAATCCCTGAGAATAACGTTTTTTGAAGTATTAAAATTATTTTAGAAATGTTAAAAATTTCTAAGGAGTACATAATGAGATGATGGATGAAAACTAAAGCCGAAAAATAGATCAATTTGCTTCCAAAATCTATTTGATTGAACTTTATGGATTGATAGTCGTAAACCGTTCCGAATGAAAACTTCAAAAACACTGGTCTTATATATGCCAAAGTGACGCAAGCCGCAGCATGGACACCTCCCGAATCAGAAAACACATCCACACAAAAGCCCAATAGAAATGCCAAGAAAACAAATAACGTACGGTTATTGTTTGCCGGGAATATGATAATGAACAGGATATAGATATACGGATTGATATACCCCATAAAATCAATATGATTAAAGATCAAAACTTGGACCAAAACCAAAATGATAAACCTTGCGGCCAATGTTAAGGTTACCTTAGTCATCTTTTGGTTTTTGTAAAGATTTTATTTCGGCAGCCTGCAGATTTTCAATCACATAAACATGGCCAATATTGGTCATGTCGTTAAATAATTTGACGTTAACGATGTACGAATCGCCGCCTCGGTCAATTTTATAAGAGTTAACGGTTCCAATTAAAATACCTTTCGGGAAAATGGTGGATTGACCGCCAGTAATAATAGTGTCACCGATAGCTACCGGTGCAAATTTTGAAATGTCAACGAGTTGTGCGAATTCTGAGGATTCCGTATCCCAAACTAAAGAACCAATATGATTGGTCTTTTTTAATTGTGCATTGATTCGGCTACGCGTGTTTAAAATGGACAATACCGAAGAGAAATTCTGGGAGGTGTTCTCAATAATACCAACAATTCCTTGAGAGGTTATCACACCGTAATCAACTTTAATGCTATCTTTTTTTCCCTTGTTTATGGTCAAATAGTTGGTAGATTGAGAATAACTGTTTTTATAAACATCAGCAGTCCTAAACTTGAAATGCGCATTTAATCTAAGGCTGTCTCTGAGGTTGTACTTCATGGTATCCACATCCAAGTTATGGACAATGGATTTTAACATGCGGTTTTCTTCCAATAACGCCTCGTTTTCCTTTTTTAGGTTGAAATATTGACCAATACTGTTGGCCGTTTTATAAACGGTACCCGTAACCACATTAGAAGAGTTAATGAACTTACTTTTGTGGTAAGAGTGTGATTGAATTGTGAAAAACAGTGACAGTCCCAAAAGCAACAAAAAGACAAGAAAAGTTTTGTTCCTAAGGACAAAGTTTATGATTTGTTGCATTTAGATTTACTATTTTATCAATATACTTTTGAATTTAGGAAGGTTTTTTAATACAATTCCCGTTCCTCTAACTACAGCTCTTAAAGGATCTTCAGCAATATACACAGGTAAATCTGTTTTTTGGGACAAACGTTTGTCCAAGCCTCTAAGCATAGAGCCTCCACCGGCAAGATAAATTCCAGTATTGTAAATATCTGCAGCCAATTCTGGCGGGGTTTGAGATAAAGTTTCCATGACGGAATCTTCAATACGTAAAATGGATTTGTCTAGTGCTTTTGCAATCTCTCGATAAGAAATTTGAACCTGTTTAGGTTTTCCGGTTAAAAGGTCACGTCCTTGAACGCTCATTTCTTCTGGTGGCAATTCTAAATCTTCGGTTGCAGCACCAATCTGAATTTTGATTTTTTCTGCGGTGCGCTCACCCACATATAAGTTGTGCTGTGTACGCATATAATAAACAATGTCGTTGGTAAACACATCACCAGCAACTTTAACTGATTTGTCGCATACTATTCCACCTAGGGCAATCACTGCTATTTCTGTAGTACCTCCGCCTATATCCACAATCATGTTCCCTTTTGGTTGCATGATGTCAATACCAATACCAATAGCAGCTGCCATTGGCTCATGGATTAAATATACTTCTTTACCATTAACGCGCTCACAAGATTCCTTAACTGCACGCATCTCTACCTCAGTAATTCCTGAAGGAATACAAACTACCATGCGTAGCGCTGGTGAGAAAAATTTCTTTTTTAACGCAGGAATGTTTTTTATAAACAAATTGATCATTTGTTCAGACGCATCAAAATCGGCAATAACCCCATCTTTTAACGGTCTTATTGTTTTAATGTTTTCATGCGTTTTTCCTTGCATCATGCTGGCTTCTTTACCAACGGCAATTATTTTTCCTGAAATTCGGTCTCTTGCAACTATTGAGGGGCTATCTACAACAACTTTATCGTTGTGGATAATTAAGGTGTTTGCGGTTCCTAAATCTATGGCTATTTCTTCTGTTAAGAAATCAAAAAATCCCATGCGTTTTGTTGATTATTTAGGTTGATATAAGTTTGTTTTTGATATTGTTGTAAATGTAATAAAACTTCATAAATATCAAAGATTATATTACATCCGTATTTATTCATTTTGGATGTTGGTTTAAATGCCTTTCGGCCTAATTCTATCTAGTGCTTAAAATGACGTGTTCCGGTAAATACCATTGCCACATTATTTTCATTGCAGTAATCAATGCTCAATTCATCTTTAATTGATCCTCCAGGTTGAATTACAGCCGTAATCCCAGCATCCTTTGCAATTTCCACACAGTCAGGAAATGGAAAAAACGCATCACTTGCCATAACGGCTCCTTTCAAATCAAAATTAAAAGACTGTGCTTTATGAATGGCCTGGTTGAGCGCATCTACACGGCTGGTTTGCCCGGTTCCACTGGCCAACAATTGTTTGTTTTTTGCCAAGACAATAGTGTTCGATTTGGTATGCTTGCAAATTTTAGAAGCAAAGATCAAATCTTCTAACTCGTTTTGTGAGGGTTTATTGTTGGTAGTATAGCTTAAATCTGATAAAGCATCTGTTTTATTGTCCTTGTCCTGTACTAAAACGCCGTTCAAGCAAGTTCTCACGGTGGTTTGTGGAAGTTCAACTTCTTTTTGAATTAATAGGATTCTGTTTTTCTTACCTTCTAAAATTTCTTTCGCTTCCGCAGAATAGCTTGGCGCTATCACCACTTCACAGAATAAACTGTGGATTTCTTCAGCTGTAGCCTTGTCAATTTCAGTGTTTGCTATTAAGATTCCTCCAAATGCCGAAACAGGATCGCCTGCCAAAGCATCAACATAAGCATCGCGCAGAGTTTCTCTTTGTGCAAATCCGCAAGCATTGTTATGTTTTAAAATGGCAAAGGTTGGGGATTCACCCTTGAATTCATTCATTAAATTAACCGCTGCATCAACATCTAACAGATTGTTATAACTTAATTCCTTACCATGAAGTTGGGTGAACATGGCTTCAAAATTTCCAAAGAAATATCCTTTTTGATGTGGATTCTCACCATAACGCAAGACTTTACCGTTGGTTTCGCTAATTTTTAAAACAGTTTGCTCCTGATTCTTGTTGAAATAATTAAAAATTGCCGTGTCATAATGTGAAGACACGTTAAAAGCCTTAGCAGCAAAACGTTTTCTGTCTTCATCTGATGTTTCACCTTTTTTGAATTTTAAGAGTTCCAAAAACTCACTATAATCGTCAACAGAAGATACGCAAACAACATCTGCATAGTTTTTTGCTGCAGCTCTAATTAAAGAAATACCTCCAATATCAATTTTTTCAATAATATCTTCGTGACTTGAGTCAGAGGCCACAGTTTTTTCAAAAGGATAGAGATCTACAATTACCAAGTCTATCTGAGGGATGGAAAACTCAGCCAATTCAGCCACATCCTGAGTGTTGTTTTGACGGTTTAAAATACCTCCAAAAACCTTTGGATGCAAGGTTTTGACGCGTCCACCCAAAATGGAAGGGTAGGAGGTCACATCTTCTACGGCAATGACGTTAATGCCTAAATCCTTGATGTACTTCTCAGTGCCACCGGTAGAGTAAATCGTAACGCCTAACTGGCTTAATTCTTTGACAATAGGTTCTAATCCGTCTTTACTGAAAACAGAGATTAAGGCAGATGAAATGGTTTTGTTGTGCATGGTATTGTGTGTTTGTTTGGCATCATTTGGCAATGATTGCTATGGAATGACTAAAATTTAATGAAATGCTATTTTTTAAAGCGCAAAAGTACATATTATTGGAGACAATTTGAGACTGCTGCAGATAGTTTATTTAAGTTTTTTGTAACAAATAATTGTAGCGAACGTCCTATCTTTAAAATCGTTTTAAAACCACCAAAAATAGATGTTGCTTTACTTACGCTTATTTAAAGAAAGTTTTTCATTTGCCATAAATGCACTTACCAACAATAAGTTGCGTACTTTTTTGTCATTATTGGGTGTAACCATTGGTATTTTTTCAATCATTGCGGTTTTGGCGGCGGTAGATTCTTTGGATAGAAATATCCAGGATCAACTTTCAGGATTGGATAAAAACACCATGTATTTGACCAAGTTTTCCTTTGGACCGACTGATGTTCCACGGTGGCAACGCGATAATTTTCCTCAAACGGAATACGGCGATTTCGATTTTATTAGACGCAATGTGCCAGACATTGCAGCGTCGGCCTATGTGATTTTTGGAAGTCCACAAACGGTCAGATATGGCGCAGAAACCATATCTGGGGTTGATATCATTCCAGTTTCCAATGAGATTTATGAGATTGAGAACATAAAAATTGAGGAGGGGCGTTTTTATACCGAATCAGAATCGATTAATGGAGCTCCTGTTATTGTTCTGGGACATTCCATAGCTGAGAATTTATTTGGAAATTCAAACCCAATCGGGAAGCAGATTAGAGTTTATGGTCGGCGATTAACGGTCATTGGGGTCATGAAAAAAATGGGTGCGGGCATGGGCGGAAGTCCGGACGATAAAGGTTATGTGCCTGCTAACTTTGTCAGACGTTTTCAAACTGGCGGTGTGGACGGTATTCCTGGAGCAGTGATTATCAAACCAGAAAAGGGCGTGGATATGGGTGCCTTTGAAGGGGTTTTAAAACAACGATTTAGAGTTTATAGAGGCTTAAAAGCTGGAGAGCCCGATAACTTTTTTGTAAATAAAATGTCTGGTTTTACTGATGCGATAGATGGTATTATTGGAACGATGAACATCATGGGATGGATCATAAGTGGCTTCTCTTTGTTAGTGGGTGGCTTTGGGATTGCAAATATCATGTTTGTGAGCGTGAAGGAACGTACTAACTTAATAGGAATACAAAAGTCTTTAGGTGCGAAAAACCGATTTATTTTATTTCAATTTTTGTTTGAAGCGGTCATTTTAGCAGTGATCGGCGGTCTTGTTGGACTGTTCTTTGTATGGATTGGATCTTTGATTGCCTTGCAATTTACGGGCGATTTCGAATTTGTGCTTTCCGCCGGGAATATGTTTTTAGGGTTTATCCTTTCTACCCTCATCGGATTGATTTCCGGCGTAATCCCTGCTATTTCTGCTTCCCGGTTAGATCCGGTTGAAGCGATTCGTACAGGGATGTAAGTGACAAAATTCAAGAATCAAATATCAAATTCCAATTGATTGTGCTTTATCTATTGGAATCTGGTATTTACAATTTGAAAATTTTGTATCGGTATTTATGAAAGGATAGAAGCCACTTGAGCACATACAAATTCTAAAAAGCGTTCATCTGCTTCAGTAAAAGGGTCTATGGTATTGGAATCAATGTCAATCTGACCAATATTGTTGTCATCCACAAAAATAGGGACTACAATTTCAGCCTTTACAGTTATGCTACAAGCAATATAATTATCTTGTGCAGAGACATCGGGAACGACAAAATTTTGATTGCTCACTGCCACTTGTCCACAAATGCCTTTACCAAAAGGAATTATGGTATGGTCAGTTGGCGGACCAACATAAGGTCCTAATTTTAATTCTTTTTTGTCACCGTTAGTAAAGTAAAATCCAACCCAGTTATAATAAGGGATGTTCGATTCAAGAACTTCACAAATGGACAGTAAACGTTCATCAACGGTTTTATGGCTGTCAGAAACTATGGTAATTATTTGCGGTTTAAGTTGGTCTAAAGTCATTGTTCAAAAGTTTTGGTAAAAGTATTTAAAAAGTGCCGCTTCCATCGGGTTTTTATATATTTTTAACAGCCTTAACAAAAACTTATAGCCTTGAGGGATTTGGTCAAAAAATATAAATCGGTAATAAAATTCATCTTAACCTTTTTTGTGGTTTATGGTGTGTTGACTTTTGCCTATATGTTGTATTTGGATTATTCGGACGGCTCAGTATATTATCCCGATTATTTCACCAATTTGGTAGCCAAACAAAGTGATGATTTGTTGCATGCTTTTGGATATGATTCTCACATAGCAAAACATCCCCATGAACCTTCAATGAAGTTAATCATTAATGGAAAATTTGTGGCGCGTGTGGTTGAAGGCTGCAATTCTATCAGCATTATTATTTTATTTATCTCCTTTGTGATTGCTTTTGCAGGGAAATTTAAGACTACTTTATTCTATATCTTAGCGGGTAGTGTGCTTATTTATGTGGTTAATCTCTTTAGAATCGTAATTTTAACTGTGGGATTATACCATTATCCATGGCGAAGGGAAGAATTGCATACCGTCATCTTTCCGTTGATTATTTATGGGATGGTCTTTTTGCTCTGGATGTTTTGGGTCAATAGATTTTCAAATTTAACCACGTCAGATGAGTAATGTTGTAAAAATGATCGGGCTTTTAGTGCTTACCGGGATGTTGATCCTGATACGCTCTTTTGAAAACGAATTGTTTTACGATCCTTATTTGACATTTTTCAAGAATGATTACCTATATATAGATAATCCGCGCCGTGAGGTTTTTAAACTGACGTTGTTTACTGCACTCAGATATTTTCTCAATTCCATATTTTCATTAGGTATTATTTATATTTTCTTCAAGGATAGAAACGTGGTCAAGTTTTCTGCCCTGATCTATACCGTATCATTCTTTATTCTTTTGGCCTTCTTCTTGTACTTTGTTGTGAATCCGAAGCAAGAAGATTATTACATCTTTTTCAATATTAGACGCTTTTTAATCCAGCCATTGTTGTTATTGTTATTGCTGCCGGCATTCTACTATCACCAATTGAAATCTAAAAAAAGTTAATGCTTTTCTAATTTGCTGAGATAAACACATTTTTTTGTAATTTCGCCTCCATGTTCAAAGAAAGCTTTCATAAAGTATTTTCGGTAGCAATGGCATTATTGGTGCTGTTGTCTACCATGTCATTTACCATGGAAAAGCATTTCTGTGGAGACACTTTGATTGATGTTTCAATTTTCTCTAAAGTTGATAATTGTTGTGACATTAAAGCAGTGGCTATTACAGCCTTTGAGAAAAAATCATGCTGCAAAGAGGAAATTGAAGTTGTTAAAGGTCAGGATGATCTCAAAAAAGCAACTTTTGAAGATTTTCATTTCGATCAACACATTTTTATAACAACGTTTTATGTTGCTTATGTAAACCTTTTTGAAGGTCTGCCTGAGCAAGTCGTTCCACATAAAAACTATTCTCCACCCAATCTGGTTACCGACATTCAGTTATTGGACCAAGTTTTTGTCATTTGATTCTTTAATTCAACTTTTAGTAATGTGTGTTCTTTAACGCATTATCCTATGAATTATGATATCAAATTTTTTATAAAATGACATTTTATCTTAGTCTTATTTCCCTTTTATTATAATAGCAAAATACAGCGTTCCACAACTTCTGTAAACTTTTAAAAGTTTCTCGAAGCGTCTTTTACGGTGTTTCTTGTTTTAATTGAGTTTTAAGATTAAAAACAATACGATCAATACACAAATGAAAAACCTATTTTACATTCTCTTATTCTTACCTACACTTGTTTTTTCGCAAGAGAAAATCGAAGGAATCATTGTTGAAATTACTGAAAATAAACACACCATCCCCCTCCCAGGTGCCAATGTATACTGGTTGGATTCTTCTATTGGAACGACGACAGATATTGATGGAAAATTCAGTATGCCCTACCAAAAACACTATACGAAACTGGTTATTAGTTACGTAGGATATAAAACGGATACCTTAACCATTGTTTCTCCAAAATATATCAAACATGCCTTAAAATCCACTAGTGAATTGGATGAAATTACGGTCACCTCTCGTAAACAAGCCACTTCAAAATCGTATATGCAATCTGCCAACGTTTCTTTTGTGAGTAGTGATGAACTACTGAAAGCGGCCTGTTGTAATCTTTCAGAAAGTTTTGAAACCAATCCGTCCATTGACGTTAATTTTGCTGATGCCGTGACGGGAACACGACAGATAAAAATGCTGGGATTGACCAGTCCATATATCTTGATAACGGCAGAAAATATTCCCACCATACGTGGTGCTTCCCAAGCTTATGGTTTAAGTTTTACGCCGGGCACTTGGGTGGAAAGCATCCAAATTACCAAAGGCGCCGGAAGCGTTGTCAATGGATTTGAAAGTATAGCGGGACAAATCAATACAGAACTCGTTAAACCTACCACAGATAATAAGCTCTTCGTCAACCTCTATGGCGCCAATAGTGAGCGCATGGAAGCTAATGTGCACCTGAACACTAAAGTAAGTGAGAAATGGAGCACTGGTTTATATCTCCATGGAAATATGCACGATAAGAAACATGATGTTAATGACGATGGTTTTATGGATATGCCCATCTATAAACAAATAAATTTCATGAATCGTTGGCAATATACAAATCCCGAAAAAGGTTTTGTGAGTTTTATCAACTTCAGCTATTTGGACGATTCAAAACAGACCGGACAGCTAAATTTCATTCCTGAAACAGACAAGTTGACGACAAATGCTTGGGGAAGTGAAATCGATACCAGAAGATTTGATGTGTCATTAAAATCAGGATACGTCAATCCTAATATTCCTTGGCAAAGTGTTGGATTTCAATCTGCTTTTAGCAGTCATAAACAGAATTCTTATTTTGGTTTGAACCCCTATGATATTTTACACAATAGTTTGTATCTCAACGGGATCTATAATTCAATCATCAGTGATTCAAGACATAAAATAAAAACGGGCGTAAGTTATACCTATGATCATTACGACGAGTTGGTCCTCACTGAAAATTTTGAACGTACAGAAAGTTCAGTTGGCGCTTTTTTTGAATACAACTTTGATAATCTTGAAGACTTGAATTTAACTGCTGGTCTTAGAATTGACAGGCATAATGTACTCGGAACCTTTGTCACGCCTAGAGTGCATGCACGATATACACCATGGGAAAAATCGGCATTGAGAGCATCTTTTGGACGTGGGAAGCGAAGTGCTAGCATCTTTGCCGAAAACCAAAATATTTTCGCAACCTCAAGAACCATTTTAATTGATGGTTCTGCACCTTTGGGCAGCTTAAAAGGGGCCTATGGCCTTGATCCGGAAATTGCATGGAATTATGGTGTTTCGTTTTTGCAAGGGTTTAATCTCTTTGGAAATAAGGCTGACATTATATTTGATTATTATAGAACTGATTTTCAGAATCAAATTGTGGTCGATTATGAAAATCCCCAACAATTAAATTTTTATAATCTTGAAGGCGAAAGTTATGCCAACAGTTTTCAGGTGGAATTGAATTATAACGTTTTTGAGGGATTTGACTTTAGAACGGCTTATAAATTCTATGATATCAAGACGCAATATCATTCAGGAAAGTTGGAAAAGCCATTAACCCCTAAACATCGCGTTTTTGCAAACATGTCTTATGAAACAAAAAAGAATGAGAGCTTTTCGCATTGGAAATTTGATGTCACTTATAATTGGTTGGGTGAACAACGATTCTCATCAACCGCTGCCAACCCCATTCAATACCAATTGCCAGATTACACACCAACTGTGGGTACCTTGAACGCGCAAATTACCAGAGTGTTTTCTGAGAAATTTGAAGTATATTTAGGCGGCGAGAATATGACCAATGTGAGACAGGACAATCCAATCTTGGGAACAGATGATCCGTTTGGAGCAAATTTTGATACCACATTTGTTTATGGTCCAATCTTTGGAAGTATGTATTATGCGGGGTTGCGGTTTAAGATAAAATAACCAAGTTCCTGCGCCTGCCTGTCGGCAGACAGGAGGCAAGAACGTCCTGTATAAACTAAATAATTGAACACCTAAGAATACGCCAATCACTTTTAAAAATTATGCGTGTATTCGTGGCCAAAAAGAAAAATAAGAAACAAAATTTCAATTAACAGATTCCTTCCTTCGAAGGAATAAAAACTAACAGATTCCTACCTTTGTGGGGATGCAAAACACAAAAACATGAAAAAAATAGTATTAGTATTAGCATTATTGGTTGGAACCGTATCCTTCGCTCAGAATAAAAATGCCAAAGCCACCATTGAAGTGGACGGTGTGTGCAACATGTGCAAAGAGCGTATTGAAAAAGCGGCTATTAAGGCCAAAGGAGTAAAAGTTGCCAATTGGGACGTCAATACCCATGAACTAAAATTAATTTTTGATGAACGCAAAACCAGTTTGACAAACATACAGCAAAGTATTGCTGAAGCAGGTCATGATACCAAAGAAATCAAAGCCACTGATGAAGCTTACCATAAATTACACACTTGTTGCTTCTATAGGGATGAGGCTGTTAGAGAGGATCATAAAGACGATAAGCAATAATTTATTCTAAAAAGTAGAATATTTTAGCTGTGTAGATGCAAGTAAAAAGGCCAGATAATAAACGATCTGGCTTTTTTAATTAGAGTCTTATCACTAGAAATGTTGCTCTCAAAATTAATTATCTCAGCTCATTTTTCATCATATCCCTTAAAGGGTTTAGAAAGTGACCTAAATCACATAAAACCATTGTTTAGTTCTTATTATATAATTTGGCACCCTAAAAATATAATTGACTGTTTTAGATGTATCTTATTTGCTCATCCACTCCCATTCCGATTGCGTTATCGTTGAAAAGATTTATTTCACCCCCGGTTGTTATTTTTCTAATCCAGCAAATAATATCTTGATTGTAATTGAAGTGATAAGAGCATTGATAACAACGAGAAATATCCCACAGATGAAAATTTTAAGTGAAAAATGCGCCATAGTGGCATCTTTGGAAGTTTATATATATTTTGAGTTAGATAAAGTCATCGTAAACTACCAAACAAAATAGTGGTCCATTTATAGTTCTATTACTAGGGTTAACATTTTAAAATTTCTTCTTGGTATGAATTTAGTTGCGATAAAACAAAAACGCCTCAAATATTTTGAGGCGTTTTTTTAAAGAAATCTTTTTAAAGATTTGAGTTTTACATCATTCCTGGCATTCCACCGCCACCCATTGGCATTGAATTACCTTCTTCTTTGACATCTACCAATGCACATTCTGTAGTAAGGATCATTCCAGCAACTGACGCTGCATTTTCCAATGCGATACGTGTTACTTTCTTAGGATCAATAATTCCAGCTTTCAGCATGTCTACATAAGTTTCTGTTTTAGCATCAAAACCGAAGTCTTTCTTGCCTTCCATAACTTTTGCAACCACAACACTACCTTCGCCACCAGCGTTTTCAACAATGGTACGTAGAGGTGCTTCAATGGCACGCGCTACAATTTGAACACCAGTAGTTTCATCTAAGTTTGCGGTAGTCAGTTTCTCCAATACTGATTTTGCTCTTACAAGCGCAACACCACCACCGGCAACAATACCTTCTTCAACAGCAGCTCTTGTGGCATGTAAAGCATCATCAACACGGTCTTTTTTCTCTTTCATTTCAACTTCACTTGCGGCACCTACATAAAGTACAGCAACACCGCCAGCCAATTTAGCCAAACGTTCTTGAAGTTTTTCTTTGTCATAATCAGATGTTGTAGTCTCAATTTGTGCTTTTATTTGGCTAACGCGAGCTTTAATGTCTTCAGCTTTTCCTGAGCCATTGACAATGGTCGTATTATCCTTATCGATAGTAATGGTTTCTGCAGAACCTAACATGGTTAAGTCAGCATTTTCAAGAGAGAACCCTCTTTCTTCTGAAATCACCACACCACCAGTTAAGATAGCGATATCTTCTAACATCGCTTTACGTCTGTCTCCAAAACCTGGCGCTTTAACTGCAGCAATTTTTAATCCACCACGTAATTTGTTAACTACCAAGGTCGCTAAGGCTTGACCCTCAACATCTTCAGCAATAATCAATAATGGACGGCCAGATTGTGCTACTGGTTGCAAAATAGGAAGGATTTCTTGAAGATTTGAAATCTTTTTATCGAATAATAAAACATAAGGGTTTTCTAAATCGGCAATCATCTTGTCAGCATCCGTAACAAAATAAGGAGAGAGGTATCCTCTGTCAAACTGCATGCCTTCAACAACATCTACATAAGTTTCCAGTCCTTTTGCTTCTTCAACAGTAATAACGCCTTCTTTACCAACTTTACTGAAGGCTTTGGCTACCAATTCGCCAATAGTATCGTCATTATTGGCAGAAATTGACGCTACTTGCTTAATCATTTCGGAAGAATTCCCAACTTTTTTGGTTTGTTTTTCAAGTTCCGCAACAATAGCTTCAACCGCTTTGTCGATACCACGTTTCAAATCCATTGGATTTGCACCTGCAGCTACGTTTCTCAAACCTTCTTTTACGATGGCCTGTGCCAAAACCGTAGCAGTTGTAGTTCCATCACCTGCTAAATCATTAGTTCTGGAAGCCACTTCCTTAACCATTTGTGCACCCATATTTTCGAGAGCGTCTTCTAATTCTATTTCTTTAGCTACAGTAACTCCATCTTTGGTCACTTGAGGTGCTCCAAAAGATTTACCAATAACAACGTTACGTCCTTTAGGCCCTAAAGTTACTTTTACTGCGTTTGCCAATGCATCTACCCCACGTCTAATCCCGTCGCGAGCTTCAATGTCAAATAATATGTGTTTTGCCATAATTTAAATTTTTTATATTCCTGTGAAAACAGGAAGCTTTTGTTCTGTAATTATTTCTATTTAAATGAGATTCCTGCCGTCGCGGGAATTTGATTAGATGATCGCAAGAACATCACTTTCACGCATTATCAAGTAGTCTTTGCCTTCAAGTTTAAGTTCTGTTCCTGCATATTTTCCGTAAAGAACGGTTTCACCGACTTTTACAGTCATTGGATTTTTTTTGGTACCTGCACCAACGGCCACAACTTTACCTTTTTGAGGCTTTTCTTTCGCGTTGTCTGGAATAATAATTCCTGAAGCTGTTTTCGTTTCAGCTTCTACTGGTTCAATAAGAACACGGTCTGCCAATGGCTTAATGTTTAATCCCATAGTTGTATGATTTTGTTTTAATCATGCCGAAGCATGAGGGTTAATTGAATTTGTTTAATGATATTAGATAGTTGCGAAAAATGTGCCACGGGTCGTTAACTGACAAAGTTTCAGTAACAAAAAATGCCAACAAATTTTGTTGGCATTTTGATTATTTTAAGTTGAACTGTTTTAGTTGTTCGTTGTGTCAAGTGGCGTTACCGCATTATCTGTTGCAGGTTTGGTTGGTGCAGGAATACTAGTTGCTGCATCAGCGTCCAAAGCTTTAGATTCTGTTGTGCCAGTAGCACCATCGATAGCAATATTTGATACTAATATCAATGCCAATAGCACAGTTGCTAAAATCCAGGTACTTTTATCTAAAAAGTCTGTTGTTTTTTTAACACCACCTACTTGTTGTGTGCCTCCGCCACCAAATGATGAAGATAGTCCTCCTCCTTTTGGGTTTTGTACCATGATGACAACCACCAATAAGAAAGATACGATGATGATAAGAACTAAAAATATTGTAAACGTACTCATGTGCTATTTGGTATTATTTTCTTGTAATTGTTTTACCGCTTTTATTTGGTCTGCAAAGAAACCACTTTTTTCTGGATATTTCAAAATTAAAATTTTATAAGATTGAATTGCTTTCTCGTAATTTTTCTGTTCTAAATAAATACGGGCTAAGGTCTCTGTCATCAAGCTGTCATTCTGAACTAACTTGGTTTGTGCCAGATTAATCGATGGGGCGGCCTGTTTAATGGGAGAGATTTTTGGATTGGCAGTTAGGAATTTGTCTATTATATCTAACTTTCTTTCAAGTCCAGATTCTGGTTTTTTCTCTTCAATTGGTGCTTGAGCTGGCGTTTCTGGTTTTGCAATGGTATCCTCTGGTGCTCTTTCAATAGGCTTGAAGCTGGTCATCTTTAACCACTGCGTAAACGAATGGGTTTCGTTTTTATCAAATTCTAAAGGTTTACCAATATTCAATTGCTCTTCAGGTGATGGTTGAATGTTCTGGACATCTACATCAATGATAGGAGCAGATGTTTCCATTTCAGGAACTCTCTGAAATGGCGTTTTTTGCTGAAATAATTCAGGGTCCAAGACGCCTTCAGTGTCTTTGATGTGTTGTTTTAGGGCATCATCTATTAGTACGCTTTTATTTACAGAAATATCATCAGCCTCTTTCACTTCAATGTCCTTAAGGAGTTCTGTGTTTTGTCTGATCAGTTTTGAAATCTCGTTTTGGTTGAATTCTTCTGAGGTTATAAAATCAAATAAAACACTTCGATCTGTTGTGTAAGCTGCAGTAACTCTAAGTTCTTGATTGTATTTAAAACTTTCCTTTGACTTTAAACCTTTTAAATGCAAGGCTCTTGCTGGCTGGAAATATGGATACTGTGCAACAATGTCACCTACGGATGCGGTATGGGAAGCGCTCAAGTTCTCGGGATGGGTGAGGAGATATGTAAATTCCTGTTTGTTCACTTTATATAATTACCATTTGCCAAGTGTGGCATTTAAAATATCTTGTGTAATCCTTTCAAAAATCTCAGCAATCGCCGCATCTTTTTGTGCACCTACCAGTTGGGCTTGTCCTGGGTAATCATAAAAGAATGAAAACTGCTGAGTTAAGTCTTCATCAGGATTATGTCTGTCATAAAAACGAAGTCTTACGCCAATGGTCAAACGGTTTTGGGCAGCGGTATTATCTGCGGTGGCTGTTGTTGGAGAAATACGATATTCCGTTATTTCACCTTCATAGGTAATGTCGCCTCCAGAGGTTACCAATTGTAAACTGGTTTGATTCTGAATTAAATCAGCCAATGAATTTGTAAATGTACGTTCTAACCCCGGTTCTATTAATGGGGCATCATTTTGAAAATAATTGACCTGATAGGTTGTGGTTCCTGCGGGTAATGAGATTCCCGTAAAAGAATAATTTCCACAGCCGGAAAACAGGCCTATACTAGAAATGAGCACTAAAATTATAAACTTTCTCACCTATGCTTTTATTGAATAACGATGGATTATAAATCGAATTGTTTGATTTTTCTATATAAGGTACGTTCGCTAATACCAAGCTCCGCGGCTGCCAATTTACGTTTTCCTTGATGACGCTCCAATGATTTTTTTATCAATTCCAGCTCCTTGTCGTGCAAAGATAATGTTTCTTCCTCTTCAACTTCTTCTGCAAAATGATACTTATCATTTGATTCATCAATGGCATCAGATAGCTGACTCATTTTTTCAGGAATAGATAAAACTTCCATGTCTTCTATGGAATCTTCATAATCTTCTGCTTCTTCATCGCCATAAATCTTTTGGATCAAACTTTCGTTTTTCTTTTGAACGTCATGGGCATTCTCATTTTTCATGAGTTCCATGGTGAGCTTTTTCAAATCGTTCAAATCACTCTTCATGTCAAAAAGAACTTTGTATAGAATTTCGCGTTCACTGCTGAAATCGCTATCACTTTTTGAGGTTTTGATTATTGCAGGAAGGTTATCTCCTTCACTTGGTAAATAGCCTTTTAAGGTTGCGGCACTAATGGTTCTGGTGTGTTCTAAAACTGAGATTTGCTCCGCAACATTCCGCAACTGTCTAATGTTTCCATTCCATCTGTGTTTCAAAAGCACCTCTACGGCATCATCCGTCAATTTAATGGTGGGCATTTTATATTTAAGTGCAAAATCACTAGCGAATTTTCTAAATAATAAATGGATGTCCTCTTTTCGCTCTCGTAAAGGAGGCAGGTGGATGTCTATGGTACTCAATCTATAAAAAAGATCTTCACGAAACTTTTCTTTTTTGATCGCTTCAAACATATTGACGTTTGTTGCAGCTACAATTCTGACATCTGTTTTTTGAACCTTACTTGAACCTACTTTTATGAATTCGCCATTCTCCAACACCCGGAGTAAACGAACTTGTGTGGTTAATGGAAGTTCGCCTACTTCATCTAAAAAAATAGTACCGCCATCGGCCACTTCAAAATAGCCTTCACGTGTGTTAGTGGCCCCTGTAAAAGCGCCTTTTTCATGTCCAAAAAGTTCACTATCTATGGTGCCTTCAGGTATCGCACCACAGTTGACCGCAATGTATTTTCCATGTTTGCGATGCGATAATTGATGAATAATCTTAGGAATGCTCTCCTTACCAACGCCACTTTCTCCAGTGACCAGCACTGAAATATCTGTGGGCGCAACCTGTATTGCTTTTTCTATGGATCGGTTGAGTTTTGGGTCGTTCCCAATAATTCCGAAACGTTGTTTTATGGCTTGAACTGACTCCATTTAAAATCAAATATTAAAAGTTAAAAATGACAAATTTTGTGGCATACATTGACATGAAGCCTGGCGTAACACTTTGTTAATTGAGTGCGTGATCAATGGCTTCCCCAATAAGCGTGGCACTTGTACAATCTGTAATAGTGACATTGACCAAATCGCCAATTTTATAATGTTCTTTAGGGAAAACGGCCACAATATTCTGTGAGGTCCTACCGGACCATTCGTTATCAGATTTTTTTGACTCACGTTCTATTAAAACTTCTACAGTGGTGTTCAGATAGGCTTTAGTTCTGAATTCGCTATGTTGTCTTTGCAATTGGACAATTTCATCCAAACGTCGTTTTTTGACCTCTTCAGGAACATTATCCTCCATTTTGCGTTCTGCTAAAGTACCTGGACGCTCTGAATAGGTAAACATATATCCGAAATTATATTTTACATAGTCCATTAAGCTTAGGGTGTCCTGATGGTCCTCCTCTGTTTCTGTAGGAAAACCTGCAATTATATCTTGAGAAATTGAGCAGGTTGGAAGGATACGTCTAATATTGTCGATGAGTTCAAAATATTCTTCGCGGGTGTGCAATCTATTCATTTCCTTTAAAATCCGATTGCTGCCACTTTGAACGGGTAAATGGATATGGTCACAAATATTTTTATACTTAGCCATTGTTTCAATCACATCCAGAGTCAAGTCTTGTGGGTTGGAAGTTGAAAAACGGATACGCATTTTTGGTTGCGCTTTCGCACATAATTCCAATAAACTAGAAAAACTGACGGCTGTTGCCTTTTGGATATCGCTGGCTTTTTCAAAATCTTTCTTCAATCCACCGCCATACCATAAATAACTATCCACGTTTTGGCCTAGCAATGTGATTTCTTTATAACCTTTGCTCCAAAGATCATTGACTTCTTCCAAAATACTTTGCGGATCACGACTGCGTTCACGTCCGCGAGTAAAAGGAACCACACAAAATGTACACATATTATCACAGCCACGAGTGATGGAAACATACGCAGATACTCCATTACTATTTAATCTTACAGGTGAAATATCACCATAAGTTTCTTCTTTGCTTAAAAGCACGTTGATGGCATCCCGTCCGTCATCAACTTCTGCCAATAAGTTAGGAAGGTCTTTATAAGCGTCTGGACCTACAACCAGATCCACAATTTTTTCTTCTTCAAGCAATTTGCTTTTTAGGCGTTCTGCCATACAGCCTAAAACGCCTACTTTCATTTTTGGATTGATGCGCTTTACGGCGTTGTATTTTTCCAATCGTTTACGGACGGTCTGCTCTGCTTTGTCTCTAATGGAACAAGTGTTAACGAGAACCAGATCAGCTTCTTCTAGTTTTTGCGTGGTATTATAACCTTCCTTATATAGAATAGCGGCAACAATTTCACTGTCACTAAAATTCATGGCACAGCCATAACTTTCAATGAAAAGTTTACGGGTATTCTCTTTTTTTTGTTCGAGTACAAGACTTTTTCCTTGCAGGCTTTCGTCAATTATTTTCTCCATGAGTATCTTGAAACGTCTGTTGTTGGGTTTTTGTCCTAGGTAAAAAGACAGCTGCAAAGATAAGATTAATTTAATGATTGTGACAAAGTGACAGTGTATAAAAATGTTTTGATTATGTTAAAAATTTATGGTTTCTTTGATTTATATCAACCAAAAATTCAAGAAATGACCGTATCAGAATTTCAGTCGAAAGTAGCCAATGCCAAAGATTTGGATTTTGGAACAATTTTCAATCAATCTATTGAACTGTTCAAAAAGAGTTGGCTTCAAGGTTTTTTGATGCAGTTGTTTGTGTTCATATTAATTTTGCCTTTTATGATCATATTATATGTGCCATTTGTGCTCATGATCATAAATCAATCAGAATCGGGACAATTGGATCCAAATGCCATGGACGGCATTTTTACTGGTTTTTCTATGTTCTATATCCTTCTCTTTTTAGTTGGTGTTTTGGTTATTGCGGCTCTTCAAATGGCGCTTAATGCTGCTTTTTACAGAATCTTAAGAAGTTTGGATGAAGGGCGTGAAGTGAAAACTTCTGATTTGTTTTACTTTATGAAAGCCCAATACTTTGGTAAAATTGTGTTGTTGATGCTGGTTACTGTTTTAATAGCCCTTCCTGCCGCTTTATTCTTTTATTTACCGTTGATATATGTCATGGTGCCCATATCCTTCTTTTCGATAATTTTCGCTTTTAATACAGAATGGTCTATTGGCGACATCGTCAGTTCTGGTTTCAGATTGGGAAATAAGAAGTGGTTGATAACTTTTGGCTTGTTTGTGGTTTCCTATGTGGCAATCATGGTTTTGAGTTTTGTCACCTGCGGACTTGGCGGTTTGTTTTTAGCGCCGTTCATGTTTCATCCTATTTATTTTATTTATAAGGGCGCGATTGGATTTGATGATTTGAGTGAATTAAATAGAATAGGGGAGAAGGAAGTCTTCTAAAGTACCATTATATAATGTCAGTAGTTTTTATTTATTAGATCGGGGGAAATTTTTAAGTGATTTAAAATGGCCCTTCAAAATATAAAAGTCTATACGGACGAATGCTACTATTAAAGTGGCGTCAGTCTAGTCAATCATAGCGCCATGAGGTTTGCTATGGAAAATGAAAATGTATTTCGTAAAAGCCTGAAGATTCAGGCTTTTTTTGTTCGGTTACTTCTCGATTAACCGCAGATAAATAGGGTTAAATTTTTTAAATTAGGTTGAATAATTATTTTTCATATACATTTGTAGCCACAAAAAAATAAATATGGCGAAGAATTTAGTAATTGTCGAGTCCCCTGCGAAGGCTAAAACTATTGAGAAGTTTTTAGGAAAGGAGTTTAAGGTAGAGTCCAGTTTTGGACATATTGCCGACTTGCCTTCAAATGAGTTGGGAGTTGATGTTGATGGCGATTTTAAAC
>NZ_DATJCA010000109.1:0-36973 GCF_035515035.1 Gelidibacter sp. | reverse complement strand
GCCGTCTTCCTGCACGCGGCATGGCTGGATCAGGCTTGCGCCCATTGTCCAATATTCCTCACTGCTGCCTCCCGTAGGAGTCTGGTCCGTGTCTCAGTACCAGTGTGGGGGATCCCCCTCTCAGGGCCCCTATCTATCGCTGTCTTGGGGTGCCGTTACCACTCCAACTAACTAATAGAACGCATGCCCATCTCTCACCCATAAATGTTTAATACAAAACCAATGCCGGTCATGTATACTATGCGGTATTAATCCAAATTTCTCTGGGCTATCCCACTGTAAGAGGTAGGTTGCATACGCGTTACTCACCCGTGCGCCACTCTCACCATCAGCAAGCTGATGGATCCCGTTCGACTTGCATGTGTTAGGCCTGCCGCTAGCGTTCATCCTGAGCCAGGATCAAACTCTTCATCGTTGTTTTTTTAGGATGCCGAAGCATCCAGTACTTTTCAACGACCAAAGGAAATTCAATTTTTGGTACTCAAAATGGTTTGTTCTCTTTTTTGTTGCGGAATGCTGTTTCCGGCATTCCGCTACGCTGTCAATCCAATATGTTAATGAACTTGTCTCTCTTCTCTCTCGGCGAACTCAATCGCTAAGCGGGTGCAAATATACAACCCTTTTTTAGATCCACAAATGTTTTTGAAGTTTTTTTGAAAGTTTTTTTTCACACTTTAAATCGACCCCCACAAAACACCTTTTCAATGAACCCTGCCGCTCCGAACGTTGCCGTTTTTTGCGGCTGCAAACATACAACCTTTTTCCGATCCGCAAAACATTTTTTGAAAAATATTTCGCTTTCTTTTGTTAAGGATGTAAATGAACTTTTTTCCGCTCCCCCGGATCCTAGGACCCTCGTTTGCGGGGTGCAAATATACAACCCTTTTTCCTTTACCCGCAAAATTAAATCGCTCTTTTTTTGAACTATTTTTCTTCCGGCTGTAAATGAACGCCTTAGCGGGCGGAAAACAGGGCTGTCTGTTGCCCTGGTGGTATGGGCATGCCCGCGTTGGCGATAAAGCCCCTGCCCAAACTCTTTGGCGGACGCCCCAGCGGCCGGAAAAAGTCAGGGGCGAGAGCGCGGTGGTTTGCCCCCTTAGGCAAACCAAACGCCCAAATAAAAACAACGGTCCATCCTATCTAATAGGTGCCATATCTTAATTACATACTTCCATTTAGAGTGTGTCCATTATATTGTATAGCATGTCTTATTGTTTTCAGAGCTATTCTACGTAATCAGAGCGTGTATATTTTGCATAGAAACGATCGCTCCCCTATTTAAAACTAAGTACCAGGTGAACGAAAGAACCAAAAAACATTATGAAGCACCTCTCTAATGGAACATTATTAATGGAGGTAAGGAGGTATTCAATATGGCAAAAACTGGGAAATATCTCTAAAACCTAAAAGATTAAACACCCAACCTTATATACTAATAACAAAATAGACGAGATTGGTTGGCTTAAACAAAAGTCAATTGGGAAGTCCCCTGATCTTCTTTTGCCACTTTAAAGTATTCCGTCAAGGAACTCATGAGGGCGACTAGCAGTTTTAAATATTAACCGAAACTAAAGAAAGAAATTCCAAACGAGACCAAAACGGATGCTGAAATCTCTGTAAGGATTATTTGGCGCCGAAAAATAATTATACCCAGTGAATGACGAATTAAAGTGTTCGGCCATAAGATATATTCGCGTTTGTCTGACCTTCGCATTAATAAAGAAATCCAATCTTGGAAAATCACCCACCTTAATTTGATTTTGAGTGTAGAATTCACCCAACAAAGGATCATAACCATCCATACTATACTCTGTGAAATAATTGAAGGTGATTCCTGTTTGTAAAAAGAGCGCTTTCTTGAAGAGATGATCAGAAAAGTAAATGGTGTTGCGCGTGATGATTTGTGGAACATTTAATATCCCATCCCCATCAATCACATTTTGATACATGACTCTATTGTCTAAAGCAAACTTGCCAAAACGGAATTCCTTTGATACTTGAAGCTTCAGATAGTTTAATGAATTCTCTGCTTGGGTTGCGTTGACATTGTGGTTTGAATCCTTCGTAAAATAGGCGTGATTATTTATGGTGGTGTATTCTATTTCGGCAGTGGCAATTTTATCGGATTGAACCTTAAATGCCAAATTTTGGGTTTGTACGTTTTTAAAGGTCGAGCTATTGTCCCAATTGTAGTTGAGATAATCACTTTGATAGAGCAGCATATTGAAATTAGGCATTTTTGAGTTAGAATTCAGACGGGCCAAAACCTTAAGATCAGGGTTCAATTTATAAGATGCATTTAGATCTAAGAAATTGCCATTAAAGTCACCAGAGAGATTCAGACCAAATTCACCATTCAAATTAAATCCGCCTATTTGGTTTTTATAAGCGCCTCCAATTCCAAAAACACTTCCCTTCAATCGGTTTGCAATTCTCACACCATCTATGACGGCTATGGCATCATATCCATAATTATAGTTGTTATAATCGGCACTGAATTGCAATTCTCCCAAGAGGTTATTCTTATAATTGACAAAAAACCGATTTGAAAAATCTTCAAGGGTCACTTTATCCTGAATATTTGTGTTAAGAAAAGCTGCTCCAAAAAAATCATTACGGTTGGCTTGATCAAATTGGTAATATTTGTCCTCAAAAGAAATGATTTGACCAACACTTATGCTATTACTCAAACTATCTGAAGCCTGGAGAAGATTATATTGATGGTTAAGATAAAACCGTTTGCCTTCAAGCATATTCTCGGCATCCTCAAAATTTGGCGAAAAAACAGATCTATTAATAAATTCAGGATCCCCAGATTGGAAGAGTGCGACATCTTCATCTGTAAGGCCACCATTTTCTTGGTTGAGAAGGTCCTGCATTACAATATGGGCACGTGCTTGATAGGTATTGTTTTTTGTAGTATAATTTGTAGTAAATCTAAAATTACCTGTACTGGTTAAAATATGCTGATATTTTCCTAACGATCGGAGTCCTTTGTAGGCAATTGAAAAGTTAAACTGTTTTGACATATTGATGGTGAAGAAAGCATCCACCAACTGGCCTTGTTGAAAGGCAGTTTTGTAAAATAGCTCGGTAAGTGGTGTAGGAACGTGAAAATAATTAATATCTTCCTTCTCCATATAATTAAAATGTTTGGCACGCGCGCCAAACAACGGTAAAGAACGCTTGTTCTTAAAATCATGCAGGAGACTATTGTAGGTTTGGCCTAGATTGGAAAAAGGCAGTAAACCAAAATCATCTTTTCTCAAGTAATTGAATTTGTAATGCTTCTTGATTGATAAAGTTGTATCCACGGCAATTGAATCCAAGGCGTCATTAAATTGCACATACATATCTATGGTAGCCAATTTATCTTTTCCTTTAATACCATTTGATGACGTGGAATCTTTTTGTCTATCGGGAGATGGCCTACCTCTTAACTTAACTTGAGCATTAAGTCCGACAGTAAAAAGGAGAAATAAAAGTATGGAGAAAGATCTTATATACATTTAAGGCAGTGTCATTTTCGAACAAAGTAAATGATAATTTATCATTTACGCAGATAAAAATATAATTTACTTTATATAAAAAAGACCAACAGAGAGGATCGTCGGTCTTTAAAATAATAAAAATAAAATGAAAGTTTATTTTATAACAATTTTATGTGTGGTGTGACTATCTCCTTTGGAAATATTAGCGATGTACACGCCAGGTCTGGCATGATCTAATTTTATTGTTTCCGTGAACCTAATGGAGTTATTTACAAAACTGTTGGCATAAATCTCACGTCCAAGTGTATCGTAGACAGAAATTTCAACATTGTCGTTAGAATTTAAATGGGCATCAAAACTTATGGTAAACTCACCTTGGGAAGGATTTGGAAAAACGATCAAATTATTAGTCAACACATTGTCCTTTGTGTTAAGAACAAGATTTCTTCCAGTGACAATCAGTGCGAAATCCTGACTCTGTGGCGTAAAAACAGTCCCTACATTTCCTCTCAAGGTTCCTTTATGGCTTACAGTCAAGGTATATTCTCCCGAAGATGGTGCCTCTATTTCAACAATTTCAATGTTATCTGCCGTATTATCGTCTTTGGAATTATAGAAACCAGTTGTTGGATCCAAATTAAGTCTCCATGGGAAAAACACATCTCCATCTTTAGTTACTCTTAAATCTAAATCATTCACTAATCTTGCAGTAGGATCATTCAATTCTCCTTGAGAAATACCTCCTGGCATGTCAGTCCAAGCAATGCTCGCCTTTAACTTATCGCCGGCTATTGCAGAGAAGCTCATAGTGTATGTTTTACCTTGCCCCAAATTCAATTCCTTTAATATCGCCGTATTAGTTGTGGCTTTATAAATTGTTTCTGCAGATGCCCTGGCATCTAAAAATCCCCAACCAAAAGTAGGATCCGGACCTGGAGCCGCCATATCATCAACCGCAGTATGGCATACCAATCCTTTTAAAGTGGAAGAGTTCATGTATGAGCCATGCAATTGCATATAGTATTGTTGCAATAAAGCAAGTGTTCCAGTAGTATTGGGAGCAGCCATTGAAGTACCAGATAAAGTGGCATATTCCCCATTAAGCGTTGTTGAATACACCTTTGTTCCATCTGCAGCGATATCCGGTTTTATCCGTAAATCATCGGTAGGGCCTTGACTGCTCGATGTATTGATAAATAAAGTTTTGAAATCTGAAGCAAACGGCTTTAATACCGGATCAGCATTTGCGACAACCAGATTATTCTTTGCATTCTTATCTGTCATTAATTTATCAAAACTAGGAAACATTCCGCCAGTGTAGTCAATTCTCCCATCATTGCCAGCAGAAGTAACGATTAAATATTTTGGATTGTTTCTGGCAATTTCATCCATATCTCTTGCATCTTTTGTATAAGCTCCCATATACCATGCTGGTAATTTTTCTTTATCATCTCCAACTAGTGACACTCCGTAAGAATGGTTAGAAAGGATAATTGAATTGGTTGCCGAGTTGGCAGCCGCCAGCATTTCCACTTTGTCATTGTTCCAATTGTAAGTATGAATATTTATATTGCTTGCCATTCCCCTAGCATTTGCATCTTGACCCTTAGCACCTATAGTACCGGAAATATGCGTGGCATGATAATTAAATCCTGTTTCAGAGCCAACCGAAGTACTGTCAATATTAATAACACGTGATCCCGTATTTGTTTTATTTTGAAATTCAGGATGCTCGATTTCTGTAGGACCATAATCCCAAACACCCAAAGTCATGCCGCTGCCATCAAGATTTAAACCTAGGTTACCTCCCATTTGGAGATCAGATGTTTTTGTAGCATTTGCCGCCCAACGATTGTGGGTGATTTTGTATAAAGCTACACCATCAATGACATCATAGAGATGCCTATAATTTAAACTGTCTCTTAAAGTAGCAATACTTTTTTTGTGAACACTTATAAAGGTGTTAACCCTAGCTTTTCGCAATTGCTCTTGATTTTTGAAGCGCGCCATCAATTCATGGTTTTCTTTAGTGGCGTCAGTTTTTAGTTTATGTTGGCCATAGCCAAAATTAAATATTAGTAAAGCGGTTATAAAGAGTAGCGGTTTTTTCATAATTCTTTCGTAGGATCTACGCACAATATACAGTAATCTTTTATTAATTCAACCCTGGCACACACAATAAAAAAAGCCACCATAAAAAATATGGTGGCTCAAATTTTGAAAATGAATTATACTATTCTATCGTGAACTCAGCAGTTGAAGATTCAGATGTTGTCGTAGTTTTTGGAACGTAAATATTCGATCCCGAAGAAACTGTATACACTGCTCCTCCATCACCATACTCATCGTAAACCGCAATACCATATTTACCAGCTTTTAAGCAAAAGTCTATGTTTGCACTCGCTTTACCATTGAACGGTCCGCCTGAATTGATAACCACTGGCTCTTCTCCTGATAAATCAAAAAGCTCAAAAGTGGTTTCTTCTGGCCAAGAGTCAAAGGTTAATGCCAATCTTACCAAAGTGTCGGTACATAGTTCCGTAACATTAATGGTCAGTTTATCACCAAAATACAATCCTGCCTTGTTTTCAAAATCAACCACTAAAGCTTGATTTACAAACTCGAGCGTATCATCATCAGTAACAGACACGGTAAAAGTACCTTTATTGGTATTTGCCGGAATCGTTACTGTTGCAGGCACCACATAAGCAGATTTTAATTTTGTCGCATCAGTATCAACGATCAAGTTATAAGTGCGATCCGTACTGGAGATATCACTTGAATAAATAACAACATCCTTTGTGCTTGTACCATTTTTATCAACACTCATTGCTATTGGTCCTCTTTCGAATGCTACGTAGTCTTTCAATGAAGACGACGTATCTTCCTTTTCACAATTAAATAAAACTGCGGCAATTAATATTGCTAAATATTTATAATATTTTTTCATAAGAGCTTAATATTAATTTTGATTGTTAATGAAAGGATTGTTTTGAATTTCAGACTCTGGAATCTCGAAAGTTAGGCGCTCATCATCATAAGGAATTGTTACGCCCACATTTGACAAGTGATTGGTACCTCTTGTAGTCGATTTTTTAAATCTCTTTAGTGCTAAATAAGATTTTCCTTCGCCCCACAGTTCAATTCGAGTTTGAAGATAAATTTCATCAAGTAATGCTGTACCTGATAATCCGCTTAAATAAGCAGGGTCAACACCTCTTTTGCTCAACAATTCTCCTAAACGGGTTCTTGCTCCAGGCTCATCACCTCCTCGTGCAGCAGCTTCAGCATTTAAAAGGTACATTTCTGCAACTCTCATATAAACGTAGTCAGTGGTTATAACTCTTTGACCTCCAATCTTTTTTGCAGGATCATAGAACTTATTTAATGGCATTAAATAATTACCACCAGCGACATTATGAAACTGTCCTTTTCTAACATCGTTAGCAGGGATGGCATCAAAAAGCCCTTTATCAATAGTCTTAGGATCTCCCGCCCAAGCATAGCTATAAGTATAGAGATCTACTTGGCCCCACCAAGACACCAAATCCAATCCTAAATCTGTAGTAATATCTTGGCCCCACATCCAACCTGGAGTGTTGATATCATTAAAACCGCCAAGCACATCATTGGCATCCATTAATGGGAAACCTCCGTTAGTTATAATATCGTCAGTCAAGGTTTTCATTTCTGAAACTTGTCCTGTAACACCATATACATAAGACAAGACTCCCTTAGCCACAAACTCATTGATCTGACTCTTGTTTGAACGATCGAAATCAGATAACAAAGAAATAGCGTCCGTTAAATCTTTAATCATATAATCAAAAATTTCTTTTGTTGTTGATCTCGGTAACGCTTCTTGAACTGGTTCAATGTACAACGGTAAGATCTCTGCAGAAGGGTCATAACTATTGGCAAAATACTGTGTTAAATAAAAGTAAGCATGCGCTCTAAGGGTTTTGGCCTGACCTAAAACCCATCTATTTTCCGCCAGTTCTGGCACTGCATCATTGCCGCCTAAAGTTGCTATGACCTCATTTGAAGATCTAATGATTCTGTAATAGTATCTCCAAGGTTTATAATTTGTAGTTGAAGTAAAATCCTGGGTTGGTACATATTCCGTTAAAGCTCTATACCATCCATAGTTGGACGCTGCCAAAACCATGTCTGATGATAGAAAATCTGAATAAATATCATAGCCTTTTTGACCAAAATCATCATGGTCTAAATTGGTACCACCGGTACCAGTTTCAACCATAGTAGTATAAATTCCAGACAAAATACCAGCTACAAGAGCAGGATTATTTACCGCCGCATCTTGCAGATCCTCAGCAGAGATAAATTCTGTAGGTGAGGTTTCCAAGTAATCTTCTGAACAGCCAAGCACTAAAAAGAGAGTGGCCGCGAAAATTGATAGTTTTATATTATTTTTCATATATGATTTTTTTTTAAAATTTAACTCTTACACCCATTGTGAAGGTAGATAAAGGCGAGTATCGGTATTGATTTGATGCACCTGATTCAGAAGTAGAAGGATTAAATCCATCTCTTTTACTGAACAAGAACATGTTATCACCAGAAACCCAGATATTCACGTTATCAATACCAGCTGCTGATATTGCATTGGATTTTAAAGTATATCCTAATTTAATATTATTTAAAGCAAGATAATCTGATTTGGTCAAGAAACGTGTTGAAAGTGATGAGTAACGGTTGTCTGACGCATAGTTATCAGAAAGTCTTGGCACATTAGTGATGTCACCTGGTTGTTGCCATCTATCCAACATATCCACGTGCCAGTTATTGGCACCCGCTTGCGCATTCTGCATCAAGTTAGCATATGATGAATCGTAAGCATAACCACCAATACTATATAAGAATTGTGCACTTAAATCAAAATTCTTGTAAGTACTAGCCAATCTGAATGCACCTCTTACTTTTGGAATTGCAGACTTGCCAACATATTTGGTAGTCGCATCAGCATAAGTTTTTGTGGTTTCTCTTTGAACATTAGCATTTGGATTTTTGTCTAAATATTCAACAATTGAACCTGTACCATTGTCTGCCGTATCAAATCCTTCACCAGCATCAAATTGACCGTTGCCATTGGCATCATCAAAATATCTGTACCACATTGCTCTACCATCAGCAGGATCAACGCCGGCCCACTCTCTCATGTAAAAATCAAAAATGGAATGTCCATTGGAATAGGCAAAACTATTAGGAGCCGTATCAATATACTTTGGCAAACCTGTAGATGGTTCTATTGGCATCGTCTTGATTTCATTATCCAATATCTCCCCGTTTAAGGTAGCACTCAATGTGAAATCGTTCTTTCTAATAATATGAGCCGTTAAATCAAACTCAATACC
Organism: Gelidibacter sp.; assembly: GCF_035515035.1. Lineage (GTDB taxonomy): Bacteria > Bacteroidota > Bacteroidia > Flavobacteriales > Flavobacteriaceae > Gelidibacter. Next base: position 28,107 of record NZ_DATJCA010000109.1, on the reverse strand, counting down.
ACTATTTAATAATTCTCCATCGTTTACGGTTGTTACCGCAATACCAGATGACGGATTATTACGTCTGTCAAATAATAAATCTTTGGTTAATTTTCTGTAGTAATCTAAAGAACCTTCCAAGAATCCAGTTTTACCAAAAGTAAACTCAAGACCAGTCTGGAACATTGTAGAAGTTTCCCAAGTTAATTCAGGGTTACCATAATCTCTGTTTGAAAGTGCAAAACCATCGTTAAGGTTTCCAACATTATAACTGTTGATCCCTGGATACAATCCTACACCTGCTTGTTCTCCAACTAGACCATAACTGGCTTTTAATTTTAAGAAACTAACAATTGATGAACTTTGTAAAAAGTTTTCGTTTGATAACACCCAAGAAGCACCTACAGATCCAAATGTACCCCATTTGTTACCTGGAAGGAATCTTGAAGATCCATCACGTCTTACAGATCCTGATAAAAAATATTTTTGATCAAAATCATAATTTATCTGACCAAAATAACTTTCAAGAACCGCTTTTCTAGTCCATGATGTTGGAGGAGAAGACACAATGATAAAATTGTTCAAATCATCAACATAAGGTTGAACCGCACCCTGCATACTTGCAGTGTTCCGTTTTTGAGTCCAATCGTTTGCCTCATGAGCGGCTAACACTTCAAGTGAGTGTCCGCCCCAATTGTTTTTATAACGTAATAATTGCAAGAAGTTTTTAGCGAAATACTCCGTATCTCTTCTGTAAATTGAACCACCTTGTCCAGCAGCAGAACCGTAAAACGGATTGTTTAAGCTGAAATATTTATCATTATAATACTGGAAACCAAATCTTGTTTCAAAAGAAAGATTTTTGGTAAACTTAATATCAAATGAGAAGTTACCGTTCAATTCGTTTCTCTTTGCGCGACTTCTGTCGTAGTGTGCATCAGCAATTGCATTGGTTAAAGCACCAAATCCTCTACCGTCGCTTCCATAATCATAAACACTTCCACCAAAAATTTCATCAGGAATGCGTTGACCGTTTGCATCTCTTAAATACAAAGGATAGATACTTGGTAAGTTATCAACGAACCAGAAAATACTTCCTGAATCTGAAGATTGTCCATTATTATTCGTCTCAGAAAGCGCATAACCTAAGTTTGCACTAGCTTCTAACCATTCTTTTGGTTTATGAGATAGATTAAGACGGGCGGAATAGCGCTTATAATCAGAGTTGATTAAATAGCCTTCTTCGTCCAAATAACCGAATGAGCTGAAATATTTGGTTTTATCATCACCACCTGAAAAACTAAGGTTGGCTTCTTGTCTGTAAGAAGTTTGAAAACCATAATCTTCCCAGTTTTCTGGATCATAACGTCTTGTAACCCCTGGTCTTACCGTACGAGTTACTGGATCAATAAGTTCACCTCCGTTGGCAACATTCCACATATTATAGAAAGGAGCTATCCCTGAATTACCAAATAACTCTGCATTAGCATACGCTTCTGGATTTGACTGACCAAGCGCAACACCCTTATTGTATTTAGCTTCCCAAGCCAGACCAACGTACTGCTCTGGATTTCTGATCACTTCATTTCTTGGCAATAAACTGACGTTGAATCCGGTTTTCACATCTACATTAATAGCAGATTGACCAGATGTACCCGTCTTAGTAGTAATCAAGATAACCCCGTTTGCTCCTCTTGCTCCATAAATAGCGGTAGCTGTTGCATCTTTCAATACCGTTGTTGACTTGATATCAGCAGGGTTGATAGAGTTAATATTCTCAGTACCATTAAATGGCACACCATCCACTACATATAATGGATCTCTATTACCATTTACCGAACCAAATCCTCTAATACGAATGGTAGCTGCGGTTCCTGGTTGTCCAGAGGTATTAATTACATTTACACCCGCTACCTCACCGGCTAATGCCTGAGATACGTTTGAAAATGACTTCACCTCTAAATTTTCTGAATTTACTGTTTTAGCAGATCCTACAAAGGATTGTTTTGTTGCAGTTCCATACCCAACAATAACCACTTCATCAAGAGCGGCGATGTCGTCTTCCATTGCAACATTAATAGTATTACTGGCGCCTACTACAACTTCAGTGCTCTTCATACTAACAAAAGAAAACGCTAACGTTTCTCCTGAACGGACGCTAATGGAATAATTCCCATCAAAATCAGTTTGGACGCCACGAGTCGTTCCCTTTACAATAATACTTACACCAGGCAACGGCAAACCATCCGATAAAGATGTGACCGTACCTGAAACAGTTTTCTCTTGTGCAAAAGAAAACTGCATCACAAACGCCATGAAAAGCGTCATTAACCATGTTAATTTTAATTTCATAAAACAATTATTTGAGTTAGTCTTGCGCAAACATCATAATAATATATTAAAAAAACAAGTTTTATACCTAATAAAATGTTAACGTCAATGGCGTGTCAAACAGAGAGAATACCACGTAAAACGCTAATCCTTAAGACCAATTTGATCAGCTCTTGTTCAGATTTTTGCGTTAAAATTTTAACAATTAAAAGTCAATCAATCTAGATGCTCAACATAATGTAGATTTAAACCCTCTTCTGCGTGAATAAATTACTTTTTTTGTTAAAAAACAGAAAATATGATTTGTCATGAGGGTAATGGAATTCCAAAATGACTTTACTTTTAATTGGTCTTCCTTGTCATTTCCAAAATTGGATAATAGAAAATAAAAATGTGCCTTTTTACGCTCCTAAAACTTCCAGATTTTTTAATCCTTGTAGCCGGCAAAAACAAACTTTTTTATTTATTTTGATAGTTCTCATGTCTAAAACATAATTGAACAGAAAAACTTGGCGCCAATTTAGGAATAACCCACAAACCAAAATTCCTTATTAATGCACTCAAGTGGATTGACGGCTTTATCTCACTTCATAACCGAAATGATAATTTGACAGATTCCCGTTTAGAAGTTCTACACCATATTATATATACACTATTTTTTTTATGGGCTGGACTTCTGGATAAAAATTGAAACCAGTGCTTATGATGGATAAATGTTGTTATATTTTAGATGTTACTTTATTGTTTTAAATTTGTTGAAATTTCCAATACTTGATACTTAAACTTTCTTTCACGTTAGATCCTTTTGAATGTGGCACGGATGAGGCCGGACGCGGCTGCTTGGCTGGTCCCGTTACTGCCGCAGCAGTTATTTTACCTGAAAAATTTGAGAATCTCATGTTAAATGATTCCAAGCTACTTTCACAAGCTAAACGTGATTTTTTGAAACCTATTATTGAAAGAGAGGCCGTATCATTTGCTATTGCACATGTCCATCCTGAAGAAATAGACGACATTAACATCTTGAACGCTTCCATTTTGGCAATGCACAAAGCTATTGCCAGATTACAGACAGCGCCAAAATTCATAAGTGTTGATGGCAATAGATTTAAACCTTTTGCAGATGTCCCACATGAGACTATCATAAAAGGCGATAGCAAGCTCCTTAATATTGCGGCAGCTTCAATTTTGGCAAAAACCAGTAGAGATGCGTACATGTGCCAAATCCACGAGGAGTTCCCCATGTACAATTGGAAACAAAACAAGGGGTATCCAACCAAAGAACATCGCGAAGCGATTAATAAATATGGTATCACACCCTATCACAGAAAAACTTTTAGATTAATGCCCCAACAATTACACCTGCCACTCTAACTTTTTATATTTACAAAAAATACCAACATGCGAAATATTTGTTTACTGTTAACATGTATACTGATTATAAGTTGTAAAAAAGACACGTCCAAGAATTCCAATCTCATGTCATTGGTTCCAAACCATGCAACTGTAGTTATAAAAACAACTTCAATTGAAGGTCTGAAAAGCGTATTTAAAAATAACAGTCTGCTCACCCAGTTTTCTGGCAAAACGCCTATTGGGCACTTAAATAATAAGCTCGAATTCCTTAGTCACCTAAAACCCTCAGATGATCTCCTGATTGCCTTTGGACATGACCAAAAAGACAGCCTCCAAATTTCAGTCATCACAAAATATCATAAGGATCTTTTCAATTTCGCTTCGACCCCTAATTATTCAGTAGAAACCATCACCCTCAAAAACGGTTCTTTAACTAAAACAACCATTGAGAAAGAAATTATCTATAGCATTGTTAAGGACAGTATCGTTTTCGCCTCCAACGACAGGACCCTTACCGAAGCCGCATTTAATAAAAAGGACCCTAACCCGTTGTTGAAAGAATTATACCAGACAACGTCCAACGGAGAATCCTTGTCTATTTTCATGAATACAAAAGAGAAATCGTTTCAACCCGAATTTTTCTTTGATCAGCAACTCAATAAGGCCCAGCTCACCAATTACTTTCTTTTAGATGCCGATTTATCCCAGGACCAACTAAGATTTGACGGGATTACCATCGCAAAGGATTCTGCTAAAAGCTTGATCAACATTTTCAAAAACACCTTTCCTCAAGAAAATCGATTGCCAAAAATATGTCCGCCAGATAGTGATGGATTTCTGAGCTTTACATTTCATAGCTTCAAAGCCTTCCACGAAAGCCTTTCTAAATTCAGAAAACAAGATTCCATAGTTAGTGAGTCACTCTTTGAAAGTGTTTCAGAAGCTGGCGTTATCTATAAAAACGATCAACAGGCAGTGGTTTTGAACAGTATTGATGCCGCAAATATGAACACCTTTTTTGGCACCCAAAACAGTATTGACACCTACCGGGACATCTCCATTTATACTTTTGACAAACCTGAATTTTTCTCAGATTTATTTTCACCATTGATCACCTATAAAAAAGCCACAAAGTTCATTAATATTGAAGAATTTTTTGTGTTTTCAGATGACCTGGAACTCCTAAAAGAAGTCATTGCCAGTTATCAAAATAATGCCACACTCTCTACATCTCATGCCTTTGAAGATTTGATGGACGATTTAAGCGACGAATCGTCCTTGCTTGCCTACGCCAATTCCAATCATCTAAAGCAAATTCTCAATTCAAATTTAGATACGGCAAACACCATCAACCCCGATGGCTTCAATGCCTCTGCTATTCAGTTTGTATATGAAACCGATTTCGCACACGTTCACGCCATCCTACAAAAAAACAAGAAAAAATCGACGTCAAATACGGTTTATGAAGATATTAGCGTGACTTTGGACGCTGACGTTTTGACCCATCCTCAATTTGTAAACAACCACACCAACAACCAAATGGAAGTGGCGGTTCAGGACATTACCAACAATTTATATCTTATTTCCAAAGATGGCAAGGTGCAATGGAAAAAGCAATTGGACAGCAAGATCTTAGGGAGGATTGAACAAATAGACATCCATAAGAACGGACGGCTCCAGTTGGCCTTTGCGACACAACATCGGGTGTATGTTTTAGATCGTGACGGGAAGGACGTCGGTTCTTTTCCTTTAAAATTTAGAGATCAAATTACGCAGCCCTTATCGGTCTTTGACTATGATAAAAATAGAGATTATCGATTGATGGTTACCCAAGGAGCGTCGGTTTTATTGTACAACAAACAAGGTAAGATTGTAAGAGGATTTAATTTCAAAAAAGCAGAAAACACCATCAATACACAACCCCAACATTTCAGAATTGGCAGAAAGGATTATATTGTCTTTGTCCAAGGAAACGAGCTCGAAATATTGAGTCGCGTGGGGAAAACACGGGTCAATGTAAAGAATAACATCAGCTTTAGTGATAGTGGTATTTATCTGTATGACAACAAGTTCACCACTACAACGGCTAAAGGTGACCTCGTACAGATTGACGAAAACGGCAAAATGAGCAGTAGTAACTTAAGTTTGGGCGAGAAACACAGTATTGCTGCCACCAGTAAAACGTTAGTCACACTTTCTGAGAATATTCTGCACATTAAAACTAACAAAGTAGAGCTGGATTTTGGAGATTATACGCCACCAAAAATATTCTACGTTAACGATAAAATTTACGTCTCCGTTACCGATTTACAAGCCAAGAAAGTCTATCTTTTTGATAGCTTAGGAAAACCAATTGACAACTTTCCCGTTTATGGTAATTCAACCATTGATCTTGACAATATTGACAAAGGCAAAAATCCGGAGTTTGTCACAAAAGGCGATCAAAATGGCATCATCATTTATCAAATAAATTAATCTTTTTTTACCATCCATACATAAAACACTACCAACCATACAGTTTCCACTCGTAGAGTATCGGTTTATCACTATATTAAAAGTTGATACTAACGATTACTCCATACTGTATAGACATGAACACCTCATTTAACTTTAAAAATAGCGTCGGTACTGCGCTTATTGCATTTTTCATGATGCCATCAGCACATGCCCAAATATGGAAAAAATTACAAAAAAGTGCAGAACGTACGGTCGAAAGAAAATTAGAAAGCAAAACAGAAAAAGAGACCGGGAAAATGATGGATTCCATTTTAGATCCGAGCCAAAAAACCTCACCACAAAAGGGTCCTTCCAACGATCCAAATACCTCACCGAACAATCAATCTTCAACAAGTGATGATGGTTCTAACACTTCTGCCGCAACAGTAAAAAAGAACGTTTCAGACAATTTAGAAGTGTACAGCAAATACGATTTTGTACCTGGAGACAAGGTGTTGTTTTATGATGATTTTTCACAGGATTTTATAGGAGATTTCCCATCAAAATGGAATACGAATGGTTCGGGTGAAGTCGTAAGGATAAACAATAGTGAAGGTAATTGGTTTGGTTTAAAATCAGGTACATCCGTTTTTTATATTCCTGATTCTAAAGACCTACCAGAGGATTATACCATAGAGTTTGACCTAGTAACCAAAGGCTTGTCAAGAGGAACCACCTCCGGTGCCGCTCTCCGCATTTATTTAAGCGATGAAAACAACCTTCGTGCAAATTCTAAACACCGTGTAGAAGTCTCTATCCCGTTGTACCAATATAACCCCTTTCCAATCATGGCAAGGAATTATTTTAATGGTAAAGGTGCCGGTATCGACAGTAGTGTCAAAATTGATATTCGAGAAGCACTGCTCAACCAGCCTCACATTGCCATTGCAGTCACCAAGAATCGCTTCCGACTTTGGGTCAATGAGGTCAAATGTTTGGACATCCCAAGGATGGTGACCGAACTGAACGTTCTAAATTATCTCAAATTTAACGTTGTCAGTCTTAAAGATGGTGAAGAACATCTATTTATAAGTAATCTAAGAATTGCCGACGGCGGCGAAGACTTGCGCAGAAAGCTATTATCTGAAGGCAAAATCTCTACCAATGGTATTCTCTTCGATTCTGGTTCGCCCAATATCAAACCACAATCCTTGGGGATCGTATTGCAAATTTCGCAAGTAATGTTGCAAGATGAAAACATAAAACTCAACATAGTTGGACATACCGACGCTGATGGCAATAGCGACACCAATCTCACCTTGTCAAAACAGCGTGCAGAGTCGGTCAAAAATGCCTTGATCAATCTTTACAACATTCCTGCCGGCAGACTTCAAACCGATGGGAAAGGGTCAAGTGTGCCCGTAGCCGATAACACCACACCTGATGGAAAAGCCCAAAACAGACGTGTTGAATTTATAAAGATTTAGCATTTAGTACATCTCCCAATTTTTTTCAAAACGCCAAGGATTTTCTTTGGCGTTTTCCATTTTATTTCAGTCAAATTTATGTAGTATTGCAGACTCCAAAATGCAAATTTTCTATCATGATCAAACGTACCAAAACCTCCATTTCAAAAGCGATCCTCCATAAGGTTGGCAATAAATTTAACAGCACTAAAAACGCGTTTTCCGAACAGGAATTGGACTTTGATGAAGTAAGTTACGACCTGATGCTGGGCTATCTCCTCCGCCCTTTTGGCAGTTTGGTTGAGAGCTATCGGTTCAATCACCACTCTAACATCAACCTCAACGAAATCAACACCTACGCCACCCAATTATTTGCTGACGAAAGCAATTTTATAGAAATCTCAAAACACGTGGTCACCCATTTGTTTGAACAGAGCAATTCTGCACAAATAAAAACGGGAGATGTGTTGGTTTGTATTTTTGAAGACATTCAATATGATGACATGTTCGTCAAGGCAATTGGCATCTTCAAGATTGAAAACAGAGCAGAATTCTTCCAAACTTATCTTGAAAATAACAGTTACGATCTAATCACCCAAAAGGGCATCCCTACCAAAAAAGTGGACAAAGGTTGCCTTATCTTAAATACTTCAGATACCGAAGGAAATATCATTCTAAGTGTTGACAACAATTCTTACGACACCCAATATTGGATCAAACACTTTCTTAACATTAAGTATCCGGATGACCATAACCAACATACCAAAAATTACATTGAACTCTGCAGAGATTTTTCAGAAGACGTATTAAAACCAAGTTTAGGACTTCAGGAAAAAAGCTCGTTTTTAGCAAAAACCGTTGATTATTTTAAGGAAAATGAAGTGATCAACGTCGAAAACTTTAAAGATGATGTCTTTGATGACGACAAGTACAAAGAGCTTTTTGACGATTATAAAAAAGGTTTTGAAACCGATCATGCCGTCATCATCCGCAACCAGTTTGATGTATCAGAAAGTGTCCTGAAAAAGCAAAAACAGAAGATTAAAACGGAAATCAAGTTAGACACCAACATCCAAATCAAATTAGATGTTGAGGCACCGGATGCTTCCGCTGAATATTTGGAACGCGGCTATGATGATGTGAAGAAAATGCACTATTACAAGGTGTTTTTTAATGAGGAAAGCTAGTGGGAATTACGATTCAGGATTGAAAGTTCAAGATTCTAGATTCTAGACTTTATAAAAACAAATTTCTGAAAACTCCTCTATTCAGACGCATCCCCTTTAATATCTTCAATCTCAGAATGTCGATGGGCATATTTATGGATGCTGATTAACTTATTAAGGTAGAAAGCTTCAAAAACGGTCCATGCACCAGCGGTAAACATTGGCAGAATTACGATCAACAAAATAAGCGAACTTTTTTTAGTTGGAAATGCATACATGAGGTAGACAAAATAAAAAGAAAGCAGGATATAAACGATTCCGAAACCAATATCAAGAATCCAAAATATTCGATCCACACTTGGTAAACCCTCTTTCTTTTTAAGCAGTTTATAAAAGTTTTTGGTTTTAAAATGAAAAATAAAACTACCAACACCCAAAGCTGTCATCCCAATTGGAATCCACATTGAGGTTTCAAATTTCAGTTCTTCAAACATCAAGATATAGGAAATTAGTCCTCCAGGAAATAGCGCCAAGGGCACGATTAAAACCATTAAAATGATCTTTTGGAGGTGTCCCATATTTAAAATACGCTCTTTTGATAACGAGGCACGGCATCAAACAGATTCATAAAATGCTTGACGAGTTTTTCCTTTAGCTCAGATTCGTCCACTTTATCCACACCAAGTTCCACATTCAATGTTGTAACAGCTTTCCCGCGGATCCCACACGGAATGATATTGTCAAAATAGCCCAAATCGGCATTGACGTTCAATGCAAATCCATGCATCGTCACCCATCTGCTTGCTCTTACGCCCATGGCACAGATCTTCCGTGCAAACGGTGTTCCCACACCCAACCAAACCCCGGTTTCTCCCGGACTTCGTTCTGCTTTCAGTCCATATTCCATTAAGGTCAAGATGATCATTTCTTCCAGTAATCGTAAATATTTATGTATATCTGTGAAAAAATTCTCCAAATCTAGAATTGGGTAGCCCACAATTTGCCCAGGACCGTGATAGGTAATATCCCCTCCCCTATTTATTTTATAAAAGGTCGCCCCTTTTTGGGTGAGCTGCTCCTCAGTCAATAAAAGATGGGAAAAATCGCCGCTTTTACCCAAGGTATAAACATGCGGATGCTCCACAAATAGAAAATAATTTTGTGTTTCTAAACTGGAATCTTCCCTTCTATTCTTGATTTTTGTATCTATAACAGACTTGAACAATCCTTCTTGATAATCCCAAGTCGCTTTATAGTCATTATGGCCTAAATCCTGAATTTCTACTATTTTATTCATGCCTACAAATTTAAACTATTTTGGATGGATGATGGGTAACGGATCATCAAAAAAGATGTTCCAAATGGATTTGTCGATTCCCATCTCACGGGACATCGTCCCTCAAAGAACAACGAATAAAGCTCAAAACTTGCGATTTTAGAACGGGTCAGACGGAACCTACAAGATAGGTATAGCGTATATACTCCATAGATACTCCATAGATACTCCATAGATACTCCATAGATACTCCATAGATACTCCATAGATACTCCATAGATACTCCATAGATAGTGTATGGTTAGTGTATAGATGATGTATGGATATGAACTTTGAATTATAAGGTCCATCAGAGTTTTTTTCAAATAGCAAAGATGGAAAAGCTAACCAAGCCAGAAGTATCTCAAAAACGAACGATAATCGTTGACTGAGACCGAGACCGAGACTGAAGTCTGCCAACTGAAGACTGAAGACTGAAGAATCCCAACTAAAAACTACCGCTTCGGATTGTTCAAGATCACCAATGCCGCTATGACTCCAGGAACCCAACCACAAAGCCATAATAAAAAGACAATAATGATAGAGCCGCACCCCCGGTCAAGGACAGCCAAGGGCGGGCAAATAATAGAAAGAATGACCCTCCAAATACTCATGATTTAATGATTTTTGATGATTGATAAACCCACCGTTCAGTTGGTGTGCTATATAAGACATATAAAGCTTCAATTTGTTACGCTATCGGACATAAAAAGAAGCAATTTTTAAAACTGAACATAAGGCAAAATCATTAAAAAACTGAAATGCAACTCCAAAATTCTATGATTTCAACTTTAAAGAAAAGTAATCCTTTAATAATATAGCAAAAACCCAATCTATCCTTGAAACTAGATCGTTTATTTTTCAAAAAAGTGTAATTTTGCACATTAAAATTTAACAGCATGCAACTTTCAGAACAAGAACTCATTCGAAGAGAAAAATTAGTCACATTACGTGAGATGGGTATCAATCCTTATCCCGCCGATTTATATCCTGTTGACCACACGTCCAAACAGGTAAAAGAGCAGTTTGAAGAAGGCAAGAAAGTTGTCATCGCTGGCCGATTGATGTCCATGAGAGTTCAAGGGAAGGCGAGCTTTGCCCAGATACAAGATTCTGAAGGAAAAATCCAGGTATATTTTAACCGCGATGAAATCTGTCCTGGTGATGATAAAACCCTATACAATGAGGTATTTAAAAAACTATTGGATTTTGGTGATTTCATCGGGATTGAAGGCGAATTATTTACCACTCAAGTTGGGGAAAAAACGGTAAAAGTCAAGAACTTCACCTTACTGAGCAAATCCTTAAAACCTTTGCCTCTGCCTAAGGAAAAAGATGGCGTGATCTATGATGCCTTTACAGATCCTGAGCAACGCTATAGACAGCGTTATGCCGATTTGGTGGTCAATCCAAATGTCAAAAAAGTATTTATAAAACGCACCAAACTATATAACGCCATGCGTCAGTTTTTTAATGACGCTGGCTATTTTGAAGTGGAAACGCCTGTTTTACAACCCATTCCTGGTGGTGCAGCGGCGCGTCCATTTGTAACGCACCACAACAGTTTGGACATTCCGCTATACATGCGAATTGCCAATGAACTTTACTTAAAACGCCTTATCGTAGGGGGTTTTGACGGGGTATATGAGTTTTCAAAAAACTTCAGGAATGAAGGTATGGACCGCACGCATAATCCAGAGTTTACAGCAATGGAGATTTACGTGTCCTACAAAGATTATAATTGGATGATGCACTTCTGTGAGGAATTGTTGGAGCATTGTGCCATAGCCGTAAACGGCACTACCGAAGCTACTTTTGGAGAGCATAAAATCGACTTTAAAGCACCGTATGCTCGGGTCACCATGACGGATTCCATTAAGCATTTTACAGGTTTTGATATTACCGGAAAATCGGAAGATGAGATCAGAAAAGCAGCTCAAGAAATGGGCATTGCAGTGGATGACACCATGGGGAAAGGTAAATTGATAGATGAGATTTTTGGTGAAAAGTGCGAAGCCAACTATATCCAACCGACATTCATCACAGATTACCCAAAAGAAATGAGCCCTTTATGCAAAGAACATCGCGATAATCCAGAACTTACAGAACGTTTTGAATTGATGGTTTGCGGTAAGGAAATTGCGAACGCTTATTCTGAATTGAATGATCCTATTGACCAACGTGAGCGTTTTGAACATCAAATGGAACTGGCTCAAAAAGGAGATGACGAAGCTACTGAGATGATTGATTATGATTTCTTAAGGGCTTTAGAATACGGAATGCCTCCAACATCAGGAATGGGCATTGGTATGGACCGTCTTATTATGTTTTTGACCAATAACCAATCCATACAGGAAGTATTGTTCTTTCCACAAATGAAACCAGAAAAGAAAGCCGTAGCCATGACGGACGACGAAAAAGCTGTACTTAGCCTTCTAAAGTCCAACGCTCCCATCGCTTTAAATACGCTGAAAGAGCAATCAGGATTGAGCAACAAAAAATGGGACGCAACAATAAAAGGTTTGACAAAAAATAAGTTGGCCAAAGTGGACAAAACCGATGCTGGTTTATTTGTAGACATCATTTAATGCCATCATGAAAGTTTTTAGAATATTTAGAGCATGTGCCTTGATTGCATATGCTCTTTTATTACTAATCCATTTCATCTTAAAGGATCATTTTCAACCGCTACAGATATTCTTTTACGCCTTTCCACTCCCAATTCTAATTTTTATTGGATGCGTTATTACGGTATTCTATTACAGATCTAAAGCATATTTCACATTTTTCATTTGGCTGACTATAGGGCTGACCGGCATTTGGCTGAACAATGCTTATGTGTTTCCAAGAGCAATTGAAATCCCTGAGGATGCAACTTCTGTAATATTTTGGAATGCTGCCAATAGAGCGACACTTCCTATGGCTATCCTTACAGAAAACATCAAAAAAATTCAGCCTGATATCATCGCTCTTTCCGAAACTGAACACGCATCTGAAGCGGATATCCAACAACTCGCAATAGCGTTCCCTGCTTATGAATTTCGAATCCTTGAAGGTGAGATGATGCTTGGAGTTAGGGGGAAGATTAAGAACATAACTTATGTGCTTGAAGAACATAGTTATGATATAAATTTTGTGGAAATGCAACTACATAATGGCCCATTATTACTTGCTTTTACCGACACTTTTCAAAGTCCAACAATGGATAAGCGTAAAACCTTAGAAACGGTACTACAGTTAATTTCAGAAAGAAAATCAGATCTTATTGTTGGCGATTTCAACACGCCCTATGAAAGCGTTCATTTCAGGAATTTTGAAACCGACTATACAAGTTTTCATGAATACGCACAAGGATTTACTGCAACCTGGCCCTTTGGTATTCCTTTACTAGAAATTGACCAAATTTATACTGCCAAAACGCTAACCCCCATCCTACTCCAAAAATTTTATTACAAAGTCTCTGATCACGCCATGCTTGTGGGTTATTTTAAATGATCTTTTCAGTATATACCTTTCCCATTTTTTTTCTGAATCTATTTCGATTATTCCCGATTAGAAGTCGGCTATGAACTTCTGGATTAAATCACTTATTTCTTTCTCTGACCATTATTGCCAAACACACAGAGCATTAATCTTCAATACTTTATAAACATGACGCAAGCCCTCTCATTTTAATTCGAACAAACTCTACATTCAAATAGTTAAATAAATACTAAAGTTATTCGCAACACCCTATGAATGTTACCTATTCCGTATTTTCACTTTTTTAAATTTTAAAACTCCTAACATTTTGAAAAAAGTTTCCCTAAGTGTGATGTTTCTGGCGTCGCTCTTTTTAGTTGTGTCCTGTTCAACTACCAAGAAAGCTTCCCAACCATCAACTCCCCCTAGCGCCAATTCAGATGCCGCAAAAAAGCCTGGAAAAAATGACATCCAGCCGTACAACAAGGTCATTACCAAAGATGCCGTAAGCGATCCCGGATTGTTTACCGTACACAAGGTAGACGAATCCTATTTTTATGAAATTCCCGATTCTTTATTTGAGCGTGAAATGCTCAAGGTTACTCGTATTGCCAAAACGGCCAGTGGTCTAGGATTTGGTGGTGGAAAGCAAGACGAGCAGGTTTTACGCTGGCAGAAAAAAGACAAAAGAGTATTACTTCGTATGGTTTCACACAACGTGGTTGCCAATGATACCCTTCCTGTCCATGAAGCGGTGATAAACTCCAACTTTGAACCAGTGCTTTTTAGCTTTCCAATAAAAGCGTTTGGCAAAGATTCTTTGACCACGGTTATTGATGTGACCGATTTATTTAGTAAAGATGTGAAACCTTTAGGTTTACCGGAGCGAAGCAGAAAGCAATATAAAGTTACGCGTTTGGATCCGGATCTTTCATACATCGAAAGTATAAAAAGCTACCCTTTAAATATTGAGACACGCCATGTAAAAACTTACAATGCCGGTGAACCGCCTTCCAATGCAACAAGTGGTGCTATTTCTATAGAACTGAACAACTCAATGGTACTCTTGCCAAAAGAACCAATGAAACGTAGAATTTTTGATCAACGCGTAGGTTGGTTTACAAGTGGCCAAATTGATTACGGTTTAGATGCCCATGAAAGCAAAAAAGTCACTTATTTGGACCGATGGCGTCTTGAAGTGAAAGATGAAGACATTGAGAAATTTAAGCGCGGCGAACTGGTCGAACCTAAAAAGCAAATCGTTTACTATATAGATAGAGCGACTCCAGAACAATGGCGTAAATACATCAAACAGGGCATTGAAGATTGGCAAGTGGCCTTTGAAGCTGCAGGTTTTAAGAACGCAATTATCGCCAAAGATCCACCAAGTATTGAAGAGGATCCAGAATGGAGTCCTGAAGATGCGCGTTACTCTGTAGTGCGTTATCTAGCATCCCCAATCCCAAATGCCAATGGGCCTCACGTAAGCGATCCAAGAAGTGGGGAAATTTTAGAAAGTGATATCAACTGGTATCATAATGTCATGACCTTATTGCGCAACTGGTTCTTCGTACAAACAGCGGCCATCAATCCTGAAGCACAAAGTGTGAGATTTAAGGATGAAATCATGGGAAGATTGATCCGTTTTGTGTCTTCGCACGAAGTTGGGCACACTTTAGGCTTACCTCATAATATGGGAAGTAGTTCCGCTTACAAAGTGAACGACTTGCGTGATCCAGAATTCACTAAAAAATATGGAACTGCACCATCCATTATGGATTACGCACGTTTCAACTATATCGCACAACCTGGTGATGAAGGAGTTGCCTTAATGCCAAACATTGGTATTTATGATAAATATGCTATTGCCTGGGGTTACCGTCCAATTTTGGATGCCAAAACACCAGAAGATGAAAAGAAAACTTTAGACAGCTGGATTCTTAAACATGCTGGAGATCCAATGTACCGTTTTGGAAAACAACAAAGTGGTGGCGTTATTGACCCTAGTTCTCAAACTGAAGATTTAGGTGATGATGCCATGAAAGCGAGTGCTTACGGCATTGCCAATTTAAAACGCATCGTTCCAAACCTTATTAAATGGACTGCAGAAGATGGAAAGGATTATAGCGACTTAGGTACGATGTATGGCGAATTATTAGGCCAGTACAACCGTTATATGGGACACGTTACCGCCAACATTGGTGGTGTTTATGAAATCTATAAAACCTACGATCAAGAAGGGGCTGTCTACACACCAGTGGATAAAGCCAAACAGAAAGAAGCCTTGCAATTCCTTCAAAAAGAATTGTTTGCCACTCCAGAATGGCTTTTGGACAACGATATTTTCAATAGAATTGAATTTGATGGTAGCTTAGAGCGCATCCGCAGCACCCAAACCAGAACACTTGATAATATTCTTGATTTCGGAAGAATGCAACGTATGAGCGAAAATGAGACGATCAACGGGAAAGACGCTTATGGTTTACTAGCCATGATGCAAGATTTACGTAAAGGTATTTTCAGTGAGCTGAACACCGGAAAATCGATAGACGCCTACAGGAGAAACCTTCAACGTGGCTATATTGATCGTATGGGCTACTTAATGACTAAAGAACAAACGCCAGTACCAGCCAATTTCAGACGTTTTGTTTCAAGAACCAACGTAGATGTAAGTCAATCTGATATCAGGGCCATCACAAGAGCAGAACTGAAAACTTTGGAAAGCACAATCAAATCTGGATTGGCCAGAACCAATGACACCATGAGTAGAATCCATTTAAACGATGCTCTACAAAGGATTGATGCCATTTTAAATCCGAAGAGTTAAACTCTTAATAAGTAATAAATATTAAAATGCTTCAGGAAATTCTTGGAGCATTTTTTTGTTTAGAAATGGCGTACTAAACAGATGGCTAAAGCTTACAGTGTCCTACTTCTTTTTAACATATTCTGCAATGGGAACATGATTGATAAAAACATTATCAAGCACCGCTTTCCCATGTAAAACATAAACCACAGCATACGTATTATTCGGTAAAGAATCTCGTTGCGCTTCAAAATAGGCCAACTCGGCATCATAAGCCTTGGTTTCATTCATATAAAACGTATCAAAAGGGAAGGAGAAATGCACTATTTTATCCTGCAAGTCATACCAATCGACTTTTGCCTTTATAAAATTTGAGTCCTCTACCAGTTCTCTAGAAATCGCATCAACCTTAGCAAAACCTAAAGAATCGGTTCCAAGGCCCACATAAATTGGGGTCCCAAAACTCCAGGTGGAATCCTTGGACGGTGCTGTATTAGCCTCAAAATTTAATCGAATGTATTTTCCTTTAAAGGGATCGGAGGGATCGACAGGTTGCGTCTTGAATTTATAAGGAACTCCTTTGGAGAGGACCTTGTTTTGATCAAAAATTAATTGGGCAGGAACAAAAATTTGCGCCACGACCACTACTAAAAACATTAAAAAGATATAGATTGTTTTCATTATTTAGCTTTTAATTTACAGACTTATTCCTCCTTTTTAGCATGATATAATTACTCAAAAAGAATCCAATTCCGACACCAACAAATAGAAGTCCCCTGATGATATAACTCATATCCGTATCGAAAAACCGACATACAATTAATGCTGTGATAATGAGCAATCCATAATTGAGAATTCCGAAATGGGATTTATCCGTTCCTAATTTTATAGTCATTAATCCTAACAGCAAGACCAAGATATTGACTAATATCGTGGCGGTCAATCCATGTACCATTCCAACAAAAAACAGTATGGTAAAGAGAACAAACGCATAATGATAAAGGTTGGAACGATCTATTCCTCGTCGTTTATCAACATAAATCAAAATTCCCAAAGCGATACAGAACAATAGCGCTGCCATGAAAAACTCTGGTGACGAAAACAATGAAGCCTGCCTATCAAAGTTCCAAACATCGATAAAACTTAGGATCATAAGCGTTACAACCGTTCCGACGGAGCCTAATATCAAATACCCATTCCACCTCAACTTATGACCTTTAAAGAAAGTAAGCTTTCCTATATTATAAAAAATTCCAAACAGTACAATATACATCAGGTAACCTAACTCCCCATTTTCCTTCAAAAATGCACCTAAAGTTAGGACTAAACTCAATGGAACTAACCAGTTAAAAATGGAGACCATCTGAGCTTGTGGTCTACGGCTTATCATTTGAAAATAATAAGGCAATAAAAAGCCCAATACTAGCAGATACCACCAAGGCACTTCTGCCAGTCCATTAAAACCATATCCAAGACTAACTGCGTAAACTGTTGAAAACACAAGGTGGAGGATGGCCACAGCGTTAGATTTAAGAAGGTACACCAATGGCATGCAAAGTAATATCCAAGTTAACATATAGGTACTTAAGTCTCCCGGAATGTTATAAATCTGACTGACTAGTGCTATACTTGATCCCACTGCAAAAAAAAGAAAGGTTCCTGCCGCTTCCCTCCAAGTAGTGCTTTTACTTTTTAAAATAGTGAACCCTGCGACAACTTGCCCTATCAGCAATGGCAAAAATGCGAATATCGTTTTTAAGGATCTTGGGAAATCCTCCCAATTATGAGCCACTATCAATATGATACCCAAGCCCACCAACAATGCGCCCATCACCCCAAAAAGGGTAAACAGTTTATTTGGCGAATCGGTCTGCTGAACATCGTAAAATTCACGAATCTTCAACGCTACTTCTTCCGATATTACATTATTCTTGACCAACTCGGGCAATGCCTCAATAACCTTTGTTTTCATCTTTTCTGATTTTCAGCTTAAATGTACTTATTAAAATGGTTAGAGTGTTTTAATGGAACTTAAAAATGGTCCATGGAAGGCTCCCTCAAACGTGTCGATTTCTCTACGAAGATAGTGGTCAAAAATCATGCATGATGGTCTCATTTTAAACCTTTTCAAGTTTCTTCAGTCCTAGTAGTACACCTTAAAAATAAAAATATTATGAAAAAATTGATCATGATTATAATTGCCTTTGCAACCCTTCAAGTTTCTGCACAAGAGCAAAAGAGAGAAATGAAGAAGCAGCACATGACTTCTAAAATGGAATATTCACCAGAAGAAATGGCGCAACTCCAAACTAAGAAAATGACTTTAAAACTCGATTTGGACGCCAAACAACAAAATGAAGTGTCGGCGTTACTGTTGGAACAGGCAAAATTAAGACAAAGTAAAAAAGATGCGTTTTCAGATTCTAAAGCTAAAGAGGAAAAGAAGACGTTTTCAAAAGAGGAACGTTTCAAAATGGCTAACGCTAGATTGGACCGCCAAATTGAAATGAAGAAAAAGATGAAAGGCATTTTATCTCCAGAACAATATGATAAATGGAGTAAAATGAACGAAGGACGCAACCGTCATGGCAAAAATCACAACATGCGCTCTAGCCATAAAAAAGATGGAATGTCTCCACAAAAAAGAAAGCAATAATTAATAATTGCAATTTTTAGATAATAAAAAAGGGAATTTCTCAGTTGAAATTCCCTTTTTTAATTCTATGATATAAATGAAGCTTAAAGATTCTTACTGACCGTATCTACCGCCTTAATTGTGGCATCCAAGTCCTCATAACTCAAGGCATCAGATATAAACCAGGTTTCAAAAGCACTTGGGGCAATATAAACACCTTCTTTTAGCATGCCGTGAAAGAAGTGCTTAAAGGTTTCATTATTTGCTTTTGCAGCAGTTTCAAAATCATACACCTCATGCGCATCAAAATGAATAGAAATCATGGACCCCATTCGGTTGATGGTATGCTTCACCTGATGGTCTTGAAGTGCTTTCGCAATCCCGCGATGTAAATATTCTGTTTTATCCCCTAGGCGACCAAAAACCGATCTATCGTTATCCAAATGTTGCAACATGGCTAAACCTGCCGCCATGGCCAATGGATTGCCACTTAAAGTTCCTGCTTGATATACAGGGCCAAGTGGCGCCAAATAATCCATGATTTCATTTCTTGCCGCAAAAGCACCAACAGGTAAACCGCCGCCAATCACTTTTCCAAAACAAACGATATCGGCATTGACATTATATAATTCCTGAGCTCCGCCTGCAGCCAATCTAAATCCGGTCATGACCTCATCAAAAATCAACAGTATATCATGTTGATCACATAAGGCTCTTAACTTCTGTAAAAAATCATCTTTCGGCGGTATACAGCCCATATTTCCTGCAACAGGTTCAATAATGATACAGGCTATTTCACCTTTATTTGCTTCCACTAATTCGGTTACATTAGCAATATCATTGAACTTTGCCAAAAGCGTGTCTTTTGCAGTGCCTTGGGTCACCCCTGGACTGTTTGGGGTGCCAAATGTAACGGCACCTGATCCGGCAGCTATTAAAAACGCATCACTATGCCCATGATAGCACCCTGCAAACTTGATGATTTTATCTTTTTTGGTAAACCCTCGTGCCAACCTTACTGAGCTCATACACGCTTCAGTTCCTGAATTTACGAATCTTATCTTATCGATATTGGGTACCATAGAAATCGCCAATTGTGCAATCTCTGTTTCTATGGCTGTGGGCATTCCAAACGACGTCCCTTGTTTTGCCTTTTCAATAACGGCGTCCACTACAGGATCAAAAGCATGACCAAGAATCATCGGTCCCCATGAGTTGATATAATCAATATAGGTATTCCCGTCTTCGTCATAGACATAGGCCCCTTTTGCCGATTTTGCGAAAATTGGGGTACCGCCTACGGCTCCAAATGCTCTAACGGGCGAATTGACACCACCTGGAATAACTTTTTCTGCTTCTTTAAATAAACTACTACTGCGTTGATATAACATGAACTAATTAGCTTTTATAATGAGTATTTGACCTACTTGTAAATCATTGTTGCGCATTCCGTTCAATTTTTGTAATTCGTTAACGGAAAGATTATAACGTTTTGAAAGGGAATACATCGTATCTCCTTGAACTACCTTATGGGTCATTTGAGATGCAACTTCCGTCCTTCTCGGTTTTGACGTGGTTGTTCCTAGAACTTCTTGATCAAATTTATATAGCTGAAAACGCTCAATCAAAGTGATCAATTTATCCGGATATTTTCTATCGGTGGCATATCCTGCCGCTCTTAAGCCTTTTGCCCAACCCTGATAATCATCAATATCCAATTGGAACAATTTTGAATATCGCCCACGGGATGTTAAAAACTCAGAGTGGTCTTCAAAAGATTGTTCGGCATATTTGTATTTTCTAAAGCATTCCTGCGAGGCATCATCATCATGATGGATTCTTTCACCTGTCCAATCATGGCATTTAATCCCAAAATGATTATTGCCCTCAATGGCCAATCGCCCTCTTCCAGAACCGGACTCTAAAATGCCCTGTGCCAAAGTAATACTCGCCGGAATTTTGTGCGTGCGCATATTATTCTTGGCAATTTCACTATAAGTAGCAATATAGATTTCATTGACATTTAAGTTCCCCGACGGCTTAGGTGTAGTGACCACAGGAGCGACATCTTGCGCCTTATCGTCAGATGGACTGGTAGTGCGCCCATCTCTAACAACCCGTTCGGTCCTAGCTTTAGCATTTTTCTTTTTAGTGACAATGCGTTTTTTTCCCCCGCAACTTGCAAGGGTCAACGCCAATATCAAAACCATCAATAATCTCAGACTAAATTTCATAGATAAATTAACTAATTAAAGGCCATTTCTTTTTTCTCAATAAATCATTCATTCCAGAAACACCTTGTAAACCACCTGTATGAATGACCAGTATTTTGGATTTCTCCGGAAAATACGCTTTCTTCAATAAATCCATTACCCCAAACAGTAACTTCCCAGTATAAATAGGATCCAAACGGATGTTATGTGCTCTCTTAAATTGATTCATAAAACCGATTAATTCGGGATTTATTTTAGCATAGCCGCCAAAATGGTAATCAGAGATGAGTTGCCAGTTTGAATTTTCAGCAAATTTACTAATTTCTTCTTGCAAAAAATCACCTTTTAAGGCAGGAAAACCCATAATCTTCTGATGTGGTTTTGAAGCATTGATGATTCCAGACAGCGTTCCTCCAGTGCCAACAGAACAACAGATATAATCAAATTCAGAATCCGCATCTGATAGAATTTCCTCGCAGCCTTTAATGGCCAATTCATTGGTGCCTCCTTCGGGAATTAAATAAAAATCACCAAACTCACTTTTTAAATTCTGAATAAAGTCTGAAGAAATTTTATTCCTAAATTCCTCTCTGGTGATAAACTTAAACGTCATACCACAATTTCGAGCAAATTTTAAAGTGTGATTAGCATCTACCTTATTCACTAACTCCTCGCCTCTTATAACCCCAATCGTCTCGAAACCTAATTCTCTTCCCACTGCTGCAACAGCAGCAATATGATTTGAAAAAGCACCTCCAAAAGTCAATAAAACAGGTCTTCCTTCAGATTTTGCCTGTTCTAAATTGTATTTTAATTTTCGATATTTATTACCTGAAACATAGGGATGGATGAGATCCTCCCTTTTGATACTGACAAGATGCTTATAATTTGGACCTAAATTTAAGCGTTGATTTTTTGAAAGATGCTCTTGAAAATTCATGGGCTCAAAGATATTTCAAAAAGTTCCAAATTGGACGTTTCTTTAGATATTCTAAGTCCGTTTCATTTCCATAGGCCTCTCGTTCAAAGGAAATATTGTGATACGCTTTATGCCAATTCTTAAAATAAACATATCGCACTAAAAATTCAAGACCATACCAGATAAAAAAAGGGAGGATTAAAAGTTCTACCTGTTGTTTCAGATGAATGCGTTCATGGTTTACAAAAACTTGATTAAGTTTGAGGTAGGCGTACTTTACAAACACGAAAGGAAACAGGGCAATCCCTGTAAACCCATTAGGAACGATATATTTTGAGACCAGTATCATGAATTAAGCTTAAAAAACCGCTGGACTTTCTATATTTAGGTCCGAAACTTGGATCTTGAGTCAAGGAATTTTTTCTCGAATTTACACTATCTTTGTAATACTATGAAGAAAATTGTGCCTCTAGAAGAAGGCGATTATTATTTGACCCCAGAAGGTTACCGTTGTTTTACGGCCCAATATCTACTCAAGCGTGGTTATTGTTGCGAAAGTGGCTGTAGACACTGTCCTTATGGTTTTGACAAGAAAAAATTAAAAACTAACTAATGCAAAGTACTTCGATTTCTTTTAAGGATCAAATTTTAGAGGGCATCCCAAGCGTTTTACCTCCAGCAAAACCTTATGATGAGACCATCAATCATGCGCCAAAACGAAAAGACATTTTATCTGATGAAGAAAAAAAGTTGGCTTTGCAAAATGCTCTACGGTATTTTGATCCCAGTCAGCATGCGGAATTACTTCCAGAATTTAAGCAGGAATTAGAGACCTACGGCAGAATTTACATGTACCGTTTGCGTCCGGATTACAAAATGTACGCCAGACCTTTAGATGACTATCCAGCCAAATCCAAACAAGCAGCGGCCATTATGTTGATGATTCAGAATAATTTGGATTATGCCGTGGCACAACACCCCCACGAACTCATTACTTATGGCGGCAATGGGGCTGTGTTTTCCAATTGGGCACAGTACCGATTGACCATGAAGTATTTAGCTGAAATGACTGATGAACAAACCTTGACCATGTACTCCGGACATCCTATGGGCTTGTTTCCAAGTCACAAGGAAGCACCTAGAGTTGTAGTGACCAATGGCATGATGATCCCAAATTACTCCAAACCCGACGACTGGGAGAAATTCAATGCTTTGGGCGTAACGCAATACGGACAGATGACTGCGGGAAGTTATATGTATATCGGTCCGCAGGGCATCGTTCACGGCACGACCATAACCGTTCTGAACGGATTCAGAAAAATAAATAAATCGCCAAAAGGCAACTTGTTTGTCACCTCAGGCTTGGGCGGCATGTCTGGGGCGCAACCAAAAGCGGGATCCATTGCCGGTTGTATTACGGTTTGTGCTGAAGTCAACCCAAAAATCACACAAGTACGCTTGGATCAAGGTTGGGTTGACGAAAAGATTTCAGATTTAGATCAATTGGTCCATAGAGTTAAACAAGCGAAAGCCGATCAGGAAACTGTTTCTATTGCCTATTTAGGAAATATCGTTGATGTCTGGGAAAAATTTGACCAAGAACACATCCATATCGACTTAGGCAGTGACCAAACCTCACTTCACAATCCTTGGGCGGGAGGTTATTATCCTGTTGATATTTCTTTTGAAGATGCCAACGAGATGATGGCGAATAATCCGAAGCTCTTCAAGGAAAAAGTTCAGGAGACCTTGCGACGTCATGCGAGAGCAATAAACAAACACACTGAAAAAGGCACTTATTTCTTTGATTATGGAAATGCTTTTCTCTTGGAAGCGTCGCGCGCAGGCGCCGATGTAATGGCCGACAAACCCACTTTAGGACGCGAATTCAAATTCCCAAGTTATGTACAAGATATTATGGGACCTATGTGTTTTGATTATGGCTTTGGACCTTTCCGCTGGGTTTGCACCTCAGGAAAGCCAGAAGATTTAGCCAAAACCGATCGAATTGCCTGTATGGTTTTGGAAGACATAAAGACCAATTCTCCTGAAAAAATCCAACAGCAAATGACCGATAATATCAAATGGATAAAAGGCGCACAAGAAAACAAGTTAGTAGTAGGCTCTCAGGCCAGAATCTTATATGCAGATGCTGAAGGACGCACAAAAATTGCTAAAGCGTTCAATGATGCCATTGCAAAAGGTGAAATCGGCTATGTGGTTTTAGGACGCGATCACCATGATGTTTCAGGTACCGATTCACCCTATCGGGAAACTTCAAATATTTATGATGGCTCGCGTTTTACCGCAGATATGGCCATCCAAAATGTTATAGGTGATAGCTTTAGAGGAGCCACATGGGTGAGCATTCATAACGGCGGTGGCGTTGGTTGGGGCGAGGTTATTAATGGCGGATTTGGTATGGTTCTTGATGGTACTAAGGACGCGGAAAGACGTTTAAAGTCCATGCTTTTCTGGGATGTCAACAATGGTATTTCAAGACGAAGTTGGGCAAGAAACGAGGAGGCGATTTTCGCCATAAAACGTGCCATGGAAGCTGAGCCAAATTTAAAAGTAACGCTTCCCTATTTAGTGGACACTGATTTATTAAATTCTATATAACCCTAAATAAAAATGCTATGAATAAAATAGTAACGACAATAACAATGGTGCTTCTCCTAGCAGTAGCAACCTCATGCAGCTCAGTACAAGTTGCAGCCGATTATGACAAGAACGCGAATTTCAATACGTATAAAACCTTTGCTTTTTTCAAAACAGGCATTGACAAGGCAGAAATTAGTGATCTTGATAAACGTCGCATTTTAAGAGCTATAGAAAGCGAACTTATGGCGAAAGGTTTTACGAAATCTGAAAATCCAGATTTGTTGGTCAGTATTTTCACTAAATCCCGTGATAAAGTCAATGTTTACAACAACGCCTACGGTTACGGTCCTTATGGTTATGGTTGGGGATGGAGCCCATATTATTGGAACTCAGGATACAATTCAGTATCTACCTCTACAGAAGGTACATTATATGTGGATTTGATTGATGCCAATAAAAAAGAATTGGTATGGCAAGGTATGGGCGTTGGCTATTTATCACAACGCATGGATAAAAAAGAAGAACGCATCAAGGAATTTGTAGCCAAAATCATGGAGAAATATCCTCCGGGAGCACAAAAATAACATTAAGGAGTCATAAATTTCAAAAGCATCAATTTTAATTATTGATGCTTTTTTTGTGCATAAAAATCACAAGCAAAAGTAACCTTCCCTTCTAAAACCTTATCTTTGCCCCCTTTAAAGTGCAAAAAATCATGATGTTTAGCCAAACAAGAAAAAATTTCACCCAAAACCCAAAAAATGATATCCTTGCAGGTGTTACTGTATCATTAGCAATGATTCCTGAGGTTGTCGCTTTTGCTTTTGTGGCACAAATTGATCCATTGGTGGCCTTGTCCGGTGCATTTATAGTTGGATTGATTGCCGCAATTTTTGGTGGGCGGCCTGGATTAATTACGGGCGCTGCTGGTGCCGTAGCCGTTATTTTTGTAAATCTCATATCAGAAGGTCATTCTAAGGGCATGTTATTTGATACCCCTGTTGAAAATATGGGCTACTTTTATTTATTGGCGGCAGTTATTTTAATGGGACTCATTCAAATAGGCGCTGGTATTTTAAAATTAGGACGCTTTGTGCGATTGATTCCCCATTCCGTGATGATGGGATTTGTTAACGGATTGGCAATTGTAATATTTCTGGCACAGGTGCGTATGTTCTCTCACAAAGAATTAATAATTGGCGAGGATGGTTTAAAAAAATACATAAACATTCCGATGCAAGGTTCTGAATTATATATCATGCTTGGACTCGTCGGACTTACTATGGCCATTATTTGGTTGCTTCCCAAACTAACCACTAAAATCCCATCAGCTTTAATTGCAATAATCGTTACTAGTGGCGTGGTTATTTTTGGAGGCCTTGATGTTAGCACCGTTGGTTCATATATTATAGAAGGCGGTGGTGATGGTTTGAAAGGCGAATTCCCAACTCCCAATGCGGAGCTTTGGCAAAACCTACCCATCAATTTTGCGACCCTTAAATTCATTCTTCCTTATGCATTTTTAGCCGCTTCTGTGGGACTCATCGAATCCTTAATGACCATGAATTTGGTTGATGAGTTAACAGATACTCGAGGCAATGGCAATAGAGAATGTGTAGCACAAGGGGCCGGAAACATGGTAAGTGGTTTGTTTGGAGGCACAGGAGGTTGTGGCATGATTGGTCAAACCGTTATTAACATTAATGCTGGTGGTAGAGGACGTTTATCCGGAATAGCGATGGCCTTAACCTTATTAACATTCATTTTATTTACGGCTCAATATATTGAACAAGTACCCATTGCCGCGCTAGTAGGTGTCATGTTTATGATGGTTATTGAAACCTTTGCCTGGTCCAGTTTCAGGATTATTAGAAAAATTCCGGTTGCAGATGCGTTCGTACTTGTAACGGTATCAGCAGTGACGGTCATTTATGATCTTGCAATTGCTGTATTTATTGGAGTAATTCTATCGGCGCTTGTATTTGCATGGAAAAATGCAACAATGATTAGAGCACGCAAACGCCTAAAAGAAGATGGCACCAAGGTTTATGAAATATGGGGGCCTTTATTCTTTGGCTCCGTTCAAAATTTCAACAATAAATTTGATGTCAAGAACGACCCTCAAAATGTAATCATTGATTTTATTGAATCACGAGTCAGCGACCATTCTGCATTGGAAGCCATTTTTAATTTGGTGAATAAATATGAAACGGAAGGCAAAACAATTAAACTCAAACATTTAAGTGAAGATTGCAAAACATTGATGTACAAAGCGAGTCCTAAATTTAAGGAAGTAATCATTGACGACATTGACGACCCTCGTTACTATTTGGCAGCAGATCCGGAGAAATTCACCAAACCACTTTCTGAATATAAGCTATAAAAAAAGGCGACTCATTTGAGTCGCCTTTTATGTTAATGATCGAAATGATTAATTATCATTGTCTTTTTTATCTTTTATTTTGACTTCGCCATCATCATCAGTCTTGATTTTCACTTTTCTGTTTTCAGTTTCCATTTTGATTTTATCGCCATCTCGACTGACTTCTATGTCAGCGCCTTCATCCTTCATTTCGTTTATAATTTTTTCCTTCTCTGTTTCTTCTCTACAGGATGTCAATGAGAGGGTCATAAACAATGACATGAATGACATAAAAATTACTTTTTTCATAATACTCGTTTTAATGTTGGATGTAAAATTACCAAGTATAAGAAGCTCGAGTTAACTCTAATCAGTAATTAAGTAACTCATTTATTTTAGTCTTGACCTTTTCGGTACTCGGAATCATGGTCTCCTCCAATATGGAATTGAGGGGAATAGCGGGCATATTCTCGCTCCCAATGGTCATTACTGGAGCATCCAAAAATTTGAAACACTCTTCTTGAATTTTTCCTGCCAAGGCTCTCGCAAAAGAATTATTTGAAGGTTCTTCTGTAATCACAAGGCATTTTCCTGTTTTCTTAACGGATTTCATAATGGTTTCTTCATCCAAGGGGAATAAGGTTCTTAAATCAATGATTTCGATTTGATCTCGCATTCCCATTTCTCCCGACGCATTATATGCCCAATGCACGCCCATGCCGTAAGTCACAATCGTGATGGTTTCTTTGTCTTCTTGCTTCCAAATTTCTTGTAGCACCCACGCTTTTCCAAAGGGCAAAACATAGTCCTCAGCAGGCTCAACGGAGGTGGCCCCTTTCGTTCCTGGAACCTTGCTCCAATATAAACCCTTATGTTCTAAAATAACGACTGGATTTGGATCGTAATAGGCCGCTTTCATCAGCCCTTTTAAATCGGCGCCGTTACTTGGATATGCAATTTTAATTCCCCTGATATTGGTCACGATACTTTCCACTGAAGAAGAATGGTATGGGCCCCCACTGCCATAAGCACCAATCGGTACGCGCAGTATCATGCT
>NZ_DATJCA010000108.1:0-1605 GCF_035515035.1 Gelidibacter sp. | reverse complement strand
GCGGATATCGGATCTGATTTTATTATCTTCACATCTGTAGTATTGGTCAACACTAATTTAAGTGAATATTACACAGCTGCAAAGCTTTATCCAATAAGGTTTTGCGGCATTTTTTTTGGAAGACTTGCGGATTCAAGGAATCATCGGGATAAAACCTATAAAGTAATGATTTACAATGACACTCAAGATGCTTTCACGTGCAAGGAATCAATAAGAACAGCGAGTGGGTATTGGGCTTTTAGGGATGGACACCACTAAGTCCCATCGATAATGTCCGCTTATAAATTGCACGAATGGAGTTTTACTGATTTCTTAGTCAATAATGAATCTCGATTCAATTTCACTATTGAAACACAGATGATACCGATGTAATTGACTTGCACTGATATAAACCTCTCTACCGCTACGGAGCTCCGTGAACCCTTACAAATCTGCGAAATCAATTTCCAACTTCAATTTCGACTTCAATTTCAACTTCAACTTCAATTTCATTTACAACTTCAACTTCAATTTCTGCCAACAGCTATCAGAATCAAGGAAATATGCAGAGGTGGCTCGGAATATTCAGGAAGAGTCATGAAGAAATAACACCTGATTATCATTTAAAGTTAAGTGCTTTTCGTTTCTACACTGACATAAAACAGTCTAGGTTCTAGATTCTACCCTCTACCCTCTAAAACACTACTGAATAAGAATCTTTTTAAGCTTATCAAAAGAACTGTTCTTTAGCTTAACCAAATACATGCCTTTGGAGAGGCTTGAAAGATCAAGATGCTGGTCGGTAGCATGTTCATCCAATACAGTGCTCAAGAGCAATCGATTCTGAAGATCATAAACAGCAATGGTCGTATTTGATTTGACAGAACCTGTTATATGCAGCATCCGAGAGCTATTACTGGTGAAAAGTTGGGGAGAATAATCTTCTTGGTCCCCAAAAAACAAGGTGGATGGGATGACGTGCAAAAAGAAGCGCCCCGTTCCTGCAACATTAGCGTCGGCATAAAACGCATAATCACGGTCACGCAATAAGGTAAAGGTTTGTTTTAATTGATCCTCAATATAAACGTCTGCTTCTTCCGGGATGATGGCTGTGGGCATACTAATTTTCAGCTGTTGCCCTTCGGCAGCATTAATGCCTATCGGTATGACTGTTCCATGTAAAAGATCAGCATAAGGCAAGGATTGTACAGCCATATCCATATCATCATGATCATCCAGTAAATGGGAATAAATTGAAAAATCAGGTGCCAGACCACCAAAAATGGCAGCATCATAACCAGGGTCCAAACCTGGTGTGGACTGCTCATTAAAATAAAAATCCGTGCTATAGGTTGAAATACCATTAGTCATGTCCAATTTTAAAAAGCCCACATGTTTGGCAATCTGATCTTTTTGAACCCCAAACCTATTAATGTGCCCAACGGTACGCATTTCGGGCACAAAAGTAACCGTCCCACCTCCCGCTTTGGAAGCTACAAAAAAACCTTGCCCTGGTGCTATGTGGGCATCGGGATGTAAGGTGAGATAGGCCAAATTCCAAATGGTCCAACCATTGGTAGGATCACCATGAAAACTGTAAAGTCCTGAAGCTTCCGATGAAAAATC
>NZ_DATJCA010000107.1:0-9655 GCF_035515035.1 Gelidibacter sp. | reverse complement strand
TGCTCTCATTTCTTCAAGATGGTCTACAGAAAGCGCCTTATGCTTAACGGCAAGGGCTACGCCACCAAAGGCATTGAATTGGTTGACGTGAATCTTAGGAATTAGGCCAAATGCCTTCCCAGCTGTCAAAATACGATCTGTATCTACCAAGTCGAAATATCCTTTTTCACAAAATACATCTATATAATCGGCAAGTTTGGATTTGGTTACTTCCGGGATCATTTCAGAAACCACAAGATCTACAAAACCTTCTTTATTGTCTTTAAACTCTTTTGGGACTGCATGTGCGGCAAGTAAGGTCGATTTTATGGTTGCCAAAGACTCTTTTTTGAGACGTTTAATAACACGTAGCATTTTCAACTCAGCCTCCACCGTCAAGCCATAACCCGATTTTATTTCTACCGCTCCAGTACCCAATTGCATCATACGGTTCAATCGTTTTAAGGATTGTTGATATAGATCTTCTTCTGAAGTGTTCTGAAGTACTTCAGCAGAATTTAAGATGCCACCGCCACGTTCAGCAATTTCTTCATATGATAAACCATTGATGCGATCAACAAATTCTTGAGATCGGTCACCCGCATACACAATATGGGTATGGGAATCACACCAGGCAGGAAGCACCATTTTGCCTTTGGCATCAATGACTTCTTCTGCATGATAATCAATGTAATCTGACATGGGGCCATACTCAACAATCGTATCATGCTCAATGATGAGATAAGCGTTTTTGATGGTAGGAAGAATATTCATGTCGGCGCCCTTCACTATGGTCACGTTGTTTTCTCTAACCTGGATCAGCTCTTTGATGTTGATAATGAGTATGGACATAATGTTGTTTTAAATAAGTTGTCTGCGGAATACGCATAAAAAAAAGCAAGTTATTAAAAATAAACTTGCTTTTTTATAAAATTATAAAGGCATTATATCTTTTGAAAACCTTAATTCCCACCAATAGGTTTTGATGAGACACGGTTTGCTTCGATAGAAAAGACAATTTCTTATTCCTACCTCATGGGCTTGCCCGCACGTGCCGGTCTGGCCCGAGGTTCTTGATTAAACCGATTATTTAAGGCCTCCAACCATGTCTTCTGGCTTCACCCATTCGTCGTACTCTTCAGCGGTGACATAGCCTAAATTGATAGCTTCTTCTTTCAAGGTCGTACCGTTTTTATGTGCTGTATTGGCAATTTCGGCCGCCTTATAATATCCAATTTTGGTATTTAACGCAGTGACCAACATCAAGGAGTTATTCAATAAGTGTTTAATCACATCCAAGTTGGGCTCAATACCCTGTGCACAATGCTCATCAAAACTTTTGCATGCGTCACCTAATAATTGAGCGGACTGCAATAGGTTTGCCGCCATCATAGGTTTAAAAACGTTCAATTCATAATGGCCTTGGGTTCCGCCAACAGTCACGGCAACATCGTTCCCAATAACTTGGGCACAAACCATAGTTAAGGCTTCACACTGTGTTGGATTCACTTTTCCTGGCATGATTGAGCTTCCTGGTTCATTGGCCGGAATGATGATTTCACCAATCCCACTTCTTGGACCAGAGGCCATCATACGGATATCATTGGCTATTTTATTTAAACTTACCGCCAATTGCTTTAAGGCACCGTGCGTTTCTACCAAAGCATCATGTGCAGCAAGGGCTTCAAACTTATTGGGAGCGGTAATGAAAGGTAAATCTGTAAATTTAGCTATAAATTCCGCTACGCGTTTACTATAGCCTTTGGGGGTGTTCAAACCAGTACCGACTGCGGTTCCGCCCAGAGCCAATTCACTTAAATGTGGCAAAGTGTTCTCTAAAGCTTTTAGTCCATAGTCCAGTTGGGCTACATAGCCGGAAATTTCTTGTCCGAGTGTGATTGGTGTTGCATCCATAAGATGGGTTCTACCAATTTTCACCACATTTTTATAATCATTAGCTTTTTTGTGTAGTGTGTTTCGGAGCTGTATGACACCACGAATGGTGTTTTCAACAATTTTTTTATATATGGCAATATGCATTCCTGTTGGGAATGTGTCGTTTGAAGATTGTGATTTGTTGACATCATCATTCGCACTAATTACAGGGTCACCCTCACCAATTTTTTTGCCCGCCAATTGTTGTGCTCTATTGGCAATTACTTCATTGACGTTCATATTACTTTGTGTACCAGAACCGGTTTGCCAAATTACCAACGGAAATTGGTCATCGTGTTTGCCTTCCAAGATTTCATCACAGACTTGGGCTATCATATCGCGCTTTTCGATTGGTAGAACACCCAATTCGCAATTTGTAAATGCAGCTGCCTTTTTAAGATAGGCAAAACCGTAAATAATTTCGAGGGGCATCGATGCAGAAGCACCAATTTTAAAATTATTTCGGGAACGCTCCGTTTGTGCGCCCCAAAGTTTATCGGCAGGTACTTTTACCTCACCCATAGTGTCTTTTTCAATTCTGTATTCCATAATATCTGAAGATTAATTACATCACAAAGTTAGCCTTTTTGAAGGGAATTTGTTAATGGTTTTAGATTTTAATTCCTAAAGACAAAGGTAAAAGCGAACTGGAAAAGACCATTTGACTTTTTGATTGAAAATGGAGATCAGAAATATAGAACTATAATCCTGAACCTCATGAAGCCTTTAAAACTCGGTTAATAAATCTTAAAATTAGTATTGTATAAACTAAACGTTTCTCCTATATTTGCTATAATTATTAAAAACAACTTGCAACATGTTTACATTTGACCAGTATTTAGGATTTTTGGCGTTTATGACGATATTGACCATGGGTTTTTGGTTAATGATTTTTTTAATGACTTTTGTGATTCCATATTGGGTCTTTGGAGCTTCAATGGAGCGTTTTAAAGAAATGAAAGCAGAACGTAAAGCGAAAAAGGAAGCAAACGCATCTACCTTAGAAGATTTATAGGCGTTACAATTTAAAATATAAAGCAAAAAAAGCGGTTTCAATTTGAAACCGCTTTTTTTGTGACCTGATCCAAGCTTTATACTTGGAACTGAAGTCTATCCTTCAAAATCGAAGTCGCCGCCATCGCCACCATTGCCACGCTCCATGTTTCGTTGTTGTTTCTTTTGTTGGTTGAAACGGTATGTGAAAGATATATTATAGCTACGTGGTCTCCATTGATACTCTGAAGCACTGTTATAATCAGGAGTGAAAGACTCCATAGCTCTCTTTCTGGTATTGAACAAATCACTTACGTTAAATGCAATTGAGGCACGGTCATCAAATACATCCTTACTAAAAGCCATATCCGTAGAGAACATACCCTCACGTTTGTTTTGGGCGTCTTCACTTGGTCCCATATAAAATATTCGTGTTTGCCAATCAATTTTACCAGGTAAGGTGTATTTGTTGTTCAAACGGAAAAACCAACTTAAGTTTTCTGCACCGTAATCTACCTCATTATAAAAACCTTCTGTTTTAGATTGATATAAGTTGAAGTTACCATTCACGTTCCAGTCTTTGGAAGCTCGGTAGGATAAAGTAAACTCAAAACCAAATCTGTCATTTGTCGCTAAATTAATAGGCGTTCTTCTTATGACAGGAATCACGCTTTCGTATTGGGAGGTAACACCATCAAAATTTGGATCATTTTCATTAATGGTAAAGTTGATATCTCTAATATAGAAATCACCTGTTGCTTCACTAATAAAATTAAAGACATCTGTTGCTCTCTCATAATAAATGGAAGAGTTTAATGTAAACTTATTAAATTTCTTAATAAATCCTAAGTCCACTTTATTAGAATAGCTCGGGTCAATATCTGGATTTCCTTGAAACACACTTGTAGGGCTGCTTCGTGATGGAAACGGATTGATAAATCGGGAATAAGGTCTTCTAATACGACGGTTATATCCAAGTTGTAAACTCTGGTTTTCATCTATTTCATATCCTAAGTTGACTGTTGGAAACAAGTCAGCATAATCCTTTTTTTGCAAATCGCTGGTGGTCTGTTGATCGATGGTGATGCGGGCACCTTCCATACGTAAGCCTAATAAATATGAAAACTTGTTGTTGATCTTACTTCCAAATTGAGTATAAACGGCATTGATATAATCTCTGTAAATCAAATTATTGCTGACATTTGTGTCCAATTCAAAATTACCATCTTCGTAATACTCCAAGCTATAATCGGTGTCCAATTCATTGAAATTACCACGGTACCCCAATTCAAACTGACTGTTATCTCCTAACGGATGTACGTAATCCGCCTGCAATAAAATTTTATCTTGGTTTTGAAGTGTTAGTACACGTTCTATGGTCTCACCATCTTGAGAGAGTAATGACTTATTGTCCTCATCACTGGTTTCATATTGAAAATCAAAAGTCAGTTTATGTTGGCTGTTGTCATTGAATTGCTTGTTGAAATTTACGGAGTATTGTATGGTTTTATCATCTCTAACTTCAGGATCAAAACGTTCAGAAACCGATGTCAGATTATTATTAAAGTCGTATTCTCTACTAAAATTCGTAGAATTGTTATCACTGTTACTATTTCGGTATACCAAAGCTGTTGTTAAAGAAGCTGTATTATTAATATACCACTCCACACCAAGGTTGGTAGAAATACTATTGCTTTCTCTATTTGATTCTCGAACTTCGTTTAAAAATGTATCAGGTCTATCTTCAATAACATTTCCATTCTCATCTCGTTTAATGTTGAAGTATTGGGTGTCTGTAAATGAATTTCCAGGAGATTCTCTATAGGTATACCCCGTGGTATTAAAAAAGTTGAAATCGCCAGTTCTGTAGTTGATGTTTCCAGAAAGTCCGGCCGTAGCAGGATAACCGGCATTGGCAGTAATTGCTCCATTCAGACCTTGAAGTTTACTTCTTCGTAAGATAATATTTAAAATGCCGGCAGTACCTTCAGCGTCATATCTTGCAGATGGAGAAGTGATCACTTCAACACGTTCAATGGACTCAGCTGGTAACTGACGCAAAGCATCTGTTGAGTTCAGTCCAACCAATCCAGAAGGTTTACCGTTGATTAAGATGGTAACGTTGTCATTTCCTCTTAAAGCAACATTACCTTCAACATCCACAGAAACGGAAGGAATATTGTCCAACACGTCACTCACAGTACCTCCTCTAACGGTCAGGTCTTGGCCAACAGTATATATTTTTTTGTCCAATTTTATTTCTACGCTAGTCCGTTGTGCAATAATGGAAACTTCACCTAGGGATTGTGCGTCAATGGCAATGCCTAAAACACCCAAATCTGTATCTCGGACCAAGGTTCTATTGGGAATATTTTTAGTGCCGTAAGAGATATATTCTACAGATATATCATAGGTACCCTTAGGGACTTTAATATCAAACTTTCCATCCTCACCGGTGATGCCTCCTGTAACAATTCTGTTTTCTTTTTTGCTGAAAAAAGCGATGGTTGCATACTCAAGAGGCTGATTAATATCTTTGTCAATCACAATTCCTGTTATGGAAACCTCTTCTTGAGCTGATATTAGGTTTGAAGTAAATAAAAAAAGTAGGGTAAATACGTAGGGAATTAGTTTCATTAGTTTAATTATTTTTTTTGGTTTTTGTCTTTTGTAATTTTTTTATTTCGGCTTTATTATCTTCTAAAAATCGTTGAATGGACGCGATGGTTTCTTCGGTATAAAGCTCTTTAACGTCCGAGAAATGTGAAATTTTCAATTGATCAACCATCGATTTTTTTTCAAATTCCTGATAGAGTTCAGAATAAATGATCAGATTTCGTTGCTTATAGAAATCATCAATTTTTTGCTTTATAATTTCACCTTTGAAATCGTCTACATCAAGCAGCGCTACGAAGGTATTTACACGATCTCTATATTGGTCCATTTGTTTTTCCATGTACTTTTCTCTTTCCTTCTCCATGACTTCTTTAGTTTGTGCATAGGAAGTTGAGATGCTTAAAAAAAGCATGATAAGAGTTAACCTAATTGATTTTGCAACCATAATAAGGGTGGTTTAGTTATTAAGAGTGCAAAAATAGAATTTGGTTTAATGGGGTTTGGTTAAAGTTGTGTTAAAGAAAACCCTATAAAATATCGAGGATTTTTTGTGGTGGACGTCCTATTACAGCTTTATTCCCGTTAATAACAATTGGACGCTCAATAAGCTTTGGATGTTTTGCCATGGCAGCAATTAGCTCATCATCAGTTAGGTCAGAATTTTTATAGTTCTCTTTCCAAATGGACTCATTAGTTCTAACAAGTTCAATAGGTTTGATTTTTAGAAGATTAACAAGTTCTTTAAGTTTTTCGATACTCAGCGTGTTATCCATGTACTTAATAACTTCGTACTCGGCTTTGCTTTTGTCAAGAATATCCAATGCTTCCCTAGATTTGCTACACCGTGGATTGTGATAGATTGAAATCATATTTACTAGTGGTTTTTAAAAAGAATTTGCAAAGGTACAGCTATTCACAATATCAACCAACCAACTTACTTGAGGCAAATTTTAAAGATTAACGCCCATTGCGATCAAATCCTCTTCGAGTTGTTTTGGATTTTTAAATTGAATGATGTTGATACCCATGTCTTTGGCCGCAATGATGTTTCGAAGATTATCATCTATAAAAACAGAACGATCTGCTTCAATATTAAAACGGTCCAATGTCAATTCATAAATTTCTTTAAAAGGTTTACGAGTTTTCTCTTCTCCAGAGACAATGATACCTTCAAACCAATGTAAAAAATCGAAAGTTTGAAGTGCAATAGGAAAGGTCTCATGGCTCCAATTAGTAAGAGCCACCACCTTAAATTGTTGGCTATCTATTAACTTTTTTAAGATTTGTACGGTTCCATCTATAGGGCCACCTAACATTTCTTCCCATCTTCCATAAAACATTCGGATCAATTCTTCATGCTCAGGGAAAAGTGCGATACGTTCTTCGGTTGCTTTTTCAAGTGGGTAACCTGCATCTTGGTTTTCATTCCAATCGTGTGTACAAACATGGTCAAAGAACCATTGCATTTTTTCCCTATCGCCATCAAAAACGTCAAGATATACGTATTCTGGGTTCCAGTCGATGAGGACCCCGCCAAGGTCGAAGATTATAGTGTCTATTTTTTTCATATCATTTCCCACAAAAGTAGCAATCTCTTGTTTCAATTTGGTTCCCGCCACCGAAAATGTTGCGTACGGATTGAACTGGCAGTATTCAGTGTTTAGTATTCAATTTTCAGCGTCCAAGGTTTTCCCCTTCATTTTCAATTTCAACTTCCCGCCTCCGCAAAAGCTGCGGACGGGCAGGCAATTTCAACTTCTATATCTAAAGTTCATTAGGATTCTCATCCTTTTGCCCCATCAACATCAAATATGCTTTTAGAAATTCTTCAATTTCACCATCCATAACATCGTCAACATTCCCGGTTTCATGTCCTGTTCTGACATCTTTCACCAACTTATAAGGATGCATAACATAATTTCGAATTTGGCTTCCCCATTCAATTTTCATCTTACCGGCTTCAATATCTTCTCGTTGGGCCAATTGTTTTTGAAGTTCAATTTCGTACAACTGCGATTTCAACATTTGCATGGCCCTTGAGCGGTTGTCGTGTTGCGACCGGGTTTCTGAACATGAAATTTGTATGCCAGTTGGCTTATGGAACAACTGTACCTTGGTTTCCACCTTGTTAACGTTTTGCCCTCCAGCACCTCCCGAGCGCGCTGTGGTAATTTCTATATCTGCTGGGTTAATGTCTATTTCTATGGTGTCATCCACAAGTGGATACACGTAAACAGAGGCGAAACTGGTGTGACGCTTGGCATTACTGTCAAAAGGAGAGATGCGCACCAAGCGGTGGACGCCATTTTCACCCTTCAACCATCCAAAGGCAAAAGGACCATCAATTTCTAAAGTCACAGTTTTTATACCCGCCACATCACCTTCCTGAAAATTGAGTTCTTTTACTTTAAATCCGTTGTTTTCAGCGTACATAAGGTACATGCGCATAAGCATACTTGCCCAATCACAGGATTCTGTTCCACCTGCACCGGAGGTAATTTGAAGAACTGCGCTCAAACTGTCGCCTTCCTCAGAAAGCATGTTTTTGAACTCTAATTTTTCAATATGATCAATGGTTTTTTTAAGATGTGCTTCCAGTTCTGCTTCCGAAATTTCGTTAGCTTTGTAGAATTCATAGAACACTTCCAACTCTTCTACCAGTGTTTTGGCAGTTTTGTAATCGGCAACCCAATGTTTTTTTTCGCGTAATGATTGCATCACAAGCTCGGCAGCTTTGGAATCATTCCAGAAATTCGGGTCGAAAGTTTGTACTTCTTCGTTTGTTATCTCAATAGTTTTGGCATCTATGTCAAAGATACCTCCTCAACGCACCAAGGCGTTCTACAAGACCTTTAACTTGATCGGATGGAGTCATTTTTATGTTAGTTTTCCGCAAAGATATCATTAAAACTAAGTAGAATTAAAGAAATAATGCGATAATTTTTTTAAGTTAATTTGTGTAGTTTTATAGGCTAATTAGCTATTATGAAAAAATATTTTCTTTACCTCCTTTTAGTTTTAATTGCAAGTCCTTCATTTTCGCAAGTGTTCAAGGATAAGAAAGTGGAAGCTTTCCAAGGTTTTTTTAACTTTTATTACGAAGAAAAACTGGATAGGATCTATTTGGAAGTTGATAAATTAGATCACGAATTTCTTTATGTAAACAGTTTGGCAAGTGGAGTAGGATCTAATGACATTGGCTTGGATAGAGGGCAATTGGGGGATACACGCGTTGTCAAATTTGTAAAAGCTGGTAATAAATTGTTATTGGTTCAACCTAATCAGGATTTCCGTGCCAATACAGATAATGTAGCCGAAAAGAAGAGCATTGAGCAAGCGTTTGCACAATCCGTGCTGTTCGGATTTAAAATAGAAGAAGCTGTCGAAGGAAAATATATCATCGATTTGACCCCGTTTTTAATGGAAGATGCCCATGGCGTTGCCAGAAGGTTGAAAGCTCAGGACGAAGGGACTTACAAAGTAGATCTTTCTACAAGTGCGCTTTCTTTAGAGCGCACGAAAGCATTTCCAAAAAATGTAGAATTTGAGGCGCTCTTGACTTTTGAAGGTGAAGCGAAAGGTCGAAATATTAGAAGTGTCACCCCAACATCATCATTGTTAACTGTGATTCAGCACCATTCCTTTATAGAATTGCCAGATGATGATTATAAACCACGCGAATTTGATCCACGCAGTGGTGCGATTTCTATATCCTACATGGATTACGCTACTCCAATTGAGGAAAACATTGTCAAACGATTTGCGATTAGGCACCGATTGGAAAAGAAGACTCCCGAATTGGCGATGAGTGAAGCCAAAAAACCGATCATTTATTATCTTGATCCCGGAACTCCGGAACCTGTGCGTACTGCATTGTTGGAAGGTGCTCGTTGGTGGAACGAAGCTTATGAGGCCATTGGTTTTAAAGATGCTTTTCAAGTAAAAATGTTGCCTGAAGATGCTGATCCTATGGATTGTCGCTATAATGTGATCCAATGGGTGCATCGATCGACACGTGGTTGGAGTTATGGCGCCTCTGTAGTCGATCCACGAACAGGAGAGATTATAAAAGGTCATGTGAGTTTAGGGAGTTTGCGCATCCGTCAGGATTTTTTGATTGCACAAGCTTTAT
>NZ_DATJCA010000106.1:0-167017 GCF_035515035.1 Gelidibacter sp. | reverse complement strand
GATTTACCATCTTCTTTTAATTCAACAATCAATGAAGGTTGCTCGTCGCGAGACTCTCTTGAAATGGTAAACGTGTGCCTTAGTTTCAAAACATAGGGTCTTAATATCAATTGCATAGTATAAGATTTAATACATTTTTTGAATTAACATCAATAAAATGTCTATTTATAAAAAACTAAATTAATGAATTTATAGGGGTTTGAAGAGTTACGAAAGAATAAATATATGCGGAACAAGACCAAGCGATTTTTAACGGGAAGAAAACTGAGATCTTTGCCATCCAGAGTCGATTTCAAATCTATTGATTTTTTAGAATAAGATTTAAAACCTACGTTCCTTTTGTAATTTCTCATAAGCTTCCTGAACTTGTCGGAATTTTTCCACAGCACCTTTTTGATGTGCTTCGCCCAAGTGGATCACCCGATCCGGATGATATTTTTTAGCCATTTTTCTATAAGCCGTCTTAATTTCGTCATTAGTAGCTTCTTTTGTGATTTCAAGTATCTTATAAGCATTGTCACTGCTGTCATAAAACATGGCCTTAATGCTTTCATAATCTCGAGAGCTGATGCCCAAATACCCCGAAATAGTATGAATTTGATTGACTTCCGAATCCGTCACCATGCCATCGGCTCTAGCGATCCCGAATAGGAAATGCAACAATTGCAAGCGCGAGGCATGATCCATCATCTGTTGGATTTGCATACATACCTGACGCACTGGAATTTGTTGCTGATTAATACCCTTAAACAATTTAAATGCTTTATTGGCGCGTTCCTGCCCGTACATATTTACAAATTGCTGTCGGACAAAATCCAGTTCGCGCTGGTCTTGATGGCCGTCGGCCTTAATCACCACAGACGCCAAGATTAAAAGGCTCACTTCAAAGTCGCCGGGCTGGGTTTGCGGTTGTGCCTGTCTTCTGTAAGTTGGCTGATTTTTCTGCTTGGTTTGCCAATCGCCCAAAAGTGGGGTGCCACTTTCAGAGACTGAATCTATAATACTTCCCAATACCAACCCAATAATAGCACCAATTGGTCCACCAAAAGACCATCCTAATCCTGCGCCTATCCATTTTGAAAAACTCATCTATCTGTTTTAATTTTAGTAGTTCAAATATACTATAGTTAGTCATTTGAAGTTCTAAATAATTACTTAAATTTCCATTGACAACAGAAATACTATCATTCAAACTACCAACCAAGGACAAATATAATAAGGCGATTTTTTCATATCTTTGCAGTCCCGAACTTCGGGATGAATTATTAATCTTTTAAATATCATAATATATGTATCCAGCAGAATTAGTAAAACCAATGCGAGAAGACTTGACCAAGGTTGGATTTGAAGAATTACATACCGCTCAAGACGTCGATACGGCTTTAGCAAAAGAAGGCACAACCTTATTAGTCATTAATTCAGTTTGCGGTTGTGCTGCGGCAAATGCACGTCCGGGAGCGCGAATGAGTTTACAAAACGAAAAACATCCTGACCATACAGTTACTGTATTTGCAGGCGTTGACAAAGAAGCTGTTGCTCAAGCAAGACAGCATATGGTTCCATTTCCTCCAAGCTCACCAAGTATGGCTTTGTTTAAAGATGGCGAATTGGTGCACATGTTAGAGCGTCATCATATTGAGGGAAGACCTGCAGAATTGATTGCAGAAAACCTTGTGGATGCTTATAATCAGTACTGTTAAAAAGCTAGAAGCTTGAAGCACGGTGCTTGAGGTTTCAGAATTAAATTTTAAAAACCACGGTAAACTTATCGTGGTTTTTTTGTTGACAAGCAACCATTTCAAACAAAATGCATCTTTTTTAAAAGTACTTTCCTATGAAAAAATCAGCTTTCGTTTTAAAATTATCTGTACTATTTCTCTTACTGACCGCTAATAAATGTGATGACCCGGAGAATAGTTCCTGTGAAGACTATGTTTCACAATTAGACGGTTTGAGAGTAAAAATTGAAAACCTTGCAAATACTTCAGTGTGTAAGGAGAATTTTGAATGTCGTTACATGGCTTTTGGGAGTAAACCCTGCGGTGGACCTTGGAATTATTTGGTCTATTCAACGTCCATTGATACTTTGGAACTCCACAGCCTGGTAAACGCTTATAATAAAATGGAACAAGAGTTAAATGTGGCCTGTGAGCGAGTTTCAGATTGTATGATGGTTAATCCCCCGCAACGTTTGGAATGTAAAAACAATAAATGCATTGCCATTTATAATAGGTTTTTAGAATGAGTTTTTGTTAATTTTGCAACATGAGAAAAATATTAGCCTACCCATTAACTGTTTTATATTTCATTTGTTTTGGAATCACTTTGGTAGTATTCCATCCCATTCAATGGATCTGTTTTAATGTGTTTGGCTATCAAGCTCATAAAATCAGTGTGGATTGGCTTCAGTTTTTTTTGATGCGCTGCCTAAATGTTTTAGGGACCCGATTCACCTTCACCAATCCTTTTGATATTGACACGGACCAACCACTTATTATAGTGGCCAACCATCAAAGTATGTACGACATCTCTCCAATTATGTGGTATATGCGCAAACACCATCCTAAATTTATTTCAAAAAAAGAACTGGGCAAAGGCATCCCAAGTGTTTCTTACAATTTACGTCATGGAGGCTCTGTATTGATTGATCGTAAAAATCCGAGGCAAGCCATACCCGCCATAATAAAGTTTGGCGAATATATTGAAAACAACAAACGCGCAGCGGTTATTTTCCCAGAAGGCACGAGAAGCAAAACAGGTGTGCCAAAACCTTTTCAAACAAAAGGATTGGAAATGATGATCAAAAAAGT
This sequence comes from Gelidibacter sp., assembly GCF_035515035.1. Taxonomy (GTDB): domain Bacteria; phylum Bacteroidota; class Bacteroidia; order Flavobacteriales; family Flavobacteriaceae; genus Gelidibacter. The sequence continues at coordinate 164,207 of NZ_DATJCA010000106.1, read as the reverse complement.
GCCCTCAGCGACCATAGTTCCTATTAGTATCAACAACTCTTGGAAGATGTTGCGCTACGGGAAATTTCCGATGGGTATTGGAAATCATTTGAAATTCACCGTACATCAACCTATCAAAATTGCTACCTTTGTAGATAAACAAGAATTAATCCGATCTGTTGAAGAGACGATTTCTTCTAATATTCATCCCTAAAATTACAAGATTATGTCTTTAAAAAATGTGAGATTAGAAGTGATGCAACACTTGGAAAAAGACGTCGAATCACTTATAGAAAAATATTTAATTCCCATAGATAAAATTTGGCAGCCCACTGATTTTTTACCAGATTCAGAAAGCGACAGCTTTTATGACGATGTTAGGGAAATTCGTGAATTATCTAAAGACTTACCCTATGATTTTTGGGTGGTTTTAGTAGGTGATATGATAACGGAAGAAGCCTTACCAACTTATGAATCTTGGTTGATGGATGTAGAAGGTGTAGATCAGGTAGGTCGAAATTCGTGGGGTAAATGGGTGCGTCATTGGACCGCTGAAGAAAACCGACATGGTGACGTGCTCAATAAGTATTTGTACTTGTCCGGCCGCGTCAATATGAGAGAAATTGAAAAAACGACACAACATTTAATTGCTGACGGATTTGATATTGGCACTGATAGAGATCCTTATAAAAACTTTATTTATACTAGTTTCCAAGAATTGGCCACTTATGTTTCCCATAATCGTGTGGGAAAAATTGCCAGAGAAAAAGGAAATAGGTCACTGGCCAGAATGTGTAATATCATTGCAGGCGATGAAATGCGCCATCACCATGCTTACTCTGAATTTGTAGAACGCATTTTCGCGGTAGACCCGAACCAAATGATGATCGCATTTCAAACCATGATGAAGCAAAAAATCACCATGCCCGCACATTTCTTGAGAGAATCTGGCAATGAGATTGGCACCGCCTTTGAAGAGTTTTCAAATACCGCACAACGTATTGGGGTTTACACCTCTGCTGATTATGTGGATATTTTGGAAAAACTGATCGACCGTTGGGAAATTGGCAATATTAAAAATCTTTCTGACGACGCCGAAAAGGCAAGAGATTACCTCATGAAACTTCCAGACCGAATGAAACGTTTGGCAGGCCGTATGAGAATTCCTGAAAATTCTTATCAATTTAAATGGGTGGAACCTGCGAGCTTGAAATAGATGCAGCGCTGAACTCGCCGATAAATCAGATTTTCACTGTTCATAATTCTCAAAAACTCAAAACTATAGTCTGTAGATAACAATTCATCGCACTTCTGACGGCAATCATTTTAGTCATAAAAAACAGCGTCAACTGCGTTGCGTTTTTTTTTGGAAATCAATAATTTTAAGACTTTCTTTTAGGTAAAACTATCCTATTAGGAAAATTATAAACATTCAGAAATTACAGAACATATTGTTAAGTGCCTCTACAATGCTTATAACCAGCTAGGTTATGGTTTTATTGAAAAAGTCCATGATAAATCCATGTTCAGAGAATTGAATAATATAGGCCTGTTTCTAGAACGATAAAAACCCATTAGTGTTTATTACAAGGAACAGAAAGTTGGCGAATACTACGCCGACCTCATCCTATCAGAATGTGTGATTATAGAAATAAAAGCAGCTGAATCAATTGTGAAGAACATTAATTTCAACTCATAAACTATCTCAAAGCAACCGATATTGAAGTAGGTCTCCTACTCAACTTCGGGAAAAAGCCTCAAATAAAAAGAGAGATTTATTCTAATCAATAAAGACTTTAGATTCTAAAATTAGAACACGGGTGACACAGATAAAACAGATTTACACCGATTTTAGACGATAAAATCTATAATTGTATTATTATATTAAAACTTTCATCAATGAAAATCATAAAAAATCCGCGTTATCAGCGTTCTATTACATGAACATCAAAAAAAATCAAATCTCACAAACTATCGCTTTCGTCAAAGAACAATTAAAAAATGCTGAAGGCGGCCACGACTGGTTTCATATTGAACGGGTTTACAAAAACTCATTATTAATTGCGAAACATGAAGTAGTTGATGTTTTCGTAGTACAGCTTGGTGCGCTGCTTCATGATATTGCCGACAGTAAATTTCATAATGGCGATGAAACTGTAGGACCGAAGATCGCCCGTCAGTTTTTAACGGCCAACGATGTGGATGCTGTAGTTATTGATCACGTCATCAAGATCATTGAGAACATCTCTTTTGGTGGTGGCAATGAAGTTCAAAAATTTAAATCTCCGGAACTTGATGTCGTGCAAGATGCCGACCGATTGGATGCCCTAGGCGCTATCGGCATTGCACGGACGTTCAATTATGGTGGCTTTAAAAATAGAGTTCTTTACGACCCCTCAATACCACCAAATTTGGACATGTCCAAAAAGGAGTACAAAGCTTCAAATGCCCCAACCATCAATCATTTTTATGAAAAGTTATTGTTGTTAAAAGACAAGATGAACACGGAGACAGGACGTAAAATCGCTTTAAAGCGGCACCAGTTCATGGAGTACTTCCTTAAGCAGTTCTATGCGGAATGGGACGGCGAAAAATAAAAAGACCTAACAGTCGCGATAGCTATCGGGACTGTTAGGTCTGGAGAGGTATAACCCGCTTTTCTCAATAGGTTGACAACACCCTGATCTCCTCCAAGATGGGCTGCACCAACACCATAAAATGTAGAAGCTTCTTTAGAGAATTTAGCAATTTCTGGAATCCAATTATTATTTCTTTCATCTAAAAATTTCTCCATCATTACAATATCACCTTTCATATATTCATCCATATACCCATATATTGCCTCAATATCTTCGGAAACGTAGAGTTGTGCCATCTTGTTAAAAATCTAAGCATTTTCTTCGGGCTTGCTAATCATTTCGACAAGATCATCTATCTGTTTTTCATAAGGTGCGGCATCAAAAACTGCCACTTGAGATGCGAAAGTTTCTAAGCCCTCAATTTCTTTTTTGGCTTCTTTTGCCTTTTGCATCAAGTTCATCTCAAAACTGGCTAAAGGACCATCAACCGACGCCATTAAAATAACAGACATTAACATAAACGGTTTCACGGTATTATACATTTGCATGCCGGATCCCGTTTTTTCCTTTAAAAAGTTATCCAATAATTCATACTCACTCTCGTCCATGTAAGACTTCAGCTCTGTTCCTTTCTCTAAATAAGAAAGCACCATCATATCTTTCATAAATTCTGGAGCTGACATATCTACTTCCAAAACAACCTGCTCGGAGGCTTCAAATGCAGATTTTACTTTGTCCTTTAACTCAAAGTCTTTTTCAGGAATAAGGTGACTAAAGTGTCTAATTCTTGAGCATTTATTGAAAAAACACCAATTAAAAACACAAAAAATAAAAGTTGTTTACTCATTAAAAGCGGACATAAAATAAGATGTCAAATTATAAGGATTAAAATAACTTTAGCTGCCCATCCTTGAACTGTTCGTGAAGCGACGAATTGAGTGTTGGCATCGATTTGTTCTTAAAATATTTAAGCTTTGCGAGTTTCACCATATCGTTGATTTGTTTGGCAATCTCACCTTCACCGTGCATGCGTATTCCAATGCGCGAGTCATTCAAACTCCCACCGTGACAACTCTCAATTTGATGCAATACTTTATCTGCACGATCAGGCATCGTTTTTTTAATCCAATCGGTGAAAATTTCAGCTATCGCGCCGTTCAATCTTACGATGGTATGCCCCATATTCAAAGCACCCATTTCTGACACTTTTTTTGCCAGTGCCAAGACCTCATGACTGTTTATGGAAGGAATAATGGGTGCCATCATGACGTTGACGGGAATGCCATGATCTGATAATATTTTTACCGTTTCCAATCGCTTTTTTATGGTTGCCGTTCTGGGTTCTAACACACTCCTGGTATCCTCAGAAAGCGAGGTTATGGATATATTGACCGCTATTAAATTGTCCTGTCCCAGTTCTTTTAATAAATCTAGATCACGAAGGATCAAGGCGTTTTTAGTAATAATGCCCACCGGATGTTTATATTTTAGAAAAACTTCCAAACACCTTCGGGTAATTTCAAATCGCTTCTCAGCGGGTTGGTAGCAATCTGTATTTCCAGACATCACAATAGGATGCGCTTCCCAACTTTTTCTTTTGATGAAATTTTCCAACAAAGCTGGTGCGTCTTTTTTTACCAAAATCCGACGTTCAAAATCCAAACCTGCGCTATAACCCCAAAACTCGTGGGTATTTCTTGCATAACAGTAGATGCATCCATGTTCACAACCTTGATACATATTCATGGAATATCCCATACCCACATCTGGGCTTGCCACTTTGTTGACAATCGTTTTTGGAAAAACCTCCAGAAAGAGCGTTTTATTTTTATCGGCCTCTTCGCCTTCCTTGGCACAGAATTCGAGAAAATCATCCCGAACTTCGTGACTTAATTCGAAGAAGCGATTGGGCACGTTAATTTGTGCTCCACGACCTTTTAAAGTAGGATTTGGGTCCATAATTATAATTTTATTGATAATTCCCGTCGTTATAACGAGCGTTTAAAGTTACTTTCAAATCCATCTATTTGATGGCTACAGAATGTAGAAATTTAGTTTACCCCCTCATTCCGAAACACATATACTTTTTAAACTTTCGTAAAACAGTTAAAAAATAACAAGGTTTTAACACTACTAAAGACCTTAAAACATATAAAAAATCGATAATTTTGGAACTCACAAATAATTTAAAAACATGAAGAAAATATTGCTTTCCCTCACCATTTTTATGATGACCTTTTCATCTGTCCTTAAAGCAGATGAAGGCATGTGGTTTTTAATGCATATTGAACGTCTTAACCAAAGAGACATGCAAAAAATGGGGCTTCAATTAACTGCTGAAGAAATATACAGTATTAACAATAGAAGTTTAAAAGACGCCATTGTACAATTTAATGGTGGATGTACTGCCAGTATTGTTTCAGATAGCGGTTTAGTATTGACCAACCACCACTGTGGCTATGATGCCATTGCGGAATTATCTTCGGCCGATAGAAACCATCTTAAAGATGGCTATTGGGCAAAATCACTAGATGCAGAATTAAAACCAGAAAATTTATACGTCAGATTCTTTGTGAGAATGGATGATGTTTCCACTCGTATCTTATCGCAAGTGAATGATACCATGTCTGAAAAAGAACGTGAAGCTGTTATCAATAAAGAGATTGCTAAAATTGAAAAAGAAAATAACGACGGTGGAAAATATACCGTTTCTGTTCGATCTTTCTATCAAGGGAACGAATTTTACTATTTTGTTTATGAAGACTTCAAAGATGTTCGCTTAGTTGGTACACCTCCAGAAAGTGTTGGTAAATATGGTGGTGATACGGACAACTGGGAATGGCCAAGACATACTGGCGATTTTTCCTTATTCAGAGTGTATGCTGACCAAGATGGAAATCCAGCAGAATACTCTACGGCTAACGTGCCTTTAAAATCAAAATACCATCTTCCTGTAAGTATTGATGGGGTTAAAGAAAATGATTTCGCAATGATCTTAGGATATCCAGGAAGAACCAATCGTTGGATGCCTGCACAAGGGGTTGAGCAAAACGTAAAATATGCTTATCCTGCTTGGGTTGAAGGTTCAAAGGTGAGCATGGACGTCATGAAAAAATACATGGATAATGACGAGGCCATCAATTTGATGTACGCGTCTTCATATGCCAGTATTGCCAACTATTGGAAAAATCGTGGTGGTATGATTGATGCTTTAACCGATCATAAAACAGTAGCAACGAAAACTAAAGTTGAGGACGCTTTTAATAAATGGGCCAATACCAAGAAAAACAAAGCTAAATATGGCAATGTGATTTCTGATATCAATGCTTATTACAAGTTGACCAATGATAAGGCGAAACATGACAACTACCTAACCGGTATTTTACGTGGCAGTAAATTTGCCGCCTTACCATACAGAATGGGAGGTGCTTTGGAACAATATGCTGCTGCAAATGAGGCCGCTCGTGAGAATATGCTTCCAAGGTTAGAATCGTTTATAGAAAGCTCTTATAAAGATTACCACTTGCCTTTAGAAAAAGAAATTCTTGCCAAACAATTGAATTTGTATGCTTCTAAAGCCAATTATCCTCTTCCTGAATTGGTAAAAGAAGTGGGTGATAAAAACAACAACGACTTTACAGCTTTTGTAGATTCTGCTTTTGATTCCAGCATTTTCACTTCAAAAGAAAACGTCATGGCATTTTTACAAAACCCTGATGTTTCAAAATTAGAAAGTGACCAATTATACAAATTGTCTAGACAGTTATTGACAAAATACAGAGAACAACCTGAAAACTTGATACAACCAGAAAACGATTATCAAGCTGCCTTTAGAAAATTAGTGGCTGGTTTACGCGAATCTGGATTGAGCAATATTAAATATCCTGATGCTAACTCCACCTTGCGATTGAGCTATGGAAAAGTGAGAGCTTTACCTAGAAAAGACGGCGAACAGAATGATGCAGAGGTTAATAACTACACGACCTTAAAAGGGATGGTTGCGAAATACGTTCCGAATGATGATGAATTTGACTTGCCACAAGACATGTTGGATGCTTATGAGAAAAAAGATTACGGACGTTATGCCAACGAAAAAGGTGAACTGTCAGTAAACTTTTTATCAGATAATGATATAACCGGAGGCAACTCAGGATCTCCAGTGATCAATGGGAAAGGCGAATTAATTGGATTGGCTTTTGACGGAAACATTGAAGCGATGGCTGGTGATGTTATTTTCGATGCGGATTTACAAAGAACCATTAATGTGGACATCAGATATGTCCTTTGGCTGATCGACAAATATTCAGGCGCTAAGCATATTGTTGATGAATTGACGATTGTTGGCGGGAAATCTTAATTAAAAAATTGACCTATTTTGCTTTTAGCAAATAGAAGCAAGACAGAAATTTGAAATAAAAAATGCGAACTATAATTGGTTCGCATTTTTTTATAGAATCATTTGAGAATTTTTGCTCCCTTTAGGGCGGGGCAAACAAAAAATCGGCATTGTATTTTCATTTTTTAATTCTTATGACTAAAAACGGATATGTAAAATCATTATTTGGATCGGTGAAAATCTGAGTGATCACTAGAACGCAGATAACGCTGATTTTTTATGATTGGCACAGATAGTTATTGACCGTTATTTATTTAACCAGTACAAAGCAAATCAGTTAAAATCTGCTCAATCTGTGTCACCTGCCCTGCCTTCAGGCGGGTCCGTGTTCCATGAGATTCCTGCCTCCGCAGGAATTATGACCCCGGAAACTCCGCCTTCCGCTTTTCTAAAAACGCTGTCGTGCCTTCGGTAAAATCGTCAGTGCCAAAGCATTTTCCAAATTGTTTGATTTCTACTTTATAGCCGTCCACGCCGTCTTTATAATTGGCATTAATGGCTTTTATAGCACCTTTAATGGCCACGGTGGAATTCCGCATGATTTTCCCCGCAATCTTTTCACATAATGGTATCAGCTCATCTTGTGTGGTCACGTGATTAACCAATCCGTAGACTTTCGCAGTTTCCGCATCAATCATGCCAGCGGTCATCACCATTTCCATGGCACGACCCTTTCCAACCAACTGTGGCAAACGTTGTGTCCCACCATACCCAGGAATTACGCCCAATGAGGTTTCTGGTAAGCCCATTTTGGCATTGTCGCTCGCAATCCTAAAATGACAGGCCATGGCCAGTTCGAGTCCACCACCAAGAGCAAATCCGTTGACCGCAGCAATAACTGGTGTGGAAAGATTTTCAATATAATCAAACAACAACTCTTGACCTTTAGCCGCTAATTTTGCACCATCTTCAACATCAAAATGGGCAAACTCACTGATATCAGCACCGGCAACAAAAGCTTTCTCACCACTTCCGGTAATAATGATCACCTTGGTATGTTTATCCTTGTCAGCCACTTTAAAAGCTTGATTGAGCTCGTTAATCGTCGCTTTGTTTAAAGCATTTAATTTATTGGGACGGTTGATGGTAATGATTGTAATCCCGTCGTTTCTTTCTGATAAGATGTTTTCGTAAGACATATAATTATTTTTTTTATTCCGCGCCTGCCTGTGATTGGACAACGCAAATCATTTATTTATTAAATATAATTAACTTTTCACACTGCAATTTGAAGTGATAAAAACTGAAAATTAAGCAATATTTTAAGAGATTCTGGTTTTAGTAGGAAGAATTTCTTTAGGAAAAGTCACCGTAAACGTTGTTCCTTTCCCATTTTGGGAAGTAAAGGAAATAGTTCCCTTATAAGTTTCTACGATGTTTTTAACCATCGCCAATCCAAGACCCATGCCGCTGGATTTTGTAGTAAACTTAGGTTCAAATATTCTAGCGATATTTTCATCGGTGATCCCCTTTCCATTATCAGAAACAGAAATTTTCACCATGTCATTCTCAGACATCACACTGACCACAACTTTTGGATTTTTGCTTTCGGCAACAGCTTGGGTAGCGTTCTTAACCAAATTGGTTATCACACGTATCAATTGTGTACGGTCCAACTGGCAAATAATTTCCTTTTCATCGGCCACAAAAGCAATATAATCTTCACTGAAAATATCCAAGGCCAATTTTACAATTTTAACCACATTAAGTGTTTCATTTTTTTGGGCAGGCATTTTGGCAAAATTTGAAAAGGCAGATGCAATGGAACTCATCGTATCAATTTGCTGTATGAGGGTTTTGCTATACTCATCAACTTTCTGGTGAATTTCAGGATCTTCAGGATTAAATTTTCGCTGAAAACTTTGAACACTCAGTCGCATCGGGGTGAGCGGATTTTTAATTTCGTGGGCTACCTGTTTTGCCATTTCGCGCCACGCCTGCTCACGTTCTGAAGTGGCCAGTTTAACTGCACTTTCCTGCAATTGGTCAATCATGCTGTTGTAAGAATTCACCAAAGTAGCAATCTCCTCACTGGACGATTCAATCTCAATGCGCTGATTTTGTTTTCCCAATCGGGTTGTATTTATTTTATCACTAATTGTTTTAAGCGATTTTGTAATGTATTTGGATAGGAAATAGGCCAGTAGAATAGCTAAGATCAGCATCAGAAAATAGGCATAGCCCAAGCGTTCTAAAAACTCATTTAATTCCTTATTCAAAATATCATCGTTTTGAATATAATGGAGGTTTAAAATTGCAATCGGTTTGAATTTTTTATCTGTGATATAGGTAAAAGACGATTGAAACGTTTGATCATGCTGCACAATTTTCTCAACATACCTGTGTGTGGCTGTATTGGAAAGCGCATTTAAAACATCAGCATCCAAACAACTTGAAAGCGTATCGCCTTCAATACTAGACTTTGACGATTTTAAAAGACCGCCCTCAAGATCAAAAAGATTGACTTGCAATTGGTGGATATCTGCAATCTTATAGATTTCTTCCCTAAAAATTAAAGGGATCTTTTCAGTTTTGGGCTCCCATGATGTTTCACGGATTACAAAGTCAATATGTCGCCGGATATTATCTTCCTTGCGTTCTAAACGATTCCGGTGATAATCCTGAGCTTCCTCATTATATTGATAAATCGTGACTGCTGCAATTAGAATGGAAGCGATAAGCACCAACAAAATCATTGCAAAAAAGATGCGTACACGTAAGGAAAGTCTTCTGGTTCTCATTTAAATAATTGTAGCTCGATAAAGATAGCAATAATCAGTCCAAATGACGGTTGCATCTTAAATTTCAAAAAATGGTATCCTCAAATTCCACGGGATTGGTGATTGATGATTATTGATCACTCCTAACTTTATCTGCCAGTATGAATCGGTGCAGATGAACGGCGCGTGATTTTGATAATATTTATTATTGAATTAAGATTAACGTCGTCTGGAATTTGGAACTTGGAATTTAAAATTCTAGGCATCAGGATTTCGATTTCTGATGTTTTTATATAATTTAAATCCCAGCATTAATAGCACGCCTAATACCACAATGCCCACCACCCCAAAAATCCAGTTGAATGAATTTTTCAGGATCACTAAAAACACCACAGAAAACAAGATAAACGTGGCCCCTTCATTCCACAGTCTCATGAAATTAGAGGTTTTTTTGACTTCATCGCGTTGCAATTGTTTGTAAAACTGATGGGTTTTTAAATGATAAAAGATAAGTAGGAACACGAACGCCAATTTTACATGCATCCAACCTTGATGTAACCACGACGGTATCAAAATAAGTAACCAAATTGCAAAAACAGTGGCTAAAATTGCCGAAGGCCAGGTAATAATGTTCCACAAACGCTTGGCCATCAATTTGAGCTGTTTACCTAAAATTTCCTTTTCAGGCGAGGGTTTATGAAAGGCTTCAATTTGATAGACAAACAATCTTGGAATGTAGAATAGTCCCGCAAACCAGGTGATGACAAAAATAAGATGTAGCGCTTTTATATAATTGTAATAGTCCATCGTTCAAAAATAAATTAAACATCTTTGGGAATCAGATTCTTCTTGATTTCTCGATTCAAGAAATAGGCGGTCACGATAGTGGCCAACACGTCTGAAATTGGAAAAGAAATCCAAACCCCAAGTTCGCCGTAAAACTTCGGCAAAATCAAGATGAGCGGAATGAAGAAAAAACCTTGTCTGGATAATGTCAATAATAAGGCGGGTACGGCTTTCCCAATGGCCTGAAAATAGGCAGCACCAATTAACTGCCATGCAATAATGGGCGTTGCAGCAAATACCCAACGCATATCGTTTGGAGCTTGACTAACCACAGCAGCATCTGTGGTGAACATCCTTGTGATACTTTCCGGAAATATCATCAATACAATAAACACCAAAGTTGCCAGAATTGCGGCGTATTTAATGGCCGTATTTAGCGTTTCCTTTACGCGATGGTAGTTTTCCGCCCCGTAATTGAAACCGGCAATCGGCAAAAATCCTTGAGTAACCCCAAGAACAGGAAACATGGCAAACATTAACATTCTTCCCGCAATCGCATAGGAGGTCACAGAAGTTTCCCCACCTAAATCAAAAAGGATATTATTCATGAACAAATAGGTGACGCTTACCACCGCTTGACGTGACAGCGTGACGAAACCCAAAGAAGTGATTTCTTTGACGATTGGAAAATTCAATCCCAAATGCGCAAAGTCAATTTTTAATTCTGATTTGTTGGAGATAAAAAACCAAAGGATAAATGCCAAACAAATCGCATAAGAAAGCGTAGTAGCCCATGCAGCTCCTGCCATTCCGAAATCCAATACATAGATAAAAATATAATCCATGATCAAATTACTGACCGAAGGAATCATCATAGCGTACATGGCAAATTTTGGCTTTCCCTCCGCTCTAATGACCGTGTTTGCCATCATACAAAGTGCTAAAAGCGGCACTCCATAAAGAACAATTTCATAATAGATTTTGGCGGGTTCAAAAATACCGCCTTTGCCACCAAAGGATTCGATGATGCCATCGGCAAAAAGTAATCCCACAGTGACCAAGGAAAGTGTCAACACCAAAGTCAAGGTGATTTGGTTGCCAAAAGTTTTCAGCGCTTTTTCATAGTTGTTACCGCCCAAGGCCCTAGAAATTATAGAAGAACCTCCAATCCCGATAGCCATTCCCAAAGCCGCAATAAAAAACGACACTGGTAAGACCACATTAATAGCGGCAATGGCCGTAGACCCAATCCAATTCCCAACAAAAATAGTATCCACCAAGATATTCAGCGACATTACCAAAATCCCGATTGATGCAGGAACAGCTTGCTTTATTAAAAGCTTGCTGATGGGTTGTGTGCCTAAATCTTGAGAGGAGTCTTTAGCCATTATACGGGTACAGCTTGTATAGTTGCCCAATCATTGATCCAATTGGAAAGTATCGTTACAAATTCATCATCATCATTTAAACAGGGTACGGTTGTAAATTCCTTACCACCCACTTCATGAAAAATTTCTTGGCCTTCCATGGCAATTTCTTCTAAGGTTTCCAAACAATCACTCACAAATGCCGGGGTGACAACCGCCAAGTTCTGCACCCCTTTTTTGCCCATACGTTCTATGGTCAAATCTGTTGGGGGCTGCAACCAAGGATCAAATCCTAATCTTGACTGAAACGACGACGAATAGGTGCCTTCTTTTAAATTGAGTTTTTCAGCCACTAAGCGTGTGACTTCCAAACATTGGTGACGGTAGCAAAATTCGTGCGCCGGAGATGGTGTTATGCAACAGCTCTTGTCGATTTTACAATGTGATTTTGTGATGTCACGTTTACGAATATGACGTTCTGGAACCCCATGATAAGAAAACAACAAATGATCATATGGATTGTTTTTTAAATGTCTTCCAATAGAATTGGAAAGGACATCTATATAATCTTCGCGATTATAAAACGCTTTCAGATCAGAGATCTTGAGATTTGGAAAATGTTCTTTACGTATTTCTTCTGCCAACACCAAAATAGTTTCGGTAGTTGCCATGGCAAATTGTGGATAAAGCGGCATCAAAAAGACCTCTTCAACCCCTTTGTCAACCAACTCTTGAAGCCCTTTTTTAATGGTTAAACTCCCATAGCGCATGGCCAAAGACACAGGAAGATCGGTGTTTTTTTGTATTTTTTTCTGAAGTCGCTCAGAAATCACGATTAGCGGCGAACCTTCCTCCCACCATATTTTTTGGTACGCTTCCGCGGATGCTTTTGGTCGTGTATTTAAAATAATCCCTTTTACAATGAAGGTTCTTAACCAAAGCGGAACGTCAATGACGCGTTCATCCATTAAAAACTCACTTAAATAAGGCTTAACATCTTCTGGTGTTGGGCTATCCGGCGAACCTAAATTGACAAGTAAAACTCCTTTTTTCATTGAAAACTTTTTTCATTCCTGCGAAGGCAGGAATCTATTTTTTTTAATTATATCCTATTCCTTCGAAAGCAGGCATCCATTTCTTAATTATAATCCAACTTCCACAGATCTTCAAGTCTCGAAAGTCTCTGGAATGAGCATCCTTTAAATATTAATTTACGAAGATAATGACATTAAATATTTTTTGGGGGTCGTGCCATATTTCTTTTTAAATGCCACTATAAAGTGGCTTGATGTACTATAACCAACTTTCAAGCCTACCTCATTCACATTATAGTCAGAAGATTCCAAAAGCTTTCTGGCGACTTCCATCTTATAATCGAATAAAAAACTATATACCGTATCCCCATAAATCTGCTTAAAACCTTCTTTTAGTTTCTTTATGTTCAAACCTATCTCCTCAGAAAGCTCCTGCAAGGTTGGCGGTTCGGCCATTCTGGAAATGACAATATCTTTGGCTTTTCTGATTTTGATCACATTGGTATCATCCACCAAAAAGGGACATTGTTCTATATTGGCATCCTCACTTCTATTGAAATATAAACTTAAGAGCTCATAGGCCTTCCCCTTAAAATAAAGATTTTTGATGGACGAATTCAAATTATAATGAATCAGTTGTGTCAAACCAATGGCCATGGAAGGAGAAATTTTTCCATCCTTATAATACTTTTTATCCTTGTTATCATTGCTCAAAAAAGTGATGTAGCCAGCTTCTTGGGAGAACAGCCCATGGAATTTTTTTATGGAGATCACAATTGAGACCAACCACGAATTGGGTTGCATTTCCATATGCATGGGCAAATCACGTTGTGGGTTATACAAAAGGAGTGAATTTTCCTCCATGATATCCAAAGCATAGCGCCCTTCATTGAAAATGAATTTACTAAGGCCCTTTAAACAAAAATGAAATTGAATAAAACTACTATCGATCTCTCGGGTAATAATATCCACGGCATTACTCTCGTTTTGATAGGTCAACACCAAAAAACCATCATCAATCTCAGTCTCTTCTAAAGAACCTTTAACGACATTTTTTAATTCCATTGTTTTAATATCCATTGTTTCTTATTTAGATTCATTCTAAACAAAACCATCTATAGGCATCGGTACTGCTGCAAAAGTATGTTATTTATGCCACTTCTATAAAATAAAAGACCAAAAAACACCGAGCGACATTTATAGTCCTTTGAGCGTTGTTTTTATTCAATTGACATTTCTACTTTTGTCTTGAATCTTCGCTATCGAATATCCAAAACCAGTATTGAGCACTATTTATGTTGAAAACTACTTATTTTTATGCCATTGGATTAAGCTATAAAAAAGCAGATGCGGATATTAGAGGTCGTTTTAGTTTGGACGACACTTCTAAACAAAACCTACTCCATCAGGCAAAAGAAATAGGCATTGAGAGTTTGATCGTCAATTCAACTTGCAATAGGACTGAGCTTTATGGTTTTGCGGAACATCCTTATCAACTCATCAAATTACTTTGTGAGAACTCCAAAGGCACTATTGAAGAATTCCAGCACGTCGCCTACATCCACAAGAACCAAGAAGCCATTTCACACATGTTTCGTGTAGGTTCTGGACTTGACAGTCAAATTTTAGGCGATTTCGAAATCATCAGTCAGCTCAAAACTAGTGCAAGAACATCCAAGAAATTGGGATTGCTCAACGCTTTTACTGAACGTTTGCTGAATGCGGTCATTCAAGCCAGCAAACGCATTAAGAACGAAACGGAGATTTCTTCCGGAGCAACTTCTGTATCGTTCGCCTCCGTTCAATATATTTTGAAAACGATCGAAAATGTTTCGGATAAAAACATTTTACTTTTTGGAACCGGCAAAATCGGAAGAAATACCTGTGAAAATCTGGTGAAACACACCAAAAACGAACATATCACCTTAATCAACAGAACAAAAACCAAGGCTCAAGAAGTCGCCGGTAAATTCAATCTGTTAGTAAAAGATTACGCTAATCTCCAAGAGGAAATCAACGCCTCTGATATATTAATTGTTGCAACCGGTGCTCTCAATCCCACGGTTGATAAAAGCCAGATTCAATCTAAAAAGCCATTGTTGATTTTAGATCTTTCGATTCCTAAAAATGTCAACCCTGATGTTACTGAATTATCTAATGTATCCTTGATCCATCTTGATGATTTATCGCAAATGACGGACGATACCTTAGAACGCAGAAAAGCTTTTATTCCTTTAGCTGAAAAAATATTAGACGAGGTTAAGCAGGATTTTAACAGTTGGCTTGAAACTCGTAAATTTGCACCAACCATCAACGCATTGAAGCACAAATTGCTCGATTTAAAAAATGCCGAATTGGAAACCCAACGTAAAAAATACGCCGATTTCAATGAAGCCCAAGCCGAGTTGATCAGCAATAATATCATTCAAAAAATTACGAATCACTTTGCGTACCATCTTAAAACAGATGACACGTCTACTGATGACAGTATTGAACTCATCAGAAGAGTGTTCCAGTTAGAATCCACAAAACATGTCTAAAATAATAAGAATTGGTACCCGTGATAGCGAATTAGCGTTATGGCAAGCCAAAGCTGTTCAAAATCAACTAGAGACTTTAGGTCATCTTACCCAATTAGTCCCTGTGAAATCAACAGGCGATTTGGTGCTTGACAAACCCATTTATGAAATGGGGATTGTGGGCGTTTTTACCCGAATTTTAGATGCCGCAATGCTCAACAATGAGATTGATATTGCGGTCCATTCGCTTAAAGATGTACCGACACTTTTACCTCAAGGCATTGTTCAGGCCGCAGTATTAAAACGTGGCAACGTGAGGGATACTTTGGTCTTTAAAAACAACGAAGAGTTTTTATCACAAAGAGATGCGGTCATTGCCACCGGAAGCTTAAGACGCAAAGCCCAATGGCTCAATCGTTATCCCACCCATACTATAGTTGGGTTAAGAGGCAATGTCAATACCAGACTCCAAAAATTACAAGAAAATGAAGATTGGAATGCCGCCATATTTGCTGCTGCCGGGATTGGAAGAATTGGGGTTCGTCCAGAGGATGCCATCAATTTAGACTGGATGGTTCCGGCTCCTGGACAAGGCGCCATCATGATTACCGCACGCGAAGAAGATGAGGAAGTGCTTGCCATTTGCAAAGAAATCAATCACGAAGAAACCGAAATCTGTACCACCATCGAGCGTAAGTTCTTGAATCTTTTAGAAGGTGGCTGCTCGGCACCAATTGGAGCTTTGGCATTCATTAAAAACGAAGAAGTCAACTTTCAAGGTGTGCTATTGAGTGTGGATGGCACCAAAAAGATTGAAGTTACACGTACCGAAAAACTAGGCAATCACCATAATATTGCACAATTTTCTGCAGATTACGTCTTGGAGCGTGGCGGAAGTAGAGTGATGAATGAACTTAGTGATACGGAGAGAGCCATTCAGGTTTTCTCTACCAGAAAACTATCCGAAGTACAGCGTCAGCGTTTTAAAAATGTCGCCGTAGAAAGTACCGACTTCTTAAAAATAAGTTTGAACAGGATTGCAAAACCGATATTGAAGTCGCCCATTGAAAACGTTATCATCACCAGCCAAAACGCTGTAGAAGCCATTACTGCCAGTGTTCCTAAAGAAGAGCTACAATTTAAGAATATCTATTGTGTGGGCCGACGCACCAAAAGATTGATAGAAAATAGAATTGGCAAAGTCAAGCATTCTGAAAATTATGCGAAAGATCTTGCTGCCTATTTGATAGAATTTATTGATGGAACTGAAGTGACCCATTTTTGTAGTGATATAAGATTGGATGAATTGTCTCAAACCCTTGAAAACAACAATATTAAGGTGAATGAGGTGGAGGCATACAAAACCATTTTAGATTCAGAAAAAATAGATCCGAATATTGAAGGGATTATGTTTTACAGCCCTTCAACCGTAGAAAGCTATATGATTAATAACGATGCCGAAGGGAAAGTTGCTTATTGTATAGGAGATACTACCGCTACTGAAGCCAAAAAATATTTTACGGATGTGCGGGTTGCCAAAATACCAACGGTAGAAAGTGTGATTGATTTGGTGAATGAAAATTATGTCTCATAAAACAGACATAATATAATACAGACATAACCTGCAAGTAGGTTTTTAATTCTGAATTACTATATAATAAAAAGACTAACTTAATAATGAGATTCCTGCTTTCGCAGGAATGTGGGACATGGTAAAAAACGATTTATACTTAAGAGCATTAAAAGGTGAAACAGTAGACCGTCCACCAGTTTGGATGATGCGTCAAGCTGGACGCTATTTACCGGAATTTCAAGAAATAAAGGCTAAATACGATTTCTTTACACGTTGTAGAACCCCAGAATTGGCGAGTGAAATTACCGTGCAGCCCATCCGCCGGTATGGTATGGATGCCGCTATTTTATTCAGCGACATTTTGGTGATTCCGCAAGCCATGAATATTGAGGTGCAAATGAAACCTGATTTCGGGCCCTATTTACCAAACCCAGTACGGACACAAAAAGATGTGGACAAGGTGATTGTTCCTGATGTGCATGTTGAATTGGATTATGTCATACAAGCCATTAAAATGACGAAGGAAATGCTTAATGACGAGGTTCCATTGATTGGTTTTGCAGGTTCACCTTGGACTATTTTATGTTATTGCGTACAAGGTCAAGGCAGCAAAAATTTTGACAAAGCAAAGCAGTTTTGTTTTACAAATCCAATTGCAGCGCATCAATTATTGCAAAAAATAACCGACACCACCATTACCTATTTACAAGCAAAAGTGGCTGCTGGATGTGATGCGATACAAATTTTTGATTCTTGGGGCGGCATGTTAGCGCCATCCGATTATCATGAGTTTTCATGGCAATATATCAATCAGATCATTGAAGCTTTAAAGGATCATGCCCCGGTGATCGCTTTTGGTAAAGGCTGTTGGTTTGCCTTAGGTGATATGGCAAAATCAAACGCCACGGCTTTGGGAATTGACTGGACCTGTTCTCCAAGAAACGCACGTTATTTAACTGGAGGAAATATTACCCTACAAGGTAATTTTGATCCTTCCAGATTGTTTTCGCCACCTGCTGAAATCAAGAAAATGGTAAAACAGATGATTGACGAGTTTGGAAAAGATAAATATATCGTCAACTTAGGCCACGGGATTTTACCGAATATTCCTTTGGATAATGCCAAAGCCTTTATTGATGCGGTAAAAGAGTATAAGAGTCCGAACTAAATGATACACAGACCTGACAGGTTTTAAAAAGCTGTCAGGTCTCATTTCAATCTATGATTGGCAACATTTTCAAAGGCATTAAAGCCTACGCAGGAACTTTAAAATTGATTTCCAAACTCAGACTTTGGAAATATTTTGGCGTTCCTATGCTGATCAGTTTTTTAGTGGCCTCAACAATACTTATTTCTGCTTACTCCTTTTCAGATAATTTCGCCTATTATATATCCAAACTATGGGTTTGGGAATGGGGCAAAGAAACGTTTTTCCTAATCAGCGAAATTTTAAGTGGTATTTTAATTCTCGTGTTGGGATTTATACTTTACAAGCACATTGTCATGGCCTTGTCAGCGCCTTTTATGAGTCCGGTATCCGAAAAAATTGAAGCCCATCTTTTAGGTGTAGAAAGACATCAGCATAGAAATACCTCTTTTTCTGAACAATTATGGCGTGGCATACGAATTAACCTGAGAAATTTAGTGATGGAATTGTTGTTGACAATCCCCATTATTCTCATCGGATTTATTCCAGTAATTGGTATCTTTTCTACCATAGCATTGTTCTTAGTCCAAGCCTATTATGCAGGTTTTGGAAACATGGACTATACTTTGGAGCGGCATTTCAAATATGATGAAAGCATTAATTTTGTAAAACAACACCGCGGACTGGCCATTGGAAATGGAATCGTTTTTATGTTGTTTTTATTGATCCCCATTATCGGGATTATTTTTGTATTGCCGTTATCAGTAACTGCGGCATCAACGGAAACAGTAGCTTTGCTTAAATCACAAAACAGATTGAAATCTAATGATTTATAGTTCGGAACATTTCAGTATTTCGCTTTTACAGCCCAAAAACGCCTTGCAGCTGAATAAATTACTGGTGTCCAATACCGAACGCTTTATTCGGTTTCTACCAAAAACCTTGGAAGAAAATACCACCTTGGAAAGTACACAAAACTATATCAAACGAAAAATCAAAGCGGCTGAAAAAAGAAAGGAATTCGTTTATATCATCCAAGATAAACACAGTATAGATATCATAGGGATGATCATTTTGAAGAATTTAGACTGGGAAGCAAAACAAGGAGAATTCGCCTATTGCATTGGCCAACGTTTTAAAGGCAAAGGCTTGATGAAGAAAGCTATAAAGGCAACCTCCCAATATACTATGGAAGAATTAGGATTGGAAACACTTCAAATACTGTCACACAAAACGAATTTGTCAAGCGTAAATACGGCTTTAGGATCAGGTTTTAAATGGCAAGGTACTTTAAAGGATGAGTTTGAGCCATTAAATAAAGCACCTTTAGATATGGAACTTTTTGAATTAAAACATGAAAGATAAATTCTACAATTACATCCTCACCCTCCAAGACACCATCACTTCAAAAATTGAGACTGTAGATGGCAAGGCTAAATTTCAAGAAGATCTTTGGGAACGTCCCGAAGGCGGTGGCGGACGCACACGAGTCATTGAAAACGGCAATGTTTTTGAAAAGGGAGGCGTCAATATCTCTGCAGTTCATGGTGAATTACCGGATAGCATGCAGCAATATTTTGGAGTTAAAGATGCCAATTTCTTTGCCTGCGGCTTAAGTTTAGTACTTCATCCAAAAAATCCGATGGTCCCGACCGTACATGCCAATTGGCGTTATTTCGAAATGTATGACCAACAGGGAAATATCGTCGATTCATGGTTTGGTGGCGGACAAGATCTAACGCCTTATTATTTGTTTGACGAAGATGCCATTCATTTTCATCAGGTCTGTAAAACAGCGTGCGATAAGCATCATCCTGACTTTTACGCGCTGTACAAGAAAAGATGCGACGAGTATTTCTGGAATTCCCACCGCAATGAAGCACGCGGCGTGGGTGGTTTATTTTTTGATTACTGCAAGTCACGAGATGACCTGTCCATGGACGATTGGTATAGCTTTGTAATCGAAGTTGGCGATAGTTTTTTGGACGGTTATGTTCCCATAGTGGAAAAAAGGAAAGAAATGCCCTATTCAGTTGAGCAACGAAATTGGCAGGAAATCCGTCGTGGCCGGTATGTAGAATTCAATTTGGTCCACGACAAAGGCACCTTATTTGGATTAAAAACCAATGGCCGCATTGAAAGTATCTTGATGAGTTTGCCGCCCCATGTACAGTGGGTGTATGACCACCATCCGGAGAAAGGAAGTGAAGAAGACCGACTATTAGACGTATTAAAACATCCTGTAGATTGGACGTCAAGATTATAATAGATTTTAAATTAACTACTGCACACTGAATACTGAAAACTATGTACCCATTAAGAAGAAATAGAAGATTAAGAGCCAATGATGCCATTCGTTCATTAGTAAGAGAAACCATCATTTCACCAAATGATTTTTTAGTACCACTTTTTGTTGTGGAAGGCAAACATGTCAAAGAGGAAATTGCCTCCATGCCAAATTACTTCCGTTACAGCTTAGATCTCTTAGAAAAAGAAGTTAAGGACCTTTGGAGCATGGGCTTAAAATCTGTTTTGCTTTTTGTAAAAGTTCCTGACAACTTAAAAGACAACCAAGGTAAAGAAGCCATCAACCCAAACGGATTGATGCAACGTGCTATCAAAACGGTTAAGAACGCCTGTCCAGAGATGTTGGTGATGACTGACGTGGCTTTTGATCCGTATTCCGCTTATGGACATGATGGCATCGTGCAAAATGGATTGATTCTGAATGATGAATCGGTGGATCTTTTAGCTGAAATGAGTGTTTCCCATGCTCAGGCTGGTGCCGATTTTGTCGCGCCAAGTGATATGATGGACGGCCGTATTTTAGCCATTCGTGAAGCCTTGGAAGATGAAGGCTTTACGGATACCGGAATTATGAGCTATTCGGCTAAATACGCCTCTGCATTTTACGGACCTTTCCGTGATGCCTTGGATTCTGCGCCAGTGGACATGAAAAATGTTCCGAAGGATAAAAGCACGTACCAAATGGATTACGGAAATCGTATTGAAGCGCTTAGAGAAACAGAGATGGATATTGATGAAGGGGCAGATATTGTGATGATCAAACCTGGGTTGTGCTACTTAGATATTGTACGCGAAATCAAAAATGCCGTGGATGTGCCGGTGGCGGTATATCAAGTTTCTGGAGAATATGCCATGCTAAAAGCCGCTGCTGAAAAAGGCTGGTTAAATCATGATGCTGTGATGATGGAACAAATTACCGCCATAAAACGTGCTGGAGCTGATGTGATTGCATCTTACTTTGCGAAGGACGTAATGAGACTTTTGAATAAGTAAAAGAGTTGATTTATATAAAATTTTATCAAAATTAAATTAGTAGAATATTCTAATTCGTTTTTGGTAAATCACATTAAACTGCAATTTTGGTTATCTATCAAAAATAATTTTATATATTTAATTTCGATTTAATGTATAATCACATCATATATTTTTGATTCAAATGGACAGTATAGATACAAAAATCCTCCAAATGCTTCGTCGAAACTCACGCGAATCTTTTGCAACCATTGGCAAAAAAGTAGAACTCTCTGCTCCAGCTGTAGGTAAACGCGTTAAGCAATTGGAGGAAAAAGGAATTATCTTAGGATACTCCCTAAAACTCAATCATGAAAAACTTGGGGTGGCAACCAAAGCTTATATCAATTTAAAAATCCATCAATCGAGTACTTTAAGAACCGCCTACAACCAAATTATCCCTCAAGAAGAAGTGCAGCGTTGCGATCGGATTACGGGTCAAGATAGTCTGTGTATCCTTGGATATTTTAAAAACACTCAGGATCTGATCACCTTTATTGAACGTATTTCACAATATGGAGTTCCAACAACCAGCATCATTTTAGAAAGTTAGCGCTAATTGTCAATTGTTTTTCATCAAAACATAAATAAAGAAACTAAGAATATCCTTAAATTAGCAGGAAACACTTAAATCAATGACCTTATTAATCCTCTATGCTTTTATTTCCATTTTCTTTTCCTTCCTCTGTTCCATATTAGAAGCGGTGTTATTGAGCCTAACACCAACGTTCATTAATATTAAGAAGAAAGAAGGCAAAAGTTATGCGGTAAGTTTGGAAGCATTAAAAAAGGATGTTGATCAACCGCTCATCGCCATTTTAACACTCAACACCATTGCACACACTGTAGGCGCCATTTTAGTGGGTGTGCAGGCCGAAAAAGTATTTGGAAATGGCGATAATTCCATTTTGATCGTATCGGCGGTGATGACCCTTCTCATTTTGGTTCTTTCTGAAATCATTCCTAAAACAATAGGTGCTACCTATTGGAAAAAATTGGCTAATTTCACTGCAAAAGGGCTCAATATCCTAATTTTCCCTTTAAAATATACCGGTATTCTTTGGCTTTTACAGTTGACCACCAAACTTATTGGTGGAAAAAACGCCCACGTTAGCACTGTGAGTAGAGATAGCTTTTTAGCCATGACGGATATTGCCCATGAAGAAGGTGTATTTCAGGAATCGGAGAGTAAAATTATTAAAAACCTCATCAATTTTAAAAAGATTTTAGCAAAGGACATCATGACGCCCCGTACCATGATGGTTTCAGAAGATGAAAAGACCTCGGTGAAATCATTTTTTGAGGAGCACCTTGAACTCCGTGTATCGCGAATTCCAATCTATTCTGAAAACCCGGATAATATTACAGGACTGGTTCTCAAAGATGATATTTTCAGAGAAATGGCCCTTGATAATGATCATAAAATATTGGCAGATATAAGAAGGGATATTATCATTATTGAACGGAACTTGCCAATTCCCATCTTATTTGAAAAATTGATAGAGAGTAAAAACCATATGGCGTTGGTCGTGGATGAATACGGCACCGTTACAGGATTGGTCACTATGGAAGATGTAATTGAAACCTTGTTAGGTCTTGAAATCATGGATGAAAGTGATACTGTTGCAGACCTACAAACGCAGGCTCGAAAAAGTTGGGAAACTCGCGCTAAACACTTGAAAATCATTCAGGATGGGCAGCACAATGAAGCTGAACCTAAAAACGACAACCTAAAGAATGATCGTTAGTGGAATCCTGCATCATCAAATCGCCATTAGGGTTCACTAAAATCAGTGGTGATGAAGACGGCATTAGCGCCATCACCATTTTGAATTCTGAAGAAAAAGTCACGGATATTATTCCCATAGAACTAGAAGATTGCGTCCATCAACTCAATCAATATTTTGAAGGGAAGCGCACACAATTCGATCTCATTTTAAATCCTGAGGGCACAGACTTTCAAAAGAAAGTTTGGGACGCACTTCAAACCATTCCCTACGGAAAAACATGCTCCTATTTAGAACTAGCACAGCAATTGGGAGATGTCAAAGCCATAAGAGCGGTCGCCAATGCCAATGGCAGGAATCCATTGTGGATTGTAATTCCTTGCCATCGTGTTATTGGAAGTGACGGAAGTTTGACAGGTTACGCCGGTGGATTGTACCGCAAACAATGGCTGTTGGAACATGAAAGCCCTTATAAACAGCAATCTTTATTTTAAACAAATAAGTCCTATTAGATTTTAAAAGCTGCAAAGCATTCTTGTATAGCCATTGCGAGAATATTCCTTATATTTAGTCCACTAAACTCCAACTAATGAAATTTCTCAAACAGTTCCTTAAATGGATCCTCATTTTACTAGTACTCATAGTAGCCGTTTTATACATTACCGATACTGATTATTTACTAAAAGCGGTGAGAACTATTTATCTCAAAGGTCATACTACCGCCTATTTAGAAGACTATAAAGAATTTGATAATGAAAAAGTGGCAAACGGAACCCCTCAACCTTGGCCAAACCATTTGGAATATAATTCTGTAAAAGAAACAGATGCACTCCAAAAAATGAATACAGACCTCGGTACTATTGCTTATGTGATTATAAAAAACGACAGTATTTGGTTTGAAAAGTATTATGACGGATTTGATGAAAAGTCCAAGTCCAATTCCTTTTCCATAGCGAAAAGCTATGTTTCTGGATTGATGCAAAAAGCCATTGAGCAAGGTCACATTAAGAGTTTAGACCAACCAGTTGGTGATTACTTCCCAGAATTTAGTGAAGGAAAAGCTGCAAGAATGACGGTTGGCGATCTCTCTTCCATGAGTTCCGGTACTAATTGGGATGAAGCCTATTATTCGCCATTATCCATAACCACACGTGCCTATTTTGATGATGATATTAAAAAAGTGATTTTAGGATTAAAAATGGACGACGAGCCTGGACAAAAATTTAAATACGCCAGCGGTGACACACAACTATTGGCCATGGTCATTGAAAAAGCAACAGGAAAAAAATTATACGATTACCTTTCAGAATCTTTTTGGAAACCTTTGGGATCTGAGAATTCAACCCTTTGGCAAGTGGACAGTGAAGCGAATGATTTGGTCAAAGCCTATTGTTGTATTGCAAGTAATGCCAAAGATTTTGCGCGCTATGGAAAGTTATTTAAAAACCATGGAAAATGGAACGGCCAACAAATTTTAGATTCTGCTTTTGTGGTAAAATCGGTTATGCCTCGTTTTCCAGAAAGTCCAGAATATGGCTACGGCTGGTGGTTGATTCAAGACCATAATGGCAGGGACTTTTTCATGATGCGTGGCCATTTAGGTCAGTATGTGATCGTACAACCTGAGGATAACGTGATTGTTGTGCGCTTGGGCCATAAATCGTTAAAGGTGGATGAAGCTATAGATCCGTTTACGGAAGATATTTATACCTATATTAATGAGGCCTATAAAATGATGGGCCAAAATTAGTGAGCACAACAGGAATATATAAAGGATATTAATTAAAAAGATTCCCGCCTTCGTGGGAATGGATGATGATCAGCAAACTCAATCTAGAAGACATCTTATTCCTGGATATAGAAACGGTTCCAGAAACACATCATTTCTCAGATTTGGACAAAACCAAACAAGAGCTGTGGGAACTCAAATCCAGATACCAAAGAGCCGATATTTCAGCGGGGGATTTTTATGAACGGGCAGGAATATGGGCGGAGTTTGGAAAAATTGTGTGTATTTCTGTCGGATATTTTAAATTTCAAGGGGATATCAGAACTTTTCGAGTGACCTCATTTTATGGTAATGAAGCTAAAATTCTCAATGATTTTAAAAATCTAGTGCTATCTCATTTCAGTCAAACTAAACATTTGTTGTGTGCGCATAATGGGAAGGAATTTGATTTTCCTTATATCGCAAGGCGTATGATCATCCAAAATATTGAATTGCCAAATAAGTTGAACCTCTTCGGTAAAAAGCCTTGGGAAGTCCCGCATTTGGACACCATGGATCTATGGAAGTTTGGCGATTATAAAAATTATACGTCTTTAAAATTGTTGACCAACGTGCTCGGAATTCCGTCGCCCAAAGATGATATTGATGGCAGTGAGGTATGCCGTGTGTATTATGAAGACAATGATGTTGATCGCATCGTTATCTATTGCGAAAAAGATACGATTGCAGTAGCACAAATATTCTTAAGATTACGTGGGGATTCGATATTGGAAGATAGTGAGATTAAGCATATTTAAATAATCTCCGCCCCCGACTTCGATAAACTACGTGAAGTTTTATTCGTTAATTTTCGATGAAATAAAATTTTGGGAATGTGCTCAAACTTAAAGCTATTAAAAAGAGGTCTTCAGCAAATACTTAGAATATACCCTATAGAGGATACAACAAAAATCTCACGCCTAGGGCACAGAAATATGAAAGTATTCGTTTCTGAGATAATTTGCAGGAGATTTCTCAGCAGAAGTAGGTTTCTGATGAAAAATCTCTCACAAAAAATTCATGCTTTGTCCCTGGGGCTTGGGTTAAAGCATGAATATCTTTTTTGTGAGCATTAAAATACCTTTAAGTAATTTTAATGTTTTTTGAAAGGTCTCAAATAATTTACTTTCAGACAATGTAGGTTTTGGTAGATTTGAAGCGGTATTCATAAGTCAAAATTTATGGTAGATTTGGGGCTAATCATAAGTTAGGTTATGGTAAATCTGGTTAAATAGTTTGTGTTAATTAGGTTTTGTAAATATGTAACTTTTTTTTAATAAATCAGTTTAAACACGTTATTATTCGATGAAATGCGCTATTATTTAACATTTAACACCTATTGTGAGGATTAATCCTACATATAGATAATTTATAGCCCTAGGATTATTATCGTTGTTTAAATAGAGAACAAAAAATAGCCACTAAGACACGAATATCATTTAGGAATGTATCCGTGTTATAGTGGCCAAAACATTTAATTGTAAATTTCTATATCACCATCTCAGGGATATCGCCTTCAACAATTAATTTCCCCTCAGTAGCCTTTATAATATCCTCTACTGATATTCCTGGAGCGCGCTCCAACAATTTAAATCCGTCTTCAGTAACTTCTAAAACCGCCAAATTGGTGACGATCTTTTTAACACAGGCTACTCCAGTAAGTGGCAAGCTGCATTTTTTTAATAATTTGGATTCCCCTTCCTTATTGGTATGCATCATGGCCACAATGATATTTTGAGCACTTGCAACTAAATCCATCGCTCCGCCCATGCCTTTCACCATTTTACCCGGGATTTTCCAATTGGCAATATCTCCTTCTTCAGAGACCTCCATAGCACCTAAGATGGTCAAATCCACATGTTGACCCCTGATCATGGAGAAGCTTAAGGACGAGTCAAAAAAGCTGGCTCCCGGCAATGTTGTTATAGTCTGTTTCCCAGCGTTTATCAAATCGGCATCCTCTTCCCCTTCATAAGGGAAGGGTCCCATGCCTAAAACGCCATTTTCACTTTGAAATTCAACTTCTATATCATCTCTGACATAATTGGCAACCAAAGTTGGAATGCCTATACCTAAGTTGACGTAATAGCCATCCTGGACTTCTTGTGCAATGCGTTTCGCAATTCCTATTTTGTCTAACATTTTTTTAAGTTTATAATTCTCGCGAAGGTGGGAATCTCATGAATTTATATCAGTTTTCCCTCACCCTTCAGATTGTGGTAACTAATGTTACCAAATACCTATTAGTTTCGTTGTCTCACTGTTAATTGTTCAATGCGCTTTTCATAATTTTCACCTTGAAAAATCCGCTGGATAAATATTCCTGGAATATGGATTTGGTTGGGATCCAAATTTCCAACAGGAACTAGTTCTTCAACCTCAGCAACGGTAATTTTGGCTGAACCACACATAGCGGGATTAAAGTTTCTTGCCGTCCCTTTAAAGATCAAGTTTCCCGCTGCATCACCCTTCCAAGCTTTAACGAAAGCAAAATCTGCTTCAAAAGCCTTTTCCAAGACATACATCTTTCCGTTAAATTCGCGGATTTCTTTACCCTCTGCCACTTCCGTACCATAACCTGCTGGCGTAAAGAAGGCAGGAAAGCCAGATTGCGCCGCTCTACAGCGCTCTACAAGTGTGCCTTGGGGAACTAGCTCCACATCCAATTCACCACTAAGCATCTGCCGTTCAAATTCATCGTTTTCGCCTACATAGGATGAAATCATCTTTTTGATCTGGCGCTTGTGCAATAACAAGCCCAACCCAAAATCATCCACTCCGGCATTATTGGAAATACAAGTGAGTTCTTTAACATCCATTTTAACCAAATTGTTAATGGCATTTTCAGGAATTCCACAAAGACCGAAACCACCTACCATAAGAGTCATGCCATCTTTGACTCCTTGCATGGCTTCCGTAACGTTAGCTACTTTTTTATTAATCATGAGTATTTTTTTAGGAGTTTTAAAATTACGAAATTAAATAGCCAATCTAAAATGATTTGAGCTTGCAGATATTGTGACTATTTTAAATGAGAACTATTTTCCATCGATTTATATCAGAAAACGGAAAGTGGACAAAAGGTTGCTAAGTAAAATCACGAGATTTTTGATATTCAAACATCAAAAGAAGTTAGAATATCAAAAAAACCATGGAAATCTTGGAAAAACCCTTTACTATAATGATGTAATAAACTCTATCTCAAAAAAGTTTTAAAAATCCAAGCGGTCATCAATACCATCACTATCGGATGATGCTTCGTTTCCTTTCTTACTGCAGTCTACATTTATAGAAAGATTTGCTGGACGTTCAAATTCGCCTATGGAAACTTCAAGATCTTTATCGGCGTAACATTTTTTCATGTAAAGTCCCCAAATGGGTAAGGCCATAGAGGCACCTTGTCCGTAGGCAATGCTTTTGAAATGTGTGGCACGTTCCTCACCTCCAACCCAAACACCAGTAACCAAATTAGGCACCATCCCCATAAACCATCCATCACTCTGATTTTGGGTGGTTCCGGTTTTACCAGCAATAGGGTTTGTAAACGCATATGGATAACCTGTTATGATTTCTTTATAAAGTTTATTGTCAACCGCCCAAGTGCCTCTTAATCGAGATCCCGAACCACCTTCAGTTACCCCTTGTAATAAATTGGTTGTCACATACGCTACTTCTTCACTGAGCACATCTTTTGTTTCTGGTGTAAATTGGTAGAGAATAGTACCATTTTTATCTTCAATACGCATCACCATTACTGGCTTGGTATAGACACCTTTATTGGCAAAGGTGGCGTAGGCGGCTACCATCTCATAAACGCTCAAATCTGGGGTTCCCAACGCAATGGCGGGAACTGGAGGAATTTCTGATTCAATCCCTAAGTTTCTTGCCATATCAATAACGGGCTGTGGACCCACTTTATCCATCAAACGTGCTGTAATGGTATTGATTGAGTTTGCCAAGGCACTCTTTAAGGTTCTAAAACCACCATATTTTCTGTCAGAATTGTCGGGGCTCCAAGGTAAAGGATTTCCAAATTTACCTGCTTCAATGGTTATTTTTGTATTTGGAAACGTATCACAAGGTGACAAGTGCAACTGGTCTATGGCCGTAGCATAAACAAACGGTTTGAAAGTAGAACCTACCTGACGTTTTCCTTGTTTTACATGATCATATTGAAAATGGCGATAATTTATGCCACCAACCCAAGCTTTTACATGGCCTGTTTGAGGCTCCATGGACATCATGCCCGCATGTAGGAACGATTTGTAATAACGCATGGAATCTGCAGGTTTCATAATGGTGTCGATTTCTCCTTTCCATGAAAAAACGGTCATTGGAGTGGGCTTATCGAAAGACGCTATAATTTCTTTTTCACTTCGTCCGTTAGCTTTCATTTTTCTCCAACGTTCAGATTGACGCATGCTTCTATTGAGCAAACTTGTGATTTCCTCTGGCTTTAAATCTAAAAATGGTGCTGTTTTGTTTCGTTCAGGGGTGTTTTGATGAAAAAATTCCGCTTGTAGCCTGGCCATATGCTCATGTACCGCATCTTCAGCATATTGCTGCATACGGGAATCAATAGTGGTATAGATTTTTAAACCGTCATCATACAGGCTATAAAGTCCTGTGCCATCCGGCTTTGGATTATTTTTGATCCAATCTTTCATAAACTCCGTTAGGTAAGCCCTAAAATAAGTAGCCAATCCTTCACGATGGGATTCCGGAGTGTACCGTAAACCCAAATCCAATTTCTTGAGAGAATCACTCACATGCTCGGTGATATAGTCGTATTTTTCGAGTTGGCTCAAAACCACGTTCCTCCTATTTCTAGTGCCTTCTGGATTACGCATTGGTCTTGGATTATAAAGTGCTGAATTCTTGAACATGCCCACCAACATCGCAGATTCCTTGACGTCTAAATTTTTCGTTTCTTTTCCAAAGTAAATTCTAGCAGCACTTCTAATACCATCAGCATTGTTACCAAAGCCATAGATATTGAAATACATCGCAATAATTTCTTCCTTGGTGTATTGACGCTCCAAACGGATAGCAATGACCCATTCCTTTATTTTTTGAGTCACCGTTTCGAGTTTGTTTTTAGATCTAACACCAACAAATAATTGTCTTGCCACCTGTTGTGAGATCGTACTTGCACCCCCTCTTTTTCCTAAGAAAAAGAATGCTCTCAAGGTCCCTCTTGCATCAATCCCAGAATGATCATGAAAGCGCACATCTTCCGTTGCAATCAATGCATCAACCAAATGCTTGGGCAATTCTGAATAATCTACCGGGGTACGGTTGTCATTATTATAAATTTTAGCCAGTAACTCCCCATCTGAAGAAATAATCTCTGTGGCCAAATTAGTGGAAGGGTTTTCTAAACGGGTATAATCAGGCATTTCACCAAAAACACCCCACGAAGCCAAGAAAAATATTAAAACAATGAGTAAGACGCCTCCTATAATGGTCATCCAAAACCATTTGATGTATTTGGAAAAATTTTGGGTTTCTGCTTTCTTTTTCGCCATAATCTAAATTAATTCGTTGCGGGTTCAATCCGGAATCCCACATCTGTAATACCTTCTAAGTTATCAACGCCATTAACCTCCCCATTATTACGCATGGCGTGCTGAATGGTGATTTTATACGCTCCAACCTCATCAAATTTAACGCCTTCCCTATACCATAATTTATTCTCCTTAACATCTGTAAAACCTTCTCCCATAAGCGTTCCATCAGGCTCTGCCATCTGGTATTCTAAAGTGTCCTTAATGGTTTTGCCGTGTGGAAAATTGATTTCAGAGATCAAAAATAAATTACTGAATTTATAATCATTAGTAGTTCTAATGTTGATAAAGAGATTATAAATATTTGTAGAATCTGGAGGCGTCACCGTAAATGAAATCAAGCTATCCTTGTTCCATTGGTTGGGCACTGATTTATATTCGTCAAAAATTTGATTGGAATCACAACTGAACACCAAAAGTACCGTTGTTAAAAGTATCCAAGAAAATTTATTTGGCATCGTTGGAATTGGGTTTATTCGGGTTTGGTTTTCTTCTTTTCTTTTGACCTGTTTTTTGCGGCAGTTTTTGTGATTTTTGCTGAGGCTTCTTATCTTCAGCATCTTGTTTTTGTGTCTCTGGCCTTCTCGTTTTGCTTTTGGTGTTTCGGCGTTTACTCTTACGTTTTGGCGTATCAAACCGTGTTAAACTATCTTGGCCCACCACATTTTCAAAATCAGATTTCACATCTTCAATCAATTCTGATGCATAATCTTCAAGGCTTGTTACTTTTTCTTTTTTCTTGTTTAATGCGATAATTTCATTGGCCTGATCTGTTGTTAATTTGTGCCAATTCATCCATTCGCCTTCATAGGCATACCACATGAATCCTCTAAAAATATCCGTTTTTTGGCAAACTGCAGTCCCTTTTTCAGTGTAGAGTTTAGTATCCGTTTTCGGGAAGTCTTTTAGTGCATCCAAATAGGCGTCCAGCTCATAGTTAAGGCAACATTTCAATTTACCACATTGACCCGCCAATTTTAATGGATTAAGAGATAATTGCTGATAGCGTGCCGCCGATGTGCTCACAGACCTAAAGTCCGTCAACCACGTAGAACAGCACAACTCACGACCACAAGACCCAATACCACCAAGGCGTGCAGCTTCTTGTCGGAACCCTACTTGTTTCATTTCTATTCGGGTACGGAATTCTTTGGCAAACAATTTAATCAATTCCCTAAAATCAACGCGTTCTTCTGCCGTGTAATAAAAAGTAGCTTTACTGGCATCTCCTTGGTATTCAATGTCAGAGATCTTCATTTGCAACTTTAGGTCAATGGCAAATTGCCGCGCTTTGACCTTCATGGGCTCTTCCTTATCACGTGCCTCAGACCAGACGTCAATATCGCGTTGGGATGCTTTCCGGTAGATCTTTAAAACGTTCTCTTCGTCATCAAGTTTAACGTGTTTACGTTTCATTTGAATTCTCACCAGTTCCCCCGTAAGGGTGACCATGCCAATATCATGACCTGATTGTGCCTGTGTAGCTACAATATCGCCAATGCTTAGCGTTAAATTTTCTGTGTTTTTATAATATTCTTTACGTCCATTTTTAAAACGTACTTCGACTCCTATAAAAGGCTCTTCCCCTTGCGGAAGAGACATGTTGGCCAACCAATCAAAAACAGTTAATTTATTGCAGCTATCTGTGCCACAGGTACCATTGTTCTTGCATCCTTTTGGTTGTCCACCCTTTCCGGTTGAGCAACTGTTACAACTCATGTTATGTTATATATATAATTCGTTTAATAACGAATGAGGATTAATAAATTAGGTCTTTGAACACATTAAATTCTTAATGTCGTGAGCGTACAAAGCCATCTTATTTTAAAACGTAAAGATAAGATTATTTATTTCAGTTATATAATTGAAAAATCATGTTACTGATCCAAAATGAATAAAAAATTATAATAAGCTTTATAGCAATAGATTACAGTTTATTTTATACATTTATAAACCCCTTAAATAAATTTTAGACAATTTTTATGCTCACATTTTAATATTTCCTGTAGGTCGTCTTATTAACCATTAATCCCTTACCTTATGAAAAGCAATTCTACGTTACTTATTTTATCTTGTTTTTTCTTATGTTCAATTGGTGCGTTTTCTCAGGATATTTCGTCTACTGTTACAGGAGGTGAGTATAAGTTTAATGAAAATAATACCCAATGTTTGACAGATGAACAACGGAAAGAAGTGCTCAATGACATTAGATCAAATATCTCCCTATTAAGATCTCAAAACAGATTGATTCACAACGAGACCCAAAAACGCGCTCCTACAATTTTGCTTAGTTGGCCAGTAAAAATGAAAGATGGCGCCCCATACAATGAAGTTTGGGCCATTTCCAATTATGTCGATCAAAATCCTGAGTACCCCAACAAGGTTCTTGATTATAACTGCGGAACGCGAACTTATGACACCAAGGCTGGTTATAATCATATGGGCGTGGATATCTATACTTGGCCATTTAGTTGGAAAATGATGGATAATGATGAGGCAGAGATTGTAGCGGCTGCTCCAGGTCAGATTATCGATATAGGCCGAAACCAATCTGATAGAAGTTGTGTGTCTAACAGCAATCTTTGGAATGCCGTTTATATACAACATGCCGATGGGAGTGTGGCGCTTTATGGCCATATGAAAAAAGGGTCTCCAACATCAAAGAATGTTGGAGATACCGTAGAACGCGGTGAATATCTCGGGATTGTGGGAAGTTCTGGAAATTCAACCGGACCGCACTTGCATTTTGAAGTTTATTCAGAAATTAAATGGAACGGCGTAGGGCAAGATGTCCTAATAGATCCTTATGCTGGAGAGTGCAATAGCATGAATAATGATTCTTGGTGGGAGGAACAAAAGCCTTATGTCAATCCAAATATCAACGCTGTTTTGACCCATTCAGCACCGCCTGTGTTTCCTGATTGTCCAGGTCAGGAAAATACGTTTGAAAAGAATGTATTTGAACCTGGTGAGAGGGTTCATCTCGCTGTTTATTTAAGAGATCAGCTTGCAGGTTCAAAAATTAACCTCAAAGTTTTAAGGCCAAATGGAACTCTATACACTAATTGGGATTTTGACTTGACCAGCAGTTACCGGAGCTCTTATTGGTATTGGATTATAGATATGCCATCCCTGTCTGGCGAATGGACTTGGCGAGCTACCTATCAAGGCCAAGTGGTGGATCATAAATTTACAGTGGGCACCTTGAGTGTGAAAGACACTGAGTTTGATGCTATCTCCATCCATCCCAATCCTTTTAATGACGTCGTTTACATTCAATCCAACAGCTTCGTCAAAAAAGCATCCGTGGTTGATATTCTGGGAAAAACAATGATGATCAAAACGAATGGCGCAGAAACCATTAAAGAAATCAATCTTAAATCTTTATCAAAGGGTTTGTACTTTTTAAGATTGGAAGGGGTCAACAAGGAGCAAAAGACCATCAAATTAATTAAAGAATAATAGGCTTATCCTATAGGGTTCAATTAAGAATGTCTATTACTTCTCGACTGAACCCCAACGGAAACACATACTGTAAAGGCTTACTTTTTTAGAATCTCAAAAATATTCCTTAAGTCCTGTTTGTATGGTAAATGGTCTGCTCGTCCTTTTTTAAAGATATCATTACTATTCCCTTGCCCCTTACGTAGTTTTTTTTGCTCCTCATAAGGTAAATGATGGACTTCCATACAGGTTGTTGAGCAACAGTTATCCATTTTTTCTTTGCAAGCGTCACATTGTATAAAAAGTAAATGACAGGCGTCATTGGCACAATTGGTATGCAAATCGGCAGGGCTTCCACATTGGTGACAATGTGCGATCACATCATCAGAAATGCGTTCTGAACGGCGCTGATCAAACACGAAATTCTTACCAATAAATTTATTTTCTAGGCCTTTTTCATTGACTTGTCTCACATAGTTGATGATGCCACCATCTAACTGATACACATTCTTAAAGCCTTTATGTTTGTAATAAGCACTCGCTTTTTCACAACGGATACCGCCAGTACAGTACATTACCAAGTTCTTATCTTCTTTATGGTCTTTCAAATCCTCTTCAATAATATCCAAAGACTCCCTAAATGTATCCACATCTGGAGTAAGCGCATTCTTAAAATGACCAATTTCACTTTCATAATGGTTTCTCATGTCCACCAAAATTGTATTTTCGTCTTCAATAAGCTCATTGAATTGTTCCGCATTAACATGAACCCCAATGTCGGTCACATCAAAAGTGGCATCATTTAATCCGTCGGCCACAATCTTATCACGCACTTTGACTTTTAATTTTAAAAACGCAAAATTATCATGTTCAATGGCAATATTGAGTCGCACGTTTTCTAAGAACGAAATACTATCTAAATGGGCTTTAAAAGCTCCAAAATTATCTGCTGGAATTGACAATTGGGCGTTGATGCCTTCATGTGCCACATAGATTCGACCCAAAACATCAAGGTCGTTCCAAGTTAAAAACAAATGATTTCTAAAAGTTTCTGGATTGCCAATTTTGGCGTAGGCGTAGAAAGAGATAGTCAAGCGGTCTTTTCCCGCTTGAGCAATGAGTTCAGCTCTTTCTTTAGCGCTTAAGTTATTGTACAGTTGCATGCTATACTAATTTTTTAAGGTTAAAGTTGGGCAAAGATAGGAAAAAAAGTTTTCAGTGGGCAGTATTTCAGTCGGCAGTGGTTGTGGGTGAGTTTAAAAAGTAAGTCGCTTTGTATATTTGTACATTTGATGAACGTTGTGGCTCTTGCGAAAATTGATGGCACATCTGTCATCAAACTCTTATCATCCAATATAAAAAAAGCACTAAAGATGTTATCTCAAGTGCTTTTTCGAGGACTAACTCGTTCATACTCTTTTAAATTTCCATTTATAAAATAAGTACTGTGCTAGCCTCCATCGGCTTTACAATTGCCGTTCAAAAAGAGGGCAATTGAAACGCCTAATGCGCTGTTAAAAACAATTTTCCTAAAACACTTCATCTGTTACATTTAAAGGTTATTAAAAGTCAGATAAAAGTTGCCACTTGTAAAAAGGACCCATTTCATAGCAAGATTTCCCAATCTTATAATGTAGATGCGCAAACAATAAAAAGGTTGCGTGATAAAGATTTTTAAGATGAAAAAAAGTCGTATTTTAGCTTCAATAAAAATTAGAAAAAGAACAACAAATGAGTAGTGAAAAAGAAGCAAAATTAAAAGCACTGAAATTAACTTTAGACAAGTTGGACAAAGCTTATGGCAAAGGGGCCGTAATGATGATGAGTGACCAATCTGTAGTAGAGGTTGAAGCGATTTCTTCAGGCTCCCTGGGTCTGGATATCGCATTAGGTGTTGGTGGGTATCCACGTGGTAGGGTCATTGAAATATATGGACCAGAATCATCAGGTAAAACAACCTTGACCTTACATGCCATTGCAGAAGCTCAAAAAAGTGGTGGGATTGCAGCATTTATTGATGCAGAACACGCTTTTGACAGAACCTATGCCGAAAAATTGGGCGTGGATTTAGAAAACTTGATCATCTCGCAACCCGATAATGGCGAACAGGCGTTAGAAATTGCCGATAATTTGATTCGCTCTGGTGCCATCGATATTGTCGTGATAGATTCCGTTGCGGCCTTGACTCCAAAAAGTGAAATTGAAGGTGAAATGGGCGACTCAAAAATGGGCCTACATGCACGATTGATGTCCCAAGCCTTAAGAAAATTAACAGGTTCCATCAGCAAAACCAATTGCACCGTTATTTTCATTAACCAATTGCGTGAAAAAATTGGAGTGATGTTTGGCAATCCTGAAACTACCACTGGAGGTAACGCTTTAAAATTCTATGCTTCCGTGAGATTGGATATCAGACGTTCTACACAGATTAAGGAAACTGATGGGAATGTCATTGGTAATAAAACTCGTGTAAAAGTGGTGAAAAATAAAGTAGCGCCACCATTTAAATTGGCGGAGTTTGATATTATGTATGGTGAAGGAATTTCTAAAGTTGGTGAGATTTTGGATATTGCCGTTGAAAATGAAATCATAAAGAAGAGCGGTTCATGGTTCAGCTACGGAGAAACAAAATTAGGTCAAGGGAGAGATGCCGTTAAGTCCTTAATAAAAGACAATCCAGAACTGAGTGATGAATTAGAAGCCAAGGTTAGAGTAATCGCCAAAGCAGCCACTTCTAGTGACGACTAAAAAAGATCATTTTGTGCTGTCATGAAGCGTAAACTATAAAAATCCCTCAAAAAGGGATTTTTTTTATTTTATGACGCAACCTTTAAGAT
This sequence comes from Gelidibacter sp., assembly GCF_035515035.1. Taxonomy (GTDB): domain Bacteria; phylum Bacteroidota; class Bacteroidia; order Flavobacteriales; family Flavobacteriaceae; genus Gelidibacter. The sequence goes on along the minus strand of NZ_DATJCA010000106.1, from coordinate 127,446 downwards.
TAAAACGCATCTACATAATGAAAAAGAAAAATATACCCTAATTCCATTTTTTATGAAAAAATTTGTTTTTTTATGTGTCGTGCTGTTGTCATTGGCATCTTGTAGTATTGATGATTCAAATGATTTCTATAATGAAATCCTTCCCGTAGAAAGTGTTGTCATGCCAGAAGAATTTGTACTTGGTGAAGTCTACCCTATTACAGTTAAATACATTCGTCCTGCTGGATGCTATGTTTTTTTTGATTTTTATTACACTCGCGAATTGAACCAACGCACTGTTGCTGTTGTCAATTCCGTATATCCGAATCAAAATTGTGGGCTTTCTGAAGAAGCAGAAGTGGAAGCTACATTCAACTTTAAAGTGACCAGCAATGGCACTTATATCTTTAAGTTTTGGCAAGGAAAGGATGATAGCGGAACGGATTTATATTATATTGTAGAAGTGCCAGTTGTGGACCCGGAAGCATAGACGAATCACTAATACTATAACTGTGAGTTTAGAACAACTCATTATCAATTGTAAAAAAAACGATGCTAAAGCTCAAAGCCAGATATACAAGCTCTTTTCGGGTAAATTGTTTTCGCTTTGCCTTAAGTATTCAAAAAACTATGCAGAGGCACAAGATAATCTGCAGGACTCTTTTGTGACCATTTTTAAAAAGATTGATCAGTTTAGTCATAAAGGCTCTTTGGAAGGCTGGATGAAACGTATAACCATTAACACAGCGCTTCAGCGTTACAGAAGTGTAGGAGTTTTTAATATTGTCAATGAAGATCAAATAGAAGATGTTGCCATTGAAATTGATGAAGATGAAATCAGTCTTGATTTTCTATTAGGCATCATTCAAGAATTGCCCGATAGGTACAGATTGGTATTTAACCTTTACGTTTTAGATGATTATTCGCACCAGGAAATAGCTGATATGTTGGATATTTCAACAGGAACTTCAAAATCAAATCTCTCCAGGGCGCGACTGATTTTAAAAGAAAAAATCGAACAGTATAAAATGCAAGACCATTTGCAAAGTTTATAAATGAATGATAAAAAACATATAGATCGCCTTTTTCAGGAGAAATTCAAAAATTTTGAAGCTACTCCAGATGATGCTGTGTGGGAGAATATCCACAATGCACTTCATAAGGACAAGCGCAAACGTCGTGTGGTTCCTTTATGGTGGCTTGCAGCCGGCGTTGCTGCCGTTTTAGTTTTGCTACTTACGGTTGGTGATAGTTTCAATCGTGGTGACGAATTTAATATTCCAGAAACCCAAACTGTCGGTACTGAAAATGCGCGTTCATCTAAATCAACTAACAATATTGCTGTTGATCAAAATAAAAAGGATTCAGGCGATATAGATAGCAGCACTTCTAATGGCCTAGTAAATACTGAACAACCTGAAATCACAGAGGATGGCCCGAAAAATGATGTTAATAAAAAGTCAGATAACGATAAAACAGCAACACAACTCGTGCAATTGAATTCCCGTAACAACAAAGTCAATCCATCGGATGCTCAAAACACGATAATTAATTCTGAAAAGAAGAAGGCGTCTGGTTCAATTATCAAAAAAGAAGCCGTTGCTAAAAACACCCCAAACCTACCTGAGCTTGATCGCAATCAAAAAACTACAGAACCAGATTCTGTTGGTAATAAGACCATTCTTGAAATTGAGAAAGATCAAACCCAAATTGCCAAGGTTACAGATCAGAACATATCAAAAGAAACTGAAACGCTTAAAGAAAATAAGGATATCCTCGCTTTAGACAAAGAGGAAGAAAGTATTGAAGAGGCTATTGCCAAAGCCAATTCGACAAATGAAAAAGAAAAAGAAGAGCAACCAAACAGATGGAACATTACCCCAAATGTGGCACCTGTTTATTTTAACAGTTTAGGAAAAGGCTCTACTATTTCCAATCAATTTGTAAATAATAGCAAAAGCGGCGAAGTCAATATGAGCTATGGCATCAATGGTAGTTATGCTATCAATGAGAAGATAAAAATTAGAGCCGGAGTCAACAAGGTGGCTTTAGGCTATAGCACGGATGGGGTTATGGCATTTAATGATATCAATAGTGCTAGTGGCAATACACGCAATAAAGACTTGCAGAACATCAATTTCACAAGCCAAAGAAAAGCAGATGCCTACATGAGTACGTCCAACATCAATTCAGAATCGGCGCCACAGTTTATGGTCTCGAACGTTAACGGTGCCCTAGAACAGCAATTTGGATATATTGAAGTGCCTTTAGAAGTTGAATATAGCATTATAGACAGCAAATTTGGAATGAACGTCATTGGAGGATTTAGCACGCTTTTCCTTAATAACAATGAAGTTTATACTGTTTTAAACAATGAAAGATCACTCTTGGGCGAAGCAAATAACATCAATAGTACGAGTTATAGTGCCAATTTTGGATTAGGGTTTAATTATAACATATCACATACACTTAAACTAAATCTTGAGCCAATGTTCAAGTATCAATTAAACACATTTACCAATACTGCCGGTGATTTTAGACCATATTTTATTGGTGTTTATACAGGGTTTAGATTTAAATTTTAGATTTTTAGTTAGGTAGTTTTTGCAAATCCGCAATGACGAAGAAAAGCTGCTCAATGCCAAGAGCAGCTTTTTTAGTGTTTATGACAAACCAATAATTGCTCCAGAATTATGGTTCTCGCCTGCTCATTTAAAGCTTTTGCATCCTTTGAAGTGAGACCTTCAGTACTTAAAAACTTATGGACCTTAACACGCATCTTACCCGGTCCACCGCTAAAAAACACATAAGAAAAACGCTCTTTATTATCTATAAAAGTCATCGGGACAATGGGAATTTGATGCTTAATGGCCAATCTAAAAGCACCATCCTTAAAATCGTCTAAAATAATGTTTTCATCCGGCACTCCTCCTTCGGGAAAAATACAGATGCTCAACCCCTGTCTCAAGCGTTTTTGAGCTCTCAAAAAAACGGCTCTACGGCTTTTTTCAGAACTTCTATCCACCAAAATACAGGTACGTTTATAGAAAAACCCAAAAAGAGGAATCTTTGCCAATTCGGCCTTTCCTACAAATACAAAAGGATTTTTGGCACTCACCAACATCAACATTATATCAGCCATAGAGGTGTGATTGGCAATAAACATGTAGCTTTCTTTTGAATCTAAAGGTTGATCTTTTTTAACACTCCATCTAAAGCCCATACCTATTAAGATAATTTTAGCCCATAAACGCGCCAATTTAAAGAAATAGGGATACCAGGTTTCCTTTAAAATTGAGAGAACTAAAATTGGAAACAATAACAGAATTGGCACGGTTACTAAAATGTAAAACCAAATGCGGTAGAGGATCCAAAACGGGTATTTTAAGATGTTCATCGCCTCAAAACTAAGTAATTTAATCGAGCTATCTTTTTAAAAATTTCATCTGAATCTGCATATGATATTGACCAAAGAGAGATTAACTACGTAGGACCTATGAGTTCCTGCCGGCGAAGGAATTGGTCTTAAAATTTTCATCTGTTCAAAAGTGATTAATTTAATTGAGCAATTGTTTAAAAAAATTTAATAATCTTCCCAGAATATAAGATCGAGTAAAATGAGATTAACTACGTTGAACCTAAAGGTTTTTTGCCTTCGAAAGAATTGGGTTCAAAATACTCATCGGCTTAAAACTAGCCAATTTAATTGAGCTATTGTTCGAAAAAAATTACCTTTGTGGTTCGTTGAACAATTAAAAAGATTCCGCTTTCGCGGGAAGTAAACATGGCAAGAATACTCACAGGAATACAAAGTACAGGCACACCACATTTAGGAAACATTTTAGGCGCAATCATGCCAGCCATCAACATGGCGAATGACGCTAAAAACAATTCGTTTCTATTTATTGCAGACATGCATTCCTTAACCCAAATCAAGGATTCTGAAACCCTGCGTCACAACACCCATAGCGTTGCTGCGACGTGGTTGGCTTTCGGTTTAGATATTGAAAAAGTGGTGTTTTATCGTCAAAGCGATATCCCTCAAACTACAGAGCTTTCCTGGTATTTGAGCTGCTTCTTTCCGTATCAACGCTTGATGCTGGCCCACAGTTTTAAGGATAAAGCTGACCGACTTGAAGATGTGAATGCAGGCTTGTTTACTTATCCCATGTTGATGGCTGCCGATATTCTATTGTATGATGCCGAAATTATCCCAGTAGGAAAGGATCAATTGCAGCATATTGAAATGACCCGAGATGTCGCTTCCCGTTTTCATGCTAAAATGGGTGAAACTTTTGTGATGCCAGAAGGTAAAATTCAAGATAACACCATGCTTGTTCCAGGAACCGATGGTAGCAAAATGAGCAAAAGTAATAACAATTACATCAACATATTTTTACCAGAAAAACAGCTGCGTAAACAAATTATGTCCATTGAAACGGATAGCACGCCCTTAGAAGATCCAAAAAACTGGAGCAACTGCAATTGTTTTACAATTTATAGCTTATTGGCTTCTGATGAGGAAACCCAGACAATGAAGCAAAACTATGAGCAAGGAAATTATGGCTATGGACATGCAAAACAGGCGTTATATGAATTGATCCTTTCAAAATTTGAAACTCCACGTGAGCGCTATCATTATTATATGAACCATTTGGAGGAAATAGATAAAGTTCTTGCGGTTGGGGCAGAAAAAGCGAGAGTAGTGGCAGACGAGGTGTTGGGACGGGTGCGAACAAAGCTTGGCTATTAAGCCTGCCAGAGATCTCGTTAACGTTCAAAAGCATCAGCCGGAAGAGCCAGCACGCTTAAATTTGGACTACATAAAAGTTGTAGAGTCATTAAAAATGGACGAACTTTAATTTATTTCTAAACCCGCTTCAACGGCTATATAATTGTTCTAAGAAATTTAATAATCTGTATAGCTATTTCAGGACGGGTTAAGAAAGGGTCCAATCCATAGATACTCCATGGATAGTGTATGGATAGTATATTGATGATTTATGGAATGGATAAATCCAAAACGAGTTAAAGAAAAGAAATTGTTCTGTACAGTGTAAGAAGGATAGGATAGAAAGGTTACACCTTGTCATAACCTATTTTAATAACTTTGATATGACACAACTGTTAGACTTGAGCGTTTAAAATAGTCAAACAGATAACAAAGATCTAGAACCAAAAAACCCTTTCTGTTTCCAGAAAGGGTTTTTTGGTATTAAAAGAATCTGTAAAGATTAAACCTCAAACGGTTCAATTGATACATAAGACCTATTGTCTTTTTTCTTTGTGAATTTCACTAGACCATCAACTTGTGCATGCAAAGTGTGATCTTTTCCGCCATACACGTTTTCACCTGGGTGATGTGTATAGCCTCTTTGTCTTACGATGATATTTCCAGCAACAGCAGCTTGACCACCAAAAATCTTCACACCAAGGCGTTTCGATTCTGAGTCTCTACCGTTTTTCGAACTACCAACTCCTTTTTTATGAGCCATTGTCTTAAGGTTTTAAATATTTGCCTTTTTGGCAAACAGGTTATTATATTATTTTTTGTCTTTCAACAAAGCTTTAGCTTGTTTTACCCACTCTTCAGTTTCGATTTTCTCACGAGTGATACCATCGATAGCTGAAAGTTCTTCTCTATCAGCAGCTTTCAATTTGCTGATTTGCTCAAACGTATAAATACCTAATTCGTTAAGCTTCTCTTCGTAAACAGGACCGATTCCGTTGATCAATTTTAGATCATCAGCATCTGCCTTTAAAGCAGTTCCAATACTGTTAAGTACTTTTTCAATGTTGATTTCAACGTTCGCATCTTCCGCTCTGTGCTCTGCACGAGTTATAAGATTCTCACTTACTTCAACTTCTTTTTTAGCAGGTTTCTTAGGTTCTACTTTCTTTGCCTCTTTAACTGGCGCAGCTTTTTCAGCTTTTGCTGGCTTTTCTGCCTTAGCAGGTTTAGCCTTTACAGTTTTGTCGGCTTTAGTAGCTCCTGAAGCAACAATGCTCTCAATAATGATTTCAGTAAGAGCTTGACGGTGTCCGTTTTTTACACGGTAACCTTTACGTCTTTTCTTCTTGAAAACGATAACTTTATCACCTTTAAGGTGACTTAAGACTTTTGCTCCTACTTGAGCTCCGTCTATAGCTGGGGCGCCTAAAGTAAATTTATCACCATCACCAATCAAAAGAACATTATCGAAAGACACCGTCTTTCCTTCTTCTGTTGCTAAACGGTGAACAAACACTTTCTGGTCTTTTTCAACTTTGAATTGTTGCCCTGCTATCTCTACAATTGCGTACATAGCGTAACGTTTAAATTAGTTAATTTTTATTCTAAAATGGGTGCAAATATACAGCTAAATAATTAAACTACAAACGTTTTTTAACGTCAGAACGGAATATTTGAGATAATAATCGAGATAGGCGGTTCTATTTAATTTTTCTGAACCTTAAAATACAAGTTACATAAAAATTAAATCTCCCCAAAAGCGCAATTAAAATTACCTTTTACGTTGTCCAATTGAGCCGTTCTCAGTTGGAATCAATTCAAAGATATGGGAGGGTACCAATGATTTCTCAATAGTATGGGAGACAAAAATAATGGTGATTTGAGTATTTTCAACCAAGGTGTTTATCAAGTGCGAAACCAACATCGTATTTTCCGGATCAAGACCTTCAAATGGTTCATCCAAAATTAATAAGGGTGGTTGTTTGATTAATGCCCTAACAATTAACACCAGTCGCTGTTGCCCTAAGGGAAGTCTGTTGAAATAAGTGTTTTTTAAATGCTTCATTTCAATAATATCAAGCCATTGTAAGGCTTTTTGTTGTTGCATCCCACTCGGTTTTGCATATAATCCAATAGAATCGAAAAACCCCGATAGAACCATCTGCTCCACCGTATGATTTCTTTTAAATAATTCAGTTAGATTAGTAGAAAAATAACCGATTTTCTTTTTGATATCCCAGATGCTTTCTCCACTTCCTTTCTTTCGGTCGAAAATAGTGATAGCCTCTCCAAAGGCCTTAGGATTGTCGCCAGTAATTAAAGACAGTAGTGTACTTTTTCCTGAGCCATTAGGTCCAATGAGTTGCCAAAATTCCCCTTGCTTAACTTTCCAGCAAATATTTTTGACAATGGGCTGCTCCTCATAGTTTACTGAAACATTATGGAATTTTATCAGGGTTTCATAACGTTCCTTAAAAGATACCAAAGAACTCGGGAAATCAAATTTATGATTAGAAGCATTAGGTTGGATGGTTGTTTTTATCTCTGAAAGAACAAAAGAATTTTCAGTCACATTATATTTATTCTTTATAAATGGTAATAAACTTTCTTCTTGATGGGCTAGTTGTAGTATGGACAGGGAATGCGACAATTCCAAAAGCTGTTTGTACAGCGCCGTTCTTGAAGTCTGATCTAGATGGTCAAAAGGATTGTCAAAAATAATATAATCTGGATTTTGGGCCAAACAGTATTCTAAAAACAGCTTTCGTCGTTCTCCCGAAGAAAAGGTGTGCAAGGGTCTGTTTTCTGAATTTGGTATTTCAATAGACTGATGTTTGTGTTCCTTTTCAATTAATTCGGTTATTGCCAAATCGGAAAACAATACACCTTTGTTATCATTAAAAACGCTCAAATCATCCGTACATTTATTAGATAAAACGTGATGTATAAAAGCTCTTTTATTGACTGAATTGGATAGGACAATGCCGTAATAAAGAGGACTCCGATTTAGTATGTTGATTGACGTATGGAAATTATAAAAGAATTTAATTTTTTGTTTTGTTTTTGGGTTTATTTTCGCTGAAGTGTTCCTGTTGGCCAAGATGCTGGCTTTTCTTAAAGATTTGCATCCAGGTCAATGTCAACACAGCTGTTGATGCCAGCCCTTCCATTAGAATAATAAGAATTAAAATCCCTCCACCGCGCTCGGTATTGTCAAACCAGCTTTTTAAAATGGTTTCAGGAAATCCTTTATCAAGATGGAACATATAGACGGCCATAAAAACAATAAAGCATCCGGTGGCAATAAACCCAGTAAGCAAGCCCGTTTTAAAACCATCTACATAAGTAAAATCAGCATTGAACTTATATTTGTAATACTTGATGGCGAAGTAAATGCCTGCAGCCATAAAGAGACCATTCGCCAAACGCAACCACGGTTTATCATGCAAATTAAACAATCTCAAAATCAAGAAATAAGCAATTAAGCTACCGGCAATAAACAACCCATATTTTAAGGCTACTGATAAAGATCTGTTCATAAAATGATAATTTAAGATTTTTTAGAATCTTAAAATTCGACAAAATTTCAGTAGTAAAATAATTTTTTAGCCTTAATTTTTCTCGTAATTACCTAATTCCTACAATCATTGCTTATTTTTGTGTGGATTTGTAACAAACGTTAACATAAAGTTACTTATAGTAAACGATAACTAATTTTTTAAAAACAACACAATGAAAAAACACTTATTCTCTTTAACCGCTTTGCTGCTTTTTGGCACTCTTGCCAGCGCTCAACAGGTTGAATTTGAAGAGTTTGATTTAGACAATGGCCTACACGTCATTCTTCATCAAGACAATTCAGCTCCCGTAGTAATTACCTCTGTCATGTATGATGTTGGAGGGAAAGATTATGAACCTGGTCGGACCGGCTTTGCCCACTTTTTTGAACACTTATTGTTTGAAGGCACCAAAAATATTGGTCGGGGTGAGTGGTTTACTATTGTCTCTTCAAATGGAGGATCAAACAATGCCAATACGTCCCAGGATAGAACGTACTATTATGAGGTTTTCCCTTCTAATAATTTAGAACTTGGTTTATGGATGGAATCTGAGCGTTTAATGCATCCAATTATTAACCAAATTGGTGTGGATACTCAAAATGAAGTGGTAAAGGAAGAAAAAAGATTGCGTTTTGACAATGCACCTTACGGAGGATTCTTAGCGGCAATTAGCGAGAATCTATTCAACGTACATCCTTATAAAGAAAAGTTGATTGGTGAAATGGAAGACTTGGATGCTGCTACTTTAGAAGAATTCAACGCTTATTTCAAAAAATACTATGTTCCTAATAATGCAGTTTTAGTAGTTGCTGGGGATATTGATGTCGCTAAAACCAAAAAAATGGTGAAGGATTATTTTGGTCCAATCCCAAGAGGTGCTGAAGTGGTAAGGAACTTCCCTAAAGAGACGCCAATCACTGAAACGATAAAAGCAAATTATTACGATAACAACATTCAAATTCCAGCCGTTATTGCTGCATACCGCACACCAGGTTTTAAGGAGCGCGAATCTTATGTATTGGATATGATTTCAACATATTTAAGTGGTGGTAAAAGCTCTGTACTTTACAAAAAAATGGTAGATGAAAAGAAAATGGCACTTCAGGCGCAGGCCATCAACGTAGGCCAAATGGATTACAGCGTATTTGCAATTTTAGCATTGCCTTTAGGCGATGTGCCATTGGACAGTTTGTTGGCTGAAATGGATGAGGAAATCGTTAAACTCCAAAATGAATTGATTTCTGAAAGAGATTACCAGAAACTTAAAAATCAGTTTGAAAACCAATACGTCAACTCCAATTCAAGCGTTTCAGGGATTGCTGAGAATTTGGCAACCAACTACCTTTTAAAAGGTGATGTAAACCTTATCAATAATGAAATTGACATCTATCGTTCTGTTACTAGAGAAGAAATTAGAGATGTTGCCAAAAAATACTTGAGTTCAAACCAACGTCTTGAGCTTGACTATCTTCCAAAAAAAGATAACCAATAATTAAAATTTAAAAACAAACATTGTATCATATGAAAACTTATATATCAGGATTCTTAATGGTGTTTTTTATGGCTTTTTCTGCTCATGCACAAATTGACCGCTCAAAACAACCTCAACCCGGACCTGCTCCAAAAATCGATCTAAAGTCACCTCAAGAATTCACTCTTAAAAACGGGATGAAAGTCATGGTTGTTGAAAACCACAAACTCCCTAGAGTTTCATTTAGCTTAACTATTGACAATAAACCAGAAACTGAAGGTGCTAAAGCTGGTGTTTCTAGCTTGGTTGGTAGCATGATGGGCAATGGAACGACATCTATCTCTAAAGAAGCATTCAATGAAGAAATTGATTTCTTGGGCGCGCGTTTAAACTTTAGTTCTTCGGGAGCGTTTGCCAGTGCTTTAATTCAATATTCTGATAGAATCTTGGAATTAATGGCTGACGCTGTCATTCACCCTTTATTAGTTGAGGAGGAGTTCCAAAAAGAAAAAGAACGACTAATTGAAGGCTTAAAGACACAAGAAAAAAGTGTTGATGCTGTTGCTTCACGTGTAGGAAGTGCTTTGTCTTATGGTGTAAAACATCCATATGGAGAATTTGTAACTACAGAAACTGTCAATAACATCACCTTTGGAGATATAAAAGCTTTTTACGAAGAAAGCTTCAATCCTAATAACGCCTATTTAGTTGTGGTTGGAGATGTGAATTTCAAGACCATTAAATCTCAAATCGAAAAACGATTTGGAAACTGGACTAAATCTGTGGACATTCAAACAAATGTTCCAGAAGCAATGCCCAATGCACAATACACACAAATCAATTTTGTGGATATGCCAAACGCAGTGCAGTCTAACATTGTATTGACCAACAACGTCAATTTGAAAATGAATGATCCAGATTACCATGCCGTATTGATTGCCAATAAAATCTTAGGAGGTGGCTTTGATAGTTACCTTAACATGAACTTACGTGAAAAGCATGCTTATACCTATGGGGCAGGATCTAACGTAAATGCCGATAAATATATTGGCCGTTTTAGAACGAGTACTGCAGTAAGAAATGCCGTTACAGATAGCGCGGTAGTGCAAACATTAAAAGAAATTAAGCGCATTAAGGAAGAGCCTGTAGATCCAGTTGCCCTAAAAAATGCAAAAGCAAAATATGTAGGCGACTTTGTATTGGCTTTGGAAAGTCCGCAAACTGTCGCCCGTTATGCTTTAAATATTAAGCTGAACAACTTGCCAAAGGATTTTTACGAAACTTTTTTGCAGAAAATCAATGCGGTTACTGCTGAAGATGTTAAGCGTGTAGCCAATAAATATTTCAAACCAGAAAATGCACGTATTATCGTGGTCGGAAAAGGTGCCGATGTTTTGGAAAACCTAGAGAAAACTGGAATTCCAATATTGTATTTTGACACTTTTGCAAATCCTGTGGATAAGCCTAAATTCTCAAAACCAATCCCAGACGGAGTAACAACTCAAACCGTGATTGACAATTATTTAAAAGCGGTTGGCGGTAAAGACAAAGCAAAATCAGTAAAAACAGTATGGACTGATGCAAATATTACCATTGAAGGCATGCCTTTTTCTCCTGTTGGCGAAATGAAAGCCATGGTGCCAAACAAAACTTCTATGGAAATGTCCATTGAAGGAATGGGGGTGATCATGAAACGAAAATTCAACGGCACCACTGGATATATGGAACAACAAGGTGCAAAACTAGAACTTACAGAAGATCAGATTGCAGACCAAAAAGCTGAAATTTCAATTTATCCTGAATTGTATTATGAGCCAAGTGCGTTATCTTTAGAAAGCATGATCAGTATTGATGGAAAAGATGCGTATAAAGTGAAAGTTACTTTAAATGGCAAAGATTCGTTTCGTTATTACGAAGTCGAGTCAGGCTATTTAGTGAGAGTTGAAAAAACAACGGAAGCACAAGGACAAACGTTTACAACTGTTGAAGATTATGGCAATTATTCGCCAGTGAAAGAAATGATGTATCCTTACAGCATGTCTGTTACTACAGGACCACAAGTCATCAAAATGAACGTGACCAACCACAGAGTAAATGAAGGGGTTACTGAAGCTGATTTCAATTAACCTAGCGTTATAAATAAAAAAGTCTGAGGTTTTAAACTTCAGACTTTTTTTTTGCTTTATACAACCGCCCGACCAAACTATTTAATTGTTCTGTCTGTTTATGGAAACAAATTTCTGATGCCAATGTTTCTCGACTTAACATCCTGTATTATAAATTGTTGATTTTTAATGTAAAAAAGCTGAACTTTTCTTAAGTTTGTTTCTTATTACTTTTCTAAACGCTTTAACTCACATCGAGTTCTAAATTATTATATCCTATGAAACCATTCAAAACACTTGTATTGCTTACTGCATTGGCACTATTCTCAGTAGGCTGTAAAGAGGCTCAGCCTGAAATTAAAACAATTGACATGGAGCAACCAGAAATGGTCTCTGAAAAGCAATTGGATCCTAATGCTATCTATGCGAAAGCAGAGTTTGGAATAGAGGGAATGACCTGCGCCATGGGTTGTGCAAAAATGATTGAAAAGAAAATCGCTAAAATGGATGGCGTAAAATCGGCTACAGTTGATTTTGACACAAGGTTGGCAATGGTTGAATATGATAATGCTAAAGTAAGCCCTAGCACTCTGGAGGAAGCCGTTGTATCGGTTTCAGATGCCTATAGCGTGAAGGACATGAAAAATGTTGACGCATTTTCTACGGACCATAACTGTGGCGCAGATTGTAAAATGGCATGTTGTGCCGATAAGAACCTGAAAGATGAACACAATTCTATTGATAATAAAGCATGTAAAGACGACTGTAAAAAGGCATGTTGCGCTAAAAAGGAGAAAGCTTAAACTTCTAACATATACATCTTTTGGAAAACCACTGTTGCGCAAACAGTGGTTTTTTTATTATTTACCTCAGGGAGTAACCTTTTGGAGCCCACCACGGGTGAATTTCAATCACCAAACTGCCTTGTTTAACCATCGGATCAGCATTAGCGAGACTGTCAGCCATTTTTAAAGTTGGTACATTATAAATGGTAATTCCAGATAGGTCACCAATATCCCCAAAAGGTCCAGAAATATCAGCATAACCTAAATCATACATGTTCTTTAAGTGCGCCAAATGGGCCTTTAATAGACGTTTGGACTCTTCTTCGTTTTGGATTTTGTTGGGACCATTCTTTAAAAAAGCGATAAAATATTGCTGCATGATAATCGTATCCTTCGTTTTCTCATCAATTACATCAAAAATTTGATAACCTTTTTTAAGCAAATCTTCTCTAATTTCTGTTTGGGTCTTCGGCTCAGGAAGGATTGTATCCAAACGTTCTGAACCTACCGTCACATCATCTTTGTCTATCTTTCGGTATTTCTCACTACAAGAGGTCAAAAAGAGCAATGCTCCAACTATCCAAACTATATTTTTCATAATTCTCTGGTTTATAAACTTACTAAGACCAATTTTTATAAGGGTTCTTTAATAATTGAGAGTTAAAGTATTTTGACTGTCCGGTAACCTCCTTACCGAGCCATTCTGGTTTTAAAAAAACTTCAGAAGCATGGCTAAGTTCAATCTCTGCAACAATCAATCCTTCATTAGTGCCAAAAAACTCATCCACTTCAAAAACATGTTGCCCAGATTTAACTTCATACCTAATCTTATCAATAATGCCTTCTTCACACAGCTTCAACAGAGCCAGGGCATCTGATACGGATATTTGCTTTTCCCATTCAAAACGAGACACCCCATCTTCTGATGGTTCGCCTTTAATAGTCAAAAAACCTTCATCGCCACTGATTCTGATGCGGACAATTCGACGTTTATCTGAATTCAAAAAAGCTTGAACAATCCGAGTTCGCTTAAATGCTTCAGACTTAAACGCGTCTGAAACAACTAAAAACTTACGTTCTATTTCAATTAATTCACTCACCTAATTCCTGTATTTTTTCTGATTCTATTCGTACTGAATTATACTTATTATTTGCTAGCCACACCATACATTTTGCGATGGTCTCTGGGGCAATGGGCTGATAACGTTTAAGACCTCCAAAACGAAATATCGGTTTTATGAGATTCATCAGGGCATTAAACACGTATTCGCCAAAGCGAAATTCTTCGCGTTTACCGCTAATCAAGGACGGTTGTAAAATATAAGTGTATGGAATTTTTTGCTCCAATACTGCGGCTTCCATTTTTCCTTTTGTTCTATTGTAAAAAACCTTACTCTTCTTTTTGGCTCCCAAAGCTGAAATGACTAAAAAAGTGTCAATTTCATTCTCTTTGCAAAGTTTTGCCGCTGCCACAGGTATTCCATAATCAATTTTAACGTAGATATCTTTATTTGAGGTTTTCGCTTTGGTAGTTCCCACACAACAATACACTTCATCAGCTTTAAATTTATTTTGATAATGCGACAATTCGAATAAGTCAATGATATATTCTTCTAATTTTGGATGTTTAATGTTACAAGAATTCCTTCCAAAAACAGTCACATGACCATAGCGCTCGTCTTCCAAGAGCATTTTCAACAAAATGCTCCCTGTAAACCCAGTTGCTCCCAAAACAATAGCCGTTTTTGCCATCTTTTATAATTTCTGTTCCGTTTAGATGTTATAAATTTACACTATGCCAAACAATTTACCAATAAGAAAGATCATTCATGTGGATATGGACGCTTTTTACGCATCTGTTGAACAAATGGATCATCCTGAATTGAAAGGTAAAGCATTGGCGGTTGGAGGTAGTGAGAAACGAGGCGTTGTGGCAGCTGCAAGTTATGAAGCGAGAAAATTTGGTGTTCGAAGTGCGATGAGTGGGATGCAAGCTAAACGTAACTGTCCTGACTTGATTTTTGTTCCCCCACGATTTGATCGCTATAAGGAAATTTCAAAGAAAGTAAGAACCATATTTTATGATTATACAGATTTGGTGGAACCTCTTTCTTTGGATGAGGCCTATTTGGATGTGACCGAGAATAAAAAAGGCAATCCAAGTGCCTCTTTGATTGCCCAAGAAATTAGACAACGTATTTTTAAAGAAGTTGGACTTACCGCTTCGGCAGGAATCTCCATTAATAAATTTGTAGCTAAGATTGCCAGCGATTACAACAAGCCTAACGGACAAAAAACAGTCAATCCTGAAGATGTTTTAGACTTTTTAAAAGCTTTGGATATCAGGAAATTTCACGGCGTGGGAAAAGTAACGGCCGATAAAATGTATCAATTGGGGATTTTTACGGGTGAAGATTTAAAATTAAGATCCCTAGACTATCTTGAACAGCATTTTGGCAAATCAGGTAGTTATTATTACTACCTGGTTAGAGGCATTCACAACAGTGAGGTCAAACCCAACCGCATCCGAAAATCTTTAGCTGCTGAGCGTACATTTAATGAAAATTTATCAAGTGAGATTTTCATGCTGGAAAAATTGGAAAAAATTGCCAAAGAAGTCGCAAAGCGTTTGGAACAAAGTAAAGTGGCAGGAAAAACCGTCACTTTAAAAATAAAATACAGCGATTTCACCCTACAGACCCGAAGCAAAACCTTACCCTATTTTGTAAGTAATAAAGAGGTTATTCTTGATACTGCCAAAGATTTATTGTATCAAGAAAAGATGAGTAATTCCGTAAGGTTACTTGGGATTTCCATGTCCAACCTAAATACTGAAGACAAGGCTACTCAAGTGACTAATTTAAAACAAACCGTCAACGTACAATTGAAGTTTGGTTTTTAGTTAGATCCGTGGTTAACTTTAATTTTCGACAACATTAATTTCTGCCCGATAATCATCGGGGTCAATAGTTTGATCTGAAATTGGATATGGTATAATTTGAACTAATTGGATGGTAAACCCTTCAAGGATGGTATCGTTTTGAAATTTGCTATTAGTGTGCAATTTAAAACTCCTGACAGTATTGTTTTTTGTAAATGTGAAAGCGGCCACAGCATCACCTTCCCAAACGCAAACAACACCTGTTGGGCATCTTGAATCATTAACAATCGAGTCCAAACAGATGCGGGCGTCACTTTCAAATTTGTCAAAACACCCATCACGCTTTAAATTAACAGTGCCATGGGTGCCCATATCGTTATCGGCACAACTAAAACTTATACATAGAAGTAAAAGAAGGAAGGCCTTTTTCATTAGCGTTATATTGTTTTTTGTAAACTATAAAGTCGATGCTATATCAACAGATGTATCTTCAACGAATTGGTTGCGTTTATAATTTTTCAAATTTGACGGTCTATAAATTTAACTCTTTTTTAAACATCATACATTTATCAATAAAAAAACCTCAAAGACTTTGATTGAAAGCCTTTGAGGTTGGTATGTGTAAAAGCTAAATCTTATATAGCTTCTTAACTTAAAAATTACAATTCGTAATTTCAGTAACTCTTAAAGTGTTGACCATCCCTTTTTCTTGTATAGGCATTGCCGCCAAACTTACCAGCATATCACCTGTCTCTAGATAGCCTTCTTTACACGCTATGGCATTCACATCTTCAATAGTTTCATCAGTGCTTACAAACTTGTCATAGAAAAACGCTTTAACTCCCCATAATAAACTGAGTTGTGTTAAAATACGTCTATTAGATGTAAATACTAAAATATGTGAACTTGGTCTCCACGCTGAAATTTGAAAAGCAGTATAACCACTATTCGTCAATGTTGAAATTGCTCTTGCGTTGATTTCATTGGCCATATTTGCGGCGTGAAAACAAATGGATTTTGTTATATAACGCTTGGTACGAATATGTGGTGGCGACTGTGGTACCTTAATCAAAGGTGAATCCTCCACACTTTTAATAATATTGCTCATTTGTCTGATCACTTGCACAGGATATTGTCCTACAGAAGTTTCACCTGAAAGCATCACAGCATCAGCCCCATCCATTACTGAGTTGGCAACGTCATTCACCTCTGCACGCGTTGGCGTCAAACTTGAAATCATCGTTTCCATCATTTGCGTGGCAATGATTACTGGAATACGTGCGCGTTTGGCTCTTAAAACCAGTTGTTTTTGAATTAATGGAACTTCCTCTGCAGGAATTTCCACACCCAAGTCACCACGTGCTACCATCAATCCATCACAATAGGCAACAATTTTATCAATATTTTCTACAGCTTCCGGTTTCTCAATTTTGGCAATAATCGGAATTTTATGATCACTATGCTTCTTGATCAATTCTTCAAGTTCCATTAAGTCCTCCGCATGGCGCACAAAGGAAAGAGCCATCCAATCCACTTTCATTTTGATTGCAAAAATGGCATCTTCAATATCTTTTTCTGTCAAGGCAGGTTGTGAAATATTCGTGTTTGGTAGGTTTACACCCTTCTTCGATTTCAAAGGACCGCCCTGAATGACACGAGCCTTAACTTCAGATTTTTTATCTGTAGAGACCACTTCAAAAATCAATTTCCCATCGTCCAGCAATATGCGTTCGCCTGGTTTTGCATCTTGTGGAAATTTATCGTAGGTCATATAGACACGCTCTTTTGTGCCTTCAAATTTCTTGCCCGTTGCAAAAATTATTTCATCACCTTCATTAACCACAACTTCGCCTTTCATTACGCCAACGCGCAATTTTGGCCCTTGTAAATCGCCCAAAATGGCAGCATTATATCCAAATTCCTCATTGAGTTCACGAATCATTTTGATGCGTTCTTCAACATCTGCATAATCAGCATGGGAAAAGTTAATTCTAAAGACGTCCACACCTTCATCAAGCATTCCTTTTAATACGGCTTTAGTACTGGTAGCTGGTCCTAACGTGGCTACTATTTTTGTTTTTTTTCGTTTTTGCATTAATCAAAAAATTAAATTATCTCTAGACCTTAATTGGTCTACATCAATCGTGTAGGTTGTTATTACTTGAGGGATGGCCTGGATTTTGTCTAACATCAGCTTCTCGTCCAGATAGCGGTCGTCATTGGTGATTTTGATCAAAAAATCCACATTTTTAAGTTCAGGCAGCAAATGATATGTTTTCAATACTTTTTCACTGGTTGAAAACAAGGAACCAGAACTTTGCAAGATGTCCTCCTCTTTTTTACAAACGTTTGACACCATGTGCCAAGTTGTAAAAAGTTCTTCATCAAACCATTCGTAAATAGGATAGTTAGCAGCAAAATATTTGTAGTCTAAATCTTGAGGTTGACGTTTCAGGTTCAGGTTCAAATATTTATTGAGAAGATACGCCAATCTGTAATCTTCCAATCTACAATGTACGGCTAAAAGTGAGTAGGATGCGTCATAAAAATCATCTACAAGTAGTTTGTGTAACGCCATAGTGATAATAACATGAGCCGTAAAGATAGCACTTTATCTCCACTGTAATATCAAGTTTGGTATATTCTTAACAGGCGCATCAAGCGAAATCGTTATAGTTAGTAACTTTTATGGAACGCGGAGAGCTATTCTTTAAAAGATCGATTTATCTTATTTTGAAAAGCAAAAAAAGCACGTTTGGAAGCTTTTTCTTCGGCCTTCTTTTTTGAAGTTGCTCGTGCTTTGGAAACTACTTTTCCATCTATGGAGAGCTTCACGGAAAAATGCTTGAGATTATCATTGCCCGTATCTTCATAGACATTATAGTCAAAAGTCTTCTTTTCTTTTTGGCACCATTCAATCACCAAACTTTTATAACTAATGACCTTTCCTTCTAGCGTCTCAATATCAATATGCTTGTTGATGACTTTTTTATTGATGAACTTCTCGCATTGTTTGTAACCTTTGTCAAGAAAAACAGCGCCAACAAGGGCTTCAAACAAATTACCGTGAATGTTACTTCCAAAATTATTTTTAGGGATTTTAGATTCGACAAAGTCGATGAGCTTAAGTTCCTTGCCCAATTCATTTAGGTGCTCCCTACTGACTACTTTAGAGCGCATTTTTGTCAAGTATCCCTCATCTCCTTCCGGCACTTCGGCATAAAGATAAGCGGCAATAACAAGTCCTAGCATGGCATCTCCAACAAATTCGAGCCTTTCATAGTTGAGCGCCATTCCCTTTTCATCCTTGATATTCATGGAACGGTGGGTAAACGCCTTAATGTAAAGACTCTTGTTTTTAGGCTTATAACCTAAGATTTTCTGAAGTTCTAAAAAAAAATTCCCGTCATTTTTAGAACGGGAATTTAATATGTTACGAATGTAATTCATTCGGGATTTAATCTAATTTTTTGAATAATACACAAGCGTTATGACCGCCAAATCCAAAAGTATTACTCATGGCCACGTTAACTTCTCTCTTCTGAGCTTTGTTAAGTGTTAAGTTTAATTGCGGATCAATATTTTCATCAACAACCGAATGGTTGATCGTTGGAGGCACAATGCCGTGTTCCATGGCCAAAATTGAAGCAATGGCTTCAATAGCCCCTGCGGCACCTAACAAATGGCCTGTCATTGACTTTGTTGAATTGATATTGATATTCTTGGCATGTTCACCAAAAACCTCCGTAATGGCTTTAAGTTCAGCAACATCACCTAAAGGTGTGGACGTACCGTGTGTATTGATATGATCAACATCTTCGGGCTTCAATCCAGCATTTTCCAAACAATTTCTCATTACGGCAATAACTCCTATTCCCTCAGGATGTGGGGCAGTCATATGATAGGCATCAGACGACAATCCGCCTCCAACTACCTCAGCATATATCTTGGCTCCTCTTTCTTTTGCATGCTCATATTCTTCCAAAATGATCGCACCGGCACCTTCACCCAAAACAAAACCATCTCTGGTAGCGTCAAAAGGTCTCGAAGCCGTTTCTGGACTATCATTCCTGGTTGATAAGGCATGCATGGCATTAAAGCCACCCATTCCTGCAATGGTAACAGCTGCTTCACTACCGCCCGTAACAATTACATCGCAATAGCCCAAACGAATATAGTTTAGGGCGTCAATCATTGCATTGGCAGCAGATGCACAAGCCGAAACCGTGGTATAGTTAGGGCCCATAAATCCATGCTTAATGGAAATGTTCCCTGGAGCTATATCTGCAATCATTTTTGGAATAAAGAACGGATTGAAACGCGGGGTTCCATCTCCTGCGGCAAAATTAAGCACCTCATTTTGAAAAGTCTCTAAACCTCCAATACCAGCTCCCCAAATAACACCAACGCGAAGTTTGTCCACAACATTTAGATCCAATTTAGCATCTGCAATGGCTTCATCTGAAGCCACCATGGCATACTGCGTAAATCTGTCCATTCGGTTGACCAGCTTCCTGTCAATGAATTGGGTAGCATCAAAGTTTTTTAATTCGCACGCGAATTTAGTTTTGAACTTTTCAGTATCAAAATATGTTATTGGCGCAGCACCACTTTTACCA
Organism: Gelidibacter sp.; assembly: GCF_035515035.1. GTDB lineage: Bacteria > Bacteroidota > Bacteroidia > Flavobacteriales > Flavobacteriaceae > Gelidibacter. The sequence continues at coordinate 107,314 of NZ_DATJCA010000106.1, read as the reverse complement.
CTAACCAGAGCGTCCCAATATTCATCTTTGGTATTCCCGATTGGTGTAAGAGCACCTAACCCTGTAACTACAACTCGCCTCAATTCCATAAAGTCTGTTACTTATTTTGCTGCTTCTATATAAGAGATAGCTTGACCAACTGTAGCAATATTTTCTGCTTGGTCATCTGGAATTTGGATATCAAATTCCTTTTCAAATTCCATGATCAATTCCACAGTATCCAAAGAATCTGCTCCTAAATCATTTGTGAAGCTTGCTTCAGTGACAACTTCGTTCTCGTCTACACCTAATTTGTCTACTATAATCGCTTTTACTCTTGATGCAATGTCTGACATAATATTTAATTTTAAGTTTTATTAATTGGCAAAAATAAAAAACTTTATTCTAAAACCCATTATTATTTCTACAATGTGTTAGAATTGTGTTTGTGATTTGCAAAAATACATCTAAGTATTTCTATTTTACCTCCTAATTGTTAATAATTATTCTTTTTTTTGTTTTTGAATTTGGAAGCTAATATCTGTAAATGAAATGAGATTATGGAATTTTGCTGAACATTTTTTAATTTGATAGTAAATTGCACCTGCATTTTGACAGTCAGGTCTGACAATAATTTAAAAAGAGAAATTAGCCGATGAAACGTATCGTAATTTTTGCGTCCGGAAGTGGTACTAATGCTGAAAATTTAATCAAGTATTTTCACAACAGAGATATTGGTTCTGTCATTCTGGTGTTGACTAACAATCCTCATGCCAAAGTTTTAGACCGCTGTAAAAACCTCAAGGTAAGTGCGCTGTCTTTCAACAGAATTGCATTTTCCCAGAGTAATGACGTGCTCAATATCTTAAAATCATCGCAGCCCGATTTGATAATTTTGGCTGGTTTTTTATGGAAGTTTCCAGATTTTATTCTGCATGAATTCCCTAATAAAGTCATCAACATCCATCCTGCCCTACTTCCCAAATACGGTGGAAAGGGAATGTATGGTAGTTTTGTCCATGATGCAGTTGTGGCGAATAAAGAAGCTCAAACAGGTATTACCATTCATTATGTTAATGAGCATTATGATGAAGGCGCAATCATTTTTCAGGCGAAATGCGACCTGAGCCCATCAGATACCGCGGAAACGGTTGCGGATAAAATACACGAATTAGAAATGGCGCATTTCCCGAAGGTGGTTGAGGAATTATTGAGAACTCAAGAGAGTAATTCCAATGGCCGAAGGGAAGGATAGATCCTCAAATGAGTAGGCTGTTTCGTCCGAATTAGTGAAAATCTGTATAACTCGCGTGCAAGAAATTATTAATAAATTTAGTGGGATTACCGCCGTCGCGGGAAGTAAACATGAGCAAAAAGAAGAAATATTACGTCGTTTGGAAAGGTCACAAAACCGGTATTTTTGAAAAATGGAACGATTGCAAGGCCCAGATCACAGATTACCCAGGGGCACAATACAAATCTTTTGAAACCTTTGATGCTGCAAAAAAAGCTCTCGATGGAAACTACAGAGACTATATAGGCAAATCCAAAAGTTTTAAAAGTGATTTGACCGAGGCACAACTCAAAAAAATAGGACAGCCCAACTACAACTCCATTTCAGTAGATGCAGCCTCAAGTGGTAATCCGGGTATTATGGAATATAGAGGCGTGGATACCAAAACGAAAAAACAACTCTTCATTCAAGGCCCATTTCCTGAAGGAACCAATAATATTGGAGAATTCTTAGCCCTTGTTCATGGTTTGGCTTTCCTTAAAAAACACGAAAGCGAACGGATCATGTATACTGATTCAAAAATTGCGATGAGTTGGGTCAAGAAAAAAACTTGTAATACAAAATTACCGCGCAATGCAAAAAACAGGGAGCTATTTGAATTGGTAGATCGAGCCGTTAACTGGCTTAAAACGAATACTTACACGACGACCATAGTCAAATGGGAAACCAAAGCTTGGGGAGAGATTCCTGCGGATTTTGGGCGGAAGTAAGAGCGTCTTATTGGAAATATTGCAAGTAGATTCAGCTCCCTCATATGAATGCCGCTGATTATAACAAACCCAATTTTGATCCTGAAAAACGCCTAGTGCCTTTTTTGAGAACTTACTTAGGCTATTGAACATCCTACCTGGCTTTTCTTTAGGGCTGAAGATCTTGGCAATTACCTCAACAGTGGGAATAAAACAGATGTCCATATCCAAAATACATTTTCTGATTTAGAAAGTAAATGTTCCTGCTCACTTATCAGTCAAACGAAAAAGACGCGGAACAGATCCGGTATATAAGAAAAAACTATGGCCAAGAATTAAATGCCCTTTCCAGTGGGGAAGCATACCTTCATACCATGAACCCAATGATAAAGTAACCCGGAATTTATTTGGATGAGCCAGAAGCAGCCTTTTGTCCGTCAAAACAATTATCTTTTATCTATTTACTCCATAACCACTTGCAAAATCATTTAACCCAATTTATCATTAGAACAGGTTCCTCAATGCTTTTGGGTTATCCTCTAGCAACCATTTATAACATTAGCAATAAAGGAATGCCGGCAACACCACTTGAAAACACGGATCATTATTTAGATAAATAATCATTTTTGAATTACCCCAAGGCCTTTTTACGTCATTTCCATTCTTGACAAACCTGAATAATTCCTCGAAATTAGTACTGAATTCGTGACTAAAAAGCATTATCTTTGCAGCAAATTTTGAAACCTCAGTATGAGTAAATTAGTAATAGTAGGTACCGTCGCTTTTGACGCTATTGAAACACCTTTTGGAAAAACAGATAAAATCTTGGGCGGCGCCGCAACCTTTATAGGCTTGGCAGCATCCCAATTTAATGTAGATGCCGCAATTGTTTCGGTTGTTGGCGGTGATTTTCCTCAAGAATATTTAGACTTGTTAGCTAATAAGAATCTTGACATCACGGGTGTTGAAATTATAAATGAAGGCAAAACCTTCTTCTGGAGTGGAAAATATCATAATGATATGAACACCCGTGACACTTTGGCAACTGAACTTAACGTGCTTGCCGATTTCAATCCGGTAGTTCCTGAAAACTATAAGAATGCAGACGTGGTCATGCTTGGCAATTTACATCCGTTAGTTCAAATGGGTGTTTTAGAGCAAATGAACAAAAAACCTAAAATGGTGATTTTAGACACCATGAATTTTTGGATGGATTGTGCTCTTGAAGAATTAAAAGCAGTGATCAAAAAAGTAGACGTCATTACCATTAATGACGAAGAAGCACGTCAATTGACTGGGGAATACTCGCTTGTAGTGGCTGCCCAAAAAATCCATGAGATGGGTCCAAAGTATGTGGTCATCAAAAAAGGAGAGCATGGCGCTTTGTTGTTCCATGGCGAAAACGTCTTTTTTGCACCTGCCTTACCATTGAGAGAAGTATTTGATCCAACTGGCGCTGGCGATACTTTTGCTGGTGGATTTGCAGGGTATTTGGCAAAAACAGAAGACTATTCTTTTGAGAATATGAAAAATGCTGTCATTTATGGTTCTACCTTAGCTTCCTTTTGTGTTGAAAAATTTGGTACAGAACGGATGAAACATCTCGAAGACAAGGAAGTTTATCAGCGGTTGAGTCAGTTTAAACAGCTTACCCAGTTTGAAATCGTCTTAGAGAATCATCAATAATTTTGAAAAAACGTATCATTAGAACTAAAAAAATAAAACAATTTCTTATGACCCCTAATCAACATCAATCGGAGACATTTAAAATTGAATTGACATTAACTAACGCGCTCTTAATGGAGCGCGTTTTTTAATACCCTTAGTTTGTAATAACTTTCAATCTATTCAGACTAAACCCCAATAACGATAGCAAATCTAAAATTGAAAAAGACCAATGAGTGATGCGATAAAACATGAGTGCGGAATTGCACTGATCAGACTTTTAAAACCCTTAGAATTTTATAAAGAAAAATACGGGAGTGCATTTTATGGCGTCAATAAAATGTATCTAATGATGGAAAAACAACACAATCGCGGTCAAGATGGCGCAGGTTTTGCTAGCATCAAACTCGATACCGCACCAGGAGAACGCTATATCAGTCGGGTGCGCTCCATTGCACAACAACCCATTCAGGACATTTTTGCGCAAATCAATGAGCGTGTCAACCGAGAGTTTGCAGAACATCCAGAATACACAGATGACGTTGCCTTACAAAAAAAGAACATTCCTTATATAGGTGAAGTGCTTTTAGGACACGTACGTTATGGAACTTTCGGAAAGAACAGTGTGGAGAACGTGCACCCCTTCTTAAGGCAGAACAATTGGATGCACAGAAACCTGATTGTTGCTGGAAACTTTAACATGACCAATGTTAATGAGTTGTTTGAAGGTTTGGTTAAAATAGGACAACATCCAAAAGAAAAGGCGGATACCGTTACCATCATGGAGAAAATAGGTCATTTTTTAGATGATGCCGTGGCTAAAAAATACAAGCAACTTAAATATGAAGGTTACAACAAGAATGAATGTTCGCCATTGATTGCCGACCGACTTAACGTTGCCAAAATATTGAAACGCTCGGCAAAAGACTGGGATGGAGGCTATGCAATAGCTGGCCTTTTAGGACATGGCGATTCTTTTGTACTCCGTGATCCTGCAGGAATACGTCCTGCATACTATTATCAAGATGATGAAATTGTAGTTGTAGCGTCTGAACGCCCAGTAATTCAAACCGTATTCAATGTTAATTTTGACGATGTGAAGGAATTAACCCCGGGTCATGCCATCATCACAAAAAAATCTGGAGAAACGACCATTAGAAAAATCTTGGCACCATTGGAGCGCAAGGCTTGTTCATTTGAGCGCATTTATTTCTCGCGAGGTAGTGATGCCGAAATTTATCAAGAACGAAAAAAACTGGGCAAGCTTCTCATGCCAAAAGTCTTGGAAGCAATTAATTTTGACACTAAAAATACTGTCTTTTCCTATATTCCCAATACAGCTGAAACGTCATTCTTTGGAATGATTGAAACTGTAGAAGATCATCTCAATAAAAAGAAGACAGAAGCAATCCTTGAGGGCAATGGTGGCCTATCAGCAGAAAAAGTGACACAGATCTTATCCGAACGTCCTCGAATAGAAAAGATAGCCATTAAAGACGTTAAGCTCAGAACTTTTATCACTGAAGATAGCACCAGAGACGATTTGGTGGCGCACGTCTATGATGTGACTTATGGCGTGATAAAACCTACGGACAACCTGGTAATCATTGATGATAGTATTGTGCGTGGCACGACCTTAAAGAAGAGCATCATTAAAATGATGGACAGGCTCCATCCTAAAAAAATTGTTGTGGTATCCTCGGCACCTCAAATTCGTTATCCGGATTGCTATGGTATCGATATGGCGAAACTTGAAGACTTAATTGCTTTTAGGGCCATGCTTGAGCTTCTCAAAGAAAATAACAAATACCATCTTGTAGAAGAGGTCTACAATAAGTGCTTAGAACAAGTTGAACTGGAAGATAAAGATGTTAGGAATTTTGTAAAGGAACTTTACAACCAATTTAGTGCAGAACAAATTTCCGATAAAATTGCAGAGCTTATTTGTGATTCAAGTGTGAAATCAGAAGTAAAGACCATTTTTCAAACTATCGAAAACCTCCATATTGCTTGTCCTAAAAACTTAGGTGATTGGTATTTTACAGGAAATTATCCTACAGCTGGAGGAAATCGTGTTGTCAATAGAGCTTTTATCAATTTTTATGAAGGAAATAACAAACGTGCCTATTAGATTTAGGAGAATGAGAATAGCCTTAATTAATTAACAAAACGACTCTTTATCGGATAATTATGTAATTCATCTAAATTATACATCAAGTTATTGAAATTCAATATACTTTAGTGTCACCATAACATAAGTAGGTTAAGTTCATGGTAGATTTGGGGCAAAAAAAGGTAAACTTCTGTTTACCTTTTTTTATGCCCTTTTTTTTGTAGCATATCCTATTGATTTTTAAGTTGATAGTATCTGACACTAAAACAATGACTTACAATATACTCATTCTAGATTTTTTTCGACTAAAAACATCATTCAGCCTAATTTATTCGCAGTTTATCTAATAAATTGAACTATTACATTTTAGACCACTTATATTTGCTTCACCATAACATAAGTAGGTTAAGTTTATGGTAGATTTGGGGCAAAAAAGGTGGACACTCGTCCACCTTTTTTCATTTCACACCTGCGTAGGCAGGTGTCTATAAATATAATTCCAACATAAGATTTTCCAAAGCACTTCACTTTCACATAAAAAAAAAGCAAACTTTTTCAAGTCTGCTTTCATTATTTTATTTAAAATCTACAAGGTTTTGAAAACCTTGTAGACAATCGAAATGTTATTTCGCTTCTGCATAACGTCTTTCAACCTCATTCCAATTGATCACATTAAAAAATGCATTGATATAATCAGGTCTTTTATTTTGGTATTTCAAGTAATAGGCATGCTCCCAAACATCCAATCCTAAAATTGGGGTACCTCCGCAACCCACTCCTGGCATCAATGGATTATCCTGGTTTGGTGTTGAGCAGATTTCCACTTTCCCGCCTTTATGTACACATAACCAAGCCCATCCTGAACCAAACTGAGTTGCAGCAGCTTTACTGAACTCATCTTTAAAAGCATCAAAGGAATCAAACGCTGCTTCTATAGCATTTTTCAAGTCTCCTGACAAACTTCCTTTTCCTTCTGGATTCATAATTTCCCAAAACAGGGAGTGGTTGTAAAAACCGCCACCATTATTTCTAACAGCCTTATTCTCCATATCTAGATTAATCAAGATATTTTCAATAGTTTTACCTGCCAAATCAGTACCTTCAATGGCAGCATTTAAATTATTGGTATAACCCTGATGATGTTTTGAGTAATGGATTTCCATTGTTTTCGCATCGATATGAGGCTCTAAAGCATCATAAGCATATTTTAATTTTGGTAATTCGAAAGCCATAATGTATATATTTTAAAGTGTTAATATTTATTCAACCCAAATTTACACATAAAACTGTGCATTAAAAAATATTAAACGCTTCGTATTAAAGAGTTAAGAAAAGTTTAACGTTGGTACGGATGTTAGCATGAAAAGCACGGTATTGTTGAAAACTTCAAATTTCCACATATAAATCAGGGATAGTTTTTATCTTGTATAAAAAATCTAAATAATGGAAATCAAACATCCGTTCCTAATTTATAATGCCTCAGCTGGCAGTGGGAAAACCTTCACGTTGGTCAAAGTGTACTTAAAAATACTGTTCACCGCCAGCCACCCAAATGCATTTAAAAACATTTTGGCTTTAACGTTTACCAATAAAGCGGTTGCTGAAATGAAAGAACGTGTTGTAGAAATGCTGGTTGCATTTTCAGACCCTAGTATTTTACTAAATCCCATTCCAATGTTCGGGATTCTTTCTGATGAACTTAATATTGATTCCAGAACACTTCATGAAAAATCAAAAACAATCCTAAACACCATCGCTCATAATTATGCAGCATTTGATATTTCTACAATTGATAAGTTCAACCACCGATTGATCAGAACATTTGCCCACGATTTAAAACTACCTCTCAATTTTGAGGTAGAATTGGACACCAAAACAATTCTTGCAAAAGCAGTGGATCAATTGATCGATAAAGCGGGGACAGAAAAAGAACTCACCAAAATACTCGTGGATTTTGCCATCGAAAAGGCCGATGATGATAAAAGCTGGGATGTTGCTTTTGACTTTAATCAAATTGCACAACTGCTCATTAATGAAAATGATATTCCGTATTTTGAAGCTCTAAAGGAAAAATCTATTGAGGATTTTAAAGGGCTTAAAACACAGCTTCTCCATCAAATTACCCTCTTAGAAACTGACATTATTCAAAAAGGACAGGCCACTCTAGATCTTATTGAGCAAAACCATTTAATGTTTAATGATTTTTCAAGTGGCTATCTTCCGAAACATTTTTTAAAATTAGCTGAGGGCAATTTTGATATCAATCTGAATAAGTTAAAATGGCAAACCGATTTATTGGAAGGAAACCCACTTTATCCAAAACGTGTTGATGCCGATAAAATGGGAACCATAGATATGCTCCAACCAGCGATTGCTTCGTTTTTTGAACAGAGCAAACAAGATATCATTCAATTTAAGTTTCTGAAAAATATTCTTAAAAATATCACGCCATTATCGGTTTTAAATGCGATTTACAAAAGCCTTCAAGATATAAAGGCTGACGAAGATTTAGTCCTTATTTCAGAATTCAATTCCCTTATCAGTACTGAAATAAAGTCGCAGCCAGCACCATTTATTTATGAACGCATTGGAGAAAAATATCGACATTATTTTATTGATGAATTTCAGGATACCTCAGCGAAACAATGGGAAAATCTAATTCCTCTAATTGACAATGCCATCTCGAGTGAGAATTTAAAGGGCGAAATAGGCTCCGCCATGTTGGTGGGCGATGCGAAACAGGCTATTTATAGATGGCGTGGTGGGAAAGCAGAGCAGTTTATAGATTTATATACAAAACGAACACAACCTTTTCATATCCTACAGCACATTGATAATTTACCAAAGAATTATAGAAGTTTAGAAACCATTATAAATTTCAATAATAATTTTTTTAAACACCTTTCCACTTTTGCTTTTTCTGATCCATCACATCGTGAAATCTATGAAGCCAGTCACCAAAATATTCATTTAAACGGTGAAGGGTTTATTGAGCTTTCGTTTCTGGAATTTGAAACGGAGGACAAAGACGCCGCTTACGGCCAAAAAGTATTGGAAGCCATTCAAAAAGCTCAGGAAAACAACTTTGAGTTGCGGGATATTTGCATTATTGCAAGAAAATCAAAAGAAGGAATCGCTCTTGCTGAATATTTGAGTGTGGAAGGCGTCCCCATTATCTCTTCAGAATCCTTACTGCTCAAAAATTCGCCAGAAGTACAATTTCTCACCAATATCATTGCATTGGCATCACAACCATATAATGAAATGTTAAAAATTGAGACCTTGAGTTATTTGGCGGACCACCACCTTAAATTGGAAGATTTCCATCAGTTTTTTCAAAGTCTGGTTCATTTAGATGCTTTTGAGATGTTCAAAGCACTGAATCAATATGATCTGTTTTTCGATTTTAATCAATTTTTACAACTTCCTTTTTATGAAGCTGTAGAAAGTGTGGTCAGGCAATTTAATTTAAATAAAACCTCCAACGCTTATGTTCAGTTTTTTTTAGATGAAGTTTTAGACTATTCTCAGAAGTACAATGCCGGTTTTTCGAATTTCACCTCACATTGGGACGTCAAAAAGGAAAAGTTATCCATCACGTCTCCACAAGGTAACAACGCTGTGCAGATCATGACCATCCATAAATCTAAAGGTTTGGAATTTCCAGTCGTAATTTTTCCTTATGCCAATCAGGATATTTATTTTACTATGTCACCTAAACTATGGTTTCCCGTGAATCCAGAGGCGTTCAATGGTTTTTCAAATGTTTTTATCAATGTCAATAAAGATTTGGAAGACCTTGGAGAATTAGGACAAACCATGTATGCCGATTATAAGGCTCAGTTGGAATTGGACAGTATAAATTTGTTATACGTTGTCCTCACTCGGGCCGTGGAACAGCTCTATATTGTCTCAGAACACGTTGTCGATAAAGGAAATAAAGACAAGATAACCCTGTATTCAGAATTGTTCATTAGTTACCTCAAATCGGCCGGATTATGGAATGACTCCGAAAAGACCTACACTTTTGGGCAACCAAAGCGGGTGCTGTCGGCAAAAAAAGTTGAAAAATCCACTGTTCAGGAATGCTTCATCTCTGTAGCAAAAGAAAGTCACGATCTACGCATTGTAACCAATGCCGGTTATTTATGGGATACAGAGCAAGAAGCCGCCATTGAAAAAGGAAATTTGGTGCATTTGATCTTATCCAGGATTAAATCAGAGAACGATATTGATCTTGTTTTTGATGACTTTGAAAGCAAAGGAGATCTCAATCCCCAACAAAGCTCAGAACTTAAACCTATTATCAACCACATCGTACATCATGAACAATTAAAGGCTTTTTTCTTGCCCGAACATGCGGTGTATAATGAAAGGGATATTTTGACTTCGGGAGGTCTTATTTTAAGGCCTGATCGCATTGTAGTGAACAATAACCTTGAAGCCGTTATTATGGATTATAAAACAGGTGCTGAACGGCCTACACATCAAAATCAACTTAGGGAATATCAAATTATTCTTGAAGAAATGGGTTTTAAGGTCGTGAAAAAAATACTTGTATACATAAATGAGGACATTCAAGTAAAAGAATTTTAACTTTGCAATAAATTCAAATTATTATGTACGGCAAAATACAACAACACTTACAAAAAGAACTTGAAAATATTAAGGAAGCTGGGCTTTATAAAGAAGAACGTATTATCACTTCTCCACAGGGCGCAGAAATAACCTTAGATACTGGTCAAACTGTTCTAAATTTTTGTGCCAATAATTATTTAGGTCTATCCTCGCATCCAGAGGTAGTGCAAGCTGCCAAAGACACTTTGGATAGCCATGGATTTGGTATGTCTTCAGTGCGATTTATTTGCGGCACTCAAGATATCCATAAAACATTGGAGCAAAAGATTGCTGAATTTTACGGCACAGAGGATACCATCTTATACGCCGCTGCATTTGATGCCAACGGTGGTGTATTTGAACCATTATTGGATGCAGAAGATGCAATTATTTCTGATTCCTTAAACCATGCGTCCATTATTGATGGTGTTCGTTTATGTAAGGCGGCACGTTACCGTTACCAAAATAACGACATGGAAGATCTCGAAAAACAGCTTATTGCGGCCAACGAGAATGGTGCACGCTTTAAGATTATTGTAACTGACGGCGTCTTTTCAATGGATGGATTGGTAGCACCATTGGACAAGATTTGTGATTTAGCGGATAAATATGATGCTATGGTCATGATTGACGAATGCCATGCCACTGGATTTATTGGAGAAACGGGACGTGGTACCTTAGAAGAAAAAGGTGTTATGGGAAGAATAGATATTATCACTGGAACTTTAGGGAAAGCTATGGGCGGCGCCATGGGTGGATATACTACAGGTAAAAAAGAAATCATTGAGATGCTGCGTCAACGCTCAAGACCTTATTTATTTTCAAATTCACTTGCTCCTGCAATTGTTGGTGCTTCTATTAAAGTATTTGAAATGCTTGCTAACGACACGACTTTAAAAGATCAATTGACAAAAAACACCAAATATTTCAAAGAAGCCATGTTAAACGCAGGTTTTGATATAATAAATGGTGATTCTGCAATTGTTCCAGTAATGCTTTACGATGCCAAACTATCTCAAACCATGGCTGAAATGCTCCTTAAAGAAGGCATTTATGTAATAGGGTTCTTTTTCCCAGTTGTACCTAAGGATAAGGCCAGAATTAGGGTTCAATTATCGGCGGCCCACACAAAAGAACATTTAGATAAAGCCATTGCTGCTTTCATTAAAGTCGGAAAATCGTTGGATATTATCTAAAACTAGTCCAAACAGTCCTATTTTAAGGCAATTATTCAACATTTTTATATATTTGTCTTTGTTAATAAAGTTTAACATCTTACTTTTGCTCTTAATTAACACTTAAAAATTAAATTATTAGAATATGAAAAATCTTAGCAGATTATTTTTCGCTATGTTGCTTCTATTAAGCTTTAGCAACGCCAACGCACAAGACGCTAATAACCCTTGGGCAATTGGGGTTGGCGTAAATGCAGTTGACTTTTACCCAACGGGTGAAGACGGACAGGGAGGAATCTTTGATGAGTACTTCAATTTTGGAGACCATTACAACGTCTTGCCTTCATTATCTTCAATTTCTGTTTCTAGATACTTATCAGACGGTTTTTCATTAACTGTAGCTGGTACTATCAACGAAATCAGTAAAATTGGTGATGCACCAGCTGATGATTTATCTTACTATGCTTTAGATGGTACAGTTAAATATAGCTTTGGTCACCTATTAAACTCAAAAGTTTTTGAGCCATACCTAGGAGTAGGTGGTGGTTACACTTGGGTTGATGACATTGGAGCGGGTACTCTTAACGGAACTCTAGGTTTCAACGTTTGGTTTTCAGATAACATTGGTATAACAGTTCAATCTGCTTACAAACATGCTTTCGAAGACTATTTAGCTACACATTTCCAACACACTGTTGGTTTAGCACTTAAATTTGGTGGAAAAGACACTGACGGAGATGGTATCTACGACAAAGACGATGCTTGTCCAGACGTTCCTGGTTTACCAGAATTCAACGGGTGTCCTGACACTGATGGCGATGGTATTGAAGATGCAAAAGATGACTGTCCAAATGAAGCTGGTTTAGCTGAATTTAATGGCTGTCCTGATACTGATGGTGACGGTGTTCCAGATCATTTAGATGACTGTCCAACTGTTCCAGGCTTGAAAGCCTTGAAAGGTTGTCCAGATGCTGATGGTGATGGTGTTCCAGATCATATTGATGAGTGTCCAAACGTAGCTGGTCCTGCCGCTAACAAAGGATGTCCTTGGCCTGATACAGACGGAGACGGTGTATTAGACAAAGATGACAAATGTCCAGACGTTCCTGGTACTGTTGCAAACTTTGGTTGTCCTGAAGTTAAGCCAAGTGCTGAGAAAATGAAACAATTGAATGACTATGCTAGAACTATCTTATTTGATACTGGTAAAGCAACATTCAAGAAAGAATCTCACCAAACTTTAGAGGCTATGAACGCTATCTTCAAAGAATTCCCAGAAGCTACTTTTGCTATCGAAGGATATACTGACAGTGTAGGATCAGAAAGATCTAACCAATTGTTGTCAGAAAGAAGAGCTAACGCTGTAAAAGATTGGTTAATTGCTAACGGAATTGACAAAGACCGTTTAACTGCAAAAGGTTTTGGTGAAGAGAATCCAATTGATTCTAACAAAACTGCTGCTGGTAGAACTAACAACAGACGTGTAGAAGTAAAACTTACAAACTAAGTTTTAAAAAACTATAAATATTTCAAAAAAACGCTCCGATATTCGGGGCGTTTTTTATTTTTATACAATGAGGAGTTTTCTAAAAGAAGTCATCGACGATATACAAGAGAAGGGGTGGGATATTTCACAACTCACTTTTGTATTACCAAGTAAAAGAGCTGGTACCTTTTTAAAGGATATCCTTTCGCATACTATTGAGCAGACAATATTTGCACCCGAAATTCTATCCATTGAGGAATTTATTGAAAAACTTTCTGAGCTCACTTACGCCAGCAATACAGAACTTCTTTTTGAATTTTACCAAGTATACACAAAGCTCACTCCAGATGAGCAACAAGAAACCTTCGACCAGTTTTCAAAATGGGGACAATTACTACTTCAGGATTTTAATGAAATAGACCGGTACCTCATAGATCCTGATCATATTTTTGATTATTTAACTTCCATTAAGGAAATTAATCATTGGTCTTTATCAGAGCAGCAAACGCCCTATATCAAAAATTATTTAGCATTCTGGAACCGACTTAAAATCTACTACGCATCGCTAAAGGAAGAACTGATCCTAAATAAAAAAGGATATCAAGGGTTGGTATACAGGGAAGCGGTAAATGGCATTGGATCTTACATGACATCCAATCCTAATAAGAAACATATTTTCATTGGTTTTAATGCTCTAAATAAAGCCGAAGAACGCATTATACAAGACTTACTGGAGCAGGAATTGGCAAATATCTATTGGGATATTGACGAAACATTTGTTAACAACCCTATACACGATGCCGGTTTATTCATCAGACAACATCTCAAAAATTGGCCATATTTCAAAAAAAATGAAATACATTGGATAGGTGAAAATTATCGCTCAGATAAAAACTTACACACTGTTGCTGTTCCGAAAAGTATAGGGCAAGTAAAGTATATTGGTGAATTACTGGACACCTTGTCCAGGGACGATCTAAAAAATACTGCAGTTGTTTTAGGAGATGAAACGCTATTAATGCCCTTACTTAATAGTATTCCAGAAAAAGTAGAGGCAATAAATATCACCATGGGTCTGCCTCTTAAATCGGTACCCTTGGCGTCATTATTCGATTTGGTATTCAAGATTCAGAAGAGTCACGATAACACACTTTATTATAAAGATGTCGTCGCTATTTTATCCCACTCGTTTATACAATCTGTATTAACCCATGATGACATTAATTACAGCAATCACATCATAAATTATATTCAAAGTAATAATATTGTTACGATATCCGTTGAGAAACTATTAACCCTTTCAGAAGGGAAACAAGAGGTTTTAAGACTTTTATTCCAATCCTGGAACAATAGCTCGGAGAAAGCATTTAACAACTGCTCACGTCTCATTTTAATGCTAAAAGCAGAACTCGATTTAGAAAAATCAAAGAACCTTTTAGCTCTCGAATATCTTTATCGATTTAATCAAATATTTAATGAGCTCCAACGCTACAACTTAAAATATAACCTCATCAGCAACAGTACAACACTCTATTACCTTTATAGAGAGCTATTGAGTAGTGAAACACTAGATTTTAAAGGCGAACCCTTACAAGGTCTCCAAATTATGGGTATGTTAGAGTCTCGCGTACTGGATTTTGAAACGGTTATCATATCATCCGTCAATGAAGGCATTCTTCCGGCAGGAAAAAGCACAAATTCATTTATACCTTTTGATGTTAAACTTGAAAACGGTCTTCCAACCTATAAAGAAAAAGATGCGGTTTACACCTATCATTTTTACAGACTTCTACAACGCGCAAAAAATGTATACATCATCTATAACACAGAACCTGATGTATTAACCGGTGGTGAAAAGAGCCGATTTATAACACAGTTACAGATTGAAAAGATTCATAACGTAAAACATTCTATTGTCGTTCCAAAAGTGGAGGTTGCGCAAAAGCAGTTCAAAATCATTAAAAAAACCGAGGGCGTGATGACAAGGTTGCAGCAGATAGCCAGCAACGGGTTCTCGCCATCATCATTAACAAATTACATCAGAAACCCTTTAGATTTTTATTATCAGAAGGTTTTAAAAATTCAAAGTTTTGAAGATGTTGAAGAAACTGTAGCGGCCAATACCTTGGGAAGTGTCATTCACCAAACCTTAGAAGATTTTTATACGCCTTATAAAGGGCAAATGCTAACCGAGGCGCACTTGAAGAAGATGAAAACTTTAATCAATGCTAGTGTAACGCTCCATTTCAAGTCATTTTATAAGGAAGGCGATATGACCAAAGGAAAAAACCTTATTATTCTTGAAGTAGCCAAGCGTTATATATCAAATTTCATCAATAAAGAAATTGAAACTTTAAAAGCCGGGCACCAAATTAAGATTATAGATTTAGAAAAGGAACTTGACATTCCCGTCAACATCCCAGAATTGAACTTTGAAGTCCGTTTAAAAGGTACTGTGGACAGGATTGATGAATTTAATGGAACACTCAGGATTATTGATTATAAAACAGGAAAAGTTAATCCAGGGCAAGTGGAGATCGTGGACTGGGAAGATATTACCTTAGATTACAATAAATACAGCAAAAGTTTTCAGGTTTTGGCCTATGCCTATATGCTGAATGAAACGGAGCTAATTTCTCAACCAATTGAAGCCGGAATCATTTCATTTAAGAACCTTCAGGGCGATTATTTCTTAAAATTTGGACAAAAGCCATCATTAAGAAGTAGAGACAAGGACCAAAGCATTACCGCAGAAACCTTAGTTCATTTTCATGAAGAACTCAAAAGACTGATCCTAGAAATATGCAATCGTGAAATCGATTTCATTGAAAAAGACGTCAATTAGTAGAAAGTTCAGAAATGAACCCGTTTTAAAAAAGGATTAAAACAAAAAAGCAACGCTTTCGCATTGCTTTTTCTGTGGAGAAGGACGGGCTCGAACCGACGACCTCTTGACTGCCAGCCAAGCGCTCTAGCCAACTGAGCTACATCCCCAAATTATCTTTACGCCACCTCCGTCCTGCGGAAGTTTTGAAATATTTTTCTCTAAACCTTGCTTCTATTCTCGTAGGATAATCCTCAGAGTGAAACAGTTCCCAAGGTGTAAATGCCTTAGTGGATTTTACTTGACCAGAATTATGCGATTTTAGTCTGTCTTTAAAGGATGACGACATTCCTACATAAAACCTGTCAAATTTAGGGCTATATAATATATAAACCACAAACATATTTCGACTATTCTAGCGCTCCCCGCCCGAACGTACCGTTCGGTACGAGCGGGTAGCCAACTGAGCTACATCCCCAAATTATCTTTACGCCACTTCCGTCCTGCGGAAGTTTTGAAAAACACTTAAGTTTCTTTGACTAAGCCGCAAACTTAAAATATTTTTTTCTTTTCTAACTACTTTTTTGATACTATATTTTTATCGCAAGCTAATTTCGATTTAATCCTTTGAAAAACACCATAACATTTCAATAAAAACTTTTTTATTTTTGATGACTCCAGCAGATTTAAAATACCCTTTATATCTTAAACACTAAATTTACCAAAAAAATGATCCGGAAAGCCACTTCGTCAGATATTGAATCTGTTTTATTGTTGACAAAAGCCTGTGCCAAGTCCATGATAAGCAAAGGAATTTACCAGTGGAATGAGCATTACCCAAATGCCGCCGCTTTTGAAAAAGACATTGCCAGGGACGAACTTTATGTATTGATCAGTGACCATGCAATTGTTGGAACTATCGTGATTTCTTCTTTTATGGACAAAGAATACCAGGCTATAACATGGCTAACTCCTAATGGAAAAAATCTATATATCCACCGCTTAGCAGTTCATCCCGACTATCAAGGACGTGGTTTTGCACAGAAACTTATGGATTTTGCAGAAAACTTTGGAAGAGACAATGGCTATAGCTCAATAAGGTTGGATACCTTTTCCCAAAATCCTAGAAACCAAAGATTTTATGAATGTCGCAATTACAGGCGTTTAGGTTCGGTTTATTTCCCTCTGCAAAGTGAGCATCCCTTTTATTGTTATGAGCATCTGTTGTAACTATTATATAAAATCCAAAACAATTGCTTTGATAAAAAAATTAGGCGAACGCGTTTTTCCTATGGCACAAAACGTTTAACTTTGACACTTTCTATTTTAAAATTAATCTATGGAAATTCTTGAGTTTTTAAGTGGTAACGGCTTGTTTTTAATATTAGCCATCGTATTGGTGGTTATTTATGTTTACAACCGAAGAAAAAATAAGTAGAATCACCTAGTCTTCAACCATCCCGTGATGCTCAATCTTTCGGTTTTAACAGGTTTTACCTCGTGTTCAATAAGCTGACTCTCAAAAACTACAACACGACCTGGAAAAGGATAGATGACCTTTTCTGTTTGACTACCATTATCATCCAAATACAATACCAATTCGCCTCCATTCTCTGGCACCCAACCCGATTCATTCAAATAACAAACAAAAGAAAGCTTACGTCTATCATCATTCTGAAAAGTATCAAGATGACGTTTATAAAAAGTGCCTTTCGGGTATAAAGCGTAGTGAAATTCTTTGTGAAGAATACCCAAAAAACACGTCCTGTTGAGATAGTTGACAAGACTATTGATTTTATTAAAAAACAAACCTTCGGCGCTATTGGCATGAGATTCATCAATCCATAAAATAACATCACCTCTAATAGCTTTGATAACGGTAGCATTAAGTTTATTGCCAATTGCCGCCTTTTTGAAAGCATCCTCCGTGTGTTTATCCATTAAAGACTGTCTGAGCAAACGCACCTCTTCGTCACTAAAAAAATCTTCAACAATGGCATACTTTTGAGCAACAATATCTTCAATAATCTTTTCGTATAAAGGATTCTCTACAAAAGCCATATCTTGAAAGATGGGATTCATTAAATACAGGAATTAAATGTGTGAAGTTCAAATAAATATAGGGTTAATCTGTCAAATGTAATCGAAAAAGAGATTCCTTTTTGCAATTTGAATATCTTTGCAGTAAATTAATGCTATATGAGCAGAATTCGAATTACAAAGCAATTTTCTTTTGAAACAGGCCACGCCCTTTACGGCTATGACGGCAAATGTAAAAATGTACATGGACACAGTTATAAATTGTCGGTTACTGTTATTGGTAAGCCAATCACAGATGCTTCAAATGTTAAGTTTGGGATGGTCATCGACTTCTCAGATTTGAAGACCATCGTAAAAGATGAAATTGTTGATGTCTTTGACCATGCTACTGTATTTAATAAAAACACACCACATGTAGAGTTGGCGAAAGAATTAAAAGATAGAGGCCATAGTGTGCTTTTGGTCGACTACCAGCCTACTAGTGAAATGATGGTGATTGATTTTGCTGAAAAAATCATAAAACATTTACCAGAAACGATTCAACTTCATTCCTTAAAACTTCAGGAAACTGACACAAGTTTTGCAGAATGGTATGCGAGTGATAATTAGTGTTCTGTCTACAGTGGGCAGTTTTCAGTAGGTAGTGGGCATTATTAAGTAGGTAGATGGCAGGTAGTTTAGGATTCTGAGGATATGATTTAGGCGCTTGCAGTTTTGAAATAGATAGCGAAATAATTTATCACAACATTTTATGTAGAAATCTATGAAAATCTGTGATTCTGATAGCAATCGGGACGTGTCAAAATTTTTAATAGATAGATATCAATCCGATCCGTTTTTAAATATGAGATTCCTTCGAAGGCAGGAATTTAAAAAGTAGTTTAATGAATATTCCAAAAGGAAAAAAAATATATTTTGCTTCTGACAACCATTTAGGAGCACCTACGAAAGACGAGTCGTATCGAAGGGAAAAAAAGTTTGTGGCTTGGTTAGACGAAATCAAACATGATGCTGCCGTTATCTTTTTACTTGGAGATCTTTTCGATTTTTGGTTTGAATACAAGACCGTTGTTCCAAAAGGATTTACAAGAACTTTAGGGAAACTTGCTGAAATAAGCGACTCTGGGATTCCTATTTACTACTTTGTGGGCAATCATGATTTATGGATGCACGGTTATTTTGAGGAAGAATTGAATATTGAAGTCTTTCATAAACCAAAGGAATTTGAATTTAATGACAAAACTTTTTTTATTGGGCATGGCGACGGTTTAGGACCTCATGACAAAGGCTACAAACGCATGAAAAAAGTGTTTACCAATCCGTTTTTTAAGTGGTGCTTTAGATGGTTACATCCAGATTTGGGCGTTAAGCTTGCCCAATATATGTCCGTTAAAAACAAATTGATTTCTGGTGATGAGGATGCCAAATTTTTAGGTGAAGACAAAGAATGGTTGGTACAGTATTCCAAAAGAAAATTAGAGGAGAAACATCGTGATTATTTTGTCTTTGGACACAGACATCTTCCAATGGAGGTTAAGTTGAATGACCAGTCTTCTTACATTAATCTCGGGGATTGGATCCAATATTATACCTACGGTGTTTTTGATGGTGAAAAAATGGAGCTAAAGACCTATTAAACTTCGTTCTCGTGCGCTTCTAGATCTTTTCGTAGATCCAGCTTTCTAAACGAAGGAGAGACAATTCCTGTGGTCACTACCGTCAATAAGGTCATTGTACCTCCGAAAACAACAGCGGTTACGGTTCCCATAAGCTTTGCTGTCAAACCGCTTTCAAAAGCCCCAAGTTCATTGGAAGACCCAACAAACATAGAATTAACGGAAGCCACGCGTCCTCGCATGTGGTCAGGTGTTTTTAATTGCAAAATGGTTTGGCGGATAACCATCGAAACACCATCAGTAACGCCACTGAAAAATAAGGCGGCAACGGATACCCAGAAAATGGATGACAATCCAAATACAATGATACTGACCCCAAAACCAAAAATAGCCCCCAATAGTTTCATTCCCGCATTTTTGCTGATAGGAATATAGGCCGTGATCAACATGGTTAAAAACGCCCCTACTGCCGGCGCTGCTCTTAGTACTCCAAAACCTTCAGATCCCACCTTTAGAATATCCTGTGCAAATATGGGCAACAGTGCCACTGCACCTCCAAAAAGAACAGCAACCATGTCTAAAGTCAAGGCTCCCAGTACGGCTTTTGTTTTAAATACAAATTTGATACCTTCTTTTAGGCTGTCCATGATGGGCTCACCAATTTTAGGATTCAAGATTGGTTTTTTAGAAATGCGAAGTAAATTAATAAGTGCCATTAATGCGAACCCCATAATCAAACACATGGACCAATGCACGCCAATCCAACCGATGCTAAAACCTGCCAGTGCTGGACCTAGAACCGAGGCCACCTGCCAAGTTGAACTGCTCCAAGTGGCTGCATTTGGATATAGTTTTTTGGGCACAATTAAAGCAATCAATGAAAATACTGTAGGACCAATAAATGCCCTAACCAATCCGCCACAAAACACCAAGAAATATATACTATATAAAATTTCATTGGTTGACCAGGTGCTTACGACTTTTGGCCAGGTCAATAAAAACAATCCAAAACTGAT
The DNA here is from genome assembly GCF_035515035.1 of Gelidibacter sp. Classification (GTDB taxonomy): domain Bacteria; phylum Bacteroidota; class Bacteroidia; order Flavobacteriales; family Flavobacteriaceae; genus Gelidibacter. Next base: position 86,800 of record NZ_DATJCA010000106.1, on the reverse strand, counting down.
GACTGAAAACCCCAAAATGCATTTTATGAGAAGGCCCCTTTTTTCTTTTTGATCCACGATGTGCCCTGCAAAAAGCGCAATTCCTACCGCTGGAATAATCTCCATTAGACCAATTAAACCAAGCGACCATGGATCTTTAGTTATTGAATACACTTCCCATTCAATAATAATAAACTGCATGGACCACGCAAAAACCAACGCAAAGCGTACCATTAAAAAAATATTGAATTCCTTAATCCGAAGTGCAGCGTAAGGATCTTTTTTGCTTGGTTTTTGTTCCATAGACATCAGGCCTTTTAGAACAGTGATATGTGTACTAAAAAGCGCTTAAATTTTACTACAAATGTAAAACAACAGAGGTTGTTATTTTAGTTTTTTGTTTTCTAAAATAGTGGTGATTCTATTATAACTTTCTGAAAGAGACTTACAAAAATTCGGACTTTGCAGGGGAATCGAAAATTAAGTTCAATGATTAAGCTTTAATATCCCTTAATTTTAATTGCAGGCTAACCTGACCTTGCCAATGGTTTTCATCAATGGAGTATACTGCTTTAAAAGGTTTTTTATCCGTGATCAAATCATATTTATCACCCAGGTTAAAACCGATACCTACTATGTTTTGTGAATTTCCTTGTCGGGCTGTAATTCTTAAATGTTTATCGTCGCCTCCAACACATTTGCCATAACCTGTATCCTGTAAATTTTCGGTCATGAAAACTGGAGCCATGTTCCCAGGTCCAAAAGGGGCAAATTGTTTAAGAATACGGTAAAATTTAGGTGTAATATCTTTGAAGTCTATTTGAGTATCCACTCGGATTTCAGGAATCAATAGCGCTCTATCTATCGTTTTTGAAACCTCATCTTCAAAAGCTTGTTTAAAAGCTTCATAATTTTCTTCTTTGAGCGTCAATCCTGCGGCATATTTATGTCCCCCAAATTGTTCGATATGTACGCTGCACGCTTCTAATGCATTATACACATCAAATCCAGATACAGATCGAGCGGAAGCCGCCAATCTATCGCCACTTTTGGTAAAAACCAACGTAGGTCTGTAATATGTTTCAATTAAGCGCGATGCCACTATGCCAATAACCCCTTTATGCCAAGAATCTTGAAAAACGACTGAAGTGAAACGTTCCTCTTCTTCATATTCTGCAATTTGCAGTAATGCTTCTTGGGTAATTTGCTGATCGGCTTCTTTTCTATCGGTGTTAAACTGCTCAATTTGGAGGGCATAGGCCTGCGCAAATTCTTCATCTTCTTCCGTCAATAAAGCCACGGCGTGGTTCCCATGTTTCATCCGACCTGCGGCATTGATTCGTGGCGCTATTATGAAAACCACATCGGTAATGGTGAATTCGGTTTTTTTTGTTTGTGCGATAATTGCTCTAATCCCTGCGCGCGGCTGTCCATTGATCACTTGTAAGCCGAAGTAAGCTAACGTTCTATTTTCACCGGTAATGGGAACAATATCCGCCCCAATAGCTGTAGCCACCAAATCGAGATATTCAATTAGGTCTTCAATGGATTTACCGTCTCTGGACGCTAAAGCCTGAACTAATTTAAAACCAACACCACACCCGCACAATTCGTCATAAGGATATGTACAATCCTCACGTTTTGGATCTAGAATAGCCACAGCATCTGGAAGTTCAATTCCAGGTCTATGATGATCACAAATAATAAAATCGATCCCTTTTTCTTTAGCGTAAGCCACCTTATCAATGGCTTTTATCCCACAATCGAGCGCAATGATCAATGAAAAATCATTGTCATGGGCAAAATCTATTCCCTTTATAGAAACGCCGTAGCCTTCATCATAACGATCAGGAATATAGGTTGCTACAGCATGACTTCTGGTTTTTAAATAAGATGACATTAAGGCTACTGCCGTTGTTCCGTCCACATCATAATCCCCAAACACCAGTATGTTTTCAGATGCAGCGATGGCCTTTTCAATACGCCCCACCGCCTTATCCATATCCTTCATTAAAAAAGGATCATGTAATTCATCAAGGCTTGGCCTAAAAAATTGTTTGGCATCTTCAAAAGTCTCAATACCACGCTGAAGCAATAAAGAAGCAATAGTAGGCTCCACCTGAAGCGCTTCAGACAACTGCTTAATTTTGGAAAGTTCTGGTTTTGGTTTTAAGGTCCAACGCATTTTTTCGTTTCTGGTTTCAGGTTTAGAATGTTTCAAGTTTTATTGATCTCAGACCTGTCGGGTCTCAGTTGAAAACTATTTATTATGATAATGGATCGATGTATTCACTTTTGCAAATCTTCTAAACATTTCCATGACGCCGCAATATTTTTCTATGGATAAATCGACCGCTTTCTTTATCTTTCCTTCATCGAGGTTTTCGCCATAAAAATGATATTCCACTGTAACCGTATGGTAATATTTAGGATGTTCTTCTGTCAATTGGCCATAAGTATCCATTCTAAAATCTGAAACTGTTACTTTCATCTTATTCAATACTGAAACCACATCAAGTCCCGAACATCCAGCAAGTGCAGAAAGCATCATGGCTTTTGGTCGCAGTCCAGAATTATACCCACCATTTTCTTCTGAAGTATCCATTAACAAGGTTTTTCCACTTGGATTATCAGATTCAAATTGTGAGTTTCCTTTCCAGTGTGTGATGACTTTATCTTCCATTTTTATCAATTTAAAATTAGGAAGTTGTCTATTGTGAGTTCAACTTCCAAGTTTATATTCTTTCATCCAAAAATACTATTAAATATCAAGATTATCCCTTTAGGTTAGTGCAATATATTTGACCTCAAATGGACGATTGGAAAGTTTCTAAAAGACGAATTTCTACTATTTTAAAGCTAATGCCGTATATTCCGGATGCATTAAGTTTACAGGACTAAGGATCATGTCTAACTCTTTTTCAGACAGCAGCTTTTTCTCAAGAATAAGTTCTCTTATGGTTTTGCCTGTTGCTATGGCCTCTCTCCCAATCACATCTCCCATATGATGACCGATATAAGGACACAAGAAGGTGATAAGCCCCACCGAATTATAAACCATTCCCTTAGTATGAACTTCGTTTGCAGTGATTCCTAACACACATTTTTCAGCAAGTGCCACACAAGCATTAGAGAGTAATTCTATCGATTCAAAAATACACTGTGCAATAACCGGTTCCATGACGTTTAATTGCAATTGGCCGGCTTCCGCAGCAAACGATATGGTCACATCATTGCCAATCACTTTAAAGCACACTTGATTCACCACTTCAGGAATAACTGGATTGATTTTGGCCGGCATGATAGAAGAGCCAGCTTGCATTTCAGGCAAGTTTATTTCATTAAACCCACAACGCGGTCCAGAGGACAACAACCTTAAGTCATTACAAATTTTTGATAATTTAACCGCAGTTCTTTTCAATCCACCAGAAATCATAACATAGTCTCCACAATCAAAAGAAGCTTCAATTAGGTTTTCGGCCTCAACAAAACTAGCTTTAGTGAATTTTGCCAAATAGCCAACTGATAGTTTAGAAAACCCATTTGGGGAATTTACACGTGTGCCAATTGCAGTCCCACCTAAATTTACTGGCAGGATCACGTCTCTGCACATTTTTAGCATTTTTGTTTCCTCTTTTAAATTCGTGGACCATGCTGAAAATTCATCACCCAAAGACATAGGCACGGCATCCTGCAATTGTGTCCTGCCCATTTTCAACACCTTCTTGAACTCTGTCCCTTTTATGTCCAAACGTGTGGTAAGAGTATTAATTTTTTCCAACAGGTGGTTCATATAATAATATATTGCCACTCTAAGACCGGTAGGATAAGCACAATTGGTAGACTGCGATTTGTTGACATGATCGTTTGGATGCAAAATATCATATCGACCTTTCTCATGACCGTTCATAACCAAAGCCACATTTGCTATGACTTCATTGGCATTCATATTAACGGAGGTTCCTGCACCTCCCTGAAACAGATCAGATGGAAAATATTTTGCGTAGGTATCTAAATTGTCCAAGATTTCATCACAAGCATTGATGATCATATCAGCCTTTTCTGATGGCACGGTACCTATCTCCTTATTTGCAAAGGCTGCAGCTTTTTTAGTAATAATCAACCCTTTTATAAATAAAGGATAATCTAGAATTTTTGATTTTGAAATCTTAAAATTATTAATCGCGCGTTGTGTATGAATACCGTAATAAACATTGTCATTAATTTCCAATTCACCAAGTAAGTCTTCTTCAATTCTGGTTTTCATTGTAATGTGTTTTATCTTCTATTTGATATCGTTTTCGCTTAAAAACGCAATGTATAATAACTCACTAGCAATCAACATATTAAAGACATAGGTGTTTGACTAAAATATTGATTTTGAGTAGATTATATCCATTTTTTTAATCATATTTATAATGACAAAAAATAAATAAAACGGTAAAATTAATGAATTAAGCTCAATACGCAATGCGCAATTTTAAAAGGAAAGTTCGCTGTAAGATGGATTTTTAGCAATCCTCATTTATCAATGGGCAAACTGATAATTTAGAATATCAGACCCCTTATTGTAAGATTTTAATAATTGCTTGGTGTTTTATAAGCGTAGATTTAGGGATAATGAAACAAAGACTTCAATCACTGATGGATCTGCACCTATTTATGAAAAATGAAACCATAATAATGATTATCTATTTATTATGAGAATTAATAAAACATGGATTACAGGAAAATGATTTTGTCATTTTAAATTGAAACTTGATTGGTTTTTGACAATCTCATGCATTATGCAAAAGTGAAATTCCTATAAACTATTATTATGATCGGATTGTAGATCCAGGATCGTATTGATAGATTTTTTCAACTCCGATACCACTTCCTCTTCAAACCAAGGATTCCGAGTCAACCAAAACCGATTGCGAGGTGACGGGTGTGGCAATGGAAAATAATTAGGCAAATATTCTTGATAATCGGCAACGGTTTCTGTCAAGGTTTTCTTGGCATTTCTCTTCAAATAATATTTTTGGGCGTACATCCCTATTAAAAGTACCAATTCAACATTCGGCATAAACTCAAGAAGTTGTTGGTGCCATTGCGGGGCGCATTCTGGACGAGGTGGCAGATCACCACCTCCACCTCTACCTGGATAACAAAATCCCATAGGCACAATGGCAAAATTATTCTCATCGTAAAATTCTTCGGAAGTCACGCCTAGCCATTTCCGCAATTGTTTACCACTGGCGTCGTCCCAAGGTATTCCAGAGGCGTGCACTTTGGTTCCTGGAGCTTGCCCCACAATAACGATTTTAGAATTGGGATGCGCAGTCACTACTGGTCTTGGTCCCAGTGGCAAATGGGCTTTACAAAGACTGCAATTTCTTATATTATGAAGTAAATCTTGCATTGCAATTATATGACTATTACTTATTCTCCATCATCTTTTTAAAATCCATACTATAGGAAGGATAGGTTAACATCATGCGCTTAAATTCTTTAACGGTCATTTTATTATAGATTGCGGTTGCAAATACATTGATACTTTCGTTGGCTTCAGAACTTAATATGTGGGCACCCACTATTTCATCAGTCCGTTCATTTACTAAAATCGTGTAAGCATAGGTGTCTTCATTTTCCTTTCTCGCATTAAACCAATAGCTGCAATCACCTTGATAAACCTTAACGCTCTTATACCGCGCTTTAGCTTCTTCTAAGCCATAACCCACAGACGATAAGTTTGGCGTAGTAAATACCGTTGAAGGCACACAAGGCACATCTAAAATTTTTGACTTCTCCTTAACTACATTGTTTCCCACAATATATCCTTGAAGTCCAGAAAGTGGCGTAAGCGATGGTGACTTGTTGGAGACATCACCACAGGCATAGACCTTAGAGTGCGATTTGCTTTGTAAATAATCATTGACCACAATACCATCCTTATCTGCATCAATTCCGGCATTCTCCAAGCCTAAAGCTTCTATTGCCGGCACTCTGCCCGTGGCATTAATCACTTTTCTGGATTTATGAGTCTTTGCTTTTCCATCCATTGAATATGATATTTTTAAATTCTTTTTCAATTTTTCGATCCCGGTGACATCGGCATTAAAAACAAACGCTACTCCTAAATTTTCCAATTTAGTAATTAACTTTTTCACCAAATAGTCATCAAATTTGGCAAGAGATGTGTTGTCTCGTTCTAAAATGGTTACTTTACAACCCAAGGTTGCCAACATGCAGGCAAACTCCATGGCAATATATCCAGATCCAATAAAGGTTATGGACTTTGGAATTTTCTTAAAATTCAGAATGTCTTCACTTAGTTTCAGGTGCTCCTTGCCTTCAATGTCAAGGTCTCGAGGAATATTTCCGGTAGCAATAATAAAATGATCGGCAGATACCACCTTTCCTTCTACCTCAACTTCAGTTTTACTAATGAATTTTGGCGATTGGTGATATAGTGAAATACCTAACTTTTTTAATTTTTCTTCCGTATTTGGCGGAATGGGGTCAGAAAATGACCTTTTAAACTTTTGTACTTTCTTCCAATTCAGTTTTGGTAATTTTTCAACACCCCGGCCTCTTAAGTTTCTACTTTGATAGACCAAATGTGAAAATTGAAGTAATATCTTTTTGGAATCGCAACCTCTATTGGCACAAGTTCCTCCAAATTCTCTATTATCAGCAATGGCAACACTCAGATTGTATTCCCTACAAATCTCTGCAGCGGTTTGTCCAGCAATACCAGTTCCAATGACAAAAACGTCGTAGTGTTTTATTTTAGTGTTTTTCATAACGATTAAGATACCGAAACTTCCGATAAAATATGTTATGAAAATTCTAAAGTTTAGAAAAATCCAGTATTGCCAGAGAAAAAGATGAAGATATTAGAACAAAGACAAGATGAGATGCTAAAAAAAATAACCTTTGAATTTAAACCTCGTCTTAACCACGTTTTTTAGTAGTCGTTAAAGAATTATTCCTTTGGTTTGCCACCAACCACGATCACAATTTCGCCTTTGGGCGGTTTTGCGGTATAATGCTGCAAAACTTCCATTGCCGTACCTCTGATGGTCTCTTCATAGAGTTTGGTCATCTCCCTAGAAACGGAGACAGCTCGGTCTTCACCAAAATATTCACAAAAATGAGACAAGGTCTTAATAAGTTTATGTGGACTCTCATAAAAAATTAGGGTTCGGGTTTCTTCAGCTAAATGAAGTAATCGTGTCTGTCTTCCTTTTTTGACGGGTAGAAATCCTTCAAACACAAATTTGTCAGTGGGCATGCCGCTATTCACCAATGCCGGAACAAAAGCAGTCGCTCCTGGGAGACAATCCACTTCTATCTGATGTTCAATACAGGCACGCGTCAATAAAAATCCTGGATCAGAAATAGCTGGTGTTCCTGCATCGCTAATTAATGCGACTGTAGTACCCGATTTTATTTTTTGAACCAAAAGCTCCACCGTTTTGTGCTCGTTATGCATATGATGGGATTGCGACGGGGTTGCAATCTCAAAATGCTTTAAGAGTTTGCCGGAAGTACGTGTGTCCTCTGCCAAAATTAAATCGACTTCCTTTAGAACTTCAACCGCCCTAATAGTCATGTCCTTTAAATTACCAATCGGCGTGGGAACGATGTATAGTTTACCCATTTATTAATCAAACTTTCCTTCTATAATCTTCATAAATCGATCTTCCACATCCTCTTTCCCTAACCAATTATTATAATCCGGTTTGACAATGTTCTGGATTAAATTTCGTGCTTCATCTAAAGAACTTGAGGTATTAATTTGAGAAAGCACACGATCATAGTCTTCTCGTTGGCCATCAAAAAGATGTTTTATAAAGGCTATTTTATCATTAAGGCCAATATTGATTCCGTTTTTAAGTTTGTCGTTTAAGGATTTTTTCAACTTCTCATTTGAATTTGGAACAGGGTCAAAAACAGGCATGTTCTTAAAGCCGGCCGTCAGCTCCTCAAAGTCGTCCTTATCTTCTGGCTCGTCATCTGGTGTTTCAGGAAGTGATTGTTGGATAAAAGCATCTATTTGATGTGTCTCATGGGGCATTTGGGCTACCATGTCTTTAATTTTCTCCATGACGGGCTCCATAATATCATCATCCTCTACTTCATCAAGATTGACATAAATTTTATCATCACGTTCAATATTATCACTAATTTTATTGTTGAAGGCCACATCCAACATCTCAAAGAATGACGAATCAACGCCAATAGTAGGCATTGATTGTTCCAAATTTTCATTGGCAAATTTTAAAACGCTCAATTTTTCATATAACAAACCCACTTCGCGGTGCATTTCCTTAACATTCTCTCTGCCCTTTAATTTTAGAATGCGATGTGCAATACTCATTAATTCAGACTCCAACTTCTTCTTCATAACTTTTAACTTTAATTCTAATTTATGCTTTTGATTTTTGGTAAATTTGCGCCACCTTTATGTCAAACGAAGGTAGGCTTTGTTTTAGTGTTAAAATTACGAAATGTTTCTTGAAAATACAGTAAATCCTAAAGAACAATTTGGGTGGATTGAGGTTATATGCGGCTCTATGTTCTCGGGTAAGACTGAAGAATTGATCAGGCGTCTGAAGCGCGCCCAGTTTGCAAAACAAAAAGTTGAAATCTTCAAACCTACCGTTGACGTGCGGTATGATGAAGGCATGGTAGTCTCTCATGACGCCAATGAAATCCGTTCAACGCCAGTACCCGCAGCTGCTAACATTCCAATTTTGGCTGACGGTTGTGATGTGGTCGGGATTGACGAAGCCCAATTTTTTGACGATGAGATTATTCGGGTTTGCAATGACTTAGCCAATAAAGGCGTCAGGGTCATCGTGGCCGGACTGGATATGGATTTTAAAGGGAATCCTTTTGGTCCCATGCCCTATCTAATGGCCACTGCTGAGTACGTCACTAAAGTCCACGCCATTTGCACTCGTACAGGAAACTTAGCACAATACAGTTACAGAAAAGCCCAAAGTGACGCTTTGGTCCTTTTGGGAGAGGTTGATGAATATGAACCCTTGAGCCGTGGTGCCTTTTACAAAGCCATGTTAAATGATAAAATAAGAGGAATGAAGGTCAACGATCCTTTAGAACTCAATCAACAAACCAAAAACCCCAATGCCTAAAGCGCAAGAAACTATTCTAGAAATTGAGCTTTCAGCCTTAAAGCACAATTACGAATATCTCAAATCCAAACTCCAAAAAAATACCAAATTTCTAGCCGTAGTTAAGGCATTTGCTTACGGTCATGATGCTGACGAAATCGCGCTTTATTTGCAAAATTTAGAGGTGGATTATTTTGCTGTCGCCTATACCGGAGAAGGCGTAGCGTTAAGAGATGCAGGTATTACAAAACCAATTTTGGTGTTGCATCCCTTGCCCATAGGGTTCAGCACTATCATTGAAAGATGTTTAGAACCCAGCATTTATAACCATAAAGTACTCAATACATTCATACAGATGGCCGCTGAGAAAAATCAAAAGGACTATCCCATTCATTTAAAGTTTAATACGGGACTAAACCGATTGGGTTTTTCTGAAAACGATGTTGAGGGCGTCTATTCAAAGCTCAACGCATCGAATGCCGTCAGTGTGAAATCGATTTTTTCTCATTTGGCAGCAAGTGAAGATCCATCGGAAAAGGAATTTTCGCAACTTCAAATAAATTCCTTTAAAAACATATCAGAAAAATTTAAATCGTTTTTTGGTTATCTACCCATGCGCCATATGAGCAATACTTCGGGAATATTAAATTATCCAGAGGCCCATTTCGATATGGTGCGAAGTGGCATTGGATTATATGGTTTTGGAAATTCAGAAACAGAAAATAAAAATTTCAGGCCTATTGCTTCGCTTAAATCGGTTATCTCTCAAATACATGACATAGAGAAAGGCGAAACTGTAGGTTATAATCGCGCTTATAAAAGTGAATCTTCTATAAAAACGGCAACAATTCCTATTGGTCATGCTGATGGGCTTGGAAGGCCCTACGGAAATGGAAAAGGGTATGTGATTATATCGGGGAAAAAAGCCTCTATTGTTGGAAATGTCTGTATGGACATGATCATGGTCAATATCACAGGAATTGAATGTCAAGAAGGTGATGAAGTCATTGTCTTTGATGCTTCAAACACTGCCGAAGAATTGGCGCATTCTGCCAATACGATTTCTTACGAGTTGATTACGGCAATTTCACAACGTGTTAAAAGAAATGTTAAAAAATAATCCTTCTCAAGAAATAAACCTCCCTTTTTTTACTTATTTTCGTAAGAATATAACACTAACTTAATTTAAAAAATTATGTGGAAAGAATTTAAAGATTTTATCATGACGGGTAACGTCATCGATTTGGCCGTAGCAGTTTTGCTTGCTGGCGCTGTCGGATTAGTTGTCAATGGCTTTGTCAGTGACATCATGATGCCTATCGTAGGTTATTTCTCTGGAGGTGTCGATTTTGCTGACATGTTCTATGCGTTAGATGGAAAAACTTATGAGTCCTTAGCAGTTGCAACTGAAGCTGGTGCAGCAGTAATTGCTTATGGAAAATGGATCAACTCCATCATTAATTTATTGATTGTTGGTTTTGTTTTATTTATGATCGTCAAAGCGTATGCTAAAGTAAGAGCCAAAAAGGAAGAAGAGCCTGCAGCTCCTGCTGGACCAACTGAAGTTGATTTATTGAAAGAAATCAGAGACGCACTAAAAAAATAATCACGCTACACCCATATTCTAACTTTAACCCGATTTATACAATAAATCGGGTTCTTTTTTAATAGATCTTCTATAAATACATTGAATAAATGGTTACTTTAGCGACTTAAATTTTTTTAATTATGAAAGTAGCTGTTGTTGGCGCCACAGGTATGGTTGGTGAAGTGCTGTTAAAAATCCTTGAAGAACGTAATTTTCCTTATACGGAATTAATGCTAGTAGCATCCGAAAAGTCTGTTGGAAAAGAAATTACCTTTAAAAATGAAACTCATAAAGTTATAGGCTTGGCAGAGGCGGTCTCAAAAAGACCAGATATTGCCTTCCTTTCTGCCGGAGGCAATACGTCCTTGGAATGGGCGCCAAAATTTGAAGAAGTTGGCACTACGGTCATTGACAATTCATCGGCCTGGAGAATGGATCCTTCAAAAAAATTGATCGTTCCAGAAATTAATGCCCATCAACTTACAAAAGAGGATAAAATTATAGCCAATCCTAACTGTTCAACCACTCAGATGGTCATGGTCTTGGCACCCCTCCACAAAAAATATAAAATTAAAAGAATTGTTGTCTCTACCTACCAATCCATTACAGGAACTGGTGTAAAAGCAGTGAAACAATTAGAGAATGAATTGGCTGGGATTAAAGGCGAAATGGCCTATCCGTATCCAATCAATAAAAACGTTATCCCACATTGTGATGTCTTTGAAGAAAACGGATACACAAAGGAAGAAATGAAATTGGTCAGGGAAACCCAAAAAATCTTAGATGACCGTTCCATTGCGGTTACTGCAACTGCCGTTAGAGTTCCTACTCAAGGTGGGCATAGCGAAGCCGTAAACATTGAATTTGAAAAGGAATTTGACGTTTCTGAAATTCGGAAACTTTTAAGCCAAACTCCTGGTGTTGTGGTTCAGGATAATCTTGATGTCAATACGTATCCAATGCCCATTTATGCCAATGGGAAAGATGATGTTTTTGTTGGACGCATTAGACGTGATGAATCTCAACCAAATACTTTAAATCTATGGATCGTTAGTGATAACCTAAGAAAAGGGGCCGCTACCAACACCATACAGATTGCGGAATATCTGATTGATAAAAATCTGATTTAAATAGGAAATTTAATTAAAACAGAAAATTTATCCATCCGTAGATTTCTTAACATTATATTAAAAAAGCTCCTACACCCAATTGTAGGGGCTTTTTTGTTTATTTTTGGAACACAACATTTAACACGTTTACTTTTATGAGAAAATTAGCGCTTGCCATGGTAGTTCTAACGACGATTACCGCCTGTAAAAATGAAAATGAACTTAAAAAATCCAATGTAATTGCCGTGACTTATCCAGAAACCAAAACTGTAGATACCGTTGATACCTATTTTGGCGAACAAGTAAAAGATCCTTACCGCTGGCTCGAAGATGATCGAAGCGAAGAAACCGGCGCATGGGTAAAAGCCCAAAATGAAGTAACCGCTAAGTATTTAGAACAAATCCCTTATCGTCAAGAACTAAAAGAACGCTTGGAAGAAATATGGAACTATGAAAAAGTAGGCGCTCCTTTTATTGAAGGTGATTATACCTATTATTATAAAAATGACGGTCTGCAAAACCAATCGGTTCTGTACAGAAAGAAAACAGGAGAAGATCACGAAGAGGTCTTTTTAGATCCAAATACCTTTAGTAAAGATGGTACTATTTCTTTAGGTGGTCTTAATTTCTCAAAAAGCGGAAAACTTGCGGCTTATCAAATTTCTGAAGGTGGAAGTGATTGGCGAAAAGTGATCATCATGGATGTCGAATCCAAAAAACAAATTGAAGACACCATTGTAGATGTCAAATTTAGTGGTATTTCATGGAAAAATAATGAAGGCTTCTATTATTCTAGCTATGATAAGCCAAAGGGCAGTGAACTGTCGGCTAAAACAGACCAACATAAACTCTTTTATCACAAATTAGGAACCTCGCAGAAACAAGACCAATTAATCTATGGTGGTACAGAGGCACAAAAACACCGTTATGTAAGCGGAAGTGTAACTGAAGACGGGAACTACCTCTTCATCTATCCAAGAAACTCAACTTCTGGAACAAAGTTATTAATGCAGGATTTATCACAACCGAATAGCAAAATGATTACCATTTTGGATAATTCTGATAGTGATACTGGCGTTATTGAAAACGTGGGCAGCAAACTCTATTTAATTACCAATAGAAACGCTCCCAACCAAAAGGTCGTTACTGTGGATGCTTCAAATCCAAGTCCCGAAAATTGGAAAGATTTTATTGCTGAAACTGAAAATGTATTACGCGCTTCTACCGGAAGTGGTTTTGTGTTTGCGAGTTATATGGTAGATGCAGTTTCTAAGGTAATGCAATACGACTATGATGGAAAACTGGTTAGGGAAATCCAACTTCCAGGCGTTGGAAGTGCTGGCGGTTTTGGAGGTAAGAAGGAAGATGAGATTGTTTACTACTCATTTTCCAACTACATCACCCCAAGTACTATTTATACTTTAGATCCTAAAACCGGTAATTCGGAAGTGTATATTAAACCTGGAATCAAATTTAATGCTGACGATTTTGAAAGCAAACAGGTGTTTTATACTTCAAAAGACGGCACGAAAGTACCCATGATCATTTCTTATAAAAAAGGCATCGAATTAAACGGAAAAAACCCGACCATTTTATATAGTTACGGCGGATTCAATATTTCAATGACACCTTCTTTCAGTATAGCCAACGCTGTTTGGATGGAACAGGGCGGTATTTATGCTGTACCTAATATTCGTGGTGGTGGAGAATATGGTAAAAAATGGCATGATGCGGGTACCAAATTGCAAAAGCAGAATGTATTTGACGATTTTATCGCTGCCGCAGAATACTTAATTGAAAACAAGTACACATCATCAGATTATTTAGCCATAAGAGGTGGTTCAAACGGCGGACTTTTAGTGGGCGCAGTCATGACGCAACGTCCCGATTTAGTAAAAGTAGCCATCCCTGCAGTTGGGGTTTTAGATATGTTGCGCTACCATACTTTCACTTCAGGCGCTGGGTGGGCATATGATTATGGCACCTCTGAAGATAACAAGGAGATGTTTGAATATTTAAAGGGCTATTCTCCTATCCATAACGTCAAAGAAGGCGTAGAATACCCTGCAACCATGATCACAACCGGAGACCATGACGATCGTGTCGTTCCAGCACACAGTTTTAAATTTGCTGCGGAACTGCAAAGCAAGCAGACAGGAACCAATCCAACATTAATCAGAATTGAAACGGATGCCGGCCATGGCGCTGGAACTCCGGTTAGTAAAACCATTGAGCAATACGCCGATATTTTTGGATTTACCCTATACAATATGGGTTATAAAGTGCTTCCAAACAAAACCAAATCCAAGATAAAAGGATAACTAATTTTGAGTTGATTTTCAGACCTGTCAGGTTTAAAAACCTGACAGGTCTCTTTATAAAATACAGATGCTAAACGTCCAAAACATAACCTTCTCTTACACTAAAAAAAGCGCCGATACGCCTGTGCTCAATAATCTTAACTTTTCAGTAAATAGAGGAGAGCACGTTTCCATTATTGGAGAAAGTGGCTCAGGAAAATCCACATTATTAAAGGTAATTTATGGAGAACATGATTTAAACGAAGGGCAAATTTTCTGGGATGATACTGAAATTTTAGGCCCAAAATACAATCTTGTGGTTGGCTATGATTTCATGAAGTATGTTGCCCAAGAATTTGACTTGATGCCATTCATAACAGTGGAAGAAAATATTGGCAAACATCTATCCAATTTCTATCCAAAAGAAAAAAAAGAACGCGTTCGAGAGCTTTTGGAAGTGGTCGAATTAGAAGACTTTGCTAAAACGAAAGTCAAAACCTTAAGTGGGGGACAAAAACAAAGAGTAGCTTTGGCAAAAGCTCTGGCAAATAAGCCGGAAATCATATTGCTGGATGAACCTTTTAGCCATATAGATAATTTCCAAAAACAGTCTTTGCGTAGAAGCATTTTCAATTATCTAAAAGAAAAAAATATTGTGTGTATTGTTGCAACACATGACAGTGAAGATGTGTTGGGATTTGCGGATCGAATGATTGTGTTGCACGATTCAACCATAATGGCAAATAAATCACCTTTACATCTTTACAAAAATCCAGAAACACCATTAATTGCTTCTTTTTTTGGTGAATTTAATCTGATTAACAACAAAATAATTTACGCACATGAACTTAAAAGAGTAGAAACCTCAGATTTAAAAGTGCTGGTCCAGCAGTCCTATTTTAAAGGCCATTTTTACTTAATTGAGGCCTACTCAGAAGAGGATGTTATTTTTTTCGAGAATGCTACAAACTTGGAGAGAAACACTGAAGTTTTTCTAGAAATTATTGAAAGGCAATAGCGAATGCTCTTATTTTATAGGAAATTACTATCTGATAGAAGCGCAATCGATGAAGCAAACTGTTTTTTCGAAAATAATTCACCATTGGACATAAATTAAGAAATCTACCTAAAAGTTGTTAAATATAGCCGATTTTAACGGGTTGTTATTTGCCTACAAAATATCAATGCCTATAAAGAAAACAGATGAACAAAGCGTTCAACGTAGGGAAGCCTAGACCATTCTTTAGGATTATCACGGCCTGAGATTCACAGAATAATGCTCCTGCAGGATAAAAACAAGAAGAAAGTCGTAACAAGTCCTTCAGTCTTAGACCTCGCAGATTTTGAAAACCTGTGAAGTATTTAAAAAATGTTAACAATCATAAACTTGCTATCCCTGAAAACTACGACATCTCCAATTCTTTTTCCCATCAAAAGTAATCCCATAGGTGTATTTGGTGAAATCGCAAAAAACCATTGGGAATTTGCTGTCATTTGACCTGCACTTATCGCTATATAATAATTTGCATTTGAAGTAGTAACTACGCTGCCCAAGCCAATTATTTCAGACCTGATTGTCTTGTCAATTTTAGATAAAGCTTCTTTCAGTTTCTCTACTTCGGCCAATTGTTGACCCACTTTTTCACGTTCCAACTGTAACATCGCCCTGCCTGTTTCATGTTTGTCACCAGCACTGCTTTTGGTCTCCGACATCAAGGATTCCTGAATCTCCTTAATTTGATTTTGGATCTTTGAAATACGATCTTCAACAAAATTGACGCATTGTTCATAAAGATGTTGCTTTATTTTCAGATCATTTTCCATCCTCCTTATTATAATTTAAAGCACCGTGAAAACTCATCTGTTTCATGATCCATAATTTTCGACCGGCAATATAGTTTGTGGGCGGATTTGCACGATATTTTAATGGTCGGGGCAAGATAGCGGCAATGGCGGCAGCTTCGCTTTTGCTCAACTTTGAAGCCGATTTCTTAAACCAATACTGAGATGCTGCTTCAGCACCATAAATTCCCTTGCCCATTTCAATACTGTTCAAATAAACTTCCATAATACGTTCCTTTGACCAAATTAATTCAATCCAGAACGTCACATAGGTTTCCATTCCTTTTCTCGCCCAACTGCGCTGTGGCCATAGAAATACGTTCTTTGCAACCTGCTGGCTAATGGTGCTGGCACCTCTTACTCGTTTCCCTTTTTGGTTGTTATCAAAAGCCTTTTCAATGGCTTTCATATCAAACCCGTTATGCTTTAAAAAGTTCTGATCCTCACTACAAATCACAGCCAACTGTAAGTTTTTGGAAATTCCCTCAATTGGTACCCAATCATGTTTCCAAACAGTTTCTTCCTTAGCCTCTTTCTGTTCAAAATATCTAATAACCATCAAAGGTGTCGCCGGAACAGGCACCCATTTGAAGACAACCACCCCAAGTATTGGAATGATCAAAAGCCACAAGACCAATTTGAAAAGAAATTTTAATAGTTTCATCATAAATTTTTCTATTTAAACCTTTCCAGGTCATCATAATTTTATGGATCAATCGACCAAATCAGCCAATTCCCTTCCCACATGACTTCCAATGGCAATACCCATACCTCCAAGCCTAACGCCACAAAAAACGCGATCACTCAGTTGTTTTATAATTGGTTTTTTGGTATTGCCTACACCCATAATCCCACTCCAACTTTGTTCGATTTCAAAAGGCGTATTGGGTAAAATTGTTGTTTTTAAAAGTTCTTCCAACTTGTTTTGAATGATTTCGGTCTGCGCCATGTCAGTGGTTTCTTCGGTTTTGAAATCGAGATTACGACCGCCACCCAACAAAATTCGCGAGTCAATATTACGAAAATAATAGAACCCTTTATCGAGATGAAATGTGCCTTTAATTTTTAGATTCTGAATAGGTTTTGTAATTAAAACTTGCGCTCTAGCGGGTTTCACTTCAACATTTATCAGTTTTGATGCGAATCCGTTTGTGCAAATTAGAAAGTGATTCGTTTTAAATTGAAATTCACCAGTTTCGATTTGCACGAATCCATTCAGTTCTTCAAACTGTTCAACAGTAACGGAATTAAGAATTAAAACCCCTTTGTTCAAGACCAAATCCGTTAGGGATCGCATCATCTTTCCGGTGTCAATTTGACCTTCAAATGGTGTAAAACTAAGTTGCTTTTGAATGTTTTCAAAGTGGAAGGGATTGTCTCTAATTTGAAAAACATCCTCCTTAAAATGTGGCTTTAGTAGTGCATTCACTTTATCCATATGAGACAAGCAATAGTCATAGCCTTCGTGATCATGTTGATCAAACAATTCATAACCGCCATTCTGTTGATAGTCGATAGTTTGATCAGATAATGTTTGGCGTAATAATGAAAGACCGTTTCGTCGTTTCTCTATCAGTTGAACGACTTCTTCCTCAGAATGTGTATTGAGATCATCTAAAATTTCACTGAGACTTCCAAAACAAGCGAAACCAGCATTTTTTGTGCTCGCTCCCTGCGGTAAAAAGCCGCGTTCAAGAACCACGATAGTGGCTTTTGGAAACCGCTCCTTTAACCGTAAAGCACAATTGAGGCCAACAATTCCGCTGCCAACAATGGTGTAGTCAATGTTGGAGAGGTAGGTTTTTATTTCCCAATAGGAAAGGTTCATTCTTTTAAGGTTTTGGGGTATAAAAGTAAGAATTATAAACTCGTCCTATAAAATAAGGATGGTTTTTAAAGAGGAATTATCGCTATAAAAATAGGATCGTGGCATAAAAAAACTCCGAAATTTCTTTCGGAGTCTGTATTCTTAATCTTCAACCGGCGCTTCCATTTTAAAGCTTTCCATAAATTTAGTGGTATAATTACCAGCTAAGTAATCTGGATGGTCCATTAATTGTCGATGGAATGGAATTGTAGTCTTAATCCCTTCTATTACGAATTCGTCCAGAGCACGTTTCATCTTACTGATGGCTTCATCGCGTGTTTGCGCAGTGGTAATCAACTTGGCAATCATAGAATCATAGTTTGGTGGAATGGTATAGCCTGAATACACATGCGTATCCAAACGCACCCCATGCCCGCCTGGAGCATGAAGCGTGGTAATCTTGCCTGGGGAAGGTCTAAAGTCATTATATGGATCTTCCGCATTGATCCGACATTCAATAGAATGTAGTTTTGGCGTATAGTTTTTACCGGAAATAGGTACCCCTGCAGCCACAAGAATTTGTTCTCTGATCAAATCAAAATCAATCACTTGCTCAGTAATAGGATGTTCCACCTGAATACGGGTGTTCATCTCCATAAAATAGAAATTACGATGTTTGTCTACCAAAAATTCTATTGTTCCTGCTCCTTCATATTTAATGTATTCTGCCGCTCTTACTGCAGCCAATCCCATTTCATTACGAAGTTCATCAGTCATAAACGGTGATGGAGTTTCTTCAGTCAGTTTTTGATGACGACGTTGAATTGAACAATCACGTTCTGATAAATGGCAAGCTCTACCTGTAGAATCCCCAACAATTTGTATTTCTATATGACGTGGTTCTTCAATAAGTTTTTCAAGGTACATGGCATCATTTCCAAAAGCAGCTCTCGCTTCATGACGTGCAGAATCCCAGGCATCCTTAAGCTTTTCCCGTTTCCAAACGGCACGCATTCCTTTTCCGCCACCACCTGCTGTAGCCTTTAACATTACAGGAAAGCCCATTTCAACAGACAATTTTTCGGTTTGCTCATAAGATTCCAAGATGCCATCACTTCCTGGCACACATGGTACTCCTGCCTTTTTCATGGTCGCTTTAGCCGAAGCCTTATCTCCCATGCGTTCAATCATTTCTGGAGAAGCGCCAATAAACTTAATATTGTGTTCTTCGCAAATTTTTGAAAACTTCGCGTTTTCAGACAAAAAGCCATAACCAGGATGAATGGCATCAGCGTTAGTAATCTCTGCAGCCGCAATAATATTGGACATTTTTAGATAAGACTCACTACTTGGTGGGGGTCCAATACATACAGCTTCATCCGCAAATTTAACATGCAGACTTTCTGCATCTGCCGTGGAGTAGACAGCTACGGTTTTAATGCCCATTTCCTTACAGGTTCTGATAACACGCAATGCTATTTCACCTCTATTGGCAATTAATATTTTTTTAAACATAACATTTCAAATTAAAAATTTCAAATTCCAATCACCAAATTCCAAATATTGGATTTTGAGATTTGTCTATTGGAATTTTTATTTGGTTATGAAGGATCTACTAAAAATAATGGCTGATCAAATTCAACTGGAGAAGAATCGTCAACTAATATTTTAATAATTTTCCCTGAAACTTCAGATTCGATTTCATTGAACAATTTCATAGCTTCAATTACGCACAAGACATCACCCTCTTTGATCGTTTTACCTACTTCAACAAACATTGGTTTATCTGGTGAAGGCTTACGATAAAACGTTCCGATAATTGGTGATTTTATGGTAATAAACTTTGAGTTTTCATCAACAGCAGGAGCTGCAATGGGTTGTGGCGCAACTTGTGGTGCCTGGGCTTGAGCAACAGGAGCGGGACCCATTGGAATTTGTTGTACGTACGTTGTGGATTCTCCTCTATCTTCACCACCAGTTTTGATGGTAATTTTGATATCGTCCATCTCTAATTTAACCTCACTTGCGCCAGATTTAGCAACAAACTTGATTAAGTTTTGAATTTCTTTTATATCCATAATAATTAGAATTTAAATATTTAAAGATTAGTTAGTCTATGAATTATAAGCCCAAGTAAGGTACACTGAACCCCAAGTAAAGCCTCCTCCAAATGCCACAAATATTAATTTGTCGCCTTTTTTTAGTTGTTTTTCGTAGTCAAATAAGAGCAAAGGTAGAGTTGCAGATGTTGTGTTTCCATATTTATGGATATTTGTCATTACTTTGCTATCATCAAGCTCTATCCTACTGGACGTGGCATCAATAATACGTTTGTTTGCTTGATGAGGTACCAACCACGCAATATCATCTTTTAGTAGATGGTTTCTGACCAGTATTTTTTCGGTGACGTCCGCCATATTAAAAACAGCGTTCTTAAACACCATCTTACCTTCTTGAAAAATAAAGTGCTTTCCTTCAGCTACCGCTTCGGGGGTTGAGGGATAGGAAGAACCACCATAGGTAGCCTGCAAGAATTCCCTTCCATTTCCATCACTTCTCAACAGTTCATCCTGAAGACCCAAACCTTCTGTATTGGGTTCAAATAGCGCCGCACCCGCACCATCTCCAAAAATAATACATGTGGCCCTATCTTTATAATTGATCATTGATGAGTTTTTATCCGCACCTATCAACAATACTTTTTTATATTTTCCGGATTCAATATAACGCGCAGCTACGGACATTCCGTATAAAAAACTAGAACAAGCGGCTTCCAAATCAAATGAAAATGCATTTGTAGCGCCAATTTGTGTAGCTGTATAGGCAGCCGTAGCAGCAGCCTTCATGTCTGGGGTGGCTGTAGCAACGATTACCAGTTCTATTTCTTTCGGATTTAAACCTTTTTTTTCTATAAGATCCTGAGCGGCTTTGATGGCTAAATAGGAAGTGCCTTTACCGTCTTCTTTTAAGATTCTTCGTTCCTTGATTCCTGTTCTACTGGTTATCCATTCATCATTCGTATCGACTAAGGTTTCCAAAATTTGGTTTGTTAATATATATTCAGGTACATATCCTCCTATGGCAGTAATTGCAGCGGTGATTCTACTCATTTTTTTGTATTAGATATGACCAAAAATTCGACTAAAATCAGCCAAAAGCAGTAAATTATAACTGAATCTACTGAATATTTAGTCAAATATGATGCAAATTAGGTTGTTTTTAAGACTTTCGAAAATTAATCATAAAAAAAACGCTCATATATGAGCGTTTTTTTGTATGCATGCATAGTAGTTATGCTAAGTTTTCCTCTTTCTCAGAGTTATCTATAAGCACCTGACCTCTGTAGTATAGTTTTCCTTCATGCCAATGAGCTCTATGGAACAAGTGTGCTTCCCCTGTAGTAGGACACGTTGCAATTGTAGGAACAACTGCTTTATAATGTGTTCTTCTTTTATCTCTTCTGGTTTTAGAAATTTTTCTTTTAGGATGTGCCATTTTATATCGTATTATTTATCCGTTAATAGTTTTTTTAATGTATTCCATCGAGGATCAATCTCCTCTGATTCTTCTTGTTCTTCTAAGTTTTTTGGACTTAGTTCTTCTAATTTTGTAAGTATTTCTGATTTTAAGGTACCATCTTCTATTCCTGGATGGATACGTTTTATCGGCATTGCCAATATAATCAATTCATAAATGTATTGAGCCACGTTAATCTCGAACTCACCATGGGGGACGATTAAAATATTCTCATCTTCATCATTGTATTCATCTCCAAAGTTTACCACCAAATTAAAATCATCTTCAATTGCTTGGTCGTAAGGCTCATTAGTGGTATCGCAATTAACATTGACGATACCTGATGATTCAAAATCCAATTCTAAAAGTGTTGATTTCTTTTCAAAAACCAAATTTACTTTTACATTGACGTCATTAAATTCATCAAACTCAAAATCTTCAAAGAACTTTTTATCGATTTGATAATCAAAATGGTGCTTTCCTAATTTTAATCCTACAAATTGTATGTCATACTCTTTTAAGGGCTTCATGGTCGCATTCATTTTGAGGGTGCAAATATAGAAAATATTTCTTATTAGAAAAAAGCTATTAACAAAAAATGTTTACATCTTTTTTGAAGCCTTCTTTAGAGGATTTTTAGTGAGCTTTTTATATTCCTTTCTATTCTTATAAATCTGAATAGCAGTAAAAACCGCCGCTTTAAATGAACTTTCATCTGCTGTTCCCTTTCCCGCAATTTCAAATGCAGTTCCATGGTCTGGAGATGTTCTTATTTTGTTCAAGCCTGCAGTATAATTGACACCTTCTCCAAAAGTGATCGTCTTAAAAGGAATCAATCCCTGATCATGGTACGAGGCAATAATAGCATCAAAATTTTGATAATTTTTAGAACCAAAGAAACTATCGGCAGAATACGGTCCGTAGACCAATTTACCTTTTTCCCTTATTTTCAGAAGTGTCGGTTTTAAAATTTCCTCATCTTCTTTTCCAATAACACCATTATCTCCGGCGTGTGGATTAATGCCCAAAACCGCAATTTTTGGTCTGCTGACCCGAAAATCCTTAACTAAGGAGTCATAAACAGTCTGCACTTTTTCTTCAATAAGTTTTGAAGTGATATGTTCCGGCACGTCTTTAACCGGGACATGATCTGTAAGCAAACCTACCTTAAGCTTCTCAGTAACCATAAACATCAGACTGTTCCCACCAAGTTCCTTCGCTAAGTAATCGGTATGTCCTGGAAAATTGAAACTATCAGATTGAATGGTCAATTTATTGATTGGCGCAGTTACCAATACATCAATATCATCATTTTTTAAAGCTGCGGTAGCTCTTTCCAAGGATTTAAAAGCATATTCTCCAGCTTTTAAGTCCTCTTCCCCAAAGGCTATTTCAATTGTTTCTTTCCAAACATTTAAAACATTCACCTTTGCTTCAATCACCTGATTCAAGTCATTTATGCCGTGAAAATTAATACCACTGTTAAAATGTTTCTTGAAAAACGACATGGTTTTAATAGACGCAAAAATTATCGGGGTACAAAACTCAAGCATTCGGGAATCCTCAAACGTCTTTAAGATAATTTCCGCACCAATGCCATTTAGATCACCAATGGAAATCCCTACTCTAATTTGCTCTTCTTTTTTCATCCTAATATGATTATCCAGGTATAATACGGTTTAATTGAACTGTTTTCCAAATAGAAGATTATCCTAAATTTCTTATTAAAGCGTTATCTTTGTAACCCATTATACAAATGCAAATTTAACTAATTATTCGACAATATGTTTACTGGAATCATTGAAGATTTAGGCGTCATTACAAATTTGGAGCAAGACCATGACAATCTTCATATCACATTAAAAAGTAATTTTACATCTGAACTAAAAATAGATCAAAGTGTGGCCCATAATGGCGTATGCCTAACGGTAACCTCATTGAATAATCCGCTTTACCAAGTTACGGCAATTAGGGAGACCCTCAACAAAACCAATTTGGGAGAATTGAAAATTGGTGATCAGGTAAACTTGGAACGTGCCATGAAGCTTGGTGATCGATTGGACGGTCATATTGTGCAGGGACATGTAGACCAAACAGCCGTTTGTAAATCTATTGAATTTCAAAATGGGAGTTGGCTATTTACTTTTATATATGACGCAACATTAAGCAACATCACCATAGAAAAAGGTTCAATTACTGTTAATGGTGTGAGTTTAACGGTGGTAAACAGTTTGAAAAATGAATTTAGCGTTGCTATTATCCCTTACACCTACGAACACACAACATTTCAATTTTTAGAAAAAGGAAGTGTTGTAAATTTGGAGTTTGATGTTTTGGGGAAATATATTAAACGACTTTACGAATTGAAACTCTAAACCTGCGAAGGCTTTTTTGAGTACTTAACAATTATATAGATTCCATAAATAAGGGCAGCAAAGAATAGAACGATCAATCCATTGTCTATGGGCAAACCTGGTGGTCCTGGTCCGCCTTGTGGAACTGGATGCGGAGGTCCGTCACCGCCACCAACACTAACTTGAGCATTGCCTACAATACCCATAAACATCAAAAACATGGTGGTGAGAATTTTCTTCTTTGGTTTGGTCATTATCATGTAAATGTATAAAAAAAAGCGAATTAACAAATTAAAAAATAAAAAAAACATCCATGAAATGCAATTTTTATCGATAAAATACATAGTGTTGAACTTAATTTGCCATTAATTCTCTTTACCAAATATATGTATTTTTAGCATACGTCTTTAATGAGATGAAATTATTTATTTAAAAATAGCTAGAATTTATAACGCAAACAATTATCAGTTAGTATTTTAGTCAGAATGTAGAAAACATCCGATAAAAGTATTTGAAGATTTTAAGGAAGTAAGCTATTTAAATATCCAGAAATCGATATGTAACGTATGAAACCCACCAACATAAGAGTCAAAAATTCCGTCATTCATTCCAGGTCCTTTTGTTCATATGAATAATATTCGCCAACGTTTTGATCAATCTATCGTGGTTCTTTACAAACGGATTGGTTTCATCCCATACATAACCTGCCAAAACCGCGCAAATTTGTTTCTTAATGTCGGGATTATCCGTCCCTTCAAAAAAAATGGTTTGTAGATTCCCGGTGTACCACTCCTTAACGTAGGAAGCAAATACTGAAACTCCCTTTTTCATATACTCGGCATACTCCTTTTCCCAGTCGACGGATTCATTTTGCAATTCTCTGGTGATTAATTTTGCCGCTTTTAATCCTGATTCCGTAGCAAAAGTAACCCCAGACGAAAATACCGGATCCAAAAACTCGGCACTATTCCCTGTAAGGGCATACCCTTTCCCATACAGTTGGGTGACAGATTTGGAATAATTCTGGATGATTTTGGGCTCAAATAAAAAATCGACGTTCTTGAACCGTTCATAATAATAGGATGATTCTTTGAGCATTTCAGAAAGTCGCTCTCCTGGTGTGCCATTAAAACTGTTGATGAAATCCGTTTTTCCAACAAACCCGAGACTTGTATTGCCATTGCTGAATGGAATGACCCAAAACCAAGTATCGGTATCAAGCACGTCAAAGGTTATAAATGTACCTTCTGTTCCTGCTGGACGTTCCAATTCTTTTACATGACTAAATATGGAAGAATGCTCAGGTATCGTCGATGGTTTGTCAAGGTTTAATAATCTTGGTAAAACCCGTCCATAACCACTGGAGTCAATAATAAACTTTGCATGAACTTCAAATGTGTCCTCATTTTCAGTTTTTACAGTGGTTTGTGATGAACCATCTTTATTGAATTCTACCGAAATAACTTCCTGGTTAAAGGCAATGTCCACTCCTTTTCTTTTCAGTTCTTCCGTAAGTGCATAGTCAAAATCGGCTCTTGGGGCTTGCCACGTCCAGTCATACCCTTGAGTATACTTTTCACTAAAATCAAATTCGCAAATGGTGTCGCCCTTTATAAATCTTGCTCCGGTTTTAACTTCAAAGTTCTGGGCAATCAGACAGTCCAATAAATCTACCTCTTCAAAATGATCCATACATCTCGGTAATAAACTTTCACCAATCACAAAACGAGGAAAAACACTCTTTTCAATGACTTTAATAGTAATACCCTGCTTATGTAAATAAGCGGCGGCAACGCAACCTGAAGGTCCTGCACCAATAATCAAAACATCAACCTGAACATCCTTCATAAAGCAAATGGATTTAAATGATTTATTATTTTACATTTGTAGCACAAAAATAACCACTTTACTTCTGGTTATTGAACTATTTAAAAACATTGTGAACCCAATCTGAATGTTAGCACTTAATGGAACCTTAGGAATCAGCGATTTTCAACAAATCCTATTTGGCAATCAATTGATTCAAATTGAAGAAAACGTTCTTAAAACGGTCGAAGAGAGCTTTGAGTTTTTAAAGACCTTTTCAGAAAATAAGATTATTTACGGTGTCAACACAGGTTTTGGTCCGATGGCGCAGTATAAAATTGAAGATTCAGAGCGGATACAGCTTCAATATAACCTGATCAGAAGCCATGCTTCAGGAACTGGAAATCCAATGCCGCCATTGTATGTTAAGGCGGCTATGTTAGCGCGACTCAACACCCTGTGTTTAGGAAATTCTGGCGTACACAAATCAGTGATACAACTAATGGTCCAATTGATCAATAAAGATATCACTCCGGTTATTTATGAACATGGTGGCGTTGGCGCCAGTGGCGACTTGGTACAATTGGCACACTTGGCGTTGGTGATGATTGGTGAAGGAGAAGTTCTATATAAAGGAGAAAAACATGCCACAGAAATTGTTTTCAAAAAAGAAAATTTACAACCCATTTCCATACAACTACGCGAAGGCATCGCTCTAATGAATGGCACTTCAGTGATGACAGGCGTGGGCATTGTAAACACTATTTACACACGTCAAATTTTAAACTGGACGGTGACAGCTTCTTCTGCAATTAATGAAATTGTAAGTGCCTACGATGACCACCTCTCTTTTGAATTGAACCAATCAAAAAAACATCAGGGGCAACGTGAAATTGCAGAACTCATGCGCACCCATTTAAAGGACAGCTATTTAATAAAAAAACGCGAACATCATTTATATAATGAGGTCAAAAACGTTGCTGTTTTTGAAGATAAAGTTCAGGAGTATTATTCTTTACGTTGCGTGCCACAAATCTTAGGTCCCGTTTTGGATACCTTAAATACGGCAGAAGCAATTTTAATTGAAGAAGTCAATTCCGCAAATGACAATCCGATAGTAGATGTCAAAAATCAAAATGTCTTTCATGGTGGAAATTTTCACGGAGATTATGTATCCTTAGAAATGGACAAGCTAAAATTGGTAGTAACCAAAACTTCGATGTTAGCTGAGCGCCAATTAAATTACCTACTCAATCCAAATCTCAATAGAATCTTGCCACCATTTGTCAATCTGGGAAAACTCGGAGTGAATTTTGGAATGCAAGGCGTTCAATTTACCGCGACCTCAACAACGGCAGAAAATCAAATGCTTTCTAACCCAATGTACGTGCACAGTATACCTAATAATAATGACAACCAAGACATTGTCAGCATGGGCACCAATGCTGCTTTGATTACAAAAAAAGTGATTGAAAATGCCTTCGAGGTACTCGCTATTGAGTTGATTACCATTACGCAGGCCATTGAATATTTGAACATAAAAGATAAAGTGTCCTCAAAAACTAAGCAGATGTATGATGATATTCGTGCCATTGTTCCTATGTTTAAGGAGGATGTGGTTATGTATCCTTATGTGAATGCAGTGAAGGACTTTCTAATTAATGAGCATAAACAAAACTGACATGGCAAAGAAATGCGCACTAATCACCGGAGGTTCCAGAGGTATTGGCAAAGCCATCTGCATCCAACTTGCCAAAGATTCAGAATATCATATTCTCATCAATTATAACGCCAACAAAGAAGCTGCACTTCAAACTTTAACCGAAGTTGAAGCTGTTGGCGGTTCTGGTCAAATCATTCAATTTGATGTTTCCAAAATTGAAAACGTGCAAAACGCACTAAATACCTGGCAGGAACAACAATCTGATGCGCTTATTGAAGTTTTGGTCAACAATGCTGGGATTACGAAGGACGGACTTTTTATGTGGATGAAGCCTGACGAATGGCACGACGTCATCAACATCAGTCTCAACGGATTCTTTAATGTGACCAACCATTTGATTGAAAAAATGTTATTAAACCGCTATGGTCGCATTATTAATATGGTATCGATTTCTGGACTGAAAGGTGTTTCTGGACAGACCAACTATTCCGCTGCAAAAGGTGCGGTTATTGCCGCTACAAAATCATTGGCTCAAGAAGTTGCCAAACGCAATGTTACGGTAAATGCTGTAGCTCCTGGTTTTATAAAGACTGACATGACCGAAAATCTGGACGAAGCAAGTCTTAAAAAGATGATTCCCGCCAATAGGTTTGGAACTCCTGAAGAAGTAGCGCATTTGGTCTCTTTCTTGGCATCAAAAAACGCATCGTATATTACTGGCGAAGTGATCGGGATAACTGGTGGCGTGCACTAAGAACTTTGTAATTTCTGAACCGAAAAATTCATGTAAATTTGATGCTTTAATAATACGCTTAATTCAAAAACCTTAACTTCACAATTACAATGGCAGAGTGGGATGGTAAATCGAGGGGGACTGTTTTCGGTTTTAAGGTCTTTGTGTTTTTTATAAAGAACTTCGGAATTGACGCTGCCTACGCATTAATGCATCTTCCCGTACCCTACTTCTGCTTGTTTTCGGGTAAAAACGTAAGGGGATTATGTCTATATTTCAGAAATAGAATGGGCTATTCGCGTTCTAAAACTATGGTCAGCATCTACAAAACGTACTATACATTTGGTCAGACCTTAGTTGATAAAATTGCCATCTCATCCGGTTTAAGAAGCGATTATACCTATGAATTTAATGGGGAAGTAAAAATTTCTGAAGTATTGGAAATGAATAAAGGTGGCATTCTAATCAGCGCGCATATTGGCAACTTTGAATTGGCGCAATTCTTTTTCAAGGAACGATTAGCCAAAGATTCCATCAGTATTGTCATCACAGATCAAGACCATGAAGACATTAAAGACTATTTGGAGCAGTTCGTAAAAAAAGAGACTCATTTTATAGTGGTCAAAGACGATTTATCCCATATTTTTGAAATCAATGCGGCATTGGCGCAAAACAGAATTATTTGTATTGCTGGAGACCGATATTTGGACAACACGAAATATCTGGAAGCAACACTTTTAGGCAAGAAAGCAAAATTCCCATTGGGACCTTTTTATTTGGCCAACCGTTTAAATGTACCTGTTTTGTTTGTTTATGTGATGCGTGAACCCAAACGGCATTACCATTTATATGCGCAGTGGGTGGATTACAAACAAGGCGATATAAACGACCTATTAAAAAAATATACCGAAAGTGTAGAACATATGGTCAAAAAATATCCGTTGCAATGGTTCAATTTTTATGATTTTTGGGAGGATAGAAAATGAAAACTTTAAAAACCCCGATTACCCATCTTGATGGCATCAAAAAACTAATTCCACATCGTGAGCCGATGATAATGGTCGATTCATTGTTGGAATGTAATGATGGGAAAGCACTCGTTGGCTTTACTATTCTAAAAGATAATATATTTTTAATCAATGATGAGTTATTAGAAACAGGCTTGATAGAACACATGGCGCAAGCTGCCGCCTTATATATCGGATTTAAGAACTATTCTGAAGAGAGGTCAGCAAAAGAAGGATTCATCGCCTCCATAAAAAGTCTAAAAATCGAAAAGTTACCAAAAATAGGTGAGAACATGACCACGGAGGTCTCCATTATTCATCAAATTATGCACATGTCCACGGTTAAACTTTCTACCGTTAGTAATGGTATTATAATTGCCAACGCCCAAATGAATACTGTTCTCAAAGAAGACGAATGAAAAAGTCAAATTTAAAACAAGAAAATTCTACCTTAAAATTTGTCCATCAAATTAGAGTGCGATTTAACGAAGTCGATTCAATGGACGTGGTTTGGCACGGGAATTATGTGAAATATTTCGAAGAAGGACGTGAAGCCTTCGGAAGGGAATTTGGTCTGACCTATCTTGATGCCAAAAACCAAGGATTTGCAACTCCAATTGTAAAAATGTCCTTAGAATATAAATTACCCTTGCGCTATGGCGAAGTAGCCACCATTGAAACCACTTATTTAAATTCGCGCGCTGCAAAAATCGTGTTCTCCTATTGTATTAAAAACGAAAACGGTCAAACGGTTTGCACTGGCGAAACCACTCAAGTTTTCACCAATTCCGAGGTGGGAGAAATGTCGTTAAATTTGCCCGAATTTTATAAGATCTGGAAACAAAAACACGGATTATTGCATGACTAAGTGTTATTTATCATATCATAATATCACGTCATCATTAGGTTTTGACACGACTACCGTTTTCAATCACCTTAAAAATGAGAAAAGTGGTATCCAAATCGTAGAAGATCCTACCCGATTCTACAAACCATTTTTCGGTGCTGTAATTCCCACTGAAATCTTAGATTCAAAGTTTAAAATCTTAGATTCAAAAAATAAATTCACGCGTTTAGAAAAAATGCTGATCTTGTCACTTTCGAAAACGATAACTGCATCAAACATTGAAATAAATAACCGCGTGGGCCTTATTATTTCCACCACCAAAGGAAATATTGATGTCTTGGAGCATCAAAATCAATTTCCAAAAGAACGTACCTATTTGAGTGAACTGGGAAAAATCATCAAAAATTATTTCGGATTTGAAAATGAGCCTCTTGTAATTTCCAATGCTTGTGTTTCTGGAATCTTGTCTGTTGCCATTGCCAAGCGCTATCTTCAAGAAGGTGTTTATGATCATGTTTTTGTGGTTGCGGGAGATATAATCTCAGATTTTGTACTTTCAGGTTTCAACTCGTTTCACGCCCTGAGTGATGCTCCATGCCAACCTTTTGATCAAAATCGTACTGGAATTAATTTAGGGGAAGCGGCGGTAAGTGTTTTGGTAACTTCGTCCAATGACTATTTATCTGATGATACCGTAGAAATCTTGGGAGAAGGCAGTTGCAATGACGCCAATCACATATCCGGGCCCTCACGTACTGGCGAAGGATTGTACAGAAGTGTTAAATCGGCATTAAAAGAAGCACATATCAGCACAAATGAAATCGATTATCTTTCATCTCATGGCACTGCAACACTATTTAATGATGAAATGGAGGCTATTGCTTTTAATAGGGTAGGATTAAACCAAACGCCATTAAATAGTTTAAAAGGTTATTTTGGGCATACCTTGGGCGCATCAGGTTTGTTGGAAACCCTTATCGGCATGCAGTCCTTACATCAAAATACCCTAATTGCATCCGCAGGATTTAAAACTTTAGGGGTTTCACAACCACTCCATATCATTACGGAAACTACCCAACAAAAGTTACGAACATTTTTAAAAACCGCGTCTGGATTTGGAGGCTGCAATACTGCTGTCCTTTTCAGAAAAGTATCCTAAAAATTTATGACAAAAAAAACAATTAGAGCCGCAGATGCCCTATTGGAAGCACAAAAGATTGCTTTCGCACCATTTATCTTTCAATCGTCAGTAACCTTAAAAAAACTGGGGGTTTTTGACCTGATCTTTGATAGTCGCGATCAAGGTGGGATTACCCTTGCTGACCTTTCCGAAAAACTATCCATCAGTCGCTATGGGCTTGGTGTACTTCTCGAGTTTTCTGAAAGTGCAGATATCGTTCATAAATCGGAAAATGGCACCTACGAACTCACGAAAATAGGCTACTTTCTAAATTATGACAAAGCGGTCAATGTCAACCTGAATTTTACTCATGATATATGCTATAAAGGTCTATTTCATTTAGAGAAAGCCATTGAAACTGGCAAACCATCAGGCTTAAAAGAGCTTGGAGAATGGGACACCATCTATGAAGGACTTTCGCAATTAACACCGCAAGAGCAACAATCGTGGTTTGAATTTGACCATTATTATTCAGACGGAATTTTTGTGGAAGCTTTAGAACGCGTTTTTAAAAACCAACCAAAACTTTTGTTTGATATTGGTGGTAACACAGGAAAGTTTGCATTACAATGTTTTAATTATGACGAAAATATCCAGGTGAAAATTATCGATTTGCCCGGGCAATTAAATAAGGCTTTAAAAAATATTCAAGATGCAGGCTTTGAAAATCGCATCAGTGGACAGCAAATCGATTGGCTAAAACCCAACCCAGCAATTCCAACAGGGGCTGACGTCATTTGGATGAGTCAGTTTCTGGATTGTTTTTCAGAAGATGAAATCCTTAAAATCCTATCCACTTGTGTCACTTCAATGAATGATAACACTGAATTGATCATCATTGAAACCTTTACGGATCGTCAAGAATTCCCCATGTCAAAATTTATTTTGGAAGCCACATCACTATATTTTACGGTCATGGCCAACGGCAACAGCAAGATGTATCCGTCTACGGTGTTTGAATACCTAATAAATAAAGCGGGGCTGACTATTAAGGAAGATTTAAAGCTTGGAGAATATCACACCATGCTTGTTTGCAAAAAAACTAAGGCTTTTGGGTAAAACATACCATATATCGTCCTATTGTCATATTAAAAACAGCAGCATTTCAGTTGATGGAAAGCTTCTGTTTTCGAGTTCCAATCAGGAATTTCAGTCGTTTATTAAAAGTGCAGCACAACATTTGAATACCAAATACCCCAAATTCTACAAAATGGACAATTTGAGTAAATTGGCATTCTTGGCGGCTGATATCTTATTGAAAAGTGCTAAATTAGATTCAAATAAGGAACATAATATCGCAATCATTTTATCCAATAAAGCATCCAGTCTCGATACCGATAGAGCCTATCAATCGTCCATCAGTGATTCTGAAAATTTCTTTCCAAGTCCCTCCGTATTTGTATACACCTTACCCAATATTTGTATTGGCGAAATAAGCATCAAACATCAACTCCATTCTGAAAATTGTTTTTTTATATTTGACAGCTTTAATGCCGATCATTTATGGATCAACGTGCAAAGTCTTTTAAAGCAACAAAAAGCTGAAAAAGTCTTGTGCGGTTGGGTTGATCTGGATGATAAAAACTACGAAGCTTTCTTATATTTGGTAGAAGAAAATGGTATTATTGCACATAGCCCCAAAGAAATTAAGAGATTATATAAAACATGGCAGAATTAAGACAGGAATTAAAAGAGAAAATTATAGAGCAATTAAATTTGGAAGAATTTAGCGTTGCCGATATTGCAGACGATGATGCACTTTTTGGTGATGGATTAGGATTGGATTCTATTGATGCTTTAGAACTTATTGTGATGTTGGACAAAGATTACGGCATCCAATTAACGGACCCAAAAGAAGGGAAAGAAATTTTTAAATCGATTGCTGTTCTGGCAGATTATATTACAGAGAACAGGAGCAAATAACACTAAATATGGGCGTTGCAATTACCGGAATGGGTATCATTTCTGCAATAGGTCACTCTGTTGAAGAAAACAAGACGTCTTTATTGGCATCAAAAAGTGGTATTGGAAATCTACGACATATCCTTACCAACCATTCCCAAGCAATTAAAGTAGGTGAAGTTTTGCTTTCTAACGCTGAATTAACAAGACAACTACACCTTCCTGAAATCCATAATTATACCAGAACAGGATTGTTAGGACTTGTAGCCGCAACAGCGGCACTTGAAAATTCAAACATTTCTGATTGCTCAACCTATAGAACCGGATTTATCTCCTCTACAACCG
This sequence comes from Gelidibacter sp., assembly GCF_035515035.1. Classification (GTDB taxonomy): domain Bacteria; phylum Bacteroidota; class Bacteroidia; order Flavobacteriales; family Flavobacteriaceae; genus Gelidibacter. Next base: position 53,697 of record NZ_DATJCA010000106.1, on the reverse strand, counting down.
TGGGAGGGATGGATATGACTGAACAATATATCAAGCAATTTGCCACGGATGTGACAACTCAAAAATATATCGCAACCCATCATGCGGGTGATTCTACCCAAAAGATTGCAGATACGCTTGGTATTAACGGATTGGTCACTACAATTAGCACCGCATGTTCTTCAGCAGCAAACGCCATAATGCTGGGGGAACGTTTGATAAAAGCAGGAAAATTAGATCGCGTTGTTGTTGGCGGCACAGATTCGTTATCAAAATTTACCATCAACGGATTCAAAACCTTGATGATTCAATCTGATGCCCTTTGCGCACCTTTTGATGCCCATCGTAAAGGATTGAATTTGGGAGAAGCTGCCGCTTATTTGGTTTTGGAATCTGATACCGTGGTACAAAAAGAAAAAAAAGATGTCCTTGCTTATCTTTCTGGTTATGGCAATGCCAATGATGCTTTTCATCAAACAGCATCTTCTGATAATGGTGAGGGGGCATTTCTGGCAATGCAAAAAGCATTGGAAATAGCAAACTTGAATCCTGATCAAATCGATTATATCAATGCTCACGGCACCGCAACACCCAATAACGACCTTTCAGAAAGTATCGCTCTAAAACGAGTGTTTGGAGATCAGATGCCAGATTTCAGTTCTACAAAGTCCTTTACAGGCCACACTTTGGCCGCCGCCGGTGCCATAGAAGCGGTGTTTTCTATCTTAGCATTACAGGAACAGTACCTCTTTCCAAACCTCAACTTTAATACCCCCATGCCAGAAACTGGACTCAAACCCATAACTTCTGGGATTAAAAAAGAGATACGGCATGTACTATCCAATTCCTTCGGATTTGGCGGCAATTGCTCCACGCTTATTTTCTCAAAAGCATGAAAAAAGTCTACCTCAATACCGCCGTAAATATTTCAGCCCAGGACACTTTTGATCAAGAAGGGTTTTTGAATGAGACCAAAGAACTTTCAGGAAAAACAATTACAGCCAATTATCCAAATTATAAACATTATATCACGCCTGCCAACTTAAGGCGTATGGCTGAAGCGGTAAAAATGGGAGTCACTGCTGCTACTCAAGCATTAAAAAACATGGCGATCACTCAACCTGATGCCATTATTACAGGAACAGGAATGGGTTGTATTGATGATACTGAGAAGTTTTTGAACGCCATCATTTCTAACAGTGAACAATTTTTAACACCCACCTCTTTCATACAATCCACCCATAATACCGTGGGTGCACAAATTGCTTTAAATCTAAAATGCAAAGCTTACAATAACACGTATAGTCAGGCTTCGGTATCATTTGAATGGGCGTTAATGGATGCGCAGGTACTCTTACAACAAGGAGAAGCAGAAAACGTGCTCGTTGGAGGTTACGAGGAATTGGGCAAGGAAATCGTCACTTATCGACGCATGATGGAAGATGCCGATAGTTTAGGAATTCAAGTACCATTTGGCGAAGGCGCAACGTTTTTTATTGTGTCCTCAGAGAAAACAGAAAATAGTATAGAACTGATGGATATTGAAGTCTGGAGTAAAATTTCAACAACGTCCATTCAGGACAACATCATGAGGTTTTTAGAAAAAAACACCCTTCAGCTTTCTGAAATTGACGCGCTCATAGTAGGCAGAAATGGGGATGTATTTGACCACTATTACAACTTAACCGCCGATCTTTTCGAAAATATCACCCAACTACATTACAAACATCTCAGTGGCGAATTTTACACTGCATCCTCTTTTGGGTTGTGGACTGCCTATGAAATCCTCTCGCGGCAAGAGATTCCAAAAGCACTGATTTTTAAAGGAGAAACCAAATCTAATAAGCATACTATTTTACTTTACAATCAATTTAAAGGTCGCGATCACAGTTTTATCCTTTTGAAACGATGAAAAACTTCAGAATTTTAACGGTTAGTACCATCCTGTTATTTTTATTGTTGATCATCCTTGATACTACTGATGGCATTGCATTGTGGTGGTATGGATTACTCTTTATGTTTTGGTTTTTGATGATGGCCATAGCATCATTCTCCATGAGTTGGAAATTTTATTTAAAATCCATCACTTCTAATAAAATCGTTACGGATAAAAAAATCGCGCTTACATTCGACGACGGCCCAAACTCAGAGTTTACATTAAAGGTGCTGCAAATTCTGAAAGATTACAATGCGAAAGCAACTTTCTTCTGCATCGGTCAAAATATTGAAACCTATCCTGAGATTTTAAGAGCCATTGCGGATGGTGGCCACGACATCGGTAACCACTCATTTTCACACGACTTAATGATCGATTTTAATTCCACAGAAAGGTGGCTGCAGGAAATCAAGCAAACCGACAATAGCATCCATAAAATCACCGGTAAAAAAACAACGCTGTTCAGACCGCCTTTTGGAGTCACCACGCCCAAATTGGCCAAGGCATTAAAGGTTACTGAGCATAAAGTCATCGGTTGGAACATACGTTCTTTTGATACGGTTATTAATAATCCTCAGAAGATTCTCAAACGCATTACAAAACGCGTACATCCCGGAGCGATAATTCTCTTGCACGACAAACAATCAAATGTTTTGCTATTTTTGGAACATTTATTGCAATTCCTCCAAGATCACGACTATCAAGCCGTGACCATAAATGAACTTCTCCATGAAAATTAGAAATCAAATACTCCTTTTAACGTTTACTATTCTATCTGTTTTCAACGGGATTTCACAAACAAAACTCTCTGAATCAGAGCAAACGGAATTCAAAACGAAAGTTCAAAGGACCGCCGAAAACACAGAAACCATCATCAGCGATTTTGTGCAAACCAAACATATTTCTGTTTTAGATAATGCAATTACTTCCGAAGGAAAACTGGTATTTAAGGCTCCCGATTTAGTGAAATGGGAATATATCAAACCTTATCAAAACACCGCGATTTTTAAAGATGACCAACTGCTTGTCAATAACGAAGGAAAAAGACAAAATATAGATTTAAGTTCCAATAAAATGTTCAGAAGCTTAAATTCTCTAATTGTTAATAGTATTAAAGGTGATATGTTTGACGAAACACAATTTGATTTGGAATATTTTAAATTAGACGAGATTTATTTGGTGAAATTTGTTCCGAAAGATAAACGTCTGAGAAAATTCATTGCCTCCTTTGAACTTAAGTTTTCGGGTATAACTGCCGAAGTTGATGAAGTCAAATTAATTGAGCCCAATGCTGATTATACGGTGATTACATTTCAAAATAGAAAAGTAAATACGACGGTTTCTGAAAGTAATTTTAAAAATTGATGGCATACAGAAGCGCGATTAATTGAAGAAAATTTAATCCGTAGAAGAAATTGACGTTCTAAACTCTTCGGCTCTACGCCTCTAGAGCAGAAAACCTAAAAATAAAAGATGTTACTAAAAAATTTCTACAAAATCCAAACGTCAGAATTTCATGAGGACAATTCATTTGAGACCGTTATTAACGTTCAAAAAGAACATTCTATTTTTAATGGTCACTTCCCCAATTTTCCAGTTACTCCAGGAGTTGCACTGATGCAGATTATTAAAGAACTTACTGAAAAACAGCTTCAACAACCCTTGTTTTTGAAATCGGCTTCCAATGTCAAATTCTTGTCTTTGGTGGATCCAAATAAGAATGCCATCTTAAAATTTAGCATTACTTTAGAGGAAGATCTTCAATATGTCAAGGTAAAAAATACCACTTCTTTTAAAGACGGAACACCAGTATTGAAATGTTATATTACCTTTGACAAACGCTAATTACGTCTCAAATTTATGACGCTCCCAGAAATCCAATCTCAAATAAAATCTTTACGGTGTTGTGTGGTCTTACCCACTTACAACAACGAGAAGACTTTGGAACGGGTTTTAATTGGCGTTTTACAATACACCACGGACGTCATTGTCGTCAATGATGGATCAACGGATAGCACACGAGAAATTTTATTAAATTATCCTCAAACAATCCAGTTACATCTCCCTCAAAACGTTGGAAAAGGAAATGCCTTGAAAACCGCATTTAAGCATGCTGTTAGTTTAGGTTTTGTTTATGCCATAACATTAGATACTGACGGTCAACATTTTCCATCAGATATTCCCAATTTTATTGAAGCGCTTGAGGCCTCTGAAAACAAAAACATTCTTATTATTGGGGATCGCAACATGAATACTGCAAATGTCTTAGCAAAAAGCGCTAAAGGCAACCGGGTGTCAACCTATTGGATGAAAGCTGCCACAGGACTGAAACTTCAAGATTCACAATCCGGTTTTCGCATGTATCCCATCAAGGAAATGGCCTCCATCAAATTTATGAAGGCCACTAAAAAATTTGAATTTGAAATTGAAGTCATCGTCAAATCCTATTGGGCAGGTATTGCTATTATACATGTGCCCATTAAAATACTTTATGACTTAGATGAACGGGTTTCACACTTCCGACCATTTATGGATATTTCGCGAATGGTCGTCCTTTATATTTGGTTTCTTCTTGTTAGACTCTTTTATATCACGCCTCGTAATTTTTTCAGAAAACTAAAAAAAAAAGGTCTAAAACGATTTTTTTTTGACGACTTTTTAAGAAACCAGGATTCTCCAAAAAAGAAAGCCTTATCCATCGCATTAGGCGTTTTTCTGGGCTTGTCGCCACTTTGGGGTTTTCATACCGTTATCGTCATTTTTTTAGCTATTTTACTCAAGCTCAATAAACTTATTGCTTTTGCTTTTTCAAATATCAGTTTCCCGCCATTTATCCCTTTTGTGCTTTTATCGAGCCTGCAAACTGGAAACTGGGTGTTGAGAATTGAATCCCATTACACTTTGGAAGGCATTCGAGAAAATTTTGATTTGATGTTACATTTGGAATCCTATCTTATTGGTAGCTTGGTCCTTTCCACATCCTCTGCCTTGGTATTTGGCCTCTTAGGCTATGTGTTTTTCTTAATAATTGACAGTAAAAAAGTGTTAACACATGGCTAATTTTTTCTATGCTTTATATAACCGTATCCAAAGGCAGAGAACGGTTTTTGGAATTGTTTTAATCCTGATTTTCGGAATTCTTATATGGGTCGCGTCCACCATTAAATTTGATGAAGACATCTCAAAACTAATTCCGAGCAATTTGGAAAACCAACAATTACAAAAAGTTTTAAAGACTGCTCAATTTGCCGATAAAATCATCGTACATATTGAAAAAGAAAAAAGTGGCATTACAGATGATTTAACGGACTATGCCACTCAGTTTTTAGATTCTCTTTCTACCCACTCCAAATCGTTTGTAAAAGACATTCAAGGTAAAATTGAAGACGAAACCATATTTGAAACCATGGATTTCGTGTACAACAATGTCCCTTTATTATTAAAAGCTGCCGATTATAAGAACATTTCTAAGAAGCTACATCCGGATTCCATTGCAAAAATCACAGAAAATAATTATAAAACCTTAATTTCTCCCTCAGGAATTGTTTCTAAAAAAACCCTCATTAAAGATCCGTTGGGGATCTCATTGATGGCTTTAAAACATTTACAGCAATTAGGTATTTCAGATGATTTCACTTTAAAAGAGGGGTTTTTGGTCAGCAAAGATGGGCTACATGTCCTTCTTTTTATTACGCCCACACATCCTAGCAATTACACCACGGAAAACGCCCAGTTCTCAGAGCAACTGTATCAGTTTCAAGAGAGCTTAAATAAAGTTTTTAAAGACAAAGCACAAAGTTCCTATTTTGGTGGAACGTTGATTGCAGTCGCCAACGCCCAACAAATCAAAAACGACATTCAGATTACCGTTACCATTGCCATGGTTTTACTGATGACACTTTTTATTGTGTTCTATAAAAAATTGACCATTCCTATTATTCTATTTGTGCCCACCCTTTTTGGCGGCCTCTTAGCCATCTCTGTTTTATCAGTAGTCCGATCTGAAATTTCTGCGATTTCATTGGGGATTGGGGCCGTACTTTTAGGAGTGACATTGGATTATTCTTTGCACATCCTGACCCATATCCGAAATAAAGAAACAGCAAAAGAGCTTTTTGACAGCGTCTCAAAACCAATCTTAATGAGCAGTTTAACAACAGCATTGGCATTTTTATGTCTTTTGTTTGTCGATTCTCCAGCACTTCAAGATTTAGGCGTTTTTGCTGCCATCAGTGTTATGGGTGCGTCTGTTTTTGCTTTGGTGTTTATTCCTCAGGTTTATAAAGGAACTTCTACTAAGGATACGAAACGTTCTATAGTTGACAAAATAGCTTCTTACGACTTTCACAAAAACAAAATCTTTATCGGAAGTATTGCCGTCCTTCTCATAATAAGTGCCTTTAGCTACCAACGCGTGACATTTAACCAAGATATTTCCAATCTAAATTTTCAACCGGAAGCCATAAAATCCGCGGAAGCGAAATTGGACACACTCATCAATATTTCATCTAAATCATTGTACGTCATCACTTTTGGAACGAACGAACAAAAGGTTCTGGAAACCAACGATGAAATTTTCAATCAACTTCAAAATCTAGAGAAAGAAAATCAAATCATAAGTTATAATTCTGTTGGCGCTTTGGTAGGGTCGGACAAAAAACAACAAGCATCCATCAAAGTTTGGGATCACTTTTGGACTGCAGACTTAAAAACCCAAATCCAATCTCAATTAATTGAAACCGGAAGTCAATTCGGTTTTAAGCCCTCTACGTTCAAAGAATTCTACACACTTTTAGATCACGACTTTCAACCGTTATCAATTGATGATTATAGAAAAATTAATGTGATTCCGATTTCCGATTTTATTGCCAAGGAGGATAATTTTATGACCATAAGCTCAGTAGTTAATGTAGAAAACAATCATATTGAGAAAATTAAAAACAGGTTCATGAATTTTAATAACACCCTAGTTATTGACCGACAGGCCATCAATGAAACGCTATTGGGCCATCTTAAAAACGATTTTAATAAGTTGTTGGTATATTGTGTTATTGTAGTTGTTTTATTGTTGCTCGTGTTTTATCAAAACATCAAATTAACCTTGGTTACGGTCATACCCATTATCATTACATGGTTTGTAACCATAGGTATTATGGGTCTTTTTCATTTAGAATTCAATATTTTCAACATTATCATTTCCAGCTTTATTTTTGGATTGGGTGTTGATTATAGTATTTTTATGACCAACGGGATGCTCTCAGGAAAATCATCCATGACCACTCATAAAACCTCAATCATTCTGTCCGTTTTAACCACGATCTTGGGGGTTGGGGTATTGATTTTTGCAAAGCATCCAGCGTTACATTCTTTAGCAACCATTTCAATAATTGGAATTCTTGCAGCCATGTTTATTTCATTCGTAGTGCAGCCAATATTATATCGACAATTGATCTCGAAGAAATCACCTAAAATAAATTCTCCGGCAAAGGGCGCAGATTAATCCAGAATAACGCAGAAGGAATTAATGGAAAAGTTCAGCAAATATGAGCGGAATCTGCAGTAAAAATATCAGCCGGAAGAAATCCGAAAAACTTTAAGTAATTTGTCAAACAAAAGCCTTCAATATGGGAACCATCAAAACAACACCAATTACCAGAGTAAAATCCATCAGTAAGGAAGACTTTATTGAACATTATTTCAAGCCACAAAAGCCAGTTCTAATTGAGGATCTCACTAAAAACTGGCCCGCTTATGAAAAATGGAACCTGGATTATATACAAAGCTTAGCTGGAGATCAAATTGTCCCCTTATACAATAATGAGCCTACCAAAGGCCGTCAAAACTCAGTTGTTCCGGCTGAAAAAATGAAACTTTACGATTATATAGAAATCCTCAAAACCCAACCTACAGATTTGCGGATGTTCTTTTATAACGTGCTGCAAAAAATGCCGCAATTACTTAACGATTTCAGTTATCCTGATATCGGACTGCAGTTTTTTAAAAAATTACCCGTGATGTTCTTTGGAGGAAAAGGCTCCAAGGTCTTGGCTCATTATGATATGGACTTGGCAGATTTGGTCCATTTTCATTTTCATGGCCACAAACAGGTTACTCTTTTTGCTCCAGATCAAGCCAAACATCTTTATAAGGTGCCATTTACGGTGCATAATCTCGAAACAATTGATATGGACCATCCTGATTTTAAAAAATATCCAGCTTTACAATTGGCAGAAGGGATTTCTGTACAAATGAAACATGGCGATGCCCTGTACATGCCAAGTGGCTATTGGCATTATATTACCTATCTAGATGGCGGATTTTCCATCACTTTACGTGCGTTTCCAAGAAAAGTGGGCCGTTTGGCAAAACTCTTTTCAAATATTGTTTTTATGCGCACTTTTGAAAATGTCATGCGCCGTACTATCGGTCAAGGATGGGTAGATTACAAAGAAAACCAGATGGTGAAACGCATGAACAAAAATTACAAAAAAAAGTATCCAGATGCATAACAAGCATCACATAAGACATTTAATTTTTAGTAGCATATTCCTTTTAGCACTCAGTTCTTGTGGTATTAGAAAATCGCTTAATAGCCTCCCGGACATTAGTGGATATAACGCAAATATTCCTGAGCGTACAGCAATCAACGACTCCACTTTTTTTGTCGGAAATAATTTTCTGACCAAAAACAAACAAGGGCTTTGGGAACTTTATGTAGAAGGCGATCCGTTGGAACGCGGACTCATTGCAGGCCTATTATCTGAAGAGTTGATGTATAAACAAGAGGCTGTTTTTTTGAATAAAATAGAAAGTTTGGTCCCTTCGGAAGGACAGCAAAAATTCCTCAGAAAATTTTTGTCCTGGTACAACCGTAAAATGTACAAACATGTGCCCGAGGAATTTCAGTCGGAACTTTACGGGATTTCTCGCTATATGTCTGATGATTATGATGCCATTGCAACACCTTATCTGAGAGCTTTATATCTCCATGGTGCGCATGATATTGCCCATGCATTGCAAGACCTGGCATTGGTAGGCTGTACGTCTTTTGCGGCTTGGGATGGAAAAACGGAGGACGGCGGGCTTTTAATCGGTAGAAACTTTGACTTTTATGCTGGCGATGATTTTGCAGAAAACAAAGTGGTCTCGTTCATCAATCCACATAAAGGATACAAATTTATGTCCATTTCTTGGAGCGGGTTTATAGGCGTCGTTTCGGGCATGAATGAAAAAGGTTTGACGGTAACCATCAACGCAGGAAAATCTAAAATTCCTTGGATTGCAAAAACACCAATTTCCATCTTGACTCGGGAGATTTTACAATATGCCTGCACCATTGAGGAAGCCATTGCGATAGCTAAAAAACGAGAAGTTTTTGTTTCAGAAGCCATAATGGTGAGCAGTGCCAAAGACCGTAAGGCTGTTTTGATAGAAGTTTCACCCAAAGATTTTGGGGTTTACAATGTAAATAACTCAGATGAATTAATTTGTTCCAACCATTTCCAAAGTGATCCGTATAGAAAAGATCGTCGCAATAAAAAAACAATTCAAAATAGCCATTCGCAATACCGATATGATCGGATGGCCCAATTGCTTGATGAAAAAGAAAAACTTAATCCTGAGAAAGCGGTTTCAATATTAAGAAACACCAACGGATTAGACGATAAAGCTATTGGCTATGGGAATGAAAAAGCACTGAATCAACTTTTGGCACATCATGGCATTGTTTTCAAACCTGAAGAGTTGAAAGTTTGGGTTTCCGCTAATCCGTATCAATTGGGTGAGTTTGTAGCTTATGATTTGAATACAGTGTTTAGTGACCGACAAGGAAATCCATCGGCTGTGACGTTATCCAACCCAAAACTCAACATTCCAAAAGATCCATTTCTGACTACGGAAACCTATAGAAATTATGAAATGTATCGGGTTTTGGAAGCCAAAGTGGAACATGCCTTGAACCATAAAGAAAAGCTCGACGACAGCACACTTCAGAAATTATCACATTTAAATCCGAAGTATTGGAAAGCCTATTATCTTGCAGGACTTTATTTTTACAATCATAAAGATTATCATAAGGCGTTGAAAAATTTTGAAGTAGCTTCCGAAAAAGAAATAGCGACGCAGTTGGAAGCAGATAAAGTATCCAAATATCTTAAAAAATCTAAACGAAAAGCAAGATGATTCCTGAAATTGAAACGAAATCTACAGCAGAAATAAAAACCTTTCAGGAAGCAAAACTCAAAATTGCCCTGAACTATCTCTCAGAGAATTCTCCTTTTTATCAACGTCATTTTGAACAGCATCAAATCACAGTTGCAAAGATTCAAACCCTTGAGGATCTGACAGAGATTCCCGTGACCACAAAAGATGATATCCAACAATTCAATGACGATTTCATCTGCGTCCCAAAATCTAAAATCATTGATTATGTCACGACATCAGGAACTTTGGGTGATCCGGTGACCTTCGCCCTTACTGATGCCGATTTGGAGCGTTTGGCTTATAACGAGGCCATTTCTTTCGCCTGCGCAGGTGTCACGTCAAGTGATGTTTTACAATTAATGACCACAATTGACCGACGATTTATGGCCGGATTAGCCTACTTTTTAGGCGTCAGAAAGTTAGGTGCAGGAATTATCAGGGTTGGCGCGGGCATTCCAGAATTACAATGGGATTCCATTATAAAATTTAAACCCACCTACCTCATTGTTGTGCCTTCGTTTTTGTTGAAACTGATTAAATATGCCGAACAACATGATATCGATTTAAATGCTTCCGGAATAAAAGGTGCCATTTGTATTGGAGAGTCTTTCAGAAACGACGATTTCACCCTTAATACCTTAGGTGAAAAAATTACTGAGCATTGGCAAATTGATTTATTTTCAACCTATGCCTCCACTGAAATGAGCACCGCCTTTACCGAATGCGAAGCTCAACAAGGGGGGCACCTCCATCCTGAGCTCATCATTGCAGAGCTTTTGGATGATTATGATCAACCGGTAAAAGATGGGGAAATTGGCGAACTTACCATCACCACTTTAGGCATTGAAGCTATGCCGCTATTACGTTTTAAAACAGGTGATATGATGAAAGCCCATAACCAACCCTGTTCCTGCGGAAGAACGACGTTGCGCTTGGGACCAATTGCCGGTCGTAAAAAACAAATGATCAAATATAAGGGTACCACATTATATCCGCCAGCGATGCAAAATATTCTTAATAATTTCAATGCTTTGGAGTGTTTTGTTATAGAAATCAGCCATAATGCCATTGGAACGGATGAAATTTTGATCAGAATTGCATCAGATTCGCCTTCAGATGAATTATTGAATCAAATAAAAGATCATTTTCGAGCCAAATTACGGGTCACTCCCAAGATCGAATGGTCTGATAAGGAAGTGATCGATGCCTTAAGATTTCCTAAATTAAGTCGAAAACCCATTCTCGTCATTGATAAACGAAAATAATGGCCTATTTTTAACATGACCATGACACAAAAGAACAACATTTTAAAAAGACCGCATAAAAAGCCAATTCTTTGGGATGCCTTTTTCAACGCGACCAATACCCAAAAACCTTTAGTCATATTTTGTCATGGCTATAAAGGATTTAAAGATTGGGGCGCGTGGGATTTAGTGGCAGAAGCTTTTTCGGAAGCTAATTTATTTTTCGTGAAATTCAATTTTTCTCATAATGGCGGCACGATGGATCAGCCCATTGATTTTCCAGATTTAGAAGCTTTTGCAGATAACAACTATTCAAAGGAACTCGAGGATTTGGATGCGCTCATCAAATTTTTGCATTCTACATCCAATCCTTTTCAAGCTGAAATCAATCCTAACAAGCTTATTGTTATCGGCCATTCTCGGGGTGGTGGGATTGCGACCATAAAAGCATCAGAAGACCAAAGTATTACGCAGTTGATTACGTGGGCAAGTGTCAGCGATTTCGGAAGGAGAACGGCCACATCTGGGGAACTTGAACAATGGAAAAAAGACGGCGTAAAATACGTGCTGAACGGTAGGACCAAACAGGAAATGCCACATAATTATCAGTTTTATGAAGATTTCAAAGCAAACGAATCGCGCTTAAACATTGAAAAAGCCGTTAAAAACTTGAAAATTCCGCATCTTATTATCCATTCAAGAGAAGATCCTTCCGTAGCCTATAATGAAGCTGAAGAGTTGCATTCCTGGAATCCTAAAAGTATCTTATTTCCCATAGAAAATAGTGATCATGTCTTTGGGGCATCACATCCTTGGTTGAAAGACGATCTTCCAAAACCTTTAAAAACGGTGATCCAGAAAAGTATTGCTTTCATTAATACATAGATTTTATAGACAAACAATGCAGTTAAAGATATTTTGGAATGGGTACGCCCATGTTTGAAACATTTAATAATATGCACACATTACTGAATCATCAATGCATTTGGTAATGCTTTCTATTTAAGAATAATACAATTTCCATGAGAAGAAATATTTTGATATCCCTTTTGATTGTTACCCTTTCGGCTTGTGCCACTTATAAGCCACAATCTAAAATTTCCGAAAAAGAAAGGCCAACCTCAAAAGAGCCTGTGCATACGTTTTATGTTGTTGGTGGCTTAGGAACTACAGAAACTGACTCCAATCCTGAACTTCAAAATCTCCTAAAGTCCTATTTGGACAAGGCCAACAAGAAAAGCACCTTACTTTATACCGGCGATTACCTTCCAGAAAATCCCGACGAAAATGAGAGGGAAAGATATATAAAATCACAAATTAAAATCGCCAAGGATTTTAAAGGGAAAACCGTATTCATTCCCGGCAGTAATGAGTGGAGCAGCAACAATACCAAGGAAATAGAATGGGTTGAAGACTATTTAAAAGATAAGGAAATTAAAAATTTTGAAGTGCAACCCACAAATGTCTGTCCTTTAGAATATGTCGAAATCGATGAAACTCTAGATATTCTCTATGTCGATTCCAATTGGTTTGAAACGAATTGGGACCATGTTGAAGGTATGAACAAAAAGTGTCCAGACATCAATACCAAGCGCAGATTTAACGAAGAATTTGAAGGATATATCAAAGATTCCAGAGGAAAAAACTTATTGATTGTCATGCATCATCCCATATTTAGCAATGGTAAATATGCGGGAAACCGAACCTTTTTAGAAAGTATAACACCATTGCCAATTGTTGGTAATATTGTTAACGAAATTATAGATTTAGGAGGTTTCTCAAAACAAAGACTCAAATCCCATCGGTATAATTATATGCGTACCGTCATCAGTTCGTTGGTACAGGATAATGATCGGGTGACTATTGTTTCCGGACACGAACAAAGTTTACAATACTTGGCCAGTGATAACATTCGTCAAATTATAAGTGGTTCCTTAGGCAAACGTACGGGCACAAAAATATCAAAAGGCACCATTTCCAATATTGGGGGTTCTTTGGATTTTGAAGGTAAATTCACCTATGGAGAAAATGGCTTTGCCGTCATAAATTATTTTGAAGATGGTACTTCTGAAGTTAAATTTGTGACTGAGAAAGAAGCCTATGTTTTTGACCTCAATAGTAAATTTCCAGAAAAAATTGAAGAATATCCAATTCCGACATTTTCAGAACACACAAAAACACTGCCCATCACTACCGATAAAGATAAACTTGATAAATCCGGATTTTATAAATTTGTGTGGGGTGATCGATACCGTTCTTATTTAGGAACACCGGTTACGGCAAATATTGCCATCTTGGACACTTTATATGCAGGTTTAAAAATTACCAAACAAGGCGGTGGGCATCAGTCTTTTTCTGCACGTCTTGAAGATGCAAAAGGTAAGGAATATGCCATGAGAGGGCTGGAAAAGGATGCTTTAAAGTTCCTGCGGTTTAAAGTTCCTGGCATCGCCTACGTGGAAGAAGATTTCAAAGGCACATTTGCCGAAACGGTTGTTTATGACTTTTTTAGCACGAGCCATCCCTATATGCAATTGGTCATTGATCCGATAGCAAAATCGGCAGGTGTCAACCACGCTAACCCGCAGTTATACTATTTACCAAAGCAACCAGGGTTTAAGTTCCTGGGACCTAATTATGGCGATCAATTATATTTTATTGAGGAACGCCCAATGATGGAACAAAAAGATTACGAAGGCTACAATCGTGCAAATCCTGAAGAAAAAGGAGAAGCGGTCAACTTTGAAAGCACTACCGATGTTCTAGAAAAACTGAATAGAAGCGAAAAATATAGCATAGACCAACGTGCTTACATCCGCGCCCGATTATTTGATATGCTTATTGGCGATTGGGACCGTCATCAAGACCAATGGCGCTGGATACAATATGAGGTCAGTAAAGATGACACACGGTTTATTCCTATCCCTCGCGATCGGGATGCAGCATTTTCAAAATTTGATGGCGTTGCCATCCCAATTATCAAAATGATCATGCCTGATGTGAGGTTTTGGCAATCCTATGATACGGATATAAAGAATGTAAAATGGTTTAACGCTGAAGGCAATAATTTGGACATCGCATTTTTGAATAAACACGATGCTTCTGTTTGGGTGGAAGAGGCAAAAATAATCCAAGCGAATATCACTGATGAGGTTATCGACCAAGCTTTTAAACGATTGCCAACCGAAGTCCAAGATGAAGCTTCTGAAGATATTAAACGCAAACTCAAAGGCCGATTGAAAAACCTTGATGGTATTGCTCAGCGATATGGAGACAGAATGCAACAGGTTGTGGTCATCCATGGGACGCATAAAGATGATAAAATAGAAGTGACGCGTCTTCCACAGGGCAAAACCAAAGTTGTGCTCAAACGATTAAAAACAGATGCGCCTAACCCCATTTTCTTTGAACGCACGTTTGATAGAAAAGACACAAAAGAACTCTGGATTTATGGTTTAAATGATGACGATAAATTTGTAGTTTCGGGAGAAGGAGATCGTGAAATTATGGTGCGCTTGATTGGTGGTCATGGAGACGATGTCTTTGAGATCAGCAACCGTAAAAAACTGAAGGTATACGATTGGAAACATGAAGAAGCTGAGTTTACAGATAAAACTCCGTCAAAACAATTCACCCAACTTTATGAAACCAACACTTTTATTTACCGTGAATTTAAAGAGAATAGTAACGTATTTTTTCCAAATTTAGGATTTAAAACTGATGAAGGTGCATTCTTCGGATTGAAAGACACCTACACCAACCACGGTTTTAACGGTGAGGATTTTAGATATAAGCATACCCTATCGGCCAATTATTTTTTCAATTTTGGTGCCGTAGAAGCCAACTATTATGGCGTCTATGCTAACATTATTCCTAACTGGAATTTTGAAATGGTTGGGTATTATGCCAGTGCCCAATTTGCTAACAACTTTTTTGGCTATGGAAATGACACCACCTATGATGAAGATGCAGTAGGTAAGGATTTTAATAGGGCGCGCATAAAACAAATTAAATTAAGAAGTGGGATTGCTTACCGAAGCATCCATTTACATGCGCTATTTGAAAACTACAGTGTCGAAGATGACCCGGAGCGTTATTTTAATACAGATAATTTTGTAGACGATGTTTTTGAAACCCAAAATTATGTGGGAGCAGAAGCCGATGTGCTCTATGAAAATGCCGATGCCATGGACTTTCCCACCCGTGGACTTTATTTTAAAGCGGTTTTAGGCTACAAGAAAAATCTGAAATTAGATAATAATCAATTTGGTTACGCAGTTTTTAAACTCGGTTTTGATCGTAAATTGATTCCTTCTGGTGACTTAGTATTGGGCTCAAAAGCGGAAATTAGAACCAATTTTGGAGACGACTATTTATTTTATCATGCCCAGTCTGTAGGTGGCGACACCGGATTGCGCGGCTACAGAAATGATCGTTTTTCTGGTAAAACGTCATTTTATCAGAGTACCGATCTTAAATGGCGTTTAAAAGAATTCGTCACTGCAGTAACTCCAATCACCTTGGGTATATTTGGTGGTTTTGATTATGGCCGTGTTTGGGTGTCCGACGACATGTCAAACACGTGGCACAAATCTTATGGTGGCGGATTTTGGTTAGGTAGCTTAAATGCACTATCTGTAAATGCCGGTTATTTTGTATCTGATGAAGATGCCATCATACAAATAGGCCTCGGTTTTGGATTTTAATTAAATCAGTAAAAATATCGGTTGCCATGAGTTTTGAGATCATCCTTGTATTTATCATTCTGGGAGTAACAATTCTGCTCTTTGCAACCGAAGCAATGCCTATAGATAAGATTGCATTCCTTATCATTGTAGCGCTTGTTTTATCTGGTTTGAACTCTCCTGAAGAGGCTATCAGTGGGTTTTCCAGCTCCGCCACCATCACTATTTTGATGCTCATGATTTTGGCGATTGGTCTAGAGGATAATGGTGTTATTGATCTGTTAACCCAATCCATCAAAAAACTGAAAATTCTGCCAATGGTTTTGATGGTTCCGGCGTTCATGCTCATATCGGCATCCATCTCATCATTTATTAGTACCACGGCAGTGGTCGTTATTTTCATTAAGATTATTGCGCAACTTTCAGAGAAGTATAATTTCTCGGCTCCAAAATTGTTAATGCCCATTTCATTTGCCGGTATATTGGGAGGGAGCTGTACCTTAATGGGAACTTCCACAAATCTTTTGGTGAATTCCGTGGCTCAAAAATTAGGAGCAGAACAGTTTTCGTTTTTTGAATTTACGATATATGGTGTTATTTTATTGGCCGTTGGGATTGTGTTCATGACCTTTGCAAGCCGATGGTTGCCAAAATCCAATAACAATGATCTCACAGACACTTTCGTTGACAACACGTTTATGTTCACATTGACGGTAAAGCCGGAATCAAAACTTATTGGTACTGCAATTGCCGATGCTAAATTTTATAAAAATCCAGATATCCGTGTATTAAGGCTTATCCGTAATGATATTGTCAACAATGCCCCTGGTCCTAATACCACGCTAAGGGTGGATGATAAATTAGTCGTTTTAAGTGATGTCAAAGCCTACGCTTCCATCTCTAAAGATGATTTTAGGCTTACCTCTGAAAATGAATTGTATTTTCCGGAAGATATGGATGCGGATCTTGAAAACGAAAGCGGAAAAAGTCGATACAGCTTTGTGGAATTGTTGATTCTTCCAGGTTCTGAATTTATTGATAAATCGTTTTCCGAAATTAAAACCTTGCTCTTTAATGTAGCGAGGCCTTTAGGAATCCAAAACAGAAGACAATTTGAAAAGGGAATGCGTCTCAACCTTCCAAAAATCATAAAAAACACCAATTTACAAGCGGGAGATAAACTGCTCTTGAAGGCAAAAGAAGATGAAATCAAACATCTATATTCCATTGACAATACTATAGTACTAAGACACCATGAAGAAGATTATAAAATCAATCCGTACAAAAGAGCCATAAGCCTCTTGGCCTTGGTAATGGTTGTTGGGTTGGCAGCAAGTGGAGTACTGACCATCTTATCAAGTGCATTGGCTGGCGTTGCGTTGCTTCTTATAACAGACTGTATCAATTTATCCAAGATTTATAAAAAGGTAAACTGGCAAATCATTTTTTTATTGGCGGGAATGATTCCGTTGGGAATAGCAATGAACAACTCCAAGACCGACATTTGGATATCAGAGGTTCTATTGGACCTGCTTACGGGACAGAACAATATTATAATTTTAGGCGTACTTTTCTCGATTACGATGGTCATGAGCGGTTTTATATCCAACAACGCCACTGCGGTCATCATAACACCAATAGCTATAACTCTTGCTGCTGGCTTAGATTTACCCGCCAAACCATTCATTCTTGCGGTTATGTTTGCCGCCAATTTTAGTTTCTTTACACCTATGGGCTACCAAACCAACACCTTAATTTACGGAACTGGAGCCTATAAGTTTAGGCATTTCTTGATCATAGGAGGATTATTGTCCATTATTTTAATAGTTGTGGGTACGCTTCTATTATCCACAATGCTTAACGGCCACTAATTTCAACATTTTAGTATCTTTATATTGCGATATCCTAAAACTAGGCCTCTATAATATCGTTATTCGGTAAAAATTTCAAATATATCCACGTTTTACACTTAGCTTTATTAATTTTAGAGGTTTAAATCAATTCAAACAAATGTCAAAACAACCAAAATTAACGCGTTTTAATCAAAGTGTTTTATCAAAATATCAAATTTACAATGGTATTTTCATGACCTTGCCCTTTGATGCCGTCACGAAAACCGGTGTTTTATTGCCATTGTTTCATGAGACCTGCCGAAAAGGCTTTAGTGAAGGGATGGACCCTACCACTATTGTCAATTCATTTTTTGAAAAATACCAAGCCAGACGCAATCCAGAAAGCCAAATCAACTTACTGTTTCGTTTTATCCAATATATTGAGCGTCAAGTCGTGTTGTTTGATGCCATAGAGGACGCGGCATTCCCGATAGTCAATAATATGGATGGGATTGGGACCTTAAGGAGTTTGAAAGAAAGCGTGACAGCAGAAAACAAAATGGAATTGCTCCGTAAATATCTGAAGGAATTTAAAGTCCGTATTGTACTGACCGCCCACCCTACTCAATTTTACCCAGGTTCCGTTTTAGGTATTATTACAGATTTGACCGAAGCTATTAAGGAAAATGATTTGCTTCGTATTAACGATTTACTCGCACAATTAGGGAAAACACCATTTTTTAAACATGAAAAACCAACGCCTTATGATGAAGCCGTCAGCTTAATATGGTATTTGGAGAATGTTTTTTATAAATCCTTTGGGGACATTTTCGACTATATCCAACAGAATATATTTGACGGAAAGACAATTGACAATAACATCATCAATATTGGTTTTTGGCCTGGTGGTGATCGCGATGGAAACCCTTTTGTGACGCCTGAAATCACTCTCAAAGTGGCAGAGCGTTTAAAAGAAACCATTATTAAAAATTATTATCGCGATGTTAGAAGACTGAAAAGAAAACTCACCTTTAGAGGAATTGAGGAGAGAATGTCGCAACTTGAGAAGGAATTGTACGAATTAATGATTGGCAATCCTTCTGAATTAAATTTAGAAGATTTAAAGGCAGAATTAAATTCAGTAAAGGACATTATTATTGATGAGCACCAATCTTTGTATGTTTCTGAAATCAACAGTTTACTCAATAAAATCCATCTTTTCGGATATCATTTTTCAACTTTGGATATCCGTCAGGACAGCCGTGCCCACGAAAAAGTATTTATTGATTTAGTCAAAACCCTGTTAAAAAATGGCAGTACTATTTTTCCGAAAAACTATTTCGAACTTTCACCATCTGAACAAGTGGAAGTGCTCTCAAAGGTTAAAGGGCAAATTGACTTCTCTTTGATAAAAGATGACGAAACATTGAAAACCCTACAAATCATTGAAGCTATTAAAACCATTCAGGAAAAGAATGGCGAACAGGCTTGCAACAGATATATCATCAGTAATAATCAAAGCACGCTCCATGTGATGCAATTGTTTGCGATGTTAAAGCTCGTTGCCTTTCAAGATCAAATGACCGTTGATATCGGTCCTCTTTTTGAAACCATTACCGATTTGGAAAATGCTCATTTGGTCATGGAAGAGCTTTATACAAATTCGGCATACAGTGCACATTTAAAATCAAGAAATAACAAACAGACCATCATGCTTGGGTTTAGTGATGGTACCAAAGACGGTGGCTATTTGATGGCCAATTGGGCTATTTATAAAGCGAAAGAACGCCTCACTGAAATTTCACGTAAGTATGATGTGACCGTTATTTTCTTTGATGGCCGTGGTGGTCCCCCTGCTCGTGGCGGTGGAAAAACACATAATTTTTATGCCTCTTTAGGACCTACTATTGAAGACAAAGAAGTACAATTGACCATTCAAGGACAGACTATTAGTTCTAATTTTGGCACTTTAGATTCGTCACAATATAATTTGGAACAGTTAATAAGTGCTGGTATTCATAATAGCCTAAGTGATTCTGATTTACGTATGGTGCCTGAGAATAGGGAAGTCATGGGCAACCTGGCCACCTTGAGTTATAAAGCGTACGCCGATTTTAAGGCACATCCAAAATTCATTTCTTATTTAGAGAATATGAGTACCTTAAAATACTATTCCAAAACCAATATTGGAAGTAGGCCAACAAAACGCGGCAAATCTGAAGGTCTTGTTTTTGAAGACTTAAGAGCCATTCCGTTTGTTGGATCTTGGAGCCAACTTAAACAAAACGTCCCAGGATTCTTTGGGGTTGGAACCGCTTTAAAACATTATGAAGATGCCAATGAATTTGAGAAAGTACAACATCTATTTAAGACTTCAAGTTTTTTCAAAACATTGATTGAGAACAGCATGATGTCCTTGTCAAAATCCTTCTTTGATCTGACCAAATACATGTCCGACGATCCTGAATATGGTCCTTTTTGGAACATCATCCATGACGAATACGTCATCACTAAGCGTTTGATCCTTAAATTGACTGGCTTTACTGAATTGATGCAGGAAGAACCTTCTGGTAAAGCGTCCATTAGCATACGGGAATCCATTGTGTTGCCCCTTTTGACCATCCAGCAATATGCCTTAAAGAAAATACAGGAATTGGAGAAAGAATCCCCACGGGATGACGCACAAATAAAAGTGTATGAAAAGATTGTGATGCGTTCTTTGTTTGGAAATATTAATGCGAGCAGGAATTCGGCCTAAAGATTTGAGTTCTTACTTCGAAATTATTTCTTAAGAGAAGTAATCGGGCAATTTTAACAACAAAGGTTTGTAAATTATTTATAATCAAGTCTTTGTTCTTGATTCTACAAGTGCTGTGGTCTTGATTCTTTATCAGACAACAATGAATTTAAAAAACATATTCAAACATTATTCACAAAAATATTAGGTTTTGAAATAATAATTTTTGATTTTTGAAAAATAAATGAACAGACAAAACTTAAATATTATTTCTATTATTAGCGTTGTGATTATTTCACAACGATGAGGAATGGTATCTAAAGTTTAAAAATAAAACGTAAAGCCTTCCTCATATTTGGAAGGCTTTTTTTGTACCCATGAATCAGATTATTGTCATTATTAGCGTGATTATTATTAACTCGAGTTAGTTGATACAGTATGCTATTTCCATAAAAGCCTGTATCAATTGAGATACAGGCTTTTTTAATTGAAAAGTTTAGCATTTGAACGTCATAAATAAACTATTCTAAAAAATTGAATATCAGAATTTTAGATGTTAAAGATAAACACTGAGTTTAGTCTCAAACTGCAAATTCGAAACCTTGAAACAATTCTATATTGTAATTTTAAAACTTTAAATGATTATGAACGCGTATTCCAACAACCAAACTATTATTTACCACAACGGTGAATATCTAAAGCCTGAAGCCGCCACGGGTAATTTATACAGCCAAACTTTACATTATGGCAATGGCGTTTTTGAAGGCATTAGATCTTACGAAACTCCTGAAGGCACCAAAATTTTCAAAGCTAAAGAACACTACGAGCGATTAAAATATGGCGCTGAGGTTATGGGGATTCCTTTCAACTATACTGTTGAAGAGCTTACAGCAATCACCTACGATCTTTTAAAAAGAAACAACCTTGCAGACGCCTATATCCGTCCTTTGATCAGTACAGGTGCCAATATGGGATTATATACTTCAAAGGAATCCATTTTGACCATGCAATGTTGGGAATGGGGGAAATTAATGGGCGATAAATTATTGCGTGTGATGACTTCTTCTTTTGAACGTCCAAATCCAAAATCCTGTTTTGTGGAAGCAAAAGTGACCGGGCATTATATCAACTCCATTTTATCCACCAATGAAGCCAAAGACGCAGGTTTTGATGAAGCGTTGTTATTGGATATGCATGGCAATGTGGCAGAATGTTCAGGGGCAAACATCTTTATGGAAAAAAACGGAAAGTTATATACGCCTAAAAAAGGGAGTATCATGGCAGGAATTACACGTTCTACCATCTTAGAAATTTGTCAAGAAGAAGGCATCCCGGTTGAAGAAAAGCATTTCAAATTGGAAGAATTGAAACAAGCAGACAGTTCATTTTTTACGGGAACGGCAGCAGAAGTTGTTGGACTCAAATCTTTAGATGATTACGAGTTTCCATTAAGATGGACAGATTCCTTAGGATTTAAATTAATGCAGTTGTACCAACAAGAAGTTTTAGGACAACGAAAAAACAAATTTTCAAAAGCACTATGAGTAATTTAAATAAATACAGTAAAACAGTCACTCAAGATCCAACTCAACCCGCAGCACAAGCCATGTTGCACGCTATTGGATTGACGACCGACGATTTTTTCAAACCCATGATTGGCATTGCCAGCACAGGTTATGAAGGGAATCCGTGTAATATGCACTTGAACGACTTGGCAAAATTGGTGAAAGAAGGCACAAAAAATGAAGATATCATTGGATTGATTTTCAATACGATTGGTGTGAGCGATGGCATTTCCATGGGAACTCCTGGGATGCGTTATTCCTTGCCTTCTCGTGACATTATTGCAGATTCCATGGAAACTGTGGTTCAAGCCATGAGTTATGACGGTTTGGTAACTGTGGTAGGTTGTGATAAAAATATGCCCGGCGCTCTAATGGCGATGATTCGTTTGAACCGTCCAAGTATTTTAGTGTATGGCGGTACCATCGATTCAGGTTGCCATAATGGAAAAAAATTGGATATCGTTTCCGCATTTGAAGCTTGGGGCAGTAAAGTTGCAGGCACCATGTCAGAAACTGAATACCAAACTATAGTTGAGAAAGCTTGCCCTGGCGCAGGCGCTTGCGGCGGCATGTACACTGCAAACACTATGGCTTCGGCTATTGAAGCCTTGGGAATGACTTTACCCTATAACTCTTCAAACCCTGCCCTGAGCAAAGACAAACAACAAGAATCTATTAAGGCGGGTGAAACCATGCGACTCTTATTGGAAAAAGACATCAAACCTTCAGACATCATCACCAGAAAATCTCTGGAGAATGCTGTAAGGTTAGTGACTATTCTTGGGGGATCTACCAATGCAGTACTCCATTTTTTAGCTATTGCAAGAGCGGCACAAATAGATTTTACACTTAAGGATTTTCAAAATATCAGTGATAATACGCCATTTTTAGCCGATTTAAAACCAAGCGGAAAATATCTGATGGAAGATGTACACGCTGTTGGCGGAATACCTGCAGTTTTAAAATATCTTCTTAAAAAAGGAATGCTCCATGGCGATTGTATGACGGTTACTGGAAAAACAATGGCAGAAAACCTTTTGGATGTAGACGATTTAAAAGAAGGTCAAGACGTGATCATGCCTATAGAAAAACCGATAAAAATTTCTGGCCATTTACGCATGCTCTATGGCAATTTAGCTACAGAAGGAAGTGTGGCTAAAATAACCGGAAAGGAAGGCCTACGTTTTGTAGGAAAAGCTAAAGTATTTGAAGGAGAATATGCCGCCAATGATGGCATTAGAGATGGAAAAGTAGAAAAAGGCGATGTTGTCGTTATTCGTTATGAGGGTCCAAAAGGTGGCCCAGGAATGCCCGAAATGTTAAAACCAACTGCCGCCATTATTGGCGCAGGATTAGGTCAAGATGTGGCATTGATTACAGACGGTCGTTTTTCAGGAGGTACCCATGGTTTTGTGGTAGGACATATCACTCCTGAAGCTCAAGAAGGCGGCGCGATTGCCTTGGTTAAAGATGGTGATACTATTACCATTAATGCCGAAACCAATACCATTACTTTAGAAGTATCAGAAGAAGAACTTCAAGACAGACGTTCAAAATGGCAAGCGCCTGCATTAAAATTTGAGCGAGGCGTTCTATATAAATATGCAAGAACAGTTTCATCGGCATCCAAAGGATGTGTAACGGATGAATTCTAAAATTCCTGCGAAGGCAGGAATCTTTGATTTAAGAAGCCCTAAATAGAAATTAAAAGACTATTGGAGATTCCTCCCGACAGCTATCGGGATCAAAAGGAATAAAAAATATTTTTCAATATGAAAGACACACAAACATTAAATAAAGAAGAAAAAACCACCACTACCACAATGCGAATCTCAGGTAGTGAAGCGATCATCAGATGTTTGATTGCTGAAGGTGTGGACATTCTTTATGGATATCCAGGTGGTGCAATTATGCCTGTATACGATGAACTTTATAAGTTTAGAGATCAAATTCACCATGTTCTCACCCGTCATGAACAAGGCGCTACCCATGCTGCCCAAGGTTATGCACGTATTTCAGGAAAAGTTGGGGTGGCGATAGCTACATCTGGACCTGGTGCTACAAACCTGATCACTGGTATTGCTGATGCACAAATAGATTCGACGCCTATGGTATGTATTACTGGCCAAGTGGCTTCACATTTATTGGGAAGTGATGCCTTTCAGGAAACGGATATTATTGGTATTTCTACCCCGGTAACAAAATGGAATCATCAAATCAGCAAAGCCTCCCAAATTCCTGAAGTGATTGCCAAAGCATTTTATCTTGCCAGAAGTGGACGTCCAGGACCAGTATTGATTGATATTACTAAGGATGCCCAATTTGAAGAGTTTGATTTTTCCTATGAAAAATGCAAAGGCGTCAGAAGTTATAATCCGGTCCCAAAAACTGATATTGACGATGTGAAGGCGGCAGCGCTTTTAATAAATTCCGCTAAGAAACCATTTATCGTTTGGGGACAAGGCGTTATTTTAAGTGAAGCCGAAAAAGAATTGATCGCCGTTATTGAAAAAGCAGGCATCCCAGCGGCATGGACTATTCTTGGTGCTTCTGCAGTCCCAACAGCGCATCCATTAAATGTTGGGATGGTAGGCATGCACGGCAATTATGCACCCAATGTGTTGACTAATGAATGCGATGTTTTAATTGCAATTGGCATGCGTTTTGACGATCGTGTTACGGGAAAACTGGAGTCTTATGCCACCCAAGCTAAAATTATTCACTTTGAAATTGATCCTTCTGAAATTGATAAAAACGTAAAAACCGACGTGTCAGTTTTGGGCGATGCCAAAGAAAGTCTATCCCAATTATTGCCATTACTCAAACCAAATTCGCATACCGAATGGCATCAACAATTTAAAGATTTGTACACCATAGAATACGAAAAAGTCATAAAAGATGACCTCCATCCTACAAAAGAAGGTTTGACCATGGGCGAAGTGCTCAAGGAAATCAACATTCAAACCAAGGGAAATGCTGCTATTGTAACCGACGTTGGCCAACACCAAATGATCGCATGTCGATATGCAGAGTTTACGACTACCAGAAGTAATATCACTTCTGGCGGATTGGGAACAATGGGATTTGCACTTCCTGCCGCCATTGGGGCGAAAATGTCAGCACCAGAGCGCGATGTGGTAGCAATTATTGGCGATGGTGGTTACCAAATGACCATTCAAGAATTAGGCACTATTTTTCAACAAAAAGTACCCGTGAAAATTGTTGTTTTAAACAATGAGTTCTTAGGAATGGTTCGCCAGTGGCAACAGTTGTTTTTCGAAAAACGATATGCTTCCACCGAAATGACCAATCCAGATTTTGTCGCTATTGCAAAAGGATATTATATCGAGGCGCAAAAAGTAACCAAAAGAGAAGATTTAAAAAAGGCCGTTGCTGAAATGATGGCTTGTGAAGGACCCTACTTTCTAGAAGTACGCGTAGAAAAAGAAGGCAACGTATTTCCAATGATACCAACGGGTGCAAGCGTTTCAGACATCCGTTTGGAATAAGGGGAAAGTATGAAGCATGGAGGATTAAGACATCATAATAGATAAATAAAGAATACAGAAAATAGAGTATCGAATAAATAGATGATTATATCAAATTGAGGTAGACGTCCAATATCTATATTCTAATATCTATAATCTCAAAAAAAACATCTTAAAAAAATGAATGAAACCAATTTATATACCGTTTCCATTTATACGGAAAATAACATCGGATTATTGAATCGTATCTCGGCAATTTTTCAACGTCGCCACATCAATATCGAAAGCATCAACTCATCGGTTTCTGAGATTGAAAATGTATCCAAATGGACCATTGTGGTGAAGCTCTCGGAAGAACGAATGAAAAAAGTAATCGGGCAGATAGAAAAACAAGTAGAGGTCATCAAAGCCTACTACCATACGGAAGAAGAAACCATCTATCAAGAGTCCTGCTTATTTAAACTCAGATCTAATCTACTGTTTGACGAACGTCAAATTCAAAACATCATTAAAGAAAGCAACGCAAGAATCGTTACTGTTAACAGAGAATTTTTCGTCATTGAAAAGTCTGGGCGTAAAGAAGAATTAGAACTATTACACCGTGAATTAAGTGTTTTTGGAATTATGCAGTTTACCCGTTCAGGACGCATTGCAGTAACCAAAGACGAAATGAAAATATCAAAAATGCTCGAAGCATTTCAACATTAAAAATCAAAATAAAATGTCAAATTATTTCAACACATTACCGTTAAGATTACAATTAGAGCAATTAGGAAAATGCCGATTTATGGAGGCTTCAGAATTTGCAGACGGCATCACTGCGCTAAAAGGAAAGAAAATAGTTATTATAGGGTGTGGGGCCCAAGGTTTAAACCAAGGTTTGAACATGCGCGATTCCGGCTTGGATATTACATATGCCCTACGTGACGCAGCCATTAAAGAAAAACGTGCATCGTATAAAAATGCAACTTCCAACGGATTTACCGCAGGTACTTATGAGGAGTTGATCCCAACTGCGGATTTAGTCTTGAATTTAACGCCAGACAAGCAACATACTGATGTTGTGAAAACGGTCATGCCATTGATGAAAAAAGGCGCAACCTTAAGCTATTCCCACGGTTTTAATATTGTCGAAGAAGGCACTAAGATTCGCAAAGATCTTACCGTTATCATGGTAGCTCCAAAATGTCCAGGAACTGAGGTTCGTGAAGAGTATAAGCGTGGTTTTGGGGTGCCAACACTAATTGCGGTACATCCAGAAAATGATCCAGAACAAAAAGGTTTGGAACAGGCCAAAGCTTATGCAGTTGCCACTGGAGGTGATAGAGCAGGTGTTTTGGAATCTTCTTTTATTGCTGAAGTAAAAAGTGATTTAATGGGTGAACAGACCATTCTTTGTGGGGTACTGCAAACCGGATCGATCCTAGCGTTCGATAAAATGGTTGAGGAAGGTGTCAATGCCAATTATGCGGCTAAATTGATTCAGTTAGGTTGGGAAACCATCACTGAAGCTTTGAAACATGGCGGAATCACAAATATGATGGACCGCTTATCTAATCCTGCAAAGATTAAAGCCTTTGAAATGGCAGAGGAATTAAAGACCATTCTAAAGCCATTATTTGAAAAACACATGGACGATATCATTTCTGGGCATTTCTCAAAAACCATGATGGAAGATTGGGCCAATGATGATGTAAATCTTTTAAAGTGGCGCGCTGCAACTGGCGAAACTGCTTTTGAAAAAACAGAATTAACTACTGATCATATTCCTGAACAAACGTATTTTGATCATGGGGTGCTGATGATAGCCTTTGTAAAATCGGGGGTAGAATTAGCCTTTGATACTATGGTGAGTGCCGGTATTATTGAAGATTCTGCCTATTACGAATCCTTGCACGAATTGCCGCTAATTGCCAATACCATCGCAAGAAAAAAATTGTTCGAAATGAACCGCGTTATTTCTGATACGGCAGAATATGGCTGTTATTTATTTGATCATGCCGCCAAACCTTTATTGGTAGATTTCATGAAAAATGTCGATCCGAAAACAATTGGAACTTCTTTTTCAACATCAAATGCCGTGGACAATCAAGAATTGATTGCGGTTAATGAAGCCATTAGAAACCACCCTATTGAAACAGCTGGGAAGCGTTTAAGGGCTGCCATGACGGCCATGAAAGTCATAAAAACTGATGCTGAAGTTGAAGATTCGGTTTTAGTATAAAAGAAATTTTTACATCCTAAGGATGTGTTAACATAAAAGGCAGGAGTGTTCCTCCTGCCTCTAAAGAATTGTGATGAAGGTTGAAACTAAAATATATTACCCAAGTATGGCAGCTGTTGAAGAAGCCGCCAGAAAATTACAAGATGTTGCAGATGTAACACCGCTGACCGTGAGCAAGCGCTATTCAAAAGAATTTGAATCCAACATCTTATTTAAACGTGAGGATTTACAGCAAGTACGCTCTTACAAAATTAGAGGTGCCTATAATAAAATGGCATCTTTGACCCCAATGCAAATTGAAAACGGAATTGTGTGTGCCAGTGCCGGAAACCATGCTCAAGGCGTTGCATTATCCTGTAAATTATTAAAAATTAAAGGCACTATTTTCATGCCTGCACCCACGCCCAAACAAAAAATTGAACAAGTCAATATGTTTGGTGAAGATTATACTGAAGTTATTTTGATTGGCGATACGTTTGATGATGCCAACGCGGCTGCAATGGAAGAATGCGAACGCTTAAACAAAACTTTTATCCATCCATTTAATGATGAAAAAGTAATTGAAGGGCAAGCAACTATGGCTTTGGAAATTATTGATCAGGCCCAGCACCCAATCCATTATGTATTTGTACCTGTTGGTGGTGGCGGATTGTCGGCGGGATTATCTTCTGTGTTTAAGGAATTATCCCCTAACACAAAAATTATAGGGGTGGAACCTAAAGGCGCGCCATCTATGTCCACTTCCATTCAAAACAAACAAAATACGGAGCTAAAAAAAATAGAAAATTTTGTTGACGGTGCTTCTGTAAAACGTGTGGGCGATTTAAACTTTGCTATATGCCAGCAAAATTTGGATGCCATGATTACGGTTGATGAAGGTAAAGTATGTGAAGTCATGCTCGACCTGTATAATAAGGACGCCATTATTGTAGAGCCTGCAGGTGCTTTAAGTATTGCAGCTTTAGACCATTATGCCGATGAAATAAAAGGTAAAAATGTCATTTGCATCGTCAGCGGAAGTAATAATGACATCACCAGAACCGCCGAAATAAAAGAACGTGCCCTATTATACGCCAATCTAAAACATTATTTTATCATCAAGTTCCCTCAACGTGCAGGTGCTTTGCGTGAATTTGTGGTGGATATTTTAGGACCCACAGATGATATCACCTACTTTGAATACACCAAAAAAACCAATCGTGATAACGGTGCTGCCGTAGTGGGATTGGAATTAAAATCAGCAGATGATTTACAGCCTCTGATTACCAAAATGAAACTTCGAAATTTCTATGGCGATTACCTTAACGACAAACCCGATTTATTTCAATTTTTAGTATAAACCCATCTTATGAATAACATTCCAGAACAGTTTCAAATAAAATCACTTATCCATCAAAAAAGCTATTTAATAGATGGCGAATTAAGACCCTGGTCTGGAGAAAGCTCAGAAGTTTATTCTACAATATCTTCAACTGAGACCTATCATCCAACATTGTTGGGTACCATTCCTAACTTAAGCAAAAAAGAAGCTTTAGATGCTTTAGATGCTGCAGTTAACGCGTATGACAAAGGTCAAGGTTTATGGCCAACCATGAAAGTCAAAGACCGAATTGAATGCATGGAAAACTTTGTGGCCCAAATGAAAACCAAGCGTGAGGAAATTGTAAAATTACTCATGTGGGAAATTGGCAAAACCCTACCCGATTCAGAAAAAGAGTTTGACAGAACGGTCGATTATATCTACGATACGATTGAAGAGTACAAACAACTGGATCGCGATAATGCCAAATTTGAAAAAAACGATGGCGTTTATGCCCATATCCGAAGGGGTCCGTTGGGCGTCGTCTTATGTTTAGGACCTTACAATTATCCTTTAAATGAAACTTTTGCGTTGTTGATTCCTGCTTTGATCATGGGAAACACGGTGACTTTCAAACCAGCAAAATACGGAGTCTTGTTGATCTCTCCTTTATTGGAAGCTTTCCAAAGCAGTTTTCCAAAAGGTGTTGTTAATATTCTGTATGGTCGTGGAAGAACGGTTGCCACACCAATTATGCAGTCTGGGAAAGTTGATGTTCTAGCACTTATAGGGAATAGCAAATCAGCGAATGCTTTACAAAACGAACATCCAAAAAGTAATAGATTACGATTAGTCTTAGGATTGGAAGCAAAAAATCCGGCCATTGTTCTTGCAGATGCCGATTTGGATCTGGCTATCGACGAGTGTGTCGCGGGTACAACATCATTTAACGGGCAACGGTGTACGGCACTAAAAATAGTGTACGTACATGAAGACATTGTTGAGGATTTCAATACACGTTTCTCAGCTCGGGTTGATGCTTTAAAATTTGGGAATCCTTGGGAGGCCGGTGTTAAATTAACGCCACTACCTGAATCAGATAAACCACAATACATTCAAGAGTTAATTGACGATGCTCTCGAAAAAGGAGCAAAAATCCTGAATAAAAAAGGCGGTGAAACTTCTGAAAATTACATTTTTCCAGCAGTATTATATCCCGTTAATAAAAACATGCGCGTATTTCAAGAAGAGCAGTTTGGTCCTGTAATTCCAGTACTTTCGTTCAAAGATATTGATGAACCTTTAAATGATATGGCGGCCTCAAATTACGGACAGCAAGTCAGTTTATTTGGAAGCGACATCAAAACCTTGGCGCCTTTAATTGATACTTTGGTGAACTTGGTATGTCGTGTCAATTTGAACAGTTCCTGTCAACGCGGACCGGATATGTATCCTTTTACCGGTAGAAAAGATTCTGCCGTAGCCACCTTGAGTGTCCATGACGCCTTGCGTTCATTTTCCATAAGAACTTTTGTGGCTTCAAAGGACAATGCCTATAACAATGCCATTCTAAAGAATTTACTAGACAGCAAAGCCTCAAATTTCATGAGTACCGACTATATTCTTTAAAAAAAGTTAAAAATTATTTGAAATACTAAATTTAATGTTACTTTTGATCTATGATTCTAATGAAAAATAAAATACGTCCATCAAGTCCCGCAATGGTATTGCGCAGACGCTGTGCATTCTAACCTAAAAAGAAGTCGCTAACGTATATTTATTTTTTTCACCTTGATCACATCTCTACATATAATTTACTTTTCAAATTCAGTTGTTTTAAATAGCAACCGTATTAGGATATGTCCTGTATTGTTCCGTCGCCCTTAAGGGTGCGCACTATATTTGGAACTTAGGTGAGTCCGGTTCTTTTTTCTCGACAACATAATCTTAATTTTTTTTAATTTAAATATCAGAACAATGGACATTGTTATTGCTAATAAATCTCATGCTATTTACGCTCAGATCATTTGCGACACCATTGCGGAATCAGCAAAAGTAAGAGGTACAGGTATTGCAAGACGTACACCTGAATATATCATGACCAAATTGGAAAACGGAAATGCAGTTATCGCTTTAGATGGCGACACTTTTGCGGGGTTTTGTTATATTGAAGCTTGGGGACATGGTAAGTTTGTTGCCAATTCCGGATTGATCGTACATCCTGACTATAGAGAGCAAGGATTGGCCAAGAAAATAAAAGCCCGTGTTTTTCAACATTCCAGAGAGAAATTCCCAGATTCTAAAATATTCAGTATTACTACAGGATTGGCGGTTATGAAAATGAACAGCGAACTGGGCTATAAACCAGTGACATTTTCAGAATTAACCGATGATCAAAGTTTTTGGAAAGGATGTCAGACTTGTAAAAATTATGACATTCTTCAACGGACCGAACAAAAAATGTGTTTATGTACGGGCATGTTATACGATCCAAAAGCTAAAGATAGAGACGAACCAAAAGAAGTGAAAACAAAAGTGTTCCAACGATTAAAACAAATCAAACAGAACTTGTTTTTAAAAAAAGATAAATCATGAGCAAAAAATTAGTTTTAGCCTATAGTGGCGGATTGGATACCTCATACTGTGCGGTCCATCTCAGTAAGGATTTAGGCTATGAAGTACACGCGGTAAGTGTGAATACCGGCGGGTTTTCTTCTGAAGAAATCAAAAACATAGAAGCCAATGCCTATAAAATGGGGGTTTCTACCTATAAAAATATTGACGCTATAAAATCTTATTATGAGAAAGTGATCAAGTATCTGATTTACGGAAACGTCCTAAAAAACAATACATATCCGTTATCGGTAAGTGCAGAACGTATCATTCAAGCCATTGAAATTGTTGAATACGCCAAGAGTATCAACGCCCAATATATTGCCCATGGTAGTACAGGGGCAGGAAACGACCAGGTCCGTTTTGATATGATTTTTCAAACCTTGGCACCTCATATTGAAATTATCACCCCTATTCGAGATCTAAAATTGTCCCGACAGGAAGAAATTGATTATCTTAAAAGTAATGGGGTAAATATGTCTTGGGATAAAGCGAAATACTCCGTCAATAAAGGGCTTTGGGGTACGAGTGTTGGTGGGGAAGAAACCTTAACTTCTGAAAAACCATTGCCAGATTACGCGTATCCGTCACAATTGGAAAAAGAAGGTGCAGAAAAAGTAACCTTGACGTTCAAGAAAGGACAATTTGTAGCACTCAATGGAAACGCGAATACACCAGAGAAAAATATTGAGCTTTTAAATACGCTTGCTTCGGCCTATGCTATTGGGCGTGATATTCATGTTGGTGATACTATTGTTGGAATTAAAGGTCGGGTTGGTTTTGAAGCTGCTGCGGCACTCATCACGGTAAAGGCACACCATTTATTGGAAAAACATACCCTTACGAAATGGCAATTGCAGCATAAGGAATACCTCTCCAGTTTTTACGGGATGCATTTGCATGAAGGCCAATATTTGGATCCAGTCATGCGAAACATAGAAGCCTTTTTAGAAAGTAGCCAACAAAATGTATCGGGAGAGGTTGTAGTGACCTTAAAGCCATACCATTTCAGCTTAGATGGCATCAGCTCTGCTCATGATTTGATGAATGCGAAGTTTGGTAGTTATGGCGAAATGAACAAAGGTTGGACCGCAGATGAAGCCAAAGGGTTTATAAAAATCATTGGCAATCAAAATAAAATCTATCACCAAGTAAATTCAGAATCATGATTGACGTTGGGATTATTGGAGGTGCAGGATATACGGCAGGCGAATTGATCCGGTTGCTCTTGAACCATCCAAAAACAAATATTGATTTTATTTATAGTACCTCCAACGCTGGAAATAAAGTGCATAAAGTACATCAAGATTTGGTGGGCAGCACCGATTTGGAATTTTCAAGTATGATCAATCCAGAGGTGGATGTTCTGTTTTTGTGCTTGGGCCATGGCAATTCAAAAGCGTTTTTGGAAAGTCATAAATTCTCGTCTCAAACTAAGATCATCGATTTAAGCAATGATTTCAGATTGGAAAAAGATCGTGATTTTAAGGGAATGCATTTTGTTTACGGATTGCCTGAACTTAACAAACATGCTATTCAAAAAGCAAACTCTATTGCCAACCCAGGATGTTTTGCTACGGGAATTCAATTGGCACTTTTGCCGTTGGCAGCCCATCAACTTTTAAAAAGCGATGTCCATGTCAACGCCGTGACCGGTGCAACAGGTGCCGGAACCTCATTATCAGATACGACCCATTTTTCATGGCGAGATAATAATTTTTCACATTACAAGGCCTTTTCACATCAACATTTGGGGGAAATCAATGAAAGCCTCTTTGCGTTGCATAAAGACGCCCTGTCTGAAGTCATTTTAGTGCCCAATCGAGGGAATTTCTCAAGAGGAATTTTCACAACGGCCTATACTGATTTTGATGGAAGTTTGAATGAGGCCAAAGATTTGTATAAAACCTATTATAAAGACGCTGCGTTTACAATAGTTTCTGATGAAGAAATCCATTTAAAACAAGTAGTCAATACCAATAAATGTATTCTTCATTTGTATAAACACAACACCAAATTGTTAATCACAAGTGTTGTGGATAACCTATTGAAAGGTGCTTCGGGACAAGCGATTCAAAACATGAACTTGATGCTTGGATTTGAAGAAACCGAAGGATTATTGCTTAAAGCAAATTATTTTTAATAGGTCATTAGACCTTTCACGTTTTATCCCGAAAGCGTTCGGGACTGAAAGGTCTTTACAAAAAAGAACAACGTTGAAGTTTAATTAAGAGATACCCGCCTTCGCGGACATGAATATGAAAATAGCAATCATCGGCACAGGAAATTTAGGGAAATCGATCGCAAAAGGTTTGATTACCACTAATGCAATTACCACACTTTATCTCACCAAAAGAAATACGGACAGCATTACGGAATTTGAAGGTTACAAAAATGTGTTCCTCACTACGGACAATATTTTGGCACTTAAAAACTCGGATATTATCATTTTAGCCGTTCAACCTTCCCATTTAGAAAAGGTATTAAAGGAATTTACTCCATTAATTACAGAAAATCACGTGTTGATTTCAACCGTTACTGGGTTTAGCATTGAGAAAATTGAGACTATTATTGGTGCTGATCAGTTTATCATTAGAGCCATGCCCAATACCGCTATTGCCGTGGGAAAATCAATGACCTGTATCTGTAGCAATGTTAAAGGCACTAAACGCATTAAGGTTGCGGAGGCCATTTTTAATCGGTTAGGACATTCTTTGGTCATTCCAGAATCGCAAATGCAAGCAGCAACAGTTGTTTGCGCCAGTGGCATTGCATTTTGGATGCGCTTAATTCGCGCCACTACCCAAGCCGCCATACAATTAGGTTTTGATGCTAAAGAAGCCCAAGAATTGGCCATGTACACCAGTGAAGGCGCTGCCAGTCTATTAATTGCCAATGGTCACCATCCTGAAGAGGAAATTGACCGTGTAACAACGCCAAAAGGCTGTACAATTGAAGGCTTAAATCAGATGGAGCACAAAGGTCTAAGTTCGTCATTGATACAAGGTATGGTGGCTTCCTACAATAAAATCAGTAATATTAGAAAAGAACAAATATGAGTTTATTCAATGTCTATCCGCTTTTTAATATCACGCCGGTACGTGCCAAAGATCTTACTGTTTTTGATGACAAAGGCGTCGAATATTTAGATTTATATGGTGGTCATGCCGTAATTTCCATAGGCCATTCGCATCCAGAATATGTAGCGGCCATTTCCAACCAAGTAAAAAATTTAGGTTTTTATAGTAACGCGATTCAAAATCCGTTGCAAGAATCGTTAGCCAAAGACCTTGGACGCATTTCAGGATGCAAGAACTATCAATTATTTTTGTGTAATTCCGGCGCTGAAGCCAACGAAAATGCACTCAAATTAGCGTCTTTTCATACAGGAAAAAAGAACATTCTTGCGTTTAAAAACTCGTTTCACGGACGTACCTCAGCGGCAGTGGCTGCCACTGACGACCCCAAAATTGTCGCCCCATTAAACGCACAACAACATGTAGATTTTGTGGCTTTAGGCGATCTAAAAGCGGTAGAAAACATTCTTAAAAAAGAAGAAACCTGTGCCGTTATTATTGAATGCATTCAAGGTGTGGGTGGATTGGATGAAAGTACCACTGAGTTTTATCAAGGCCTGGAAAAACTGTGCAAGACCTACAATGCCATGTTGATTGCCGATGAGGTCCAATCTGGTTTTGGAAGAACTGGCGAATTCTTCGCATTTCAAAAATACGGTTGGACCCCAGATATTATTTCCATGGCCAAAGGTATGGGTAACGGATTTCCAATTGGAGGCATCTTGATCCATCCAACTATTAAAGCGTCGTTTGGGTTGTTAGGAACAACTTTTGGTGGGAATCATTTGGCTTGTGCCGCTTCTTTAGCCGTCTTAAAGGTTTTGGAATCAGAAAAGCTGATGGAAAATGCAGATGAGATGTCGGCTTATTTTATTAAGAAAGCACAGCATCTACCCCATTTAAAAAGCATCAAGGGTCGTGGATTGATGTTGGGACTGGAGTTTAATTTTTCAGTAGCAGAACTCCGAAAAAAACTCATCCACACGCATAAGATATTTACTGGAAGTGCCAAAAACCCGAATTTAATCCGGATTCTACCACCATTAACCATTCAAAAAGAACATATCGATTTGTTTTTTGGAGCCTTAAAACAGGAGTTGGTGATGATGAATGGGATTTAACGTGATGAACGAATCAAACTTTACAGGTTTTTACCTGTCCGACGAAGGAGGAACACCTTGTAGATTTAATAATCAAATTCCTGTAGGGACGGAATATCAACCTGCAAGTAGGATTAAACAGAAAATTAACTAAAAGAGATTCCCGCCTTCGCGGGAACTAAAGATGAAAAAATACACCGAAATAAAAGACATTTCCAATCTCTCTGAGGTCATAAAGGAAGCTATTTTACTCAAAATGCAGCCTTTTGATTTTTCGGAATTAGGAAAACATAAAACCTTAGTGATGTTGTTTTTCAATTCGAGTTTGAGAACCCGTTTGAGTACAGAAAAAGCAGCACGTAATTTAGGCATGCACGTAAGTATTCTCAATGTCAACGATGCTTGGAATATCGAATTTGAAGATGGCAGCATCATGAATGCCGGCAGCTCTGAACACATCAGGGAAGCTGCCCAGGTGATCTCTCAATATGCGGACGTTATTGCTGTTCGTGCATTTCCAACGCTTACGGACAAAGCTAAAGATGCATCAGAATATATTTTAAATAGTTTTATCAAATACGCCACGGTGCCAATCGTGAATATGGAAAGTGCTACGGCGCATCCGTTGCAAGCTTTGGCAGACGCGATTACCATAACCGAACTTTCTGAGACGCAAAAACCAAAAGTCGTTCTGTCTTGGGCGCCACATCCAAAGGCGTTACCACAAGCGGTTGCCAATTCGTTTGTGGAAATGATGCAAAAGATGGAGGTCGATTTTACCATAACGCATCCCAAGGGGT
This sequence comes from Gelidibacter sp., assembly GCF_035515035.1. Taxonomy (GTDB): domain Bacteria; phylum Bacteroidota; class Bacteroidia; order Flavobacteriales; family Flavobacteriaceae; genus Gelidibacter. The sequence continues at coordinate 16,915 of NZ_DATJCA010000106.1, read as the reverse complement.
ATGAACTTGATGAAAACATCACCAAAAACACCCCCATCAATTACAATCAGGAAGACGCTTTAAAAAACGCTGATGTTGTGTACGTGAAAAACTGGAGCAATTATAAGGACTACGGAAAAGTCTTAAATCAAGACCCGAATTGGATGATGACCCAAGAAAAACTGGGCACTGCAAAATTTATGCACTGTTTGCCGGTAAGACGAAATGTGGTGGTGGAAGATGCGGTTTTAGATGGTGAAAATTCCATAGTGATTAAACAAGCAAACAACAGAACCTTTGCGGCGCAAGTGGTATTGAAACATATTTTAGAAAATTTATAGAGTCCTGACAGGTTTTGAAAACTTGTCAGAGCTTAGATATAAGATGAAAAATTAAGAGATATTCGCCTTCGCGGGCATGTTATGAAAACATTAAAAATCATTAAAATAGGCGGTAATATCATCGATAATGAAGTGGCACTGTCTTCTTTTTTAGATGTATTTGCAGCTATCGAAGCGCCAAAGATCCTGATTCATGGTGGCGGTAAATTAGCCACACAGCTGGCCAATCAATTGGGTCTTGAAGTCAAAATGATTGATGGCAGACGTATTACGGACAAGGCCACCTTAGACCTCATCACCATGGTGTACGCCGGAAAGATCAACAAAAATATCGTGGCACAATTGCAATCAAAAAACTGCAATGCCATTGGGTTTTCTGGTGCCGACGGAAATACCATTATTTCTAAAAAACGGCCGATAAATCCCATCGATTTCGGATTTGTTGGCGATGTGAAAAAAGTGAATGTCAAAACGCTTCAAGTTTTATTGGAACACAAGGTCACTCCAGTATTTTGTGCCTTGACCCACGATAAAAAAGGCCAGCTTCTAAATACCAATGCCGATACCATCGCTTCTGAACTGGCCATTGGATTTGCTGCGCACTATCAAACGGAATTATATTATTGCTTTGAGAAAAACGGCGTTTTGAGAGATGTGACGGATGAAAATTCGGTAATCAAAGAAATCACTGTCCAATCCTATCAAAGTTTAATTGATGATAAAGTTATCGTAGACGGCATGCTCCCAAAATTGAACAATTGCGTTTATGCCATTGAAAAAAATGTTCATAAAGTCTGTATCGGAAAACCAGAAATGCTCTATGACGATCAGGCCAATTTTACAACCATTACCAAATGATACAAAAACTGACGACAGATGCGATTGCTTTGTTAAAAAACTTGATTGAAATTCCCTCTTTTTCCTCAGAAGAAGACAAAACTGCCGAGTTGATAGAACAATGGTTTCAAAAGTTTAATATCGATTACAAACGAACGATCAATAACGTTTGGGCATTAAACAAACATTTTGACGAATCAAAACCTACCTTGTTGCTCAATTCGCATCACGATACTGTGAAACCCAATTCCGCTTACACCAAAGATCCTTTTAAGGCTATTGTGGAAGACAGCAAGTTATACGGCTTGGGCAGTAATGATGCTGGCGGCTGTTTGGTATCTTTGATTGCGACGTTTACTTACTTTTACGAGCAACCAGATCTTAAATACAACTTGGTCATTGTCGCTTCCGCAGAAGAAGAAAGCAGCGGTCCGCATGGGCTGAACAGTATGTTGAAGATGATCCCAAAAATTGATGTGGCCATTGTGGGTGAACCCACATTAATGCAACTTGCCATTGCGGAAAAAGGTTTGGTGGTCTTTGATGCCAAGGTAAAAGGAACGCCAAGCCATTCGGCGCATCCAAACGACGATAATGCTATTTATAACTGTATTAGCGTATTGCAATGGTTTAAAGATTATAAATTTGAGAAAGTATCTGATGTTTTGGGTGAAGTAAAATTGACGGTGTCTCAAATAAATGCCGGGAAACAACATAATGCCGTTCCTGCAGAAGTGGATTTGGTGGTGGACGTTCGTGTGAATGACCGTTATACCAATGCTGAAATTGTGGAAATCCTTCAAAAGGAAGCGCCATGTGATAGCATCATTCCACGAAGTCTAAGGTTGAATTCGTCGTCTATTCCAAAAGAACACGCTTTGGTTCAGGCGGGTATTGCTTTGGGTCGCGGTACTTATGGGTCACCAACACTTTCAGATCAAGCGGTTTTAACTTGTCCGTCGTTAAAACTAGGTCCTGGCGACAGCACCCGATCGCATTCCGCCGATGAATTTATTTATATTAGCGAGATTGAGGAAGGGATTGAATTGTATGTGAAATTGTTGCAGGAAATAGTGTAGAAAAAGAATCAATATTTTAGAACCAAGAATCAAGACAACTTGACTTGGTTCAAATTTGTTGCAAGATAAAATTAATTTAAAAAAGAAGCGTAGGTATAGATTCCTGCCTTCGCAGGAATTTATGAAACTCTGGGATAAAGGTATTAGTATTGATAAAAAGATAGAACAATTCACCGTTGGAAACGACCGGGAAATTGATTTACACATTGCCAAATATGATGTTCAGGCGTCTTTGGCTCATGCCAAAATGCTTCAATCCATCGGTATTTTATCGAAGGACGAATTGGTACAATTGGAAGGCGGTTTAGAAATCTTAGCTCAGCAAATTGAAGGTGGCACTTTCACCATCGATTCACAATTTGAGGATGTGCATTCTAAAATCGAATTTGAACTGACCAAAACCTTGGGTGAGGTCGGTAAAAAAATCCATACGGCGCGATCACGAAACGATCAAGTTTTGGTGGCGCTCCAACTTTATTACAAAGAAAATATCGGCATTATCTATGACAAAACTGAAGTGTTTTTCAACACCTTGTTGGACTTGGCCGAAACTCACAAAAAAGCCTTACTTCCAGGTTACACGCATCTACAGGTAGCCATGCCATCATCTTTTGGTTTATGGTTTTCGGCTTATGCCGAATTGCTGATTGACGATGTGTATTTACTTAATGCAGCTTTAAAAACCGTCGATCAGAATCCGTTAGGTTCAGCGGCTGGTTACGGGAGTTCCTTTGGAATTGATCGGGAATTGACCACTAAGGAATTGCAGTTTTCGACACTCAAATACAATGTCGTTGCAGCACAAATGGCTCGTGGTAAAAGTGAACGCACCCTATCCTTGACTTTAGGCAGTTTGTGCAATACCATGGCGCGCTTTGCAATGGATATTTGCCTGTATATGAGTCAGAATTTTAGCTTTATCACCTTTCCGGACGAATTGACCACAGGCAGTAGTATCATGCCGCATAAAAAGAATCCTGACGTCTTTGAGCTGATTCGCGGCAAGTGCAATAAAATTCAGGCCCTGCAAACGGAGATGCTATTGATAACCAATAACCTTCCAAGCGGCTACCATCGCGATTACCAACTATTAAAGGAAAATATGATACTTGCGATCAATGACGTCAAGGATATCCTGGATATTTTCAATTATGCCATTCAGCAAATTGAAATTAAGGACATCGATTTAAACGATGCCAAATACCAGTATCTATTTACGGTAGATAATATGAATACTTTGGTTGAGGATGGTATGAGTTTCCGTGAAGCCTATCAAATTATTGGGAAACACGTACAAGACGGCACCTATAAACCGGATACTTCAAAAGAACATACTCATGTGGGAAGTATGGGGAATTTAAGTTTGGAGAAGATCAAAGCAAAGTTCCCAAAACGTGAAAAGCATCCGTGAAGGATGCTTTTCTGAAGAGCTACTATTTAATAATTCTGACTAACCAAATTAAACTTAAATAATAGTAGATTGTCCTAAATGGATGTTTGTGAAATTCATATTCGTGTCTTTAGGATTATTTATAAAATCTTCAATGAAATCGCCCACTTTGGTGGTTGAAATATGATTGAATTTGGTGTTTAAATCGGGTGTTGTAATATTTAGTTTTAACGAACGTTCTACGCCTTCTCTAATTAGTTCGGCTTCTTCATACAATTCGAAATGATCCAATAACATGGCCGCCGATAATATGGACGCAATCGGGTTGGCGATACCTAAATCTTTAGCCTGCGGATAAGAACCGTGGATAGGTTCAAACATGGCGAAGTAATCTCCAACCGATGCTGAGGCCAATAGTCCAATTGAGCCACCGATAACACTTGCTTCGTCGCTGATAATGTCACCAAACATATTTTCCGTCAAGATAACATCAAATTGTTTCGGATTCAATATGATCTGCATGGCTGCATTATCTACAAATAAGTAGTCAAGTTTGACGTCTTTGTATTCTTCTGAAATTTCAGTCACCACTTTTCGCCATAAACGCGAAGATTCCAAAACGTTGGCTTTATCTACCAAAGTCACTTTTCGTTTTCTGGATTGTGCCGATTTGAATGCCAAATGTGTAATGCGCTCAATTTCGGACCGGGTGTACACACATAAATCAGAAGCCGTATTCCCGTCCTCACTTAACGTCTTTTCACCGAAATAAATACCTCCGGTCAACTCTCTGTAAATACAAATGTCCGTACCTCTAATGAATTGTTTCTTTAATGGCGATTTGTCCAACAATGTGTCGTAAGCCTTAACCGGTCGGATATTGGCATATAAACCCAATTCCTTGCGCAGTTTCAGCAAACCTTGTTCAGGGCGTACTTTTGCCGACGGATCATTGTCATATTTTGGATCGCCAATGGCACCAAATAAGATGGCATCGGTGTTCTTACATAATTCAAGGGTTTCTTTAGGCAACGGATCGCCTGTTTCATCAATTGCAATAGCACCTACTGGCGCATATTTGAATTGAAACGAATGATCAAATTCTTGCGCAATCGCTTTCAAAACCTTGACAGCTTGTGCGGTTACTTCTGGTCCAATGCCATCTCCTGGCAATACAGCTATTTTTAATTTCATAAATTTCTGCGAAGGCAGTCCCGAAAGCTTTCGGGATCACCCTCATAATTTTAGTGTTATTTTTCTTTTTTCTCAATTTTTCGACGTCGCATCAATGATTTTACTTTCAAACCTACAGGGTTTCAAACCTACTTGCAAGTTGTTTTTAATACGTTTGCAATGTCTTTTCAAATGCTTCAATCGTTTCTTTTTTACTCAATAAATAATCAATATCATCATAGCCATTGATCATGCAAGTTTTTTTGTAGGCATCAATCTCAAAAGGTTCTGAATGGTTTGCACCCTCAATCCCAATGGTTTGTGCTACTAAATCCACATTAATTTTAGTGTTCGGATCGGCGGTAATGGCGCTCATCAGTTCCTTTAAAAACTTGGGAGACACTTGGATTGGAAGCAAGCCGTTATTAAGCGCATTCCCTTTAAAAATATCTGCAAAAAAACTGGATACGATTACTTTAAACCCATAATCGGTTAATGCCCATGCCGCGTGCTCTCTACTACTGCCACATCCAAAATTATCTCCAGCCACCAATATTGGCCCTTTAAACTGAGATTGGTTCAAAATAAAATCCGCATTGATTCCACCATCCTTTTGAAATCGCCAATCTCTAAACAAGTTCTTCCCAAACCCATCTCTGTTGGTAACTTTCAAAAAACGCGCAGGGATAATTTGATCCGTATCGACATTTTCGATATCCAATGGGATTGCTGTTGCTTTTAAGGTTTTAAATTTTTCCATACAATGCCCGCGAAGGCGGGTATCTCTTTAAATTATTAGTTACTTTTTTAGCCACGAATACACGACTGTTTTTCTATAGCTTTTTTATAAGTTTCTGTCCTTTTCAAACCTACAAGGTTTTCCTCCTTCTGCGGACAGGTTAAAACCGTGTAACTTGGCTTTCTAATTCAACTGTTTCATAATATCAATAATCTTCCCTTCAACGGCGGTTGCTGCAGCCATCAATGGGCTTGCTAAAATGGTCCTGGCGCCCTGACCTTGTCTCCCTTCAAAATTTCTATTGGAAGTGGAAACGCAATACTCGCCTTGCGGGATTTTATCGTCGTTCATTGCCAAACATGCTGAACATCCTGGTTGTCGCAATTCAAATCCGGCGTCATCAAAAATGGTTTTAAGACCTTCTTCGATAATTTGGGCTTCTACTTGCTTGCTTCCAGGAACTAGCCATGCCGTGACATTATCTGCTTTCTGTTTACCTTTAATATAATCTGCCGCAATTCTAAAATCTTCAATTCTTGAATTGGTGCAACTCCCTATAAAAACAAAATTGATGGGTTTGCCAATTAAGGTTTCACCTTTCTTAAAATTCATGTAATCCAAGGCTTTTTCAAAAGACGCATCACTGGTTTCAGGAATAAATCCGGAAATTTTGATTCCCATTCCAGGATTGGTGCCATAGGTTAACATCGGCTCAATATCTTCGGCTTCAAAATGATATTCCTTATCAAAAACCGCATCAGCATCGGTTGGCAATGTTTTCCAAAAGGCTACTTTTTTATCGAAGGCTTCACCTTTTAGAGCAAATTTTCGACCTTTTACGTATTCAAATGTCGTTTCATCCGGAGCAATCATCCCACCGCGAGCCCCCATTTCAATACTCATATTACAAACGGTCATACGACCCTCCATTGACATATTTTCAAACACATCACCTGCATATTCACAAAAGTATCCTGTGCCGGCATTGGTACCGATTTTTGAAATAATATATAGAATGACGTCTTTGGGTAGCACGCCGTTCCTCAATTGTCCGTTAACCGTTACTCTTAAACTTTTTGGTTTTGTAAGCAATAAACACTGACTTGCAAAAACCTGCGCCACTTGACTGGTCCCAATTCCGAAAGCGATAGTTCCAAACGCGCCATGGGTTGACGTATGGCTGTCGCCACACACAATAGTCATTCCCGGTTGGGTGATGCCCAATTCTGGTGCCATGACATGTACAATGCCGTTGTATTTATGACCTAATTCATAGAGCGTAATATTATTCTTTTTGCAATTTTCAGAAAGTTGCTCCAGCTGTTTTCTGGAAAGCTTATCCTTTATTGGCAAATGCTGATTGATTGTAGGTGTATTATGATCGGCGGTCGCAACAATTTGATCTGGTCTAAAGACTGGAATGTTCCGTTCTTCAAGCTCATTAAATGCTTGCGGACTCGTTACTTCATGAATCAGATGTTTATCGATATATAGAATTTGTGGACCGTTTTCAATCGTATCTACAACATGCGCATCCCAAACTTTATCAAATAAGGTTTTTCCCATTTTAAGCCGAAATTATTTGTTGGTACACTTTGCTGGTTTCAATGATTTGATGGATATCCTTATCATTGACTTCTTTTTTCTGATCTGCAAAATTCAAAAAATTAATGTAGACTTCATCCAATTGTAATTTTGTCAATTCATAGCCCACATTTTTAGCGCGATATGCCAAAGCTGCACGACCACTTCGGGCAGTCAAAACTATAGCAGATTCTGTAACCCCTACATCTTTAGGGTCAATGATTTCATAAGTTTCTCTATTCTTGATCACGCCATCCTGATGGATTCCTGAACTGTGCGCAAAAGCATTGGCGCCAACAATGGCTTTATTTGGCTGGGTATAAATGCCCATACTTTCTGAGACCAACTGACTGATGCCGTATAAATGTTGGGTCTTGATATTGGTATCCAAATTTAGATACGGATGCTGTTTTAATACCATCACCACTTCTTCAAGCGCGGTATTTCCAGCGCGCTCCCCTATCCCATTAATCGTACATTCAATTTGCCTTGCCCCATTGATCACTCCTTCGATGGAATTGGCAGTTGCCAAACCTAAATCGTTATGGCAATGGCAGGATAAAATGGCGTTTTCAATCCCTTTGACATTCTCTTTTAGATATTTGATTTTTGCTCCATATTCACTTGGTAGACAATACCCAGTTGTATCTGGGATATTTAACACCGTGGCTCCACCTTTAATGGCCATTTCGCAAACCCGAGCTAAAAATTCATTATCTGTTCTGCCAGCATCTTCCGCATAAAACTCGACATCTTCAACAAAGCTCTTTGCAAATTTGACCGCTTCAAAAGCGCGCTCCAATATGGCCTCTTGATTAGAATTGAATTTATATTTAATATGTGAGGCAGAAGTACCTATTCCGGTGTGGATTCTTGGATACTTTGCATATCTTAGGGCGTTGGCCGCAACTTTGATATCGTTTTCAACGGCACGTGTCAATCCGCAAACAACAGTGTTTTTTATTAATTTCGAAATTTCTTCAACAGATTTGAAATCGCCAGGGCTGGACACTGGAAAACCGGCTTCAATAATGTCAACACCTAAGTTTTCGAGTTGCTCTGCAATAATGAGTTTCTGTTTAGTATTTAACTTACAGCCAGGAACTTGCTCGCCATCTCTTAATGTAGTGTCGAAAATTTGAACATTATTATCAGACATTTGTTGCATATTATTTTTGTATTGACAAGCTAATTTATAATTTGTATTTAAATTTGGTTGGTCATGGATTCGGCTTTTACGATGTTCAGTCGTTTTAAAATATTATAAGATATTGATTATTAATTATTTGAGTGACATTTTAACGTGATGACTAAGGAGCAAAAAGATAATTTATTTCAGTTGGTAAAATCATTGACCAAGTCTGAAAAACGACAGTTTAAGCTGTATGTTGGGCGGCTTGATGTTAATGCCGACTCTAAATTCTTGAATCTTTTCAATTATATGGACAAGGCCAAAAGCTATGATGAACCTGCAATCATCAAGACTGGTATTGTAAAAAAACAGCAGTTGGCTAATGTAAAGGCACATTTGTATAAGCAAATCTTAATCAGCTTAAAACTCAATCCCTCTCATCAGAATGTCCGTTCGCAAATACGCGAACAGCTTGATTTCGCCTCCATTTTATATCATAAAGGCCTCTATAAACAGAGTTTAAGAATTCTGGATAGAGCCAAAGAACTCGCCATTCAAAATGAAGAAAAAAATCTGGCCTATGAGATTGTGGAACTGGAAAAAATCATTGAATCACAGTATATCACTAGAAGCATCAGCACGCGTGCCGATGAACTGACCGTACAAGCCAAAGAATTGAGCGAATTGAATGTCATCACCAGTAAGCTTTCAAATCTGTCCCTTCAATTGTATAGCATTATATTAAAAACGGGCTACGTCAAAAATGCAGAAGAAGGTCAGAAAGTAACAGCATATTTCCACGATAGACTCCCTAAATTTGAATTCTCGAAAATTGGTTTCAGAGAGAAATTATGGCTTTATAATTCCTATTTATGGTATAGTTTTTTACTTCAGGATTTCTTGAATTGCTATAAATATGCCTCAAAATGGGTGAATTTGTTTTATGACAACCCACACATGATCAGTTTGAATCCTGTTTTCTTTTTAAAGGGAAACAATTATCTTCTGGAAGCCCTATTTTTTATCGGAAGAAAACCGAAGTTTTTAAAAAAGTTGCGCAACTTGGAAGAACGCTTGGAGCAACCCGATTTCCCAAAGGATGAAAACGTGGACGCATTGGTCTTTTTGTATCTCAATTTCCACCGGATCAATCAACATTTTATTGACGGAAGCTTTGAGGAAGGTTTAAACCTCATTCCAAGAATTGAAAACAAATTAAAAAAATACAACAATCGTCTTGACGAACACCATAAGATGATTTTTTACTATAAATTTGCAAGCTTACAATTTGGGGCAGGAAATAATAAAGCCTGTATTTTCTATTTGGATAAGATAATTTCTAATAAATCATTATCCATGCGCGAAGATTTACAGACTTTTGCACGGGTCCTGAATTTGGTCGCACATTATGAAGCTGGAGTAGATTATCATATGGAGAGCTTGCTCAAGAGCACCTATAAATTTCTGATTAAAATTAATGATCTGTACGAGGTGCAAAAGGAAATGATCAAGTTTATCAAAGGGTTACAGGATATTTATCCGCATGATCTGAAAAACGCGTTTATTGAACTTCACAGAACTTTAAAAACCTATGAAGATCATCCTTATGAACGACGCGCCTTTTTGTATTTAGACATCATTTCTTGGTTGGAAAGCAAAATTGAAAACAAACCTGTTGGACAAATAATTAGAGATAAATATTTGGCAGAGTTTGCGAAATAACGTTATAAATTACGTCAACTACACCCCTGTTTTTATGTCATTTATTAGATTTTCTTTTTTGATCTTTTTGATCACATTTACTGCCAATTTAAAGGCCCAGGGACTTTTTAAGAAAAAAGATTCTATTGTCACCCAGACCTTATCCCAAGCCTGGGAACTTGATTACAAAGATAGAAACGGCACCTTCAGGTTGAATTCCTACCAACCCTTTTATGTGATGCCGGTGCATTGGACCAATCGCATCAATAAACAGCCTCAAAGCGTAGGACAAGAACCCGCTTTTGATGAGCCCATTGATCTTCATTCTACAGAAGTGAAATTTCAGCTTAGTTTTAAGACGAAAGTACTTCAATCCTTCCTTTTTGGCACAGGTGATCTTTGGGTGGGCTATACCCAAATTGCACATTGGCAAGTATACGCTCCAAAGTTGTCCCGTCCTTTCAGGGAACTCAATTATGAACCTGAACTCATTGCCAATTTTCCATTGGATTTCAATTTTTTCGGAATTCAGGCCAGAATGGCCGGCGTCGCATTTAACCATCAATCCAATGGAAGGCCCGACCCTATCTCAAGAAGTTGGAACCGAATTATTTTTCATTTGGCTTTGGAACGGGAAGATTTTCAACTTTATCTCAAACCTTGGATTCGCATTGGTGGGGGCTCAGAAGATGATGACAATCCGGAGATTGAAGATTATATAGGTCGCGCAGAAGCCAACGTCATTTACAGAAAAAATGGACATAGTATGAATATATTGTTGCGCAACTCATTGTCTTTTAATGACAATCATGGAAGCGTTCAATTCAACTACATGTATCCCATCAGAAACAATCTAAGAGGCCATTTACAGATATTTAGTGGTTATGGAGAGAATCTGATTGACTATAACCACTATCAAACCACGATTGGACTGGGGATTTCTTTTGTGGAGTGGTAATAGGTTACTGTGTATTCAAGTTGCCTTAGCGGAATCACATTGTTTTTCTCGTCCATACCTATTGTTTTTAAAATAAGCACATCCATTCTAAGATTAGGTCAGTGCTACCTGACTTAATTTACTGTAATCTAAACCCTCGGTTTACGTCATTATGTGACTTATAAGAGTTTTTATTTTTCAGAATGCGCCTTGTCAGCTTAAAGAAATTATAAAGTATGTCATTACATAGGGTCCTTTAGATGGCATTATTAAAGTATAGTGTCGCCTACCCCATTTTAAAATCGGCTGTCCCTTGTCGCCGATATTTGCAAAATGTCTGCTGATAATTTATTATTTTGTAGTCCGTTAGAAAATCCTTATCCTTAAATATCGATTTGCTAAACCAGCAACCAATATATATGCTTGGAGCATTTCAATGATAAAATTCACAAATGACAAAAAAAACAGTTTCCATCGTCCTCACTTTAATTCTTTTAATAGCAAGTACAACGCTCAAGGCACAGCAATTATCGGCTAAAAAACCCCCATTTTTACACTATGAAAACAGCGTTTGGGTAGATTCTATAATGACAACTCTTTCTGTAGAGGAAAAGATTGCACAGCTGATCATGGTTCGAGCGTTTTCGAACAAAGGCGAGGATCATAAGCAAGAAATTTTAAAGATGATCGCAGAACATAAAATTGGCGGACTCATCTTCTTTCAGGGTGATCCTGATACACAGGTACAGCTGATGAATGCTTACCAAAACGCTTCAAAAGTTCCCTTATTGGGGGCCATGGATGCTGAATGGGGTTTGGGTATGCGCTTGGAAAGTACCATCAGTTATCCGTTTCAGATGGCTTTGGGAGCTATCCAAGACGACACCCTACTTTACGAGATGGGTATTGAAGTTGCCAAACAATTAAAGCGCACCGGGATGCATATTAATTTTGCTCCTGTGGTGGATGTCAATAATAACGCTAACAATCCGGTGATCAACTACCGATCTTTTGGAGAAAACAAGGACAATGTGGCCAAAAAGGCATCGGCCTATATGAGTGGGATGCAGGATGAGTTTGTCTTAACGACTGCAAAACATTTTCCGGGACATGGCGATACGGATGTCGATTCGCATTACGCTTTACCACAAATCAACCATTCTTTAAAACGTTTGGATACACTCGAATTGTTCCCTTTTCGAAAACTTATAGCGGCAGGACTTGGCGGGATTATGGTAGCGCATTTAAATATTCCTGCGTTAGATTCTACCGGGGTGCCGTCCACATTATCAAAACCCATAGTGACTGATTTACTCAAAAACCACATGGGTTTTGAAGGGCTGATTATTACAGATGCTATGACCATGAAGGCAGTTACCCAAGACCATTCGCCAGGCATTGTGGACCGAGATGCAGTTTTGGCGGGCAACGATGTGTTGGAATTGGTGGAAAGTGTCCCGAGCACCATCCTTGAGATTAAAAAAGCCCTAAAAAACGGATTGATTTCCCAAGAGCAGATTGATGAAAAGGTTAGAAAAGTATTGGCGGTTAAGCAATGGGTGGGATTGCATAAGTACACTGCCGTCAATCCAGAGCATATTGTCGCGGACTTAAATTCGACCACAGCACGATTATTAAATCAACAATTGGTAGCCGCATCTCTTACCGTGCTTAAAAATGAATCTCATATGCTCCCCTTTCAGCAATTGGATGAGGTCAAATTTGCCTCAGTGTCTATTGGCGCAGAAGATATAACTCCTTTTCAAGAGCGTCTGAAGCTATATACAAAAGTTGACGCTTATCAATTACCAATTGAAGCCACCTCAGCGGACATTTCAAAATTACAAGACCAACTTAAAGCTTATGATCAGTTGATTATTGGCATCCATGACGAAAGCCAACGCCCAAGTAATACGCTCAAATTTTCGACTGCGGTACAAGAGTTTATTGGTGAATGGTCCCAAAAAGATAAGAGTACAGTAGCGTTTTTCAAAAATCCGTATGTGCTTGATAAATTAGCAAACATTGAAAAGTCTGCTGGACTAATTATAGCTTACCAAGACTCAAAAGAAGCCCAGGAACTTACGGCGGAAGTTATTTTTGGCGGTATTGGCGCTCAAGGGAAATTACCGGTTAGCATAGGAAATAAATTTAAATATGGAGAAGGAATCAACCTAGAAGGGGGCGTCCGATTTAGTTATACGCTACCGGAAGCGGTGGGTATGGATTCTGATATTTTAAACGGTAAAATTGATTCTCTGATGAATCTGGCTATGGATTTGAAAGCCATCCCAGGTGGGCAAGTTTTGGTCGCTAAAAATCAGAAAGTGGTCTTTCATAAGGCTTATGGTTTTCACACCTATAGTGATACCATCAAAGTAAAAAAGGAAGATCTGTACGATTTAGCTTCTGTAACCAAAATTTCTTCGGCCATGGCAGCCCTCATGACATTATATGATGAAGAAAAATTTGATTTGGACGGCACTTTAGCCGACTATCTGCCAAGTTTTAAAAACAGTAACAAGTCGGATATCCCATTCCGGGATATTTTAACCCATCAAGCACGTTTTCAACCATGGATTCCTTTCTACAAAAACATTTACCGTAAAAATGGTGGCTATAAATGGTGGACGATTAAAAAGGATTCTTCGGCCAGATATCCCGTTAAAGTTGCGAAAAACATGTATTTGCATCGCAACTACTCTGATAAAATAGTTAAAACGATTCGCAAATCACCGCTTTTGGATAAGAAAGCCTATGTCTATTCCGACTTCTTTTTCATCCTATCCCCACGAGTGGTCGAAAGTATGGTAGACGACGATTTCTCGTCCTATTTACAGCGGAATATTTACCAGCCCTTGGGCGCGACCACGATTACCTTCAACCCATTGGACAAGTATGGCTTAGAAAACATTGTACCTACGGAAAACGACTTCTATTTCCGCCATCTTCCGATACACGGAACAGTTCACGATGAAGGTGCCATAATGCTGGGTGGGATTTCAGGACATGCGGGCCTTTTCGCCAACGCCAATGATCTTGCCAAATTGATGCAAATGTACCTCAATATGGGCACTTATGGTGGCAAACGCTATATTGAGGAAGAAACCTTACGGAATTTTTCTAAAACCCAATTCCCCGAGTCCGACAATAAACGTGCCTTAGGATTTGATAAACGCCGTCCTAATGCAGCAGGTATTGTCAATAATACTGCAGCTGACGCCAGCGAGAGCAGTTTTGGACACACTGGGTTTACGGGTACGATGGTTTGGCTGGATCCGGAAGCGGATTTATTGTACATTTTTCTGTCTAACCGGGTGTCGCCTACACGGGATAATGTTCGGTTGTATAATTTGAACACACGAACGGAGATTCAGCAGGTGCTCTATGAGGCGATCAAGGGGGGTGCTACTAAAGAAAAATAGATACTTAACCTAGCCAAATAAAGCACGTAATTATTTTGGCAACATCCAAAAATTATAATACCAGATATCAACTCCGAAAAAACATTCCACCACCCACAATAAGCATCTCTTAATTTGAAATCCGTGATGCTACTTCCTACAATATGAGATTGTTAAGTTTTAGTATTAGATACATTTAACATATAATTTGTATCTTAAAGATTTTAATTTTAAAAATCTTAACATTTTATGGAAACACATTTTCAACGCTTTGCAGACACTGTAACAGATTATCTACCCAACCTTCTAGGTGCTATATTAGTCCTAATTATTGGTTGGCTAATTGCCAAATTCTTCCAGAAACTGATTTCAAAATTACTTGATCGGACTAAATGGGGCAATAGGGTTATGAATGAAGAGCATTCTAAAAGTACCAGTCATTTTTTAGGTAAAATAGTGTATTACCTCATCATGGTCATCGTTTTACTAATGGTACTAGAAATTTTAGAAGTTAGCGCAGTCCTTGATCCCCTTAAAAATATGCTTAACGAATTCTTGGCTTTTATTCCGAATTTAATTGGTGCCGTCCTCCTAGGATTTATCGGCTATCTCTTAGCAAAATTTGTATCGAGCCTGATTTCTATGGGTGGTAATTTTATTGATAAATTGGTAGATAAAACTGGCTTTAAGGACACTGATATGTTAGTGAATATTCTTCAAAAAGTAGTATTCATTATTATTTTCATCCCTTTTCTTATCCAAGCATTTAATGCCTTGCAGATGAATGCGATTTCTGGTCCAGCCAATGAAATTCTCTATAAATTCACTGATTTAATTGGCGAAATTATTATTGCTGCACTGATCCTCATTATTTTTATTTGGGGCGGAAAATACTTAGCGTCATTTTTAAGCGAACTTTTTAGAAGTTTAGGATTTGACAGAGCAGCTGAAAAAATTAACATACAACATATGATTGGTGCAAACCAATCATTATCGACGTTAATCGCCAACTTGGTCTATTTCTTTATAGTGTTTTTTGGAATCATTACGGCAGTTTCCATTTTAGGTTTAGATGATTTAAGCTATATCCTCAATGAAATTCTTTCAGTAACCGGACAAATTCTATTTGGATTGGTAATTATTGCTATTGGCAATTACATTTCGATGCTCATCTACAACACAATGAAACAATCCAATAACAACAATTTTATTGCCGGAATAGTACGTGCGGCATCGTTAGCGCTATTTATTGCAATTGCCTTAAGAACTATGGGGATTGCCAATGAGATAGTCGAATTAGCATTTGGCCTTATATTGGGAGCCATTGCCGTAGCTGTTGCATTAAGTTATGGCCTTGGAGGACGCGCAGCAGCAGGCGAACATTTTAAAGATATTATTGATAAAATGCGTGAAAAAAATAACACGCCAATACAAAGGGATCAGTATCAAGATCCTAATGACGGTAATCCTCCGATTGTTTAAAAATAGTTTTTTAGATACAAATTAACTTGATCATCCTTAAACATTGATATTGTCAAATTCAAACCTGCTGGTATGTTTAGGTCATATCTAAACTACTTATCTTTATCTTAGCATATTAAGGCTATAAAACATAGAAGAAAATCTTCAGTCCTGCTTCGGTGGGACTTTTTTTTTAAAAGAAAAGCTCGCTATAACATCACTTTTCCCAATAAGTTTTTCATAGTTTACCATCTTCATCTAAGATGCTTTCTCTTTATTTAATCATTTAGAAGAAATTTTCTTTACTAATATCTCAAGAATGAAGATATTCTCATAATTCAATAATCAATCAGAAAATTTTCTCTCTTAGAAATATTAGTATTAAATACAGGTACAGATCCAATATCTTCGACCATTTCTAGACTTAACAAATAGAAATGTTTAACCTAAAAGCACAAAAAAAGCCCTACATCTCTGTAAGGCTAGTGTTTACTTGTGGTCCCACCTGGGCTCGAACCAGGGACCACTTGATTATGAGTCATAAATTTTCAATTTTCATGTACTTTCATTAACTTTCTTATGATCTCATAATCAATATATTAACACATAATATTTTTCATTTAGCCATATATAATTTACTTTTATACCTGCAATTGTTGTACTAATGTTGTACTATGGTTCGAATAAAATCAACTCCGATATGGCTACTATTAAAACAGTTCTTCGAAAGACAAAACTAGATAATAATAAATTTCCAATCTATTTGCGAGTTACGCATTTAAGAAAATCAAAGTTTTTCAGAACACCGTTTAATTCAACATTGAAAGAATGGAATGAAAAAACAGGTGAGTTCAATTCTAAAAATGACAATGCGATACAAAACAACAGAGTTCTTAATAAATTTAAAAGCAGAGTATTAAAAATTATAAACGATTTTGAAATTGAAGACAAAGATTTCAGTTTTAAAGTTCTGGAACACGAGCTTAGATTGATCTATAATCCTCTTCAGAACAATTTTTTCAATTTTTTCAATTCGATTACTCAGGAAATGCTCGATAGTAACAGAATTGGAAGCGCTGATGTCAACAAATACACATCCCTATCGTTATTAATGTTCAATAATAATTCGTCAGACTTAAATTTTGAGGAAGTAGATGC
>NZ_DATJCA010000105.1:0-7557 GCF_035515035.1 Gelidibacter sp. | reverse complement strand
CACGGGATACTATCAAAAGGGAGGAAATGATGAACGAAAAGGCATTGAAGTAGAGCTCACCGGTCGTTTATTAGATAATTTGGAAGTTATTACTGGATATTCTTATATCGATGCGCAGTACAAGGAACATACTTCCTATGTATATGGCTCCGCTCCATTAAACACACCAAAGCATACTTTTAATGCTTATGCCAATTACAGTTTCAAGGAAAAGCTAGATGGTCTGTCAGTTGGAGCAGGAATCTATTATACCGGAGAACGTCCAATAAACGATTGGAGCTCAGGAGCAGTAACCCACGAAGGAATTGTGCCAAACCAGAAACCGTTTAATGTTGAAGCCTACACCCAAGTGAATGCCCAGATTGCCTACAGCATCGATTCCCATTGGAACTTTAGGTTTTTACTCAATAACATCTTTGATGAGATAGGCTACAATGCATATAGAACGAGTTATATCAACCAAACTGATCCTCGAAACTTCGCAGGAGTCCTGAGTTATTCATTTTAACCAATAAAACAATAAAGTGCAATCATTACGATTGCACTTTAGTTAACTCTCATTTCTATATGAAGAAAAACAACACATACACTTTTAGAAAATTTATAAATGATGTTCATTTATGGCTTGGATTGGCAAGCGGAATCATCTTATTTATCGTCTGTTTTACGGGAACCGTTTTGGTGTTTGAGCAGGACATAAAGGAATTCTTTGCGGAAGATGTTATTGTTGAAGCTCAAGTTGAAAAACAAACGGTAACCAGTTTAGCAGAAGAATTAAAGGCCTCAAACGGTTTTTATGTAACAGGCGTAACGATTCCCAACAACCAAAACGAAGCCTATACTTTTTTGGTTAAAGAAGATTTAAAACAACCACGTGGGACCAAGGTGCTTGTAGATCCATACACTAAAGTTATTCACAAAGCTGAAAAAACAAAGGCAGACGCCTTTATGTTAACAATGTTTAAACTGCACAGATGGCTATTGTTGGATCCTACTATCGGAAGACCTATTGTTGGCGTGGCAACGATTGTTTTCTTGGTCTTAGCTATTTCAGGGATTATACTTTGGTTTCCTAAAAGAATCAAATGGAAGACCGTAAAACAAGGATTTAAGATCAAAACCAAGGCAAATTGGAAGCGCGTTAACCATGATTTGCATAATACCTTAGGTTTTTACGCCTGTCTATTTTTACTTGTTATGGCCATTACAGGTTTATGTTGGTCTTTTGAATCGTATAGAGAAGGTTTAGGTTACGTCATGGGAACCAAAATATTTGATAGGTCGAGTCCGGAGTTTCATTTAGAGGATAGTTCTGACGCTATGACGATATCTTATGATGAGGCTATTCAATTGGCAAATCAGACTTTAAATTATCCTGGCGAACTTGCGGTGACATTTCCAAACCCAAAAAACAATTATTATAGTTTTAGAAAATACAACGACAGCAATTGGTCGCCTTCTACTTCAGATAAGCTGTTTTTGGATACTGCGGGAGTTGTTTTAAAAGTAGAATATTTTGATGAAAAACCTTTAAATCAAAAATTAGCAGCGGTAATAAAACCACTTCACACCGGCGATATTTTTGGAACATTCTCAAAAGTCGTTTATTTCTTGGCTTGCCTGATTGCAACAAGTTTGCCGGTGACGGGTACTTTGATTTGGTTGAATAAATTGAAAAAGAAGAATAACAGAAAGGTTCCGAACTTAAGAAAAATGTCTTCTAATGCACGGGAATAATAATCACTTCATTTTTCCTCATATATGAACTCTAAGGAGACACAAAACCTCTAAGAGTGTAAATTCTGAACTGTCCTTCGTCAATGGAGGGCAGTTTTAATATACAATGGTTGTGACGGCTCAAAACTAAAGCGGTCTGGTTTTATCAACTGAATGACTAATCATATATGTTTGTGTAATCGTTCTTCATTTAAAGGCATGTTGGCAAATTGAGTTCGTGTGATATTGTGCAATTAGTCCAAATGTAATCTTAAGGTTTTCTTCCGAATAGTACAGATTATAAATAGCAGTGTTGGGTTTAAAAAAAGAGACTTCTATTTATCATTTCAGTATTATTTTTATGCAACTTATTTAAAATAAACCTGTGGAGAACCCAATGGGTAGTCACCTTATCATATACTTGTCTGGGAATCGGGAACTTAAAAACCTTAGTCACCAGAGTATACTTGAAGGATATATTCAATATCTTTAAAACCTAATTTCTACACTGGTTATGAAAGATGGAAATGAATGGAGAGCATGGTTGATATTGTTGACGAGCTTGATAATTACATTGACAGCTACAATATATGTAAAATCAAATATTGATGACAATCTTGAAGCTGATTTCAATTTCGACAGCAATAATATTGCTAACCGAATAGAAACACGTTTACATGCGCACGCTCTTTTACTTCGCAGTAGCACTGCTTTTTTTTCAGGGTCAGATCGTGTGACACGACAAGAATGGAAAACATTTATTGAACGACATGAACTCGACCGTAGCTTACCCGGAATCTTGGGTGTTGGTTACGCTTCTATCATACCAAAGGACAGGAATTCTGAGCATATCCAAAACATAAGAAAGGAAGGCTTTCCTAATTATAAGATTTGGCCGGAACATGAAAGAGAAATATATTCTTCCATTGACTTCGTTGAACCTTTTACTGGCATTAATCTTCAGTATTTTGGTTTTGATATGTTAACGGAGGACGTACTTGCAGATGCCATGGAGCGTGCCCGTGATAGAGACATGGCCTCAATATCAGGAAAGATGCTATTAGCCGAGAACAATGGAACTGATCTTGAAACGGGCAGTTTTATTTTTGTTCCAGTCTATGAAGAGGGTTTTGAAATCAATACTGTCGAACAACGACGTGCGGCGCATATAGGATGGGTGTACAGTGCGTGCCGGATGAATGACCTTATGTCCGGGATATTAATCGGGCGGAAGTTGGAAATGATATTACATATTTATGATGGTTTGATACCTTCACCTGATTCACTGTTATTTGAATCTCAGCTTTCTGAAGATCGAAAATTGTCTGATAACAAGCGCGACACTTTAATCCTTCCCATTGATTTTAATGGCCACCGATGGACCCTTATATTTTCTCGGGAAAAAGAAAATATTTTTATGGCCTATATAGAGGCATGGGGGTTGTTTATTGGCGGTTTAACTATAAGTGTTTTATTATTTCTTTTGACCCGATCACTGATTAACACCCATTATAATGCCCGGAAAATAGCAGAAACCTTGACCGTTGAACTGAAGGAAAGTGAAAATCTGCTACGTACGATCATGGAAGCTTCTCCCGTGCCTTTGGTTTTGACTAAAATGCGTGATGGGGTAGTGATCATCGCTAACGAATCTTTTGGGAAACTTTTTAAAGTTTCGATATTGGACATCATTGGTCAAAAACTACCTGATTTCTATCACAATAAGAGCGACAAGATCGCCCTGCTGAAAACAATTGCCTCAGGAGGGCATATAGATCATAGGGAATTGATTTTAGAAAAATCGGACGGCGAAATATTCTGGTGTTCCATTTCGATTAAATTGGTGATTATTAATGATGAAAAGGTACTTATTGCTGGATTCCATGACATTACAGAATTGAAGAAGACGGAAGAAGAACTCATAAAACACCAAGAACAACTTGAAAAAATGGTAGCGGAAAGAACTGAAAAGCTGACCCTATCCGAACAAAAATTGCTTCAAAGTGTTAAGGATATTTCAGATTATAAACTGGCTTTGGACGAATCGAGTGCAGTTACAATTTCTGATAGGGATGGAATTATCAGGTATGCAAATGATAAATTTTGCGAATTGTCGAAATATAGTAGGGATGAGGTGATTGGGTCGGATTATACGATGTTAGATGCCGATTATCACCCTGAAGGCTTCTTTGATGAACTTTGGAGAACGGTGGGAGAGGGAAAGATCTGGAGAGGGGAAATTAAAAACAAAGCAAAGGATGGTACTTTTTATTGGGTGGATACCACTATTGTTCCTTTTCTCGATAAAAATAACGAGCCCTATCAATCTGTTGCCATTAAGTTTGATATCACTGAAAGAAAATCAATTGAAGCCGATTTAATAAAGGCAAAACAAGCAGCAGATGCAGCCAACCGAGCCAAGAGTGAGTTCCTTGCCAATATGAGTCATGAGATTCGTACCCCTATGAATGCCATTATCGGGTTTTCTGAACTTTTATCTAAATCGGTACGGGATGAAAAACAGCGTGCGCAGGTAGATTCCATCCGTAGCAGTGGCAAGAATCTATTAAGGATTATTAATGACATCCTGGACCTATCAAAAATAGAGGCTGGTAAGATTGATCTTATGCCAGTACCTGTCAATCTTGTCCATCTGCTCAGTGAAATAGAAAATATCTTTGCTGAAAAGGTAAAAGCCAAAGGGATTGTTTTCTTCATCGATTATGAAAGCCTACCTAACAAAACCTTGCATTTGGATGAGGTCCGTTGTAGACAGATCCTTTTCAATCTTGTAGGAAATGCCATTAAATTTACCCATGAAGGAAGTGTTTCCGTAAGGATAGATTACCGGAAAAACAGTACCTATGAGAAAAACCTGGATCTGACCATTTTGGTTAAAGATTCGGGCATTGGGATTCCTATGGATCAACAAGAACATATTTTTGACCCTTTTAAGCAGTCTTCAGGCCAAGACCTTCACAAGTACGGCGGAACGGGTCTCGGATTATCGATCACTAAAAAATTGATTGAAAGAATGGGAGGCAGTATAAGTCTTCAGAGTGGAGCAGGACAAGGCAGTACATTTAAAATAGACCTCTCCAATATTCCGGTGATAGACGCTTACATCGATAATGCTCAACAATATTTTGATCATTCAACCGTTTTATTTAAACCTGCTACGGTGCTGATCGCAGATGACAATGAAGAGAACCGTAAGCTGATCGTTGATCTACTGGAATATTCACCATTGACCATTTTACAAACCGAAAATGGGATGGAAGCTGTTGAAAAGGCTAAAAATCATCTGCCTGATCTTATTCTTATGGATTTGAGAATGCCGGTTATGGATGGTTATGAAGCCACCAAAATTCTGAGAAAGGAAAGGCACACTGCTTCTATACTTATAATAGCAATAACTGCTTCCATTCTCATTTCGAACAAAAAAGAAAATGAGGATATTGAGACACTATTCGACCAATACCTGCTAAAACCATTAAATATTGAGCAGCTTATCGAGATGCTAAAAAGGTATCTTAGCTATGAATCAGTAGAACGCCATGTGGAGGAACCACATACTTTTTATCTTGCAAATCGTGAGTATAAAATGTCTGATGAGCTGAAACAGAAACTTCCAGAGTTCATTAAGATCCTTGAATTGGAATTTGTACCTGAATATGAAAGGGCCATTAAAAATCAGGTTATAAATGAAATTGAACAATTCGGTATTAATTTGCTTAAAATATCAACGGAGATAAATTGTGACATGCTCATCGATTACAGCAATGAGATTGGGCTACATGTGGGAAATTTCGACTTTGAAAAACTTATACACACTTTAAAGAGATTTCCTGAATTGGTGGATTGGCTGAAAGTAGAAACCAATAGTATTTAAAGTGCTTTTAATAGATTAATTTAAAGAATCATTTGTCATGGAACCAGATACCAAAAAAGACCGTAAAATCCTTATTGCTGATGACCAACAAAAGAATATTCAGGTGTTAGGAAGTTTATTGCGACAGGAAAATTATATCATTGGGGTTGCAATGAATGGTAGGCAAGCTTTGGAAATGTTGTTGCAGTCAAACGATTACGATCTGGTTTTGATGGATATCAATATGCCAATTATGAATGGCATTGAAGCATGTAAGGCCATACGTGAACATGAAAACTTAAAAGAGATCCCCATTATCTTCCTAACCGCATTGGTTGAATCCGAAAGTATTGTGATGGGTTTTGAGGCAGGAGGGCAGGATTATGTCACAAAACCATTCAATTCTAATGAGTTACTGGCAAGAGTTAATACCCATCTTGAATTAAAGCAAAATAGAGATTCGCTTAGGCAAGTAAACAATTGGCTTGAACAAAGGGTGAAGGAGCGGACAGAAGAGTTAACTGTCGCCAATAGCCAATTGCTTAAACTTGATACCGCAAAAACCGAATTTTTAAATATCATTAGCCACGAGATACGGACCCCACTTCACGGAATAATTGGCGCTCTCGGAATCCTAAATGAATACCACTTGCCTGAGGAAATAAAAGAGTTGTTGTTCATTATGGAGATTTCTGCAAATAGATTAGAGGAGTTCTCACTCAAGGCTTTGGATATTTCACTTCTAAATACCAAGGGAAAAGCCATACTGAATTTAAATAGGGAAGACTTAACGAATATAATCAGTTCCAAAGCAAATGCCTTGAAAAGCCAGGCTGACAAAAAGAATATTTCTATAATTCTGCAAAATGAAGGCCGTGACATCTGTACGATGCTCGACAAAACATTTATTGATAAATGTGTCTCATACTTAATTGACAACGCCATAAAGTTTGGAAACAAAAATTCAGAGATATTCATTAAAACAATGGAACACTCTAAAAACCTTGTGGTCACAATTGAGGATGAAGGTAAACATTTCCCGGATAATTATAATTTTTTCGATATTGAAGTCTTTGGTACTAATAGCCATATAGACCAAAATCCTGCGTTGTCTCTTTTCTTGTGCAAAAAAATCATCGAAGCCCATAATGGAAAGATTGAAATTAGAAACACTCAAAACGGTGCTAAGGTTTCATTTGTTCTTCCAAAAATTGGATAGGTCGCTATATAACCCATAGAGATGCTATAATATGGCTTTGTTATTTGTTGTTCTTCAGCAAAACAAATAGCAATATATAGGAATAAACTTACGCATAGATGTGTTTCGTCAAAATTTGATGTATTTCGCGGGTCAAATTATCCATATTTTTTATCTTTCCAAGACCCCCTAATCATTAATTAATAGATATGAAAAATTTTACCTACTTATGTTTGGCCTTTTTTTGCTGCCTTACAGTCTATGCGCAAACAGAAAGCAAAAGCAACATCCAACGCGTCCGGATTGATTTTAAAACCCCCGAAGGCTTTGTCCGCCACTTATTGTTGGCGTTTACCAAAGATGGTAGGGCCACTGATGGCATTGATTATGGTTACGATGCCCGTAATCGAGATAAGCTTAAAGACGACCTGAATTGGATGATCAATTCGCAACGCTTCGTGATTCAAGGTGTGGGTGCCTACAGTGAATCCAAGAGGTATCCATTCGGTATGTTCCTGACCAATTCCGGACCTATTGAAATTTCTTTGACCGCTCTTGAGCACTTTGACACTCCGATTCCCGTATTTGTTTATGATGCCTTGAGTGATACTTAGTTACTCCTTAAGGTAGATTAATCATCTATAATCCAGTGTATTAACCGTTATTAAGCTTGTTTTTCATTACAGGTATTTGTATATTTGTCGTAGAAAAGCTTGCAAATATGTTGGGAAAAAATCCAGAAAAACTACCCGAATTATTCCGCCCTATGTTG